>NZHC01000128.1 GCA_002689655.1 Rhodopirellula sp. | reverse complement strand
TGGTGGCTCCGGTTTGCCTTCATCAGGCCATAGCTGGTGTGAGGCATGTGGCAGCTGTAGCAACGTGATCCACTACTGTCTAAATCGTGGTGCGTATGGCTTTCACCATAGTCGTCAGCCGTATGACACTGGGTACAGCCATGATCTCCATCCATATCCATGGCGAGTTGATCGTTTGCCCAGTCTTCTGTTGATCTTTCGTCACCCGTTTCATGGTGCATCGCGTGGCAGGAAATGCAAGACATTTTTCCCCGCAGGTAACAGGGGGACTCCGACAAACCACTGAATTCCCGACCTGTGACTCGTATCATTCCGTCGTCCCAAAATACGGAATCATAGAATGCATCCGGATCCTGTCCTTGGCGTTTTAGCAACGCTTCACTGTCAGGGTTGCAGCGATAGAGATGTCGTGACTCGGAAAGCTCTTGACCGGGTCGGAACGTATGGCCGTTATTCCGGGTTGCCGGATCCAGGTGTGTCGCCATGGCATGGCAGTTCCCACACACTTGAGAGCTGAGTCGGTGGTCCAAGTTGCGCGGGTTGATGATGGGATCGGCCTGCTGGGTTACTTCAGCGAAATGGCTGTTGGAGTCGGTTTGGTTACCTGAACTTTTGGAGCTTCCGTCAGAATCTCCGGACCTCGCTCTCTGAAATGCGATGTGTTCCTCCCCGGGGCCGTGGCATGCCTCACATGAAATTCCAAACTCGGAGACCTTGGTGTCGAACACGAAGTCGCGTGAGAGCAGTTGCTTCGGGTTGGTCGTGTGGCACTGCAGGCAGGTATTATTCCAACGACCTACTTCGATGTCGGTTTGATCAGTAGGGGGTTCAAGAAAGCAGCTCTTGCGTGGCACCCAGCGATCTTCCTGCTTGAGGTAGACCAGTGGGAATTGCCCCAGCATTCTGCCCTGACCCATCGGGAACCAGTAAACTTGCATGTGATGTGAACCCGTGCTCATGACGATCGGCAGCTGAGTCCTTTCAGTGGCTGAAACGTTTTTTCCCTCAGGTTGCACNACGCTGGCAGGAACTTCAACCCAGCACAAATCGCCCTGCTCGGTCATTTGGTAGGTGCGTCCNTTGAACGTGACCGTTTGATCCTTGAAGTTGCCCATCACTGAGTCAGGGGTGGCCAGTTGTGTCATCGTGCGGTGATACGAATCATGCCATGATTCGTATTGTTCATCGTGACATTCCATGCATGCCGACGCTTTCGTGTAGCCATCGCCAACAACTTCTATCGGCCGAAACGGTTCGTACANAGCCGCCGTGATCCCGATATTGTCAGTTGGGCTTTTACCGTCATTCGACCTTAGTGACCGGGCTTGTTCCGCGGTTTGCAATTGCCAGCCTGCAAACGCTGTGAGGCAAAGGGAGGGAATCAAGACAGCAAAGCAAAGTTTGCCAAGACGCGGATTCTTCCGGAGAACTAACAAAGCCACCGCAAAGGCAGCTAACCAGAAAATTATGAAGATTTTCAACTCATTGATCATAACAGCCTTTCACTGTTATTCCTGTGTCCCGCTNGCATTCCGAAGGCATGAACTTAGGCCAAGTGCGAGCTGGGTTCAATTGAGGTCGCGGAACGGTTGTCACGCGAGCTGGAAAGTACTCGAGTTTTGCAATGTCTTTACCAATGTGCAATCGGTGGTTGCTCGACTGCGGCTGGCCAAGTTGTTCGCCCGTCGAATCACTATCACNTAGCATAGACGAAACCCCGCTGTTTTCGCCAATTGAAGTGCTGTGCAAACCGAGGTGCACACCATAAGACAACGGAAAACGGGGTCAAAATGTCGTTTTTTACGTCNAGGTAGCGAGACGCTTGGCCCCACATAGTTTCGTCGCATTGGTTTCAGGCTTTTATTCGCCTGTACCACCCCGCCAGTTGTCTGTCTGGAATGGGGACGCGGGTAGGCCAACCGAATTGATCAGATTCGGATTGGCAATCTTGCGCCAGCCAAAACGCACCGTTTTGGGACTCTGGACCTCACCAGCTGAAACAACAACTGTGCTTCCGTTGATGACGGCGTCAGCAGCGAAGAACTTGCCATCGGCCCCGGCGATCTGAAACTCATTCAATGGATTTTCATCACGGGATCGTAGTCCTTTGGCGGTATGCGCGAACGATAAGTGAGCCTTATCTCCTTGCACAGTCATCGATTTAAAAAGAGGTCCAGAATAGGTCAGCCCTTCTTCTTCATACGTTTTGGCCAACGCCCAAAGGGCGAGTCGGTTACCAACGTCAAGTTTGTTGCGAGGATGAATGTCGGCGATGTTGTCAACCAGATCAGTCGTCACTGCCATGCCAGTACCTGGCATATTTAGCGTCGCAACCTGTGCCTCCCAAAGTTTTGGCAGTTCTCCATTTTCGTAGCTACCTGACCATGGGGCAATTTGCACAAAGTAGAATGCAAGGTCCGGATTGTGAAAGGCTTCTCTCCAGCCCCCAATCAAATCCTTCATCTTACCCTCGTACGCGAGGCCATTTTTTCTCAGTACATTTGTTTCTCCCTGATACCAGATGACGCCTTGAGTTGGATATTGCACGATCGGAGCAATCATGCCGTTATACATACCACCGGAAGTGCCGTTCGCGATTGTCCACGGCTCGATGGGGGAACCGCCCCAAGAACTGTTGATCAGTCCAATGGGCATGTTTAGCTCTTGCTGTAGTTTCAGTCCGAAGTAGTAAAGAACGGCAGAGAAACGTGGAACGCTTTCAGGAGTGCAAACTTTCCAGTCTGCATTGACATCCGTTGCTGGTTCTGTGTCCTGTACTTTCGGCACATGAAAAAGACGAATCATAGGATGGTCGGCATCTGCGATAGCTCCCGCTGATCCCTGTGTATTCGAGAGTACCCACTCCATGTTCGATTGCCCCGAACCGATCCAGACCTCGCCTATGAGCACATCATTCAATTCAATCGTGTTGTTACCTGAAATTGTGATGGTGCGTGCCTTACTATCTGCTTTCTGCGCACCCAGGCTAACTTTCCAGCTACCGTCTTCGGCGGCTTCTGTTGTTGCTACCTCATTTCCCATGGTTACCGTGACTTTTTCGCCCGCGTCTGCCCAGCCCCAAAAGTTCAGGGGGACGTCACGCTGCAGGACCATGTGACTGTCAAGAATGGTCGGTAATTTGACGTCACCGCGACTGTTGGTTGCGGTGCAGGAAATTAACGCAGCACAAAGGCCAACGCACAGAAGGCGTGCACTTTTCATTGTCTGTTTCTCAAAGAGGGTGTAGGAAAGCCCGAACCGACGAACTGATCGCGCGGTGGAATATCGGCAGTCTAATCCTTTGCGAATACTCAATCCACTCAGCTTTGTTGATACGGCAAGCCTTGTCTGATGCGATTTCTACTGAAGCAGGAACTTGTTGAACGCTGAGACGTACTTTTGAAAGTTGCTGCCAAGTGAAATGAATAGCTTTGGAACCTGATTAATTATCTGTTGGCTCAATTTGGTCAGACGATTTTCGCAAGCATCGGCGTGACAGCGGCAAGGCGAGTGGCAGAANGACCAGTAGGNAGAGAAAGTGGATTGCCAAACGCCAACTTGCACCAACGAGATATTCCATTTCAGGATGATGTTGATTGCTTGAAAACCAGGGACCTGCTATGTGGGCATAGGCAACCATGGTGTTGCCAATTGGAAGTAAGCCGGCATGTCGTGTTTCTGCTCCGCTGATGTCCACGGCAGTCCGGCTGTTTCACCGGCTTGTCCGATGGCATTTGCGAAGTCCATGTCACCATAGGTTTGGGCAACGTTCATCATCAGCACCGTGGCCGACAGACTGCGGCCAAAAATGAGCGGTCCACTGTCAATATCACCAGAGCCTGACATGCCTGACGGGTATTCAAGCACGCAGGGTGCACCAAGGAAAGTTGTAAAGAAACTGTCGCGGAAAATGCCGTATTGCTCCCTTGCAAAGGTGGCATTGATGTACGGTAAAAAATGCAGCACGATTACTTGTGATGTTGCTCGTGCAAGACTGACGCTGGTGCCATCTTTGGTGTCTGTTGTATTGGCAGTAAACCGGTTTCTGGATCGAGGCGTTGTGCTGCGCTGAGCCAGTTTGCGATGACATCCTNATAGCGACCTTCCTGTGTGAGTCGGTCATAGCTTGAAAGTGCGTGTATGCGGGGATTGAGTCGCACGACCATGCAGACACCGTGTGCGAGCATAGGAAGGGTGTACCGGAGTTTTTGATGGCACTACTCAATGAATCACATGCAGCCCGTAGACGCTGGGTTTGTGACCTATCTTTGCCTTTCTTGATCGTTGTGATTCCCGCGAGCAAATGGCACTTCCAAGCTGAATAGAATATCCCGTGATTTGGAGGCAGATGCTTTCGAAATGGTGCCTTAACTTGTGGGGGATCCAAATGGGCAAGCACCATTCGGCTTGCTCAATCGCTTCGGCAGTATATTAAGGGTCTTGCATGGCTAACTCAACCCACTTAGGCCATGGAAGAGATAGCTGAAGTAGTNACCCTCAGGGAAAAATTGCTGCATTGGAGACGCAGCGTGTGAGTCCAGTGCTAATCGATTGACATTCAACTGAACTAGCAAAGTGGAGGGGCTTGCTGGATGTCAGCAGCTAGGGGAGATGTCACGTAGAGTCGGACATTGAGGAATAACACCCCCGACACCAGACTGACCCAGACAGCAAAGCAAAACCTTTTGAGTTTCGATCACTATTGGTGCTTCTGCTTGTGGTTGTATGTGTCTTGGTTTTTGCGACCGTCGTTCTTGCGATCGTCACTTGGCGACTTGAGATTTTGCGATGTCTATTCGAATGCTGGCTGCTGTGGAGACATCATTCACTGCCAGGTCTTCAGCACATCATCAACAGCATTTGAAATTTCGCTGTCGGTGAAAAGAAGTGCTGAGGCGATCGAAGATTGTGAGTCTGAAGCGTCAGTGGCTGCTATTCTTGCTTGGAAATCATCATGCGTATGGTTCACTTGCCGAACCCAACGCGATGTCGGTGGCGTTTGGCTGCCAGATGGTGTTAGGTGAAGGGGCGAATGAGACACTTCGGGATGCGGTTCACTAGACAATGAATGCGAAAGGGGGTGAGGTGATTGAGGAATCCGTTGGATTGCAAGTTCACCCTCGCCTCCTTGCCCATTCTGCTGTGCTGCAAGGTGATTGATCACAAGAAGTGCATCTAACGCAGAGATGTGTCCACTGGCATTCTGATCAAAGTTGCGATTTGGCCAATTCTCGATTGTCAGTGGATCAGTGAGTATTCCTGTCAGTGGATCACTGAACAGATTGGCAGCAAGTTCGTTAATGATTTGTAACACATCCAATGGGGAAACATGCCCGCTGGCGTCGATGTCGTTAGGGTCAATCGGGTTTTGCCATACCGCGCCCCCCTCAATGTATAAGACTTCGGATGGATCGTTCAAAATCGTCAGGNCACGCAGGAATCGCTGCCCATCCGCGAGCGGTGTGCCTAGTCGCCATGCAGTAGGATCTTCGAAGATAATGTCTCGTTCTTCTTTGAGAACCAATTCAACGCGTCCGAAATCTTGCAGGTCTGGTAGCACCATGCGGTTTTCTGCAGGAAGCAATATTTTATCTGTTCCAACTCCGATCCAGCGATCTGCTTCAATCTCAAGGACGGTTCCGTCCGTGTTTTTACTGAGTCGAAGGTCACCGCCAGCTTCGCCTAATTTCAAGCTTAGTAAATCGGTGTTCGTTTCAAAGTTTGACAGCCCAACACCAAATGAAAACGTGCGTTCGGTCAGGCGGTTGTCGGCGGTCGTGTCGAAGTTTCCGTCCAAGCCAGAGTCTTCGACGCGGACCTGTATCAATGCCATTCCCGCTTGATCTAGTTCAGGGCGAAATAAAAGATCAGCCTCCGTGTCACCATTTGCATAGTTGATGACCGGTTGGCTGGTCACAAGCGATTGTTCCGAGAGTGCGGTAATCCGAATTGCTTGCGTTTCACCTCCCCCAGGCGTGATTCCAGTGAGAGGCACTGTATGTGCCCGAGAGAAGGAAAGGAGTGTGCCATTCTTGTTGTCGCTTGAGCTGCTGCCTCTGGCACCCGTGATAAGGGAACTGCCAGTGGCGCTGATTGCGGTCCGCCAGCCGAATGATCCGTTTGCATCGGGACCGTGGTGTTCTTGGGTTAATTGCCAATCAGAAGTTAGATTGTCATATTGAAAAATGCTCACCTTTCCGCCCTTGTTGGCTGNCTCTGTACTGGCTCCCGGTGATCCAATGACCANAGTTGCTGCATCTTGGCTGAGTGCTACTGTGGTTCCAAGCTGTTGAGCATTCGCCGTGCCTGTTATGGCATTGCCGTGCGGTAACCACTGCGCTAAGTCGGCGTCAAATCGAAGAACTTCAACAAGTCCGTTTCCAAATAAGTCAGTTTCAGTGCCGAGTTGGGGTGCGGCTAATGTGATCGTCTGGCCGTCTCCCGAAATGGAGGTGGCGCTTCCGTAGCTGCCCTCACCCTGAATGCGATTTCCTAATGCGCTCCACTGGGATGTTTCGGCGTTTCTTTCGTACACCTTTGCAAAGCCAGTGCCACTGCACCCGCAACCCGCGATGGAGTGGACCAAGCGGGTGCCATCAGCGTTCATGGCTACCTGGCTTTGCACTACTTGGTTTTTCACGTCCTCCGCAACATCCTGCCCCATCGTCAGATTGCCTTGTTCCAGATTCCAGTCAGTGCCGCCAAAGCGGTGTAATTGTGCATTAGGGATGCCATTGCTGTCTGCAGTTGCGATCGCTAGCAGGTCTCCAGTCGAGTCCATCGCCAAACTCGCAACGATGCCTGGGTGTACGATCGGTGTGCCGAGCGAAACCCACGTCGCTAGCTCTGAATTGAATTCCATGATGGAAACCGCTCTGCCCGTGCTGAATGCAATTCGTGTGCTACTGTCATTCAGTGTTACAGCACGACCCAATGCGGTTTCGTCATTCCCCACCAACTGCTGCCCGATTTGTGTCCACGGTGAAATTTCATCTGTGCGCTGATAAACCTCGATATAGCCGACTCCGGCCTCGGTGCCGCCAGAGGCACCGACAATCATGCCCGTCCCGTCTGGTGTAAGGTCAATCGATGAGGTGAAAATAGATCCGGTATGAAGATCGCCGTAATCGCGGCCTGTCACAGTTGGGCTAGATGCGACAATCGATGCTGTAGCATTCATCTCATACGCTACCGATTCTGGCTGTGTCAGCGTGGGTGGGTCATTCACGCTGGCGACATTCACAGTGAAACTCACCGTCGTGACGCCATTGTCGGTTACCGTTTCTTCGTCGTTGTCCGGACCTGAGTCTTCGACCGTTANGACAATGGTGGCTGACCCGTGGGTGTCCGGCGTGGGTTGCAGTGTTAGGACACCGGTAGCTTGCCCGGCTTGGTAAGAAACGGTCGGTTGAATTATCAATGAATCGTTCTGGCTTGACGCACTGATCCGCAGTGAACTTGGTAAGCCTGCCCCCGCACTGATGCCGCTCAGTGAGATCGATTGTAAGTCAGCATCTTCACTTACCGAAAGATCTGAAACGGGATCGATGGTCGGAGACAAATCACCAGCGAGTAGGAAGCGGTGTTCCAAATGCTGCATGCGAAATTGAAAACGTNGGCGTCTGTGACCAGACCGCTGGCGCCTCCCAAAGAGACTTCTTTGGGCTGGTTTGATGAGGGATGTCTTTGCATCACGGGTGCAGTCAGGCATGTCAGCAGATCGAAAGTTGGTTACCTGCGTTCCAGTATCTCTGTATTCTATGCTACTCGTTCAGTGAACAGCTGGGCAATGACCTTTGCTGACGTGGAGGGGGGCGTGATCCCTGAGAAGCAGGCAGGTGAATGCATTTGCAACGTTTCAGGGCTTGTGAGCAACTCCACTCCTTGAACCGAGAGCCTGCATTGTACACGTAGTGCAATATTTGAGACGGTTTCTTTCGCGTATTCGCGATGCTTTCCTATCCTGGTGTCACTGAGACAGCCATTTTGACGCAGGCATCGGGGTGATTTGAGCCAGTCAGCCAAAATGGAAATCTTTGGGTGCTGCACTAGGATTTGGAATGAAATCTGCAATGGGATTTTCAATTCTGCCGTTGCCTGATTTCCTGTGCCAGCGTTTTGAGGATTGCCAAGGCAACTCAATTCTTACGTTTGCCGGAAGTCGACATGACGCGTTCTCTTCGGTTTAAAAACCAGAGACTGCCAAGTCCTACGCTACCGAAAGCAAGTGTGGTGGATAAAGAGAGCGAATCCGTTGATCCTAGCGAGGACGTTTTCAAATTTTGGCGTGATATGAACTGGTCATCGTTTGTGAACGTGCCTTTCATGATTTTTCGATGGACCTTTAAATCACCGGCAATCAAATCGTTTGCCCGTTTCGTATCAGTGAATTTTGCTGCTGACGCATGGGATCGTGCCCATCCGCTTTTCAAGTCCCAAAGCTTGTGACCCTGGTAATCACCTGCAGCAAGATCAAGCTCGCTGTTTTGGACATACATCGTATGGTCAAATTCCTCNCGGCGATGGACCTCTCCGTCATGAATGTGAAGGGTCGGTAGGAAAATGGTGTCAGTCAGGCGAGTGCTGAACTCGAACGCCATGGGGTGCGGTTCNCCCCTAAGCTCGTGCAGCTGGAAAACAACAAATCCATAGTCGGAATAGTCTGGGATTTTATTCCATATATCTTTGGAGATGGAGAACCTTGGATCCAATTTTTGGAAGTGATTGATTGTGGGAACAAAGGAGGCTTCGAATTGCCCCACTTTGTGGACTCGCAGGCTGGCATGCCGGTGGGCTGATTCAACAGCCCGCGACTCGGACAACGATTTTGGCTTGGGAAATCCTCGTTCAAGATGACGGAAGAACTCTGGATAGGCTGAAAGATCAATGAAGCGAATGGGGCTTCTTTTTGTGCGGGTTTGAATGGGGACTGGCAAAATCATCGCATTGGTAAGTTCACTCGCATACCTCATCTGGTAAGCCACGAACTGTGATTTCTGCTTGGTAAGACGCCCGAAGATGCGGGTCCTTGAAACTGAATCGATTGGTTGTGCAAAGCAACACATGATTTCGCTTCCCTAATCAACNAGGTTGGATTTATGGAGGCTCGGCGTTAGGGGNACGATTGCTGCCATTTGCGTGATTGTCGTGGCCCGTTTGCTTTATGCGCTGTCGCCCTTCTGATTGGTCAACGTGATTGATCAGCGTTTGTTAGACGCGAAACGGAATTTGTATGCCGTTTTCCAGTCTGGCGTCTCACTGAGTGGCGGTTTGTAGTGTTTGGTCTTGTAATCTAGGCAACATTCCCGACAGCTGTGACGGCTTTGTTAATGATTACGTTTGCAGTCTGATTGGTGAAATCTTGTNCAGATTCGACCGATCTTTCAAACGTAGCTATTCGGAATTTTGTTATCGCTCTTTTTCTTTAAAGCAATGTTATGCTACGGCTCGTTACACAAATCGTTGCTCTGATCTTCCTGCTTGTTGCACCCGTTTGGGCGGAGTTGCCGTTTTGCTTGGTTGATGGATGTGATGGCGGTGTCTGTGTTCCTGTAGCATCTGATCCTGTAGCGTGTGATTCGGTAGGTTGCGATGGTTCACCATGCGGGGACTTTTCAGGCAGGGCCTTCCTGTTTGCTTGGCCTGGCAACAATGCCAGTGAATTGCGTTTGAACTTCGCTGAGCCTTTGGTAACGGATCGACCCGACTTCACGGAAGCATCGAGCACCGTCGGACGCGGGGTGACACAATTTGAATTAGGTTATACCTATGTGCGCAACGACGATGCCGGTACTGATCAGCACTCAGCACCTGAGTTGTTGATACGTCAGGGGCTTTGGAAAGACTGGCTCGAATTGAGAGTTGCCTATACGGGGTTGGCCATCGCCGATTCTATCGAGGACATCACTGGAAGCGATGACCTGTACCTGGGGGTCAAGATTGGTCTAACCCCGCAGTGTGGTTGCTTGCCGGAAATGTCGATCATGCCGCAGATGCTTGTTCCAACAGGCAGTTCATCATTTACAAATGATGAAGTGCTCCCCGGTGTGAACTGGCTTTGGGGCTGGGATCTGAATGAGCGTTGGGCGTTTGCTGGAAATACGCAGGTCAACCGGGCAGTTGATGATAGTCAGCCCGCAGCCTTTACGATCTGGACTCAGTCACTTGCACTCAGCACTTCGTTGACTGACCGTCTGGGTGTCTACGGTGAGTGGTTCGGCTATGCGGCTGAGAAGGGCGTTGAAGGTCTTGACGAACAGTATTTGTCGGGCGGAATGACTGTCCTGTTTGGCAACAATGTGCAGTGGGATTTTCGTGGTGGTCTTGGTTTGAATGACGACTCTGATGATTACTTTGTCGGCACTGGACTCTCGTTGCGGTTCCTGTAGAAGAGTAATTTCAGACGCGTTGCCAAAACGAACGTGGGGTTTTCTCGTGGGCTGGTGTCATGCGGATCCGTTCCACATTCAATCAGTCCCCGTGCACGTTTGCAACGTTTCGAGTTAATTGTCAGGTTTAGCCACGTCGCCTTTCGAGAAGCGCGGCCATTAAAATGGCCAGCAAAGATCTGAGTTCATCGTCCTCTGGCATGTCGCTCAATTTGTCGAGGACAAACTTGCCCTCAAAAATTGCTGGTTTCTTCGTGAGACGCAGCAGTGGCGTGCCGTCTGGCCGTGAAACCAAATAGGTCGGGTTGATCAGATAGATGGCCAACATCCCAACCAAGGGAATTTCTCCAAGTAATGATTCCAGTATTTTCTTGAAGGGACTCTCCTCGGACATGGTCATGTCGATTTCCCCATCTTGCATGACCTCATAGTGAGCCGACCAGAACGACCGCATACCCTTTCGTCTCACGGCTCCCCAGTCATTACCCTGCGCATCAGCAAAGTGGTAGTTCGCTGAAAAGTCGAGTACTCGATCCGCTCGCATGGTAAACATCAATTGGTTCTGATCAGGGCCGCTGTAGACGTCGACCTGTTCTTTTAGCTTGAGCATCTTCTGTTTGATGAACATGATCACGTTGCCTTCGGCGTCCGTGGCAGTGATTCGTTGTCCGAAGGTCAATAGCTTAAAATTAAGCTCGATTGGATATTGAATGATGAATCTCGCGGTTTTTGGTGCGGTTTGGGTAATGCACTCAATGAAGTTGCCTTCGACTGAAGTCGACGAAAATGCATTACAGTGGATTGCGGTGAGGTCAGCGAGCGATGGATCTGCTCCGAGAAATTCTAGTGTCATTGAGACGCCCAAACCACAGGTATGAGCGTCAAAGGGCACAATAAACAGAACTCGTTCGGCAGCAGCAAACGGCTTGTCGCAAGGTGCAAATCCTTTGGCTGTGTCAGACGTGAACGCATGACACAGCCGTGTCCCTCAGCAAACACTTCGTCTGTTGTGCTGCGTCAGCACGTCTTTGAGCAGGAATTGCCTGTTTATCGTTCTCAGCGAACCAGCAGTTCACCTTGAGCCACGAGAAATGCGGTTCCGGCCATCAGAACACGATCTTGTTGGACAGTAAGGTGTACTACACCACCACGTTGCGATGCTTGAAAGGCAGTGAAACGATCACGGCCGGTACGTTTTCGCCAATAATCAGCCAGGCAGCAGTGTGCCGAGCCAGTAACCGGGTCTTCGTCGACTCCAACAGCAGGACCGAAGAAACGCGATGAAAAATCAAACTCAGGATTGGTAGAGGTACTCGTGACAATGATGCCGCGGCAATCAAGTTTGGCCAGGTGATCGAAGTTGGGAGTCAGTGACCGTAGTTCTTGCTCGGTTTCCACTTCGACGAGATAGTCATATTCACTCTTGCCAACGTAGGTGGGGGTAACCGAAAGGCCTTCAATCAGGTCCGCTGGCGGGGTCGTCGGTGATTCAGGTTTCAGGGGAAAGTCAAGCTGGATTCGGTCTCCGTGCGCGACTGCAGACAGGACACCACTGCGGGTCGCAAAATCCATGTCAGATTTTGCTTCTAGGAGTCCTGCGTGAATAATTGCAAATGCTGATGCGAGTGTAGCATGACCACACAGGTCCACCTCAACGGTTGGTGTGAACCATCGTAAGTCGAATCCGCTCTGGGTCGGAACCACAAAAGCTGTTTCAGAAAGGTTCATTTCCATGGCCACGTTCTGCAGCCACAGGTCATCTGGCCATTCTGAAAGTAGCACGACCGCCGCTGGGTTTCCACTAAATGGACGGTCTGTGAATGCGTCAACAACGAAATAACGGATCAGNTCTTGGTTCATGCTTTCGAGTCCGGTAGTCGCAACAGCATGCGGTTATGGTTGGAAGGGTGTCTTTGGGTTTGCAGCAGGCTTCATGGCAATAGCTTTACCATCTGTTCGCCAATTGCTTTTCCCATCAGGTAAAAACTTTCAGCATTGTCGAACCAACGTTCGTGGGATGGATGACGGTAAGCACCCCTGGCATCTTCAGAGGGCCAAAAGTCACGGGTTTCCACATAGGCAACATTGCCCTGGTGCTCCGGTAAAGCAGCAATCTGCTTTTGGGTCTGAATGATGCCGGGGAACTCGGTGTCGTTCTGTCCGCCTCTGCCTGTACCCACAATGATGAACGGCAGTTTCGGCGTCTTGAGATCGGTTCGGAGATCCGTGATGAATGCTTTTAGGCATTCGCCATACAGTTCCGAGTCGCTGTCCTGTTCTCCAGCATTAAGAACGAATCCAGCGATTTTATAACCTGCTTCATCTGTGTAGTCCGGGAATTTATCGCTCAATGNGTCAAGTGAATCGTTGATCTGTTTCAGTAGATTTGTATATGCAGCACCCGGTCTTTGTCCGGGGCTTCCGGCATTTGGTGGTTTCAAGTCGGACGTGAGAGAGGGCGTGCCAAGTGCTGTTTTAATGATGCAGACTTGTTGTTCAATTTGCTCGCCCATCGTAATCCCAAAACTGAGTTCGGAGCCAATGCATCGCTTACGATCACCACCGTAGCCAATTCCCAATGCGCCTGACTTGGGGCCTCGACGATCAAAATGAATCCACACGTCTGAGCGGGTTTTCCATTTTCCGGTCTCATCAAGCAGGTGTCGGTAGCCAATCGCATTTTTGTTTTCAAGCACCAGATGGTCCAATGTGCCACGATTCTGGCCCGGTCTTGGTTTGATGGAGTCCACTACGATGCCACCACCGATGTGTGACCAGGCTCCTGCCATGATGAAAACCTGAATCGGGCCGTGGACTGGTTGGATTAGATCCAGTTGTTGCAAAACACTGAGGACGAGGGGTGGGTAAAGGGGTTTGCGGTCAAAGTAAAACGGGTCCGCACCGTGTGCAGCCGGTTTGTCCATGTCGATGAGTTTTAAGACATGGCTGTACATGTCGTTGATTGGAACGCCTTGTTCCTTCATCACTTGTGTTGCGAGCGCGTTGTATTTAATTTCAGATTCCATCTCAAATACGTCAGTGGATGAGTGGCGAATGGGAGTTGTGCTGGCCCAGATTAGTTTCGACCCTGTGGCTTTCAGGCGAGTGACCAGATCGCGGAGATTTTTCTCGTAGATAGCAGGTGGGGTTGTTCGAATGCCGCCTGCCTGTTTTGGTAGGACACGAAACGCTTTCATGTTGGGGGCTCGGTAGATGAGGTCACCAAGACCAACGTTGAAGTGAATCAGGTCCCACCTTTCATCACCGAGTATTTCGTCCAGGTTGTTCAGAACATTGCGCGTATTCCGGACCTCGCCGGGTTGTATTGTCGCAAACTTCAAGTTGACCCGACCCCGCAAAATGGAGGCCGCATTGTCGGCCGGTTGCGAATAGATGCTGTCTCCCAAGACCAACACATTTGGGATTGGAGTGATTACGGTCATGGGTTCGGTTGCGAGCAAGCCCGAGCAGGCAGCCAGCACCAAAGACATCGCGGTCAAGGAAAAACGGATTGACGTGATCATTCGNTTCAACTGAGGATTTCTGTCATCGGTCCGGTGCTATCTGCGAACTTTTCGACAGGTACATCGACGGCATTCAGCATGCTGACGAAAAGATTGGAGAGAGGAACCTTTTTGGCACCCGCAAAGGCATGCAGGTTTCCATGCTTGAGGCCAAGATGATTTCCACCTGCAAGGTGAATTGGGTAATTTCGTGTGCTGTGCGAGGCATGGGGATGCGCCGAACCCCAGAGCACGATCGTCCGGTCGAGCATATTGCCATTGCCCTCGGGGGTGTCACGCAATCGATTCAAAAAGTACGCATGCTGTTCCGCTCGCCAGCGGTCCCATTGGCCCGAATATTCAGGAGGTCGCTTGTGCGCGATGTCGTGGGTTGCTCCTTTGTATCCCAAGGCATAAGTAGCGTAATTCCACATTTCGCTGTCTGACGATTGTTCGCTTTCCAGCATCAATGTGGCGAAACGTGTCGAGTCAGTTTGAAAGGCAAGGTAGACCAAGTCGTACATGCAGCGAATGTATTCTTTGGGATCTTTATGGGATACCTCGAGATTCAGTCCCTTCGTGTCGACGTCTGGCAACGGTTGGTGTGTCCATTGGCTGGTTCTTTCCACACGTTTTTCAAGGGCTCGGATCGACTCAAGGTACTCAGTCACTTTCGATTGATCTTCTTTCCCCAGATTGCGACTGAAGCTGCGACTGTGTTCCATCATTAAATCCAGAATGCTGGCTTCCCGCTTTAGCCCAGCACGTACCTGCTCAATCCCTTTTCCTTCATAAGGGAGGAAAAGGCCATTGAAGATTTGTTGTGGCCTATGCATCGAGGGAATAGGACGTCCCGGGCCTCGATGGGATAGCGTCTTACTAGAGCCATAGCTACCTGTGCCTCCCTCGGTTCCTAGCACCAACGACGCATAACGCGTTTGGTGTCCGTGAGTATTGGCGGCCAATTGGTCGATTGAAATGTTGTTCGTTTTCTCTTGCTCTGTCATGTCTGCACCGGTGGCAAACACATCACCAGAGCTATGTCCGCCCATCGACCAGCCTCCCTTGTGGTCAAGCCCACGCAGGTATGAGATTTGATCTTTCAGTGACGTAAATGGCTGGGACGATTGATTGAATGTGAGAGGCCCTGGGTTGCTGCAAGGCCACCAACTCCAGTCGTGGTGCGGTTTGTTTGCTGAGGGGACTCCGCTTGCACCATTGGGCATGTACGCACCGTATGCAAAGTAACTGACTAGCATGCGTTTCGGTAGTTGGTCATGGTCGCTGCCCTGCCCCCAAACCAAGCCTGTATCCGAGTTCATTCCGTTGAGAAGTGGTAAAGCTAAGGCTGCGCCGCCTCCTGTGACGAGTTGGCGTCGGCTGATGTGCCAAGACTTCTTGCTCATATTGTTGACCTGTGTGGGACAGACTCTTTGTAGGTTTTGTTTCGACCCCGGGTAGGGTGCAGGTTTGAACTGTTAGTGATCGTCCTGAAAAGTTTCACTTTGGCAGATCAAAACGATCAGGTCTCTCAGACGAAAATCATCTTTCTGTAATTTGTTCATCATTCGTTTCACTTCAAATCGATCTTGCCAGTCAAGCTCACGACCGAGTGCATAGCTGAAGAATCGACGAACGATGTTCTCTGAAATCTCGTTTTTTCGGTTGTTCAGCAAGTATCTTTTTAAATCGTCCAAGCTGTGGACCATCTCTCCGCTGGGCAAGCGAGCTGCGGCATTGACGGATTCTGTGTTGATCGATGCCAGATAGGTCTGGTAACTCTGAATGTCGCCATGAATATGTTTCTGAAAGCCGCTGACGCGGGTTCCTTTTTTGGGAACGTTGGCTTGAAATCGCCCAGTCGCATTGTAACGCTCGAAAGGAATTCCCCAGGGATCAAGTCGGGAATGGCAGTCATTGCAACTTTCTTTTTGACGATGTTTTTCGAGTAATGCCTTGATGCCGATTGCATCTTCACCTGATTCTCCTGCGGATTCAGATAACGCAGGAACATCAGCCGGCGGCGGCGGTACTTCGTCACCCAAAATAGCCTCCCTCAGCCACACGGCCCGATAGACAGGATGTGGAGCCGAGCCAGTGCCGTTGGCAAGTAGGATTGAGCCATGTGTGAGGAGCCCGCCGAGTCGTGATGTGGTTTGAAGCGGCACGACGCGAAATTGATCGCCCTGCACCTCGCCGATGCCGTAATGTGACGCAAGTGGCTGGTTTAAATATGCGAAATCAGAATCAACAAGATTTGATGCTGGTAAATTCTGTTGAATCAGTTGTTGAATAAAACCGATCGTTTCCTGGAGCATGTGGTCCCGAATGGTAGGACGATATGGTACCTCGGTGCCAGCACGTTCGCCGACAGAAACATAGTACAGAAAACGCGGAAATAAAGTGCGATTGATGGGCACCGTTTTCATCTTGGCCAGGCTCAGCCATTGCATGGTAAAGTTTTTGACGAAGTCTGCAGATCTTGAATCAGACAGCATCCTGAGTACCTGCTCTCCGATAATTTTCTTGTCGAGAATCTGTCTATTGGCCGCTAGCTGCATCAATTCGTCGTCGGGCATGCTTCCCCATAGAAAGTAGGACAGCTTGTTGGCCAATTCATACGCCTGCCAGTCTCGATCACCCGCGGCCCGGGTGTGGTAGAGAAACTGAGGTGAAATGAGAACCATTGCCAAAGTTTCGCGGCTCGCCGCTTCTTGTGTTTTCAGTTCTGGCAGCAGAAGTTTGTAAATGCGTTCAAAAGAATCGATGTCCTGTTCCGTGGCTGGGCGTCGATACGCACGTGAAATGAATTGTTTCAGTACGCTACGGATATACGCGGGTGGATCCTGCTCCTGTAGTCGCGATTCAAAAAGGATGCGTCGATGATGGCTTGGGGGCCAAATGTCTGTGATCGGTGCCTCGAACTCGAGCCAGTTGATCACTGCTCGAGGCATTGCAATGTTTCGGTTGCCGTCATTGAGGGTTCCATCGTCATATAGATTTTGCGGGGTGATGACCATGGTGCTCGGTTGACGTACCCCGTTTTGCAGCTTGCCCAATTGCGCAGGGTGATTCTCTATTCGGCCGCGAAACTCAATGATTTGTGGATCGTCGGGCGTGTTGCTCAGGCGTACTGTCCCTACAGGTTGCATCTGTTGAGTAGCGCTGTTCACGTTCAATGTAAATCCCATCACCAAACGAAGGGGCATCTCTTTGATGCCCGGTGGTAGAATGGCTGATGCCTGCATGCGAATTCGGTATTCACCGGTTCTTGGGATGCTCCGTAGCCCCATGCCAGTCGCAGGGGTGTTCCGACGGTTTCCCCAAACACCCACTTCGTCTCCGCCAAGTCCTCTATCAAGACCATGTGGCTTCCACTCGGTTCTCCACTTATGAATTTCAGGTTTCGCCGGATTGACGATGGCAGCTTCCATTGCGCGGCGACCCGCTGCCAGATAACGAGCAACTTGCTCGGGACCCAAACGCATCATGTCGCTGGTGTTGTTAAATCGATACGCGGTGACGGGATCCTTGGGAAGATCTTCCAGCAGTTGCAGTTCGAAACCCAGCAGGTCACGCATCGTGTTTTGATATTCAAAATTCGTCAAACGACGGGCAGTGGGCATGGAATGCTTTTTCGTTTCCTGCACGGCGGCCGACTGTAATTGAAGTTCAAGCCAATTGCGCATTCGGTTGACCGCTTCTTTGCTTGGCCTCGGCTGATCGGCAGGGGGCATTTCACCCGTTTCGAGTACGGATAGGATCTGTTCATAGAGCTCTGCCGTATTCTGCGACAAAGCAGACCTTTGTGGCAAAGAGGGACCGCTGATTCCAGTCAGGGTGACACCACCTTTGTGGGTGCTTGCGTCATGGCACTTGATGCAGTGCTGTGTAAGAAAAGAACGCGCAGTGAGTCCGGCAGGTATGATTGTGGATTGTGCCATGGCGTTAGCGGCAGCGAGCCAGCACAACGCTACAGCTAAACCCGGCACGCCGTGCATGCGAGTATGCATTCGACTCGCTCCTGGCGATTTCAGTGTAAAGAACTTCGCTATTTTCATTAACAACTCGAGGATGCGATTACCGAAAACAGTTGGTAGTTGAGCTGCACGCATTTAACGTCTTGGTAAGTGGCCGAAACTTTGCCACTTGACAAGCTCAAGAACGAGATGTGATTGGAAACAGAGGACCCGGGATGTACGTCCCGCAAGCACGTATTGTAATCAAATTGCGTTACTTGGGACGGGGTGGCGGTTGGAGCCAAGTGCGTGGTTGTTGGGTGACGCCACGGCAGTTGCTCTGTGATTCACGGCTGCAGGCAACTTTTGAGCAGGTTCGGACGCAACTGTGACGGAGAGGTGCTGTGGTGGTTGCAAGGGGACAGTCGAAATGCAGGATGCCGTGGGTCGTATTCGAAACAGGTTCTCTAGACTGTAACGGTAGTGTTGACTGTAACTTTCATTCGTGTGTTGACCATGATTCAGTCTAGAGGCTACGTAACGCGGTCCAATTTAAGCAGCTCGGATTATTACCGTGGCTCCGCTTATCATTGAGGCATATGTTTTCGCGAGGCATCGCGCAGCCAAGTCTTGGGTTTCTATGCCTTTTTGAATTCACCTACTCAGATTTTCATGGTAATTTGTAACGCAATCGCATCATCGTCGCATGTCAACCCACTCTGATTTCACTGCATTGGATAGTACTTCTCGAAAGCCGAGAGAGTGGTATTTGTTTGGCTCTATTGAAAACGGTCAGAATTTCCAAGAAGTTCACATCAATCGTTCCGGCTTCCGAATTGGCAGGCGTTTTGGTTGCGACTTGCAATTGATGTGGGCAACTGTTTCAGGCACTCATGCGGAGTTCAGCATGAGGCCAGGTGACCTGCTGGTTCTGAGGGATCTCGACAGTACGAACGGAACATTCGTTAATGGTCAACGCATCAGTGGCGAAGTACTGCTTCAGGAAGATGATATTGTCCAGCTGGGAGCCTCTGAGTTTCGGGTTCTTACACGGGGCACCAATGAAACGCAGATTGATGAAACCATTGATTTCAGTTTTCTCCCGTCGCAGTTGGTAGCTTTGGAAGAACTGATCCATGGGGCCGGGGTGGTTCCCCACTATCAGCCGGTCGTTCACTTGGCTGACAACAGTGTCGTGGGTTATGAAGTATTGGCTCGAAGCGATAACCCTGAGCTTTCAACACCCTTCCAAATGTTCAGCCTCGCCGAGAAGTTGGAGCTTTCCGATGCTTTGAGTACCGCGTGCCGTACGGCTGGCTTGCACCACGCAAAGAATTTGCCAGCCGACAAAATCTTGCTTTTGAATACTCATCCCTCCGAACTGAAGCAGGAAGAACTCTTGAGTTCGTTGGAAGTGCTTCGCAGGTCGGCTCCTGAGCAGGCAATGATGCTGGAAATTCACGAAGCTGCGTTTACTGATCTTGCTGCAATGGCGGTGCTTCAAGAACGCTTGAATGACTTGCAAATTGAGCTTGCTTACGACGATTTCGGCGCCGGGCAAGCACGTATTCTTGATTTGATCGAAGTCCCACCTGATATTCTGAAATTTGATATTTCGCTGGTGCGTGATATTCACGAGAGTTCTGGCAAACATATCAAGATGGTGAAAACTCTAGTTTCCATGGTTCGTGATTTTGGAATCACGCCGTTGGCAGAAGGAATCGAAAAGGAAGCTGAGGCAGAGACATGTCTTGAGATCGGCTTTGAATTGGCTCAAGGCTTTCACTTCGGGCGGCCCAGCACAACGTTCGTCCAATCTGGAGTGTGTGAGCATATCGCTGGCAATCGCCCACAATGCGAGCCTTGATCTGCAGTTTCGCAGAGCAGAACCGGGGCGACTGGGGAATGCGATTGCAGTGCAGCAAGGACTATCTTCTTCTCGATGACACTCCAAATCTCGTGCGAGCTAGTTGTCTGCTATTTTGGAAGCAAGCAAATCCGGGGCTTTTGATGCCATTGAAGTGGTGATCAAACGGAGACCTCCAAAAGGCTGACGTAGACGAATACGCATCATCGCCTGTGATGATGAATACACGCGGCGTAGGTTCGCGGTTAGACTGGCTTGCAGTTTACTCAATGCTTCAAGAGCATTCAGCACACATGATGAGTCGGAATCGCGTCGTGAAAATGAAAGCGACAGCGATTTTCAAAGGGGTGAACCACGATGCTACTGTCGGAAATCGAAACTCGGGGTGCTAGGGTGCTTGTTGCGCCGTTGGAAATGTTCCTGCTCCTGTTGTTGAAGAAACAGTGTTTTTCTCCGTTCGCTGCGCTGGGTCTCTGCTTGGTGATGAGTTCAGTCGTACGGTCGGAAAATCGTGTCCAAGCTGATTCTGTGGTCCGTGAGTTGATTTCTGCGTACTGTTTTGATTGTCACCAAGGAGAGAACGCCGAAGCTTCCCTCGATTTGGCAGCGACTCTTGATTCCATGCAAGATGTCGCCAAAGATCAGGCAATCCCACCTGATCTGCTGAACACGTGGATGCGTGTGGAGAAAGTGGTCGCGCAGGGCAGGATGCCGCCGGCTGAGCAAGACGCACTGTCCACTCGCGATTTGGAAGGCTTTGGCAAATGGTTTCATGAACGGTTGGTGTTGCGTGATGGTTCGCCCCACATTGGAACGACTCCATTGCGTCGACTTACGCACGAGGAATTCATTGCATCGCTTGAAGACCTGTTGGGAATCAAGATGCGCAATGAATACAACCATTTGAAAAGTGTGCATGTGGAAAAGGGTTTGGTTGATCGTGTCTTGCCAACTGAGGTGCCAGGGAAAAACGGATTTGTGAATGATGCTGAATCGCTTGCATCGCAGCCAATTCCATTATTGGCTTACATGAAGTGCATCGACTTTGCTCTATCAAAAATGTCAGGAAGTGCCGCGTCTATTGAAATGCTGACTGGCGTCACTGTATTGCCATTAAACTTGTCTGAAGACCGGGTGACGAAGATAGCTGAAAACTTTTTACGGCGAGCACTGAGGGGAAATGCAACCGAGGAGCATCTTGAAAAAACAGTTGGTATCTATCTGAAAGCTCAGAAAGAAAAATCATCGATAGTTGCGTTCAAGGCGATGCTGCGAACGATTTTGTTGCTCCCCGAATTTTACTACCGCTTTGAAGTTGGAAGAAACCAAGCGGAACCTTACCGTGTCAGTGATTACGAATTTGCAACTCGTTTGTCGTATTTTTTGACGGGCTCGACACCGGATGACGAATTGCTTGATGTGTCTGCTTCCGGAACACTTCGCGAAACTGAGGTGCTTGATGGGCAAATTAGACGATTGATGAGTCGCTCGCGGAGGCTCTCGTTATCTGAGTCATTTGCTGGACAGTGGATTGGTTTTGACACTTTGCTTGATTCTTCTGCGGTTGATACACAGGGCGTGTCGACAACCGCGCGAGCGCAGTACGATGAATTACTTTATTTTTTTGATGAGCTTTTCAAGTCTGATCTCAGCCTTCTGGATTTGATTGACTCGGATTGGATGTATGTCAGCAATTACAACATCAACTTGTATGGGAAGGATCAGTTTACAAAACCGCCAGAGATCAAGTCGCAGCACGCTGGTGTGCTGCAATATCGTGAACTGAAGGGGAACGCACGTCGTGGAATTGAGCAGATATATGACCCGCCTACGGTGCGTGGTGTTCAGAGCGAGCGGTTTGGCGGGGTGATGACGTCCGCCGGCGTCATGAGTTTGACATCGGCACCGCAGCGGACAAGTCCTGTCCGACGCGGCGTCTGGATACTCGATCGGTTGCTTGGGCAGAAGTTGGACGCACCGGCGAACGTGCCGCCAATTGAAAAAGCGATTCAGTCCATGACGGTAAGCAAACCGGGCAAGCTCGAAGTAATACGAGCTCATACGGCGATGCCCAGTTGCATGGTTTGCCATGAAAATATTGATCCAATCGGATTTGGGCTTGAGAATTTCGATGCCCTGGGACGCTGGCGTACGACTTATCCCGACAAAAGCCCTGTTTCAAGTGATGGTACGCTTCCAAGCGGGAAAACGTTTTCGTCGCCCAAAGAGTTGAAGCAACTGTTGTTAACGGATTATCGAGAATTGATTGTGCGGAATTTCATTCGGCGAATGATGGCCTACGCGTTTGGACGCGAACTTCGCCCTCATGACCGCGTTACCGAAGATCTGGTCTTTCAGCATGTGGTAAAACACGGTTACCGGTCTAACTCGGTGATTCGGGCGATCATTGAATCACCCCAGTTTAATTGTCGGCAGGACGAAGGATCATGACAAAGCAAGCGTATTTGATTCCAAGACGTCATTTGCTCAGGGGGATGGGAACGGCTGCTCTAGGGTTGCCATTGCTGGAGATCATGTCTCCTGCCATTGCAACGGCATCGGCAAGAGCCAAAGCTGATGCCAAGGTCAAGCGTTTGTGCGTGCTCTACAAAGGCTGCGGTGTATTTCCTCACGCTTGGGACATCGCAGGTGGCACGGAAACAGAATTTGAGCTGTCGAGCTTGTTGCAACCGCTTGACGCCGTCAAAAATGATTTGCTCGTGCTTAGGAACCTTGATCACCTGTTTGGAAAAAACAATGGTGGCCACTTGGTTGCACCGTCGCTCAGTATGACCGGGGCGCTGCCGGACAATAGAAAGAAAAGCTACAGTAGTATCGACCAGCTCGTTGCAGATGAAATTGGAAAGCAGACGCCAGTCAAATCGTTGCAATTGACGGCAGATTCGCTTTGGAAGCAGCACCCTTGGATCAATTACCTTTCCCATGATCAGAAAGGCAATCCCCTGCCACCAGATCGTGATCCGGGGCTTGTGTTTGATAAGCTGTTTCGCGGAATGAATAACAGCAGTTATCGCCAGCAAACAAAGAGCGTGCTTGATACGGTCAGAGAAAGCTCGGGTGATATCCGTCGAAGAGCAAGCCGTTCAGACTTGGCTGTGCTGGAGCAATATTTTCAGTCCATCCGCGATGTTGAGCAGCAACTGCAGTCTTTCAAGAATGTTGCCAATCCGGTCAGAGAAAAGAAACTTGCCGCACTCGATGACTTTTCCATCGATGCTGATCTGAGTGGAAAGATCAAGGCAATGTTGGACTTGATCGCGCTCAGCTTCTGGACTGATACGACACGCGTTGCCACTTTGATGATGGCGAATACCAACAGCCGTTGCACCTATGGATTTCTTGGCCTGAATGAAGAAATGCACTTCATGTCGCATTATGTGCGCAATCGTGGGATTTTGCCCGCTTTCAATCGAGTCAATCAATGGCACACAGCCCAATTTGCGTATCTGCTGGCAAAACTGAAGGGCTTTCGTGAAGGCGAGGGGAACGTCCTTGATAATTCCATCGTGATGTACATGTCAGGAATCAAACATGGTGACTACCATACGCTGACTGATATCCCCGTTGTGCTTGCCGGTAAAGGTGGTGGGGCGATCAGTCCCGGAAGGCATGTGCGGTATCCCGAGCCGACACCGTTTCCGAACCTGTTGCTAACGCTCGCGAATTTGATGGGTGTCGAACGGACAACTTTAGGTGACAGCACGGGCACGGTCGATGGGATTTCAAAGCCAGCCGGACATCCGATGGCAATCAAGGACGATGGGTCGTGGCGTGTGACAAGTGATGATGGTTCTGAATTTCTTGCCAAGGGGTTGTTGCTCGTCAGTGACGATATCAACGACACCAACGCTTACTACCTGCAACTCTCGGACAAGTCCAAACTCGAAATCCGTGTTTCGTTTGGAGTGGTTCACCGCCTGGTCTTTGATGCCAAGGTGGGGCGTGTGGTCGCTATCAAGGGAAAGTGGGGCATGAGGGACGGTCGAAAAATCATTGCCAGTCTCGAGTACCAAACTCCATGATTCGTTGCCGCTGTGACCTGTCTCAAACAATAGCCAGGCATGGTTCAGCTTGGTTTTAAATATCGGGTATCTGGATTCCTTAGAACAGCGGCGGAAAGCCAAGCTCAAGAAACACTTTGATGTCCTGCGGTGGAGTGTAGGTATCAACGCGAACTCGTTTATCTTCGATCGTCAAACCAAACGACGAGACTCGGTCAACTTCTTTGTCGACTGTCGATTTATCTTCACTGATGCCAAGATCCAACAGATATCCCAGTCTGGAAATTGCCACATGGAATTCGAAAATGGTGTCGCTATTGGCCCGCTCGCGAAACGTCTGGCAGGCTTTATGACTGCTGAGTGCGGTCTCTGGCAGTTTCTGTTTGGCAATTGCATTTTCCAGAATTGAGGTTTCGGAGCCCACCCATAATAGAACTTCACTGCCAACGGTGGCGATTCTTGCCTTTTGCCATTCTGGTCCGAACAATGCCTCCATTTTATTCCGGGTCCGCTGTGCGTCACTTCGAAACCGCATGGTCAGGATGCCAATCTCTGACATGGACAATGTTTCTTGTTGAGGTGCGTAGGTGAAAGAGGGCTTTAGTTTCTTAAAAAGACTGCCTTTGATCAGGTCGGAACGGCTGGTTGTAGCATCGAGGTTGAAAGTTTCCAGCAGTTCTTTTGCTGCCAGACGAACCTCGACGTCACGTGCCTTGGTTGCTTTCTCAAGAGCAGGTCGAGCACGATTGCCAAGAAGCTCTAATTTGAATTTTGCGAGTTTACGGCGCCGGTAATGAGGTTCGCCAAGTTCAGCCACGAGATCCTCAATTTTCGCTTGCGGAAATGCGAGCTCTGCTTTCGCTTCACTCATGGATACTGCATTAACAAACGGAGCAAGTCCGGTAAGGTCTGCTAGGAAGGCATCAGGGTCATCTGTGGTAAACACGCCCAGTAAACTGAAGTCGCCGTAACGTTCGCGGTTTGAGCTTTCGTAAAGAACGAGATGGCCACCCTTGATACGATCGAGTGCTTCGCTGAGTAGACCGTCAAGTTGGTAGGAGTCTGAATGAATGGAGGTGCGGGCGATCTGGGTGGAAATCGCATCCCGGGTGATGGATAAAATTGAGCCCAGTAGCCCACCTGTTGTCTTGCTGTCGGCTTGTAATGCATGAGTGACAAGGATCTTTCCGCTTGGCACTCGGGCTAGCGTTGTAGCACGCGTGCTGTCAAAGAAGCCGCCCAGAAGTTTTTTCGAATCAAGGCTTTTTAGACCAGCAATCGTGGTGGTACCGATCCCGGTATCAAGGCGAATGCCACATGCGGCATACTTGAGGTTATCGAGGAACTTGCCCACGATATCGTCTTGGCTTGCGATCATGGATGAGTTCAAAAACGAACGGAAATCGCCTTCGAAAGCTGATTGGCCCAGTACGATGAGTATGTCGTCGCTTGCCAGTATTTCCTTGTCTTTGGCGGATAGGTGTTCTAGCAGCGAGTCTTCGGGTTTTGGTGTGTCGAGTAACGCTTCGGATGTGCTCATGGCAAGCTGGTTCCCTCTCAGCCGGACAAATGCAAAGCGAAACAGGAACGCGTTGACAGGCTGGGGGAGTTTGTAAACCTCACCTTTCCGAAGTTTTTCAGCTGACACTTCCAGATTTGATGCGAGTTGATTCACGTCGGTGACTGAAAAATGAACTTTTCCGGCAAAAAGGTTGGGAGTACCAAGACAGACAATGAAGGGCCTGGTTCTGTCAATGCACCCCTCCAGTTTCACCATTTGGCAAATCGCGTCTACGAAATCACCGACGTTCAACGCATTTTTCAGGTTCGCTCGATCACGGATTTCCTGACTCTTTTCAATCACCTCTGCCGGATTGCGAATGCCGATGGACAGGATGTCTTTATGATCGATGAGTCGTAGGATATCCTGATCGCCTCTGATTTCCTGGGTGTTTTCGTCTGCCAGAACCTGAGGACAGGTTGATTGGCATGTGGCAGGCAGGGACAGAATCGCCACGGTAAGAATGATTCGTCTGGTCAGCATGTCATTTTTCGCGAATGAATCGCTCAGGGCTCTGTTTGAGAGTGAGCTCAGGGCTCTGTTTGAGAGTGAGCTCAGGGCTCTGTTAGAGAGTGAATGGAGCAGAGGGAGCGTTAGTTGGGTTAAACCATTCATGCGTTGGTTGTCAAACACTGCAGGTGACTTGGTTTTCACAGTCAGTCATGGCTGGAGGCAGTCACCTTCCGGGCGCATGAGTTTCAGGTTTTGAGTGATGGCTGAATTTTTGAGATTATGCAAGGCAATGCAAGTTCCTGGTTTTGTGGGGGACATTCCTCTGGGAGTGTGGGGGCCAAAATTTTCTGTCCATGATTGGGATGTTTGGCAACGGAATCTGGACTTTTTTGTAGCAGTTGTGCTCCAGTGGCTCAGCGGTCGTTACATTCTAGGGNTTCAGTCNTGTACTNATTACCGTGGGATAGTTGATGCACCACTTNCAGGCTCATNCCCGTACCTGTCCTTTGNTCATTCTAGCGGCTCTGNTGATTCTCNTNCAGGCAGNCACNGNCCTGNTTGCCGCCGAGCAGAANGTCATCGATGATTGGCCGATGTACCGAAAGGACGCCGGNCGNAAGGGNGTGAGTCAGGCTGAGCTACCTGATCACTTGCGGCTNGCATGGTCAAGGAAGCTTCTTCCATTGACACCTGCNTTTNAAAATAAACGNTTGCAATTCGATGCCGGNTATGAGCCGGTCGTCGCCNAAGGCAAGCTGTTGGTGGCATCATCCNTGACGGATTCGGTNAAGGCGTTTGATACNCAAACAGGTCAACTTGTCTGGACGNACTATACCAATGGTCCTGTNCGNTTTGCTCCTGCGATATGGAACGAGACGGTNTGCTTTGGTTCCGANGATGGGTACATGTATTGTGTTGACCTTCATACCGGTGTGCTCCGCTGGAAGCAGCAGGCTGNACCAAGTGAACGGTTGTTGCTGGGCAACCGGCGTTTGATTTCTGTTTGGCCAGTGCGNGGAGGTCCCGTAGTCAAGNATGGCGTGGTTTACTTTGCAGCGGGTGTCTGGCCTTTTGAGGGTGTATTCATTTATGCAATGCAGATCGAAACTGGCAAAGTCATCTGGCGCAATGATCGCATGGGGTATCTGTTTGGTCAGCAACCGCACAATACGCAAGCCATCGGAGGATTGGCTCCGCAGGGATACCTGTTGATTGATGAAGATGAACTGATTGTGCCATGCTCGACCGCCTATCCCGCCAGATTGAATCGGCTGACAGGTGAATTGATCGAATTTGAATTGCCTTCCGCTGGGCGTTATCCCGGCGGCTGGTTTGCCGCCTTGGATCCTGATCAGGCAAGAGCTTTGAGAAGGGGAAAGCTGACGTTTGATGAATCCATCAACAGCCAAATGCATGAAGACAAGGTGCGCACCGGTGAAGGGGGAGTTGCGGAGCTGAGTCGTGAGATTCGAACACCTACTCAAGTACTGAAATTTGATGAGCCGAGGGTGGATGTCAAAGGTTCCGTGCACTCGATGTTGATTGCGGACAATGCCCTGTTTGTCGNGACTGCGAAAGGTGAAATCCTGTGTTTTCGCGATGGTAAACAGTTGGCCNAGGAGTCGCGTGANAATTCGACNCGCACACTGANCAAGCTTCNGCCGAATCGCGACGCAATCCGTCAAGCGAAATCCATTGCCGCTCAAGCCTCAAGCGAACATGGAATCGCAGTCGTTTACGGACTCGTTGACGGAGAGCTTGTGAAAGCTTTGGTTGAATCCTCACACTACCATGTGGTTGCCGTGGATGATCAGCTGGAGCGGTGTCAGGCTTTGAGGCGTGACTTGGATGCAGCGGGTCTCTACGGCACAAGGGCAGCAGTAATGCATGGTGCGTTGGGTCAGGTCGCGTTACCACCCTATGTAACGACCGTGATGGTGACCGAAAGAGGCAGGTTACCGATTCCGCCGTCACTGCAGACACTCAGACCTTTCGGGGGTGTCGCAGTCAATATTCTGCCAGCTGAAACTGGCCGTGATCGATTGAAGCAGCAGGGCTTTGCAGTCAGCAAGAAAAAGGATGACGTTGTTGTCGAGAGACAAGGTGCTTTGGCTGGCGCGAATGAGTATGCCGGTGATTGGGCATTAAGCGAAGATCAGTTGGTCAGGTTTCCTTTGGGGGTGTTGTGGTTTGATGATACGCTGGCGCACTTCAAGCGTTCGCCGCAGCCACGATTCAATCAGGGAGAAATGATTTCCCGCCCTAAAGATTGGCGGGCAGCACGACTCAAAGGGAACTATAAAGTTGATTATCCGTTGTTGCCGCCCGTGTTGTCTGACATCTACACAGGCCGCGTTCTTGATGACAGTGAACGCATGGATCTGCGGCACAAACTCACCGCAACCTCGCCGTCAATTGCAGAACCAAGTCAGTATCGACCACCACGGCAGCAAGATGATTGGAAACCAAAACAGCCCGTGGTGGGCCAGCGAAAAAATCCAATCACTGGCGAAATGGAACCACGTGCTTTCCTGAAAACCTATGGTTGTGATGGTGGTGTCGATTACGGCGACTTTTATACACTGCGCAGTGGAACGGCAGCGTTTTACGACAAGACGATTGAAAGCGGGACCGTCTTTTTGAGCGGCCCTCGTAGTGGCTGTACCAACAGTATCATTCCATCCGGTGGCGTGCTGAATGTGCCGTATTTCTATGAAGGGTGTACTTGCAGTTATCCCTTGCCTACGGCGATGTCGTTGGTGTCGATGCCTGAGCAGCATGAGCAGTGGGCATCTTGGGGGAAGAGCGAGGTTCCTGACGGAAAAATTCAACGCATTGGGATCAATTTTGGTGCCCCGGGAGATCGGATCACTAGGAGTGGTACGCTTTGGCTCGACTATCCCTCGGTTGGCGGACCGTCACCGATTGTCGATGTCACAGTTTCCGGCATGCCAAGCTATCGATATCAGCACAGCCTTTGGATACAGGGGGACGCGAAGTATCCGTGGGTGAACGCCTCTGTCGCCGAGGGGCTCAATGAGTTCAAGCTCACAGGGCTCAAGCCGGGGAATTACATGGTGCGGTTGTACTTCAACGAGCCGGATGCCATGGCGACTGGTAAGCGTCTGCAGACCATTCAATTGCAAGGCGAGACCGTGAAAGAAGATTTTGATGTGGTCGCTGAAAGCGGCGGTTCCATGCACGCAATCAGTTTGGAATTTGAGGGAATCAAGGTTCAAAGTGAATTGACGTTGAATTTGTCCAGTTCGCGTGGAGAAACCATTCTCAGCGGTTTGGAATTGATTTGGGAAGATACTGGCCAGTGATCCCGAGGACGATCCTGCGATCAAGAAGTGGTTCGCCTGTTGGGTGTTGTTTTAAAAGACAAATCGACACCTCAACGATCAAAACGGTCGGTGTCGATTCAGGTCTGATGATGCCCTGTTGGCTGATTCATTGAAACGTCAATGAGTCGACGTTCATCAATCCGCCACGATTTTTTTCGTTCTTGAATAACAGAAAGAGATCATCAGTTCCCGTCGTGGGTTCAAGCGTGATGATCTTGTCATAAAACTCTTCCCACTGTCCGTTGACCTCGACAGTGGCTTTGCCGAGTAATTTTCCGTCAATTTTACCGCGACGTATTTCGATCGTACCACCACCACCAGCGCTTGCCACGCTTGCGTTGATGCTCTTGATGTCGTCGAAGCGAATGCGATTGAACTTCAGAAATCCGTCATGTTCAATCGCACCCATGAACTGTTTTCCTTCGGCTTTTTCTGAGCCCAATGGTCGGGTACCAGCAAACTTGTCTGCAGCTTCGGCCTGCAGTTGCCGGCTTCGCAGTTGGATAGTTCCGATGCCGATGATTTTAGGGATTTCGCCACGGCCAAGGTCAACGTAACTGGCTTCCAAAACAACGCTGCCTGCGTCTTCTTTCATCACCAGTTCATTCCGAAATCCTCGCGCATTGGGATTCGATGTNTCAGCAGAAACGCTGTACACATACTCAACCATTTTTGTGACTTCGGCTGGTGTGTGTTGAAGATGAGGTAGCATGCCGATTTTCCCCCAAACACCGGTAGAGCCTTGCAGTACCCGTTTGACGGATTCTTGCAATTGGTGTGGTTGATCTCGATATTTGCTGGCGATTTGTACAAAACTCGGTCCTACCAGCGGTCGGTTAGGAGCGTGGCAGTTCAGACAATCACTTTTTCGGATCATCGCTAGACCTGGATCTTCAGCGTTCGCATCGGCTTGGGGGGTTGCCGGAATGGCTTCTACGGCTACTCGCATGGACGCACTCAGTTCAATGAAATGCTTTCCCTCTTCTTCAGCTTCATCAGGATCGCTTGTACCGTCTTCAAAGTCACTCACGACAACTTGGTATTCAATGGGTTCGCCCGGAACAAAGAAATCTCCATCGGCGGGTTTGGTGAAGCTTACTTTTGGCCTCGAATTTCCGACAATGATCGGAAGAGAACTGACACTTGATGCACCGGCCGGATCAGTGACTTTCAGTTCCAGGGTGTAAACCCCTGGTTCTTCGAAAACGGCCGTTGTTTCGGCTTGGTTTCCAATCTCGATGGGGGTTGCTGTCTCCTGTCCTGATCGCAAGGCTGTCCATTGATAGCTCAGTGCGTCGTTGTCTTTATCGGAAGAACGAAGGCCGTTGAGTTCAACGGCTAGTGGTTCACGTCCAATCGTATTTCGTGCATTTGCTTTGGCTATGGGAGAACGATTCCCTCTTACATAATCCAGCCTCACCAGTTGCGAGTCCGGATTTACGCCCCACGTCTCTCCGTATTCCAGAACGTAAAGCGAACCGTTTTGATCGAACTGCATGTCGATTGGCCGGGCAAACTTTGTATCAGGCAGAAAACGCTCGACCGTTTCGAGATTTGAATCTTCATCGAGGTGTACTGCGTAAATCATGTTTCTGGACCATTCAAACGCAAAGAGGGTGCGGTCATATTCCTTTGGGAAGCGTCGGCTGGCAGAAGAATCTGGATCAAAATAGTAGACGGGGCCAGCACAAGCGGTGCGGCCACCGTTGGCCACCGCTGGGAATTTCTCAGTCGGCACTCCTGGATAGTAAATCATGGCTGGCATGGCGGGCGGCAAATTTGTTTCGCCATTGTTGTTGGCCGACCGATTGATGGGGCGTGCCGGGTCGAGAGGTGGGGCAATCTTTCCCGTTGCGAAATCAACAATCCCGTAAGGATAATTGTCGCCGATAAAATAAGGCCACCCGAAGTTGCCAGCCACTCGTGCCTGATTGACCTCGTCGTAACCTCGTGGCCCGCGGGGGCCATCCGCACCGGCATCGGGGCCTACATCACCCCAATACAGATAGCCTGTTTTTTGATCGACATTGATGCGCCAAGGGTTGCGGCATCCCATGACATAAATCTCTGGGTAGCCCAAGGAGCCGTCTGCCGGAAACAGATTGCCTTCGGGAATTGAGTAGGTGCCGTCTTGTTCTGGCCGAATTCGTAGAATTTTTCCGTTGTAATTGCGTGTGTTGCCGGATGTTCGCTGTGCATCCCAAGGCTCGCGATCTTTGCGTTCGTCAATCGGCGCATAGCCCTGTGAGTCATTAAATGGATTAGTGTTGTCACCTGTGCCGATGAAGAGGCAACCATCAGGACCAAATTCAAGAGATCCCGCATGGTGGCAGCATTGCAAACGCTGCTCTTGATATTTGAAAAGAATCTTTTCACTGGCCATGTCAAGTTTGTGATTGCGAATCGTAAATCGACTGACATGCTGGCCCTTGAAATCAGGGGGCGAGTACTGCAGATAAATCCATTGGTTCTCAGAAAAATTTGGATCGAGTGCCAAGCCGATAAGCCCGTTCTCCTGTTCGGTCGTTACGCTCAGCTTTCCGACCGACGAGATCATTCGCGTCACAGGATCGATCAATTTGATTTCACCTGCCAATTCAATCAGAAATATTCTTCCATCAGGAGAAATGTCAAACTCCATCGGCCTAACAAGATCAACGGCAACCGTTGTGGGCTCAAAGCGAATGGCGTCAAAATTCTCGGAGTACGCAACTGAGGAAGACGCGATAATTGAGAAAAAGATCACATGAAAACGAGAGAGCAACCGTGGATGCTTGTTGAGCATAGAACCGTCAGGAAATCAGGGAAAAAATTTACGCAAATTCGCGAAGGAATCGACGTAAAGTATAGCCCAAGCAAGTATTCGTGTCGCCGTTGGCGAGTTCCTGCTCAGCCAATGCGAGCCTTGACTGGGGGCCGGATTCATGAGCCACGCCACACCCTTGACCAGGTCATGTCGAACATCAAATTCCAAGTCTGCTGAGTTCGATGACCCTGGGCGCACATGTCATTCTGGTCAGAAAATCTGATAGGCCTTGGAATCCAGTTCTGCGGCTAGTTGTTCGTCTTTAGCGCGGCGTAGCAAATCGTAATAACCGTAGGGGTATTTGAAGACGTGGCCGATTCCGAGTGTCTTGTCACCGCGTTGGTGCCAGTACTGGGCTTTACGAGGGCGTAGTTTGCTTGGCCGGTGGTCAGCAATTTTGCGATCACCCGGGGCGGGACCCTTGCGGGTCACGGTGACGTATTTTCGAAATGCTGTGCGGCAACTCTCTGCCCATTCCGTGTCACCCATCGCTGCCAACTCCACCAGGGATTGACCAAAAGTAAGCATGTGACCTGCAAAGCCCTGTCCAAATCCAGAAAACCGATCAATGGCTGTGCTAGCTTCTTGAAGAATGAATCGTGAAGCCGCAACCTCGTCAGAAAATGGCGGAGGTTGTATGTCTTTGTCTGGTGCAATGTCACGCCATGGCGTGAAAGAGCGAATCAAGTTGCAAACGCCTGTGACTCTCTCGGGTGTCGCCAATTCAGGCATCAAGCGAAAGCCCTTGATGGCATGCATCGCAAAGATTGCGTCGTGACCGACCTGCCGTAGGACACCACTTCCATCCGCTAGTGCAAGGCCAACTTTTTCGATGGCTTTGGGGTCGCGGTCGCCTTCAGGAAACGCTTGGCATAGTTTGCTGGGTGCCCAATTCAAATCAAAGAGCTGCTGAATCCGTTTTACCGTCTCCATGTCAAGTTCATTGTCAACGCAGAGTAGGTGCGCGGAAATCATCGCGGCGCCTCGATGTCCATCTGAAAAATAGTTCATCTCTGGAGCTCGTGCCAGAGCATTCAGCCCAAGTGAGATGAGGCGGTCTCCCTGTAATGTTGAATTCTCGACCGTGACAGGACTGGAGTCCTGAGGTAACACTTCTGGTTGAGAGAGAAGAATCCCGCCAGCAGCTAGCGACGCACATTTAGCAAAACGGCGACGAGTGAATTCTTGCTTCATTTGTCTGATTCATGGTTTGTGGTATTTCATATTTCGCCTTCGCTAAATTAGATCAGACCAACAGCCGTTGCTGCTACTTGAAATTTCAGGCGTGATTGTTTGTTCACGTGATCGCTGAATAGCTTGCTCAAGAGTTTCAATGATTCGTTACGCGTTAGTCAGTTATTAAAACGTCCAGAACCAATTCAACGAGGCGATGTGGTTGGATTGGTCATTAGCACTTTGTCCGCGCAAAAACTGGTTCAGATAGCCAACTTCGATTTTGGGCTGGTTCTTGCCTGAGCATTTCCAGCCCAAGCCGACAAAGAGCCGATTTTGCGAAAAGCTGCCTTGTTGTCCCCAGTCTGTCGTGTTCAGGTCGAAGAATGTTTCGTCCCACGCGACCAGACTTAAGCGGGGTTGAAAATCAAGAGGTCGATTTATCTTCAGCAACTGTCGGAAACGCCAGCCAGTGTCCTCTCCTGTTTCGACGAAACGCTGTTCCAGCCTCGTACGACTCAGGATGCTCGCAGCATTGCACTTACCTGACCAAGTTAATTGTTCCCACATTCGATTTTCATTGAATGCGGGTGCGCCGCTAGCAGGTAGCTCGTTGATCCAAGCGTATCCCCACCACAATGCGGTATTGCGATTGATCGCGTATCCCAATGCTGGGCGAAGGATGCTCTGGTTGTAACCGCCGGAATCATCACGATAGCGAAGGTGGCCATCAAACCACCAGCGTAAACCAGGTTGATGTGAACAGCGGTCGCCAAGAACACCCTGAGTGTTCGCTGAAAACCATGCCCCGCCATCTTGTCCCGTTTGAGCATGGGCTTTGTTGGCCTGTCCAGCTACCGCGAGCAGGATGACGAAGATGCCCGAAACCTTCAGGCAGTGTCGGTGTGGGTTGTAATTGTAGGAATTGAAAAACGCTGACATGGCTCTACCTTCAATGTGATCGCGATTCGAGTGAGCGGGTTACCCGTACGGGGGATTACCATACTGGTGGAAACAGTTCGGACCACGCAGAAACGTTGCAGCGTAAGGACGACCGCTGTGTGGTTGGTTCTGTGTCTGCAGGATGAAATCGTCCATCAGCGGGCAGCGTGTTGAAGGTGAATTCTCTAGGCTGTTTCGTCGTTTTGATTGTCACCACCTGAACGATCCCACTTCCAGCGGTGTGAATCGTGCAATCAGAATGGCCGAATGGCCTTCCGTTTTTAGTCATGCCGGACGGAATTGGCGGCTTCTCTCACCCTGAATTGCGGATTACTTGCCGGGAATTTGGACCAGTGTCAGACAAGCGATGAATCGATCTCCCTTGCCAAAGCGATCGAGCGCGATGTTCTGATAATCACATCGCATTTCAGAAAAAAATTCCATCCTTAAAATGACGGATCTGAACGGTGGTCGCGGAAGCATGAGCGGGGTCAATGGAATGAACGTCGGAACCTCAGATTCATTGATTGATCGCTCCGTCGCAACTTGGTAAGTCGGAAAGTGCAGCGGGCGAGTTTTCGCAAACAGGGGCATGAACATTGCAAATATCCACGCTCAGTAAATCGAAAATCGATTCCGTTTGCTCAACCCGTTTTGATCACCTCGAACTTGGGACGCCGCGCGTCCCAGGGATGGGCTTGTTCGAGTTGCCCTGCCAGCTGGAAAAGGGTTCCCTCGTCTCCAAATTTTCCCATAAAGTGAGTTCCGATTGGCAGGCCGGACTTGGTCAGGTTGAGCGGGACGGACATCGCTGGTTGGCCTGTCCAATTCGCCATTTGTGTGCACGGAATGAAATTTAGTATTCCGTCGAGTACCTGTTGAGCTGTCCCCGTCATGCAAATTTCGCCGTGTTTGACGGGCGGAGTTGCCAGTGTTGGCGTCATGATTATGTCGTAGCGAGACTGGAAGTCTGACATCTTCCGAGCTGCACGAAAAAATGCACTGCGTGCATCTTCGAGTTGGACTGCCGTGTACTGTTCGGCATAGTCATGATAGAAACGCGTTACAGGTTCAAGATCGTCATCGCGAAGCTCGCGTCCGAGTTCCTGCAGACGCGCAAGAACGCGACGGCGAACTGCTACCAAAACGGTAAGGCCATGCGAGTGGCGCAGTTCCTGAAACGAAAATTGTTGGTTGAAATCATCCGTTGTCTCTTCGACTGTGTGCCCCAGTGATTCACACAAGGCGGCCGATTGTTGTAGGGCCTGCATGCACTCCGGATCGATATCAGTAGTCGGATTCATTGTCTTGACCATCGCGATGCGCAGCTTGCCTGGTTTGTGCGTGACCTGCCTCAGAAAAGTTCCATTGTGATGGGGGGCAGCGTATGAATCACCTGCTGCCATGCCTGACATTACATCCAGCAATGCCGCACTGTCGCGAACTGAGCGGGTGACTCCATGCAACACAGCCAAGCCGCCCCAAGCTTCGAACCCGTCCGGGCCTGTTGGCACTCTCGCTCGTGTAGGTTTCAGGCCGAAGAGACCGCAGCACGCGGCAGGAATGCGAATGGACCCACCACCGTCACTTGCGGTCGCGATGGGACTGATTTCAGCAGCAACCGCAGCAGCACTGCCTCCCGATGATCCGCCTGCTGTGTGGTTGACTGCAAATGGATTTCGCGTGATGCCGCCATAAGTTGATTCTGTCGTGGGCAGGATGCCCAGTTCCGGAACTCGCGTACGCGCGAAAGGAACGAACCCCGCGCGTCTCAGACGCTTGACAGCCGTGCTGTCCCGTTTCGATAGCCGGTCTGCGAATAGCTTGGATCCGTATTCGGAGGGTACACCCTTCATTGGAAAGCTGATGTCTTTTACTGGTAGCGGAACACCCGTGAATGGACCACGCGGAAGACCTTGACGGATGGCAGTGCGGGCTTCGTCATACATTCGACCGGCGATCGCATTGATTTGCGGATCCACTGTCTCCAAACGCTGAATCGCTGCATCTAATAAATCCTCAGCACTGACCTGTCCTGTACGCACTAGCGATGCGAGGCTGATCGCATCATGTTTTGCGTACTCGTGGTGCGGCATGGTACTGAAAGGTTCCTGCCCGGTTGCCGAGTCTGCCGCGTTCAGAAGGCTGCCACTGGCTAACATTCCCGCGCTGACTTGTTTCCCCAATCTCTCAATGAAAATACGACGCGATACAGCGTCGCTGTGGCCAGACGCATCTGCAACGTGGCAGCTTTCGGAGACTTTGCTTATCATACGGGTTACTGATTACCGCAGGTGTGTGGGATGGGCGGCAGCCGCAGCATCAATAACAGATGAAGCTTGGTTCCCGACTTCTGACTTGAAACATGCCTTCAAGGTACATCACTTGTTCACTCAAGGTTAGAAAGCAAAATGCTTGCTTTGTTGTGCTGTGCGTCGTATGGACAGATTGTTAGCGGCCCGGGATAGCGTTGAATCGGATTGGTTCCTGTTCCTTTTGGCGGACTACAATTTCACCGGATTGGGTGCCGGCGGCGAAGATTTCACCAGATGAATCAAAAACTGTTATCGTCGTCCAAGCATCTGAATCAGTGAATCGCTTAATGCTTTGGCGGCCGTCACGTTTAAACCATTGTGTTTCCAACGCTCCAGAAACGGCGATTTTTTCGGGTGCTATCGACAGCGTCAAAATGGGCGTTTTGTTCCTCGCCATTTCCCGCATGCGTTTTCCGTTGTCTGCATTCCAAAGTTGTGCTGTTCCATCATCGCTAACGCTGACCGCCTGATCATGGTTGACAAACGCTACGTCGTTAACCGATTTGGTGTGCCCCGTGAAAGTTGCCACAGACAACCCGTTTTGGCAATCGAAAATTTTGGCTGTGTGATCACGGCTGGCTGTTGCAAGTCGTTTTCCATCGGCGTGCCAAGACACCGAACACACCTGATCTGAATGGCCTAAGAGCTGCCTTTTTTCAGAGCCCGTTTTGGAATCAATCAAACGGGTTGATCCATCTGGCATTGCTACTGCAATGGTATTGCCGTCAGGACTGTATCGGGCGTCCATGATTACTTCATCAGCGGTCGCTAGCACCGATGCCAATGCGCCCGTGGATAAATTAAAGATTCTTACCTCGCCGGTCACACCCGGGGTTCCACTGGCAGTTAGAACGTGTGGGAGTGTGGGGTGGATATCAATCGCGTAGGTTCGCTCGCCTTGGTTGGTAATTCTATTAACAAGTTCGCCCTTCAGATTCCATATTGTGATCTCGTGATAACCACTCACCAATAACTGGCTTTGTGAGGGGTGAAACGCTATGGCAGACAACGGGATGGCAGCCGGGTAGTTTTTTGGGGGTTGGGGATGTTCTGTTTTAGGCAGAAGTGAACTGAGTAATTGATCTTCAGAGGCTCCGTCAAAGGCAGCTCCTTGTTGGATCCAATTTCTGATCAGATTAATCGAGGTGTCGGGAAGCGGATCGCTTTCCGATGGCATGCGTGAGTTTTCATCCTCGTGAATCAGGACCTGAAAAAGTTTGCTTTTGTCAGGTTTTTCAGCAATCACAGCAGGACTGCCATCCCCCAGTCGCACCAAATGTTTATAGGTGTCTAGCCGGTAGCCTGCTTCTGCCAATTCGGCATCATGGCAGGTCACACACTGCTGTTGTAACAGCGGTGCCACCCTGGTTGCGAAACTGATCGCATCATCTGCTTTCACTTGGCGACCAGCGCAAAACAGTAAAACAAAAATCCAAAGAAGTCGCCACTGCCTCCGGTAGACTGCTTGATTGCTGCTCATTTGTGTTCGCCAAGTGCCCTGGAAATCGAATGTTTACAACGGTTTGTCCAAGATGATCAGCGTTGGGATAATCAGTGGCGTCGAACCATTGGACGTGGTTGTAGCCAGCGGGTCATTGCTGTGTCAGTGTTGAAACAGGAATTCTGTGCGGTTCAGAATTGCCCAGCAGATATCTTCCATCGCAAGGTGAATGTCCTGATGTCTTGCCAGGTAGTCGCTGTGGATTTTCATTTCTTCTTCACTAGCAGAGCGGCACAGGGCACGTCGGTAAATAGAGTCAATGATTGTGCTGGGTTCGATGCCAGCATCAAGTTGCTGGTGGAAGGTGTTGGAGCGATCGGACAACATGTCTGCGACCAGTTTTCCATTAATCAGTTCGAGTGCCTGCCCCAGACTCACGTCATCGCTGCGTTCGCATTCGCACGCGCTTTGCCTCTCGGGTTGGCCAAATACCTTTAGGAATTCAATGTCACCAATCCTACCTCGGTCGTGGGGTCTCAGGTCCGGAGCGGGCAGCCAGGTTGCCAGTGTTCCCGTCGGGACACCAAAAAAAGCTTTTGGTTTACCGGTGACCAACCCTAGAGCGTCGACCAACTGTTCAGCCGTCAGAATTCGAGACTGGTAATGCGAGGCGTATTTGAGTCCGCTTTGATCATTTTCGGTCGGTTGCGATGAAGCTTGGTAGGTTTCGCTATTCAAAATGATCCGGATGATCTGTTTTCGGTCGTACCCACTTTTAACGAACATTTTTGCAAGTGAGTTCAGCAGGGGAGCATTCGCGGGTGGATTGGAATCACGGAAATCATCGAATGGCTCGACAATCCCGCGCCCCATCAGATGGCTCCAGATCCGATTGACTTCCACCCTTGCAAACAACGGGTTTTCGTTGGTGGTCAACCAGTTGGTAAAGGCTTGTCGACGATCACCTGGGAGGTTCGGGATGCTGTCAGCGCCTGGAACCCACGGTTCCACTGCTTCGCCTGTGGTTGGCAGTTGGACCTCACCATCGTCTCGTGACCAGAGCAGGATTTCTTCCTTGCGGGAGGTTCTTGATCTTTCGACTCGATTGAAAAAGGCGCTCAGTCCATAGTAGTTTTCCTGTGTCCAACGTTCAAAAGGATGATTGTGGCATTTCGCACATTGGATTCTTGTTCCAAGAAAGACCTGTGCGGCTGTTTCCATTGCATCACTCGTGTCGCCGGCTGACCGGTAGAAGTTGCCAGCTGGATACTGACGTGTACTGCCGGTTGCAAGCAGAATGTCGCGGGCGAATGCGTCATAGGGCTGGTTGCTCAATACGCTATGTTCAAGCCACCGGTTGAATTTATGGGTACTCGCGGTTCCGATCAGCTTGGTGGAAATGCGTAGGAGATCACCCCATTTTTGCGCCCAAAATCTCGCAAATTCTTTTCTTTCGAGTAGTTCATCGATTAGGACGCCTCTTTTGTCCGGGCTATTATCAGCTACGAATGCGTCAGCTTCGACTTGGGTGGGAAGGATGCCGATCGTATCGAGGAAGACACGCCGGATAAACTCATGATCCTTGCACCGTGTTGCTGGCAGGAACTTGAGTTTTTTAAGCTTGGCCTGAACATGAATGTCGACATCATTCACTGGTATCGGTGCTGCCCACCGAAAATCTTTGGCGTCCCTGACGAAAGTCATCAGCGGAGTTTCGATGTGGTTGAGATAGCGAACGATGATGGCTGCTTCACCACGCCGCAAACCTGTTACTAAACCTGTGCGATTTGTCACTGCAACTAAAGGGTCCGAAGTCTCGTACTTGGATAATTGGGTGACATCACGTCTTGTGCCATCCTCAAAACTGGCGATCACAGAGAACTGCTGTTGCCACGCTGGAGATTTTAGAAGCCTGTTTTCCTGTGGGTAAACTTCGATCCCGATACATGCGACCTCCGCTGTTTTGTTCTGGCAACCTTCCGAGATCCAGTCATGAAGGACAGCGTAAGGTCGCTCCGAGTCAGCGAAACGCTTCCCCCCCTGATGAGCAATTTGCATGCTTGGCTTTTGAAGCAGCAAACTCTTCGCAGGTTCAATTGGGTTGATTCTACGTCCGTACAGTTCTTGGGTTAGGGAAATGCGATCCAACTCGCGATCAGAGCCAAACAGCGACAGCTGGAAACCAGCTTTGCCGTGAGGCGCCCCGTGGCATGACCCCCCGCTGCAGCCGGTCTGGGCGAGGATCGGGAGCACGTCATAGTCGAATGACATCGGTTGGGGTTTTTCTATATGGATGACTTCGACCGTTGCTTGACATCTCAGGTTTTGCCAGCGAATGGTGATGGTGGTTTTTCCATTTGTTTTTGGGGTTACCAGTCCAGCTTCTGTTACGCTCAAAGCGTCTGTTTTTACTTCATAGGTGCAGTCGCGAGTCACGTCGAGTGTTTGTTCCTTTTCCGAGACAGTGACAATTAACTGCAGTGGATCACGCTTTCCGGTGATCTGATAGGTCGCAGGATGCACTGTGATGACTTGCTGATTGCTCGTGTGGTCGGCAAGGCAAGGCAGTGAAGCCAATTCGGTAAAACATGCGACTGCCATGAAGATGGAAAGAACGATCCATGGTCGTTGCCAGTACTCAGTACGATTCATTGCAGCGATGTTCATTTCTTTTTCTCTTCATACGGTGTTACGACAACCGCAATGGTGTGTCCTGCATTTGCCGGAATTGTAGTGAATTCTTCGAAATCACGTTTGATGTGTTCACTCAGGTCAAGGGGGATGTACATGGAGTTGCCCTCGATGTCGCAGCTGCCGAAAATCCTGAGAGTCTTCAGTTCGCGATTGGGACTTGCTTCCGGAAGATGGATCTGCATTTCAGTTTCGTTCTTCTTCTCCGCAATGCGTCCATCGACTTTACATCGTTTTCCATCGAGCTCTGCATGCAAAGTGATCGGACCGTCAAACCCACGTCGGTCGGCGCGAACGAGAATGGGCAGGGTTTCGTCGTTGAACCAAACCTGGCGATGTGGCTTGTCATTGCGTATTCGCCGATCACCAGGCTTGACTGGAGCGATTCGTAGCACCGTTGGCGCGAGATCGTTGCGAAGAGAGACGCAATATTCAAAACCGATTCCGAACCTGTTCAGAACCTCACGAATCTCGATCCGATAAGTATCTGTTTCGGGCACCTTGTATTTGAGGCTGTTGTTCGGGTCCCGCCCGAAGTGATGGTCACGCACCTTCTGGTTCTTGCGGAACAACCGCAAGTCACCGACGAATGGACCGTCCGTTGAAAGGAATTTGATGGTGATCGTTTCACCTTTGCGGGCATCAAAGGTGACGCTGTCAACCTCTTTCTCAGACTCGATTTTTCCGCAGAACAGTGCAGGGACGGGAAGCCGTTCGCTTTCAGTTTCGGTATACACAGGTTGGTCAGATTTGATGAACGGAGACAGGATTGAACGTTGCGGTACGTAACCGAGACCGGGGGCCTCGCTCATGCCAATGTGCACGACTTGTTCGCAGAGAGGTTCTGGATGTGAGGCCGTGGTGACTTTTAAACGTCTCGTTTCTCCGCGTCGGATAGCTGATGGAACGGTCCGGCCTGCTGTTGTTTCTTCGCTCACCCGTAAATGCATTCGCAGACCCCCGCGATACTCCACGTCTTTGATGGTCAGATGATGAAGGCCCGAGTATTCGGCAGTCCATTTCAGAATCGGATCGCTACCTGTCATCGGATGATCGTCAGCGAACGTCAGTTCCCGTTTGTTAGCATCTGATAGGATCAGCACGCCATCAACTGAACTGCCGATTCGTGAGCCGATGATTTCAGCAAACAGTATCTGCCCCTTGTTGCACTCAAAGTGAATCGTGGTGTCTCCATTACTTTTCGATTTAAGATCAATCCCGAAGGGTGGCTTCAGGGGAGGAGTTGTGTCAGAGGGGATGCCCTGACTTGCCGGAGAAGTAACGAAAAAAAGTAGTGCCTGTGATACGGAGTCTGCGGTATAGGCACGAATCGTGACAACGCCGCCCATCGGTTTCGTGGGTGTAACGCGGTAACGAACGCGATTGCGATCTTTGTTTTCAGGATCCATGACCTCAAAAGTCACGGGTGAACTGCACCACAGGTCAGCGACCTGCCCCGATTCGGAACGAAGGTTCTGGCCTGTGAGCGTGAGCTCGGTAGGCTCTGTCGGGTGCAATGAGACTTGATCTGAATCTCGAAGTTCTACCGCCAGTCCAGACTGGGGCAGAGCAATGAACGCCAAAGACAGCAAGCAGTGAAATGCAAGCACCTGAAGGGAGGGCCGCGTGAGTCTTTTGAATTGAAATCCGCAGTGTGGTGCTAATGATCCAGCGGATGGCTGTGAAATGTTGAGCCGCATCACGGCACCTGAACCATGTATAAATCGAATTTTCCCGCGCGTTCGCCTACATAAACCAGACGTTCGCCATCAGGGTGCCAGGTCGGATAGTCATCGCGTTCTTCGGACTCCGTGATCCGCTTGATTTTGGAACCGTCAATGTCCATGACATAGATATCATAGTTGCCGTCACGCGTGCTCGTGAACGCGATCTTGCTTCCATCGGGTGAGACCATCGGGCGGATATCCATCAGGTTGTTGGTTGTGAGTCTCTCCTCTGCCGTGCCATCAAGATTCATCGAGTAGATTTCATAATTGTTTTCGCGACTGTTGGAATAGACCAGACGCTTGCCATCCGGTGTGAATGTTGGCCAATTACTGATGCCCTGAGTTTCGTTGATCTGTTTTTTGTCAGTGCCATCCGGTTTCACTGACCACAAATGCTGAGGCCCTGTTTCTGCAAATGCATAGACAACGAGGTCGCTTGATGGTGAAAAACAGGGGCTCCGCGTACCTCCGCGACCACTGTGGGTGATGTAGGCATCTTTTTTGCTCTCCTGTTCCCGGATCACAAGCCTTGCAGAAAGGTTGCCAGTGCACTCCGTGAAGACGATGTATCGACCATCAGGCGAGAAGAAGGGTTCCAACTGGTGTTTGTCACCTGAGTTGTCAAACATCGGTTTGGGGTTTGGTTTGTCAAGATGAAGCCGCATCATGCGGATCAAGTCCGGGGCCTCGTCGTAACAATAAACGAGTTCCTTGCCTTCGTTGACGAAACGAGGATCCCGTTTCAGGGATCCGTCATGAGTCAATCGCACTGGCTCAGTTGCTGACAACGATGTTGTCAGTGTGATTGCCAAAAGAAGGTTGCCGAGAAGGATTGAGCGTGGCATCAAAAGTGTCATGGCTTGTCTGGGAAGTCGTCGGTTGAATTGAGGCTACAGCAGTTCGTGGATCAGGCTGCCACCATCGAGAACTTTCATTTCCGCCCGTTCTCTGGCGCCTACGCCGCATAATTCACTGATTGTGGTTCCGGCCATCAGAGGAGTGATGGGGCGAGTTACCGGATGTTCAGCCTTGGCGTCACTTTGCCCAATGCAGCGTCCCGGCTGGACACCTGCACCCGCCCAGATGGAGAAGTAACAATGTTGCCAGTGTTCTCGTGCAGCTCGGTTGCTGATTCGTGGCGTTCTGCCAAATTCACCCATGGCAATCACAAGGGTGTCGTCCATCAGTCCTCTGTCATAGAGGTCGTCCAGCAGTGCGCTGAAGGCACGGTCGAAAATTGGGCAGTGCCGATCCTGTAAAAGTTCAAAATTGTAAATGTGTGTGTCCCAACCAAAGTCACCATTGGGGGTGAACGTTTCGACGTATTCACTCCAGTTGACTTGCACGTAAGGGACTTCGGCTTCGACGAGACGTCTTGCCAGTAAACAACTTTGCCCAAAGGTTGTCTGTCCATAGGCTTCACGGGTGCTTTCTGATTCTTCCGTGAGATCAAACGCTTGGCGGGCTCCTGGTTTGGTCAGCAAGCCGTAAGCAGCTTGGTACGAGCGATTCCAGTCACTGATGCGGGCATTGTCCAATTGTTTTTGCGTCTGATCCAATTGTGTGAGTAAATGCCTGCGATCTGTGATTCGGTTAGGTGTCATTCCCGGTAGCATTTTCAGGGTTGGGATTCCAACTTTTCCCTGTTCGCTACAGCTCACTAAAAAAGGGTCATACGCTTTTCCAAGCGTTCCTCCACCATAGCCCTCGATACGTCTTGGCAGGTCGCGTGGAATGCCTTGGCCGACGTAGAAAAATGGTGGCAAGGCATCATGTTGGCCACGGTGCTTGGCGATGATTGAGCCAAAGTTGGGTTGGACAGGTCCGGCGTTTTCTTCGTAGCCTGTCAAACCAACCGTGCCCGCACCAGGATGTCCGCCATTACTGGTTCGCATCGAACGGATCACGCTGAACTTATCGCTTCTGGATGCTAGTCGGGGAAGCAGTTCGGTAAATCGCATGCCGGTTGTTTTGGTGGGGATGGTGCCGAAGGGGCCGCGGTATTCCATCGGTGCATCGGGTTTCGGGTCGACCATGTCGATATGGCTTGGTCCACCCCAGAGCCACAACAGCAGTACCGACTTTGCTTTAGCGCGTCGGCGAGCTTCTTCTGCTTCAGCAAGCGTGGGGATTCCGGCACCGAGAGCAACCGGAATGCTGGCCGCCGTTTTAAGGAATCCACGGCGTCCAACGCCATTGCAAGTATTTGCTTTGAATTGTCCGAATTCGAGCATGCTTGAGTCCTGGAAAGGGGCTGCGGCGGAGGTAGGGGTAGCGGGGGTGGGCGGGGCGAAGATTTCGAATGACATCTCCGCCCTTTATTCCACCATCACTGAGGCTGACTTTCAACACTGAGTGGCGTTAGACGGGGTAAAAAGACATTTACTTGTGAAAAATGAGCCATTGGCAGCAAAAAAAAGGCGTGGCGATCGTTCACATCGCTTTCCGCTCCTTTTTGGCTGGTCACCAAGTTTGCTGGCGGGAGGAAATGGCCGCTTTCTGCCCGTACACCGCCTCATGCGGTACCTAAACTGACAGGAATGTTGCATCCAGCCCTGTGAGAGTCGACAATGAGACCCTCGCCGCTTCGCCTTCCAAACATGTTATCTCCCACCAACGAGTCCAACGATGTTACCCAGGTACGCGTTCAATCGAAGAGGCCTTCTTCATGCGACCGCTGCTGGTGTTGTCGGTTCGTTGCTGCCAGCCGAGCAAAGCATTTTGTTGGGTGCGGCAAAACAGCAGACTCAAGGGCAAGCCAAATCTGTGTTGCACGTGCATCTCAGTGGCGGAGCAAGCCAATTGGATATGCTTGACCCAAAGCCGGACGCGCCCGCTGAAGTTCGCGGGGAATTCAAGCCGATTTCCACTGCTGTGCCTGGTATCGCTGTTTGTGAACACCTTCCGGGGATAGCCAAGCAGATGCAGCGGTGGGCGATTGTGAGGACGCTTGCACATCGAGAACACAATCATTTGTTAGCGACCCATGTGGCTTTGACCGGACGGGCTACGCCCATTCCGCGGGGTGGTACTGACCAGGATCGAGTTGAGTCGCGGAATGATTTTCCAAATTTCGCTGCGGCTCTCGATTTTATTCGTCCGCGAACCGATGGTATTCCCACTGCAGTGTCACTACCTAATTACTTTATTGAGGGGCCGCTGACATGGCCCGGGCAGCATGCTGGGTTTTTGGGCGCGAAGCATGATCCGTGGCAGATCAATGGTAATCCCAATGATGATGCGTTCCGGATGCAGGCGCTGAGTATGCGTGAGGGTATCACGCAGCAGCGATTGCAATCACGCCGGCAATTGTTGGAACAGTTGCAGCACCAACGCGTTGGCACGCTCAGGGGTGATGCCGGTTCGTTCCGGCAACAACAGGAAATAGCCATCAACCTGTTGACGTCAGGAAAGGTCGTTCAAGCGTTTGAGGTAGCGGAGGAATCCACTGCGACACGTGATCGTTATGGACGCAATCAGTTTGGACAAAGTCTCTTGTTGGCAAGGCGACTCGTCGAAGCTGGCGTGCCGGTAGTGCAAGCGGCCATGGGGATTGTGCAAACATGGGATACTCATACTGACAATTGGGGAAAATTGAAAAACAAGTTGTTACCACAATTGGATCAGGGTTTGTCAGCATTAATGGATGACTTGGAGGCGTCTGGTTTATTAGATGAGACGCTGGTGGTGGTGATGGGTGAGTTTGGCCGCACACCCAAAGTTTCCACATTACCGGGGCAGACCTTGCCGGGACGCGACCATTGGGCACACACTTATTCTGGCTTGTTCGCGGGTGCGGGAGTCAGAGGTGGGCAGGCGATTGGTAAAACCGATTCTCAGGCTGCTTATCCAATCACTCGGTCGTATTCTCCAGCTGATTGTTTGACGACAGCTTTTCATGCCCTGGGTGTTGAAAGTGAAACGCAAATCATGGATCCACTGAATCGTCCCCATCAATTATGTAATGGTCAGGTGATGCATCCTCTTTATACAGGAGTGGATGAATGAAGAATCGGAAGTCACAACACCGTGCTTTAGAAGGAAGTTGCATTCACCCCCGTTTGGCTCGTCGTGAGGCTTTGCAAATTGGGTCAATTGGTCTGTTGGGGATGGGCTTGAACCATTTGACCGGTTTGCGTCAGGCTGTGGCCGCCGACAGCAGTACCCCTGCCGGTAAAGCAAAGTCGTGCATCTTTATTTTTCTGTCAGGCGGTCTGGCGCAGCATGAAAGCTTCGATATGAAGCCGAATGCTCCTGATACCATTCGCGGTGAGTTCCAGCCCATCTCGACTAAAACGCCTGGGCTTCAGATTTGCGAACACTTGCCTCGGTTGGCAGAACGCAGTGAACAGTGGGCCGTGTGCCGCTCTTTGACTCATGGGTCGAATGAACATTCGGCCGGGCATCACATGATTTTGACAGGCCATTCAAAGTTGCCGCCGGGTTTCAAGCCAAATGAGCCCAGTCGGACCGATCGCCCTTCCATTGCTGCTATTGCCGGACGTGCCACAGAATCCGTTAACAACCTCCCGCCAGCGGTCGTGTTGCCCGAAAGACTAGTTCATAATTCTGGGCGAGTGATCCCCGGGCAGGACTCAGGCGAAATGGGAGCCCAGTATGATCCCTGGATGATTGATGCCTCCCCTTTTCATTCAAAATCTTACGGTGCTTTCCCAACGCACGATTTTGACCATCAGGAGCGAGGAGGTTCAGACAAACGTATTTTCCAGGCACCCCAATTGAGTTTGCCGCATGGCCTGGGAATGAAAGAGGTCAGTGGTCGTTTGCAGCTTTTGGAAACGCTGCAGCATCAGCGACAACACCTCGGCGCACACGCCGAAACGACACAGTTTGATCGATTGCGGCAGGGAGCAATTGATCTCCTGACCGATTCTTCAGTACACCATGCCCTCGATGTGACCAATGCTGACCCAAGGACCCTGGAACGGTATGGCGCCAACTCATTCGGTTGGTCGCTGTTGATGGCCAGACGCCTGATATCAACAGGGGTAAATCTCGTGCAGGTAAATTTGGGTAATGATGAGACATGGGACACACACGGGAATGCGTTTCCCCATTTGAAAAACAAACTTCTACCACCCACCGACAAAGCTCTTTCTGCTTTGTTGGATGACCTCCAAGCGACCGGTGAGTTGGACGAAACCTTGATCGTGATGGCAAGTGAATTTGGGCGGACGCCCCAAATCAGCCTGTTGGAGAAACACTATGAATTGCCGGGACGCGATCACTGGGGAGCAGTGCAGTCGGTCTGGTTCGCAGGGGGAGGGGTTCGTGGCGGCAACGTCATTGGTGCTTCAGATGAACAGGGTGGGTATCCGAATGAGGAACCAGTCACCCCAGAAAATTTTGCGGCCACGATTTATCGTGCACTCGGTATTCCAGCCACGGCAGTTTGGCGTGATGCGGCCGAACGGCCTCACCAGATCTACCACGGGCAGCCTATTCCCGGTCTGCTTTGATCCGTCAGTTGTCTCGTTCAAGCACCTGTCACTTGAACGCGATCCGTTCATGATGTTGAAATGTCAAATAATGAAATTCACTTTATCTGGTTCGTGCAACATGCGTTTGCTTTCCCTGATTTGGATACTGCTGTTGTGTTTGGGCGATGGTCCTGTGCGGGCGCAATCGATCACTGCCATCATGCCGCGATCGGTCAAGCCTGGCAGCACTACCCAGTTGACCGTTATTGGTAAGGGATTCGACTCCACTCTCCGATTTCTTGCTCGCGGCAGTTCGCAAATTAGTATCGATTCAGTCGAACCGGAAAAGGCAGTCATTCAATTGACCGTGCCGGCGGAAACACCCTTGGGATCGATCGGCCTATGGGCAGCGACTAATGCGGGCTCTATTGCTCCGACTGCTGTTTTGGTTGATGATTTGAGTGTGGTTTCGGATGATGGTAACAATCATTCCCTCTCTACCGCGCAGAAGGTTCCTTCGCAAATTGCGATTGATGGCGAGAGTGATGGGGCATCGTTGGACTATTACCAAATCCATGTTGATGAAAATCAGTGGATTACTGTAGAAGCGCTCACGCAATGTATCGCTTCAACAATGGATCCAGCTATTCGGGTACTCACGACTGATGGAAAACCAGTCCTGGTTTCGGACGATGATGGTGTTGGGGCCGAGTGTCGTTTTCGACACCAATTTGCGACGGCCGGAGACTATGTCGTTGAAATCAAAGACAGTGGATATGCCTCAGGTGGAAATTATCACCTGAGGATTGGCGATTTTCCTCTAGTCAGCCATTGCTTTCCGCTCGCAGTCAAACGCGGTGAGGCAGCAGACATCAAGGTGTCGACACTTGGGGATCATCAGTCTTCGCAGCGTGAAATCGCTGTGCAGAACAGCGTCTGCGACGCTGGTAAAAATCTTTCCTTTCACTTCAAGGACGGGCAAGTGTCGGCTTGGCAGTCGATTCATGTCAGTTCGTCGCCACAGCACATCGAAGGCGAGGGGCCGAGCCTTCTGGCCTATCCCGTTGGAATCAATGGAACATTGGCCGCCGCGGGCGAGCGGGATGAATATTTGATCACGGGAGTCAAAGATGAGACTGTGCGATTTCGCTCGCGAACTCGCAGTCTTGGATCAATGGCATTGCTGAAAATGCAGCTGCTAGATGATCAGGAAAAAGTGGTTGCTGAGTCAAAGGTCACAGATGCAGATGAATGGAGCTTCGATTACAAGTTTCCGTCCAACGGTTCCTATCGTCTGCGGGCATCAGATCTGCTGGGCCGTGGAGGTGAAGGTTTTGGTTACTTGGTAGAAGTTCTACCCTCGGGCCGCGTTGACTTGGCGTTCAAGCCTGATGCAAAGATCCGAGAAGAATTCGTCATTGAGCTTGAGCACGGAGCCTGTGTGCTGGAGCTGGAAATCGGGCGTTTCGGTTATGACGGTGAAATTGACCTGTCATTCACGAGACCTGTGCAAGGGCTGCGGATTTTGAACCCACGCGTACCAGCGAAAGTAAAGGCAGCAAAAATCTATTTACTCGCTGATGAAAATTGGAATGCCGAAAGTTCATCGCTGGTTGAGCTGAAAGGGAATGTTTCAGGGAAGGTGCCGCTCGAGGTGTCAGTCAATAGCTTGGACCTGCATCGTGCTAAACGTCCGTATGTTCCCTTTCCTGACAGTTGGCAGGACGGCATTGTCTTTCTCAGCGGTACCACCTCAGGAGATGATTATTATTCGCTCGAACCAGAAGCGGTGTTGCAATTTGCTAGGCAGCAACAGAGTCATCAGGCGACGCTTGTTTTGAAACGAACGAATGACAAGTTCAAGTCAGGTCTAACGCTTTTGACAGATCAATCCAATCGCCAATGGAACATTGCTGCCAAGGCTGACAAAGACACTTATGCCCTTACCGGGTCTCGCCTGAATCCGGAGGATGAGCCTTCCTCCATCTCATTTCTGGCCTATTCTGAATTCAATGGCAGGGGACGAGTGACCGAAAAGGCGTTTCCCATTGAGTGGATCGATCCGGTGAAAGTGAGTGTATCAGCGTCGGAGCCACTGGTCGCTGGGAAAACGCATTCAATCTCTCTGAATGTTGAGCGACAAGGAGATGATCCTCAGCCAGTGGAGGTTGCATTTACATTGCTTCCAAAAGGATGGAATGTATCTGAATCAATTACGTTGGCGGCAGATCAGGATGCTGCCGTTTTTAATGTGACTCTGCCAGCGGACAATACTGTAGAGCAGGGTGTTATCAGTATTGAGGTCGTGAGCCAGTATCAGGGGAAACCGCTTAAATTTGTCAGTGATTTATCTTCATTGCCGATTGCGAGTATGCCCCAAAGTATTCACGTGCATCCAGGGGAAATTGAGCTGATAGGAAAATCATCCAGACGCCAGTTGGTGGTGACTGGTTACGATGCTGAGCAGGTGCCGCAGGACTGGACACGGGAGGCCGTCTTCAGTTGTCTTGATGAAACTGTTGCAGAAGTTCGCGACGGTGTGGTTTATCCGAAGGCCGATGGTGTTACTGAGCTAGTCGTGCGGGTTGGGTCGCTGCAAGTCAATGTGCCGGTCCGCGTGTCAGTTGTCGGAAAACACCGCAATGTTGCCTTTGAGTCTGAAGTTCTAGTGGCACTTTCAAAGCAGGGGTGTAACTCAGGTGCATGTCATGGTTCACCTAGCGGGAAGGGAATGTTCCGGCTTTCGCTGAGGGGATTCGATCAAGAACTGGATCTCCTCACGTTGATCCGTGAGGACTTTGGTCGACGTGTTAACCGAATACAACCCGAGCAAAGTTTACTGTTGCAGAAACCACTGATGAAAGTTAGCCATGGCGGGGGCAAGCAACTTCAGCCCGATGATCCGGCTTATCAAATTCTACGTGATTGGATTGCCGAGGGGGCTCAGCCTGACGCGCCTGAGGCATCACGCTGTGTGCGTTTGGAAGTTTATCCTGCGCAGAAGAGAATCATGGCGCTTGAGCAGGGAAGACAACAGCTGTCAGTGCTTGCTCATTTCTCGGATGGATCATCGCGGGATGTGACGGATCTGGTTGTTTATGAAAGCTCTGACCAAACCGTCGCGGCAGTTGACGAATCTGGATGGGTCGAGGCTGGAACTCAAGGCGAGGCGGTGATTTTGGTTCGTTTCCTGGAGCATATTGAATCCGTTCCATTCATGTTTGTTCACAGGAATCCCAGCTTCCAGTGGATATCGTCTCCGGAAGCAAATTACATCGACGAACTCGTTAATGCAAAGCTGAAGCAGATTCAATACCTTCCATCGGAAACGTGCAATGACTCGGAGTTCCTAAGACGTGTCTATCTGGATGTGATCGGTATTCTACCCACGGTTGAGCAAAGCAAGGCGTTTCTTGCAGACACGTCTGAGGGTAAACGCGCTGCGTTGGTCGACCAGTTGCTAGAGCGTGAAGAATACGCAAAGTTCTGGGCCTTGAAGTGGGGTGACTTGCTCAAGATGACAAGTCAGTTGGTTGGAAAAGAGGGGGTTCATAAATATCACCGTTGGGTTGAAGAAGCGTTTCGGACCAATATGCCGTATGACGAATTCGCCAGGCAACTGCTGTCTGCCGATGGTTCCACGTTATCCAATCCGCCAGCGAATTTTTATCGCACAGCCACCAGCATGAATGACTGCGTGGAAACTGTCTCCCAGGTTTTTCTCGGAGCTCGCTTGCAATGTGCCAAGTGTCACAATCACCCTTTCGAACGCTGGACTCAGGATAACTATTACGGGCTGGGAGCTTTCTTCCAGAGGGTTCAAAGACGAAAAACGCAACGTCCAGGTGAAATGTTCGTTTGGTCAGCTGTCAGTGGTGAAGTTATTCAGCCTCGAACAGGGCAGCAGATGAAGCCTTGGGTACCTGTTGATGGGACGGTGGAATCCCTCGTTGAGGGAGATCGTCGCGATGCTTTTGTCGGCTGGCTTGTGAACGTTGAGAATCCGTATTTCGCCAAGATTGAGGCGAACCGGATTTGGAGTGAATGTTTTTCCCGAGGAATCGTGGAACCGATCGATGACTTTCGTGATTCTAACCCGCCCTCCAACGGGCCGCTGCTTGATGCTTTGGCAAGAGATTTTGCACAGAACGGATTTGATCGAAAGTACTTGCTTAGGAGAATTCTCAACAGTCGGACCTACCAGGCCAGTTATCTTGCCAATGATTCAAATCGTGATGATCAAGTCTATTTCTCGCATCAGCTACCTCGTTTGATGAGCGCCGAGCAGTTGCTTGATGCGATCAACCATGCAACAGGGCTGGAAGAGAAATTCACCAATTTGCCTACGGGTACGAAGGCTACTCATTTGCCTGCCCCGGATCTCGTCAAGCTTGATTTTCTTAAAGTTTTTGGCCAACCAGAACGCAGTACTGTGTGTGCTTGCGAACGCGCCAGCGATTCCAACCTCGGGATGGCAATTGAATTGTTCAATGGGTCGACCATTCACAAAAAATTGCAACAGGAATCAAATCGATTTCGTGTCGCCCTTAAGAGTGAGTTACCACTATTGGAAATTCTTGATGATTTGTACCTAGCGTCTGTTTGTCGCTTGCCAACAGAATATGAACGGAATGCTGCAATCGAACATTGCGGAAAGCGTGAAACGCCTGCTGACGGACTCGCAGACGTTTGTTGGGCCCTGTTGAATACGGATGAATTTATTTTTCAACATTGAAAGAAGTATCGAAATTTGATTTTCCGGTGGCGTAGCCGTTGTCTCAGAGTATCGGTAGCCCACTCACCCCCACCACACACCCGATTCCCAATCAAATTTTGAAGCATGAAACGCATATTTCACAAAAGTCTACAACGGTTTCGGACCGAATTCATGCCGACGGTGATCGCATTACTGATGATGAGTGTTGTGGGTGCAGAAGATGGGGGTGTCAGCTTCATACGCGACGTTGCCCCCATTTTTTTGGAAAATTGTGTCGCGTGTCATGATGCAAAAAAAGCGGAGGGTGGTTATCGCATTGATACATTCACAGAGTCTTCTAAGCCTGGTGACAGCGGTCTGATGCCCTTGAAGGCCAGCAAAGATGATGGTGCTGAATTGTTGCGGCGACTGATAGTCGAAGATTCATTTGAACGCATGCCAGCCGAAACAGACGCGTTGACTGCGGACCAAATCCAGCTGGTGTCAGACTGGATTGATCAAGGTGCGATCTTTGATGGTGATGATCCTGATGCAAGATTGCCATTTGTAATTCCACCGCAGGAACATCCGGCAGCACCCACCAGTTACCCTGCACCGTTGCAAGTAACCTCGATCGCTTTTTCAACAGAAAGTGATTTGGTTTATAGTGGCGGTTACAACGAGATTCTGATTTGGGACATGCAGGGAAATCTTCAAGACCGAATTGGCAATGTCGGGCAGCAGACTTATGCGATTGTTTTTCCGCCTCTTTCCGGCGGTGTCCAAGCGGATGAAGGAAAAAACAACGAGAGCGGTGCAGCCAAGGCGTCCGTCGATCAGCAAGTTGTTGTTGCCAGTGGTCGACCCGGGTTTGGTGGTGATGTTCGTGTGATTGATTTGGCGAGCCAGCAAGTCACGGCAGTCCTCGCGCCTTGTGATGACGTTATCCTTGATTTGGCTTTTCGGCCGGATGGAAAAAAATTGGCGGTTGCCTCTGCCGACAAGACGATTCGCATTGTTGATATGGAAACACTCGGGGTTCAGAAGACTCTGCTCAGCCATGCCGATTTTGTAACCGCGATTGCCTGGAGTAAGGATGGGACAAAGTTGGTGTCTGCGAGTCGGGACAAAACGGCAAAGGTGTTCAATGCAGAGACAGGGCAGTTACTGATCAGTTATCAGGGGCATGGCAGCGCGGTCCGCGGTGTTTCGATGCTGCCAGATGGAAAGCAGATCGTTTCTACTGGAAATGACAAAAAACTTCATCGTTGGAATGTCTCGGACGCCAAGAAAACAGCTGAGGTCGCTATTGGTGGTGAAGGGTACCGGATCGCAGTGGCTGGTGATTTCGCTTTGATTCCTTCAAGCGACAAGAAATTGATCAAAGTTGATCTCACGAAGAATCAGGTTGCCACTCGGTTTCAGGGGCATACCGATTGGGTCTTATGTTCTGCTATTCACTCGAATCAAGCCAAGGTGGCAACCGGTTCGCATGACGGTGAAATTCGAGTTTGGAACGTCGCTGATGGAACTCTTTTAAGTAGCTGGCTTGCGCAGCCCACAGGTGCTGGGAAAGTTAAAACGAGTGGCACCAACACTGACGCTGATAAAATCGGGAAGACTAAAACAAGTCCATGATGGGCTTGCCGGGTTCCAGCAGACTGAACGGTCGATCTTGCGAATCCCGCGCAATCAGGTCGTGTGTGCCGGTAGCATGGTAAACGGTCTTGGTGATGTCGGCCGGGGTGACTGGATGATCGCTGGGGTATTCGCCAAATCGATCACTTGAGCCAAAGGACTGCCCGCCTTGAATCCCGCCACCCGCCATCAAAACGCTTTGGCAATGTGTCCAGTGGTCGCGTCCCCCACCACTGACACCGCCCGATCGACGGTCTCCAATCTTGGGCTGGCGTCCCATTTCACTGTTCACGACAAGCAGAGTCTCGTCCAACATGCCTTGATTGGCTAAGTCTTCTACAAGCGCCGAAAATGCCTTGTCAAACTCAGGCAGCAAGTGGTCCTTCAGGCAGCCAAAGTTGTTGCCATGAGTGTCCCATCCACCAGCGCTCTTGCACTTGTCCTTGATTTTTTCGTTCTCTTTCCAAAAAACGGTCACAAAGGGAACTTCTGCTTGCACCAGGCGTCGGGCAAGCAAAAGACTCATCGCATTGATGGATTTTCCATAGCGTTCGCGCACTGAAACCGGTTCTTTTTCAAGGTCAAATACCGTTGTGGTTTCACTGGCCAACAGCAGATTCATCGTGCGTTCTTGGTGCTGCTTCCAAATGCGCACCTGAGGTGATGAATCGAACTCTGTGCGAGCTTTGTCGAGAGTCTTGAATAATTGTTGCTTGGATAGAAACTGTTCGCGGGTGACATCACCGGAAACCATCAGAGATGGGGCTTGGAAGACGAGAGGTTCGTCCACTGAGCCATCAACGTACAAAGGATCAAACTCCACTCCCAGTTTTGCAGCAAATTGGCCCGGTCGCGTATAAGGTTTTCTGCTCGGCATGTGGGGAAGAGTGATCGCTCCCGGAAGTGTCGTTTGGCGATTTGCTCGCGAACTGACCACTGACCCCATGAATGGCCAATCATCGGAATACGGCCTGCGATCATTGCCTTGCGTTTTGAATGTCTCGTCGGGAACATGCCCAGTCAGATTGTAGTAGTAGCCAGCGTGGTGATCATTCGTGTTCACCGTTCCACCGACGGAGTGAACGACGGACAGATGGTGCGCCTGTTTTGCAAGTAAGGGAAGGTGCTCGCATAATTTGATTTCGGGCGATGATGTTGCAATCGGCGAGAACGGACCACGATACTCGCTGGGTGCATCAGGTTTCATGTCCCATGTGTCGATGTGAGAAGCACCGCCGCAAAGGAAAAACAGGATCACTGATTTCGCGGTGCCGCCGGGTGTTCGCTGTCGGGATGTGGAGGCTCCTGGAGAGCTCTTATCATCGGCCGATAGAAGTCTTGGTCCCCCTAGGCGCAAACCTGCACAACCAGATGCGGAAGCGACAAGAAAAGAGCGACGATCGATTGACACTCGAAATCTCCTCGAATTAGGTGGACTGCACGCAGTAGTTTATCCTGTTCCTATGCGATTTGTGACCGCAAAATGAAATATCTTCCCGTGTATTTAAAGGGTTGATGCGGATGCCAGTTGGAGTCATCACGCCTGATTCTCAGTCGCAGATAATTTGAAACCATCTGGCTCGATATGTGGACACATGAGGGATGAAACGGATTAGCTGAGTCTGGGGCTGGGAACTGGGAGAAGGATTTTCAGTTGAAGTGATTGATTGAGGGCTTTTCGTGCATGGTTTCAGCATCGTTACTCTGCGGACGTTAAACTGTGCATAAACAACGACAAAAATCGTTCATGTCGTGAATACTTGCCGCGTTCGTTTGCGTTGAAGATGAAGAAAATGCGATTCACCAGTCCTGCTGTGATCTGCTTGGCCCTGCTGGCTTTGCCAGTGTTCGGCGATCAGCGACCTAACGTTGTGATTGTGATGGCCGACGATCACGGGTATGGAGATGCTGGGTACACCGGTCATCCTTTCGTTCAAACCCCGAATCTGGATGCCATGGCTGAAGAGGGTGTTGTTTTTAACCGGTTCTACGCAAGTGCACCTGTATGTTCACCCACGCGTGCAAGCGTCATGACGGGGCGGCACCCATTTCGGACGAATGTGCCAAATCACGGCCATTACATGCGTCCCCATGAAACCACGATTGCTGAAGCTTTGAGCGATGCGGGCTATGTGACGGGACACTTTGGAAAGTGGCATATCGGATCGGTGCAGCCCAACAGTCCCACCAGTCCCGGCGGTGCGGGATTCGATGAGTGGCTTTCAGGATTGAACTTTTTTGACAATGATCCCTATCTGAGTCGAAATGGAAACTACGAGCAGATCAAGGGACCTGGAACAGTGATCAGCATGGATGCCACCATCGACTTCCTGACTCGGCATCACTCTGGTGGTCAGCCGATGTTCGCAGTGACTTGGTTTCCTTCACCGCACGATCCACAGGAAGAACTCCCCGATCTACCTCAGGCGAGGAAGCTGTATAGTGATCAAAACACAAAAAAACCTGGCTACTTTCGTGAGATCACGTTGCTTGACCAGCAAATCGGAAGGTTGCAGCAGACGTTGACTGATCTAGGTATCAGGGACAACACACTCTTTTTGTACTGCAGTGACAATGGCGGTTTGGTTCCCGCTTCGTCAGGTGGAAGAGCAAAGAAAGGTAGCATTTATGAAGGGGGTTTACGCGTCCCAGCTGTCTTGCAATGGCCTGCCAAATACACGGCCAGAAAGATTGATACACCTGCATTTTCATCGGACCTTTATCCCACACTTATCGCTATCGGTCGAGCCAAGGTTGATCACCAAACGCCGCTTGATGGGATCGATCTTGCAGGCGTGATTTCTGGGGACCAAACCACTCGCCCCGGCATGGGGTTCTGGCATGGGTTCCGTGATGGTCAGGGAACTTGGAGTGACAGAATCATCAAGGCGCTGATGGAAGCCAATATGGCTGGAAAGCCCAATCCGCACCCTGAACGAATTCTGAAAAATGTCAATGAGTTTCCTGACCTCGAAAGTCTCGACTCACGCGGGCATGCGGCTTGGAACGCATGGCCTTGGAAACTGCATCGAATTGAGAACGCAGGAAACGTCAAATACGAGCTGTATCACTTGGTGAATGATCCCATGGAAACAAGTGATCTCAGCATGCAGGAGCCCCAACGCGTTCGTGAGTTGACCGCTGCCTTGGAGAACTGGCAGCAGTCTGTTTTGCGGAGTTGGTCAGGGGCTGACTACCGCCACTGAGCGGTGTTTGCTTCTTTGTTGAATGCTGAGAGCAAGCCTGTCAGCCGAGTGATGTTTCCTTTCAAGCGTTCGTTAATTCAAGTTGTCTCGTAGAAAATCAGCCATGTCGAGCACCATCTCGTCGAGCCACGGTAAGCGATTCCAGCACCCATGCTTGCCATCCTTGTAGGTCTTAATGTCAGTGGCGATTCCTAATTTGGACAAGCGATCACGTGAACTCTGATTTCTTGCCGGATTGTCAAATTCACCTGTCATGAACAGGATCGGACAGGTGTTTTTGTCGATTTGTACATAGGCATCAGCATCTCGGTACAAGGATGGTTTTTCGTCAACGGTTCCACGTAGCCAGCTATTGGCATTTGAAAAGCCCTTTCCGCTTCGTGATCGCTCCGCAACGCTTCCGGTCAGCATTTCCAATGGGCCTGCCATGACGATGGCAGCCTGAATCTTTGATGACGTTTCAAAATTTCCGGCGGTGACTTGCAGGTTCGGGTTTCCATTGCCAGATGCCATCAAGCCGACCAGATGGCCGCCAGCAGAGCCACCCACGGCACCAATTCTTTCGGCATCAATGTGAAAGCGTTGAGAGTGGTTTCGAAGAAACCGGACTGCGGCAAAGCAGTCGTGGATTGCAGCTGGAAACGCAGCCTCGTCAGCTAAACGGTATTCAATGGCGGCCACTACATAACCAAGTTTTGCCAGTCGAATGGCGAGCGCCTGAAACTTGGTCTTGTCGCCATTGTGCCATCCGCCGCCATGGACCACGATCAGGGCAGGAAGCTGTTGGGTGGTTTTAGGAGCGATGATGTCTGCCAGAAGTTTTCGTTCTCCATACTTGGCATAGACGACATCGGGCTGGAAACTCAGGTCCGCGGGTATCGTTGTGCTGGGAATCGATGATTCCAGTTGGCGCGATGTTTTTGTTTGTGCGATTGGATTCAGCGGCAGTGACGCTTGGGACGGTGAGCGGCCACTGATTTTCATTCTTTGCCGATACAATCCACCTGCAGCAGTGATGTAGAGTGATCGCATGTCGGGATCACCAAACGTGCAATTGATGGGCTTGGTTGGACAAACGATCTTGTCCAGCAGTGTGCCAGTCGGGGACCAGATCCAAATCGCGCTGGGCCCGGCGCAGTAAACGTTGCCAGCACGATCCATCGCCATGCCGTCAGCTCCTCTTGCGGCGCCATCGTCCATAGCAGCAATTTGACGTGCCTCTGAAAGTTGGCCAGCCTGCTTGATCTCATAAGACCAGATTTGTTTGGAGGCGACAGATGAAACATAGAGGGTCTTCCCATCTGGCGAGAGAATCAGACCATTGGGTGTGGGTACGCTCTCGACGGCAACTTTCAGTTCACCCTCGGGCGTCACGTAAATTACTTTTCCCTGAGGCGTGAAAGTCACGTAAACACCACCTCGGTGGTCAACCACAAGGTCATTGGGGCGGTAGTCCCGCTTTTCTCCTTCGGTTTTCAGCTGGGAAAAATCAGCGATCGATACCTTTTTGCGTCCATCGATGAAGCAGAGCTTGCCTTGGCCATTGTCACTTAAATACAGCCGTCCGTGATTGAAGAATGTCGCACTGATGCGACTGGAATCGGAAACCAGCGTTTGCAAGGTTTTCTTCTTCGGGTTGTATCTCAGAAGCTGTTCCCCTTTGACATCGGGAACGATTAGTGACCATCCATCCCAGCATGGTCCGTCGGCCATCACAAAGTCCGACGAAAGATGCTCCAGGGGGGTATCGTGGTCGACCACAGAAGAGGGCGTTTGAGCCACAAGCGAGTGACCGGCGAGTGCTTGCACCGCCACCATCCATAAGGCAACACGGAGGTGATGATTCATTTTGATTCCAGGAACTTTCGGAAGGAGTTTTCCCCGCAGTATAGCGATAGAATCGTTCCGACAAAGCTGACACTGCGGCAAGCAACTTTACGGCGTCCGTGAACGGGATGTATGTTGTGATGCAGTGTTTGCGAAAAAATTAAAACGCTACTTTGCCGACCCTCTGACGATCTTTGCTTTCCCCGAGTCGCACGGTCAACGTTTTTTCTCTTCGTTGGCTCGGCCGTAGTTGGTGGAAATTTCAACTTGCAGGGTCACCGGTCCCAGAATGGAGGGTGCACTCTCACTCAAGTAATCCACGTCGATCGCGTATTTCCCCTTCATGGATTTCTTCAGAAGATATTCTTCAGGTCCGTAACCCTGCGTAGAATCGCGAGACATCATTCCGCCGATTTGCGTCCGATTATTGTTGTAACTGGCTTGTTCTTTTGATGGTTCTGCAATCCAGAGATCCATGTCCGTCATGTCGGCATCCCAAGTCAGAATGATCCGCACATCGACGTCCAGTAATTTGTTCAGGCGAGGGTCCACTGTGGGGATGGTAACACCTGTTCGCGTTCCAAGAGACGACTCATGGTTCAGGTCGATCAACGCGATGACCCCACTCTTCTCAAAACGATCCCATTTCCTGGGGACGACCCGATTGAAGAATTCACTGGCTCCCTCAAAGTCTTCAAGTTGGTTCAGGACCAAAGTCAGGTTGCGATGGCTAGTCCACGTTCTCAGATGATTTATTCTCAAAAAAGCGGAAATCTCATTTGGGTATGAGTTGGTGGGCGTTGGAAATCACCGCAGCGTAGGCAATGAATCATCAGGTCACTGGGGATTCGACAGCAGGAACGCATGCAATGCGTTAAGGTGATGTGGCCTCCAAGTACATTCACACCCTGAGTTTGCCATGAAATTTTTTGCTTGTGTTTTGTTGTTAGCTATGTCAGTAGACGTCTTGGCTCAAACGACTGCTAAGCCTACCAGTTCAATGCAGACGACTGCGTATGTCGGAACTTACACACAAGGTGATTCCAGCAGTCGTGGTGTTTATGCGATTTCGTTGGATGACTCAGGACTTAAGGGACAGCCTGTTCTCGTAGCGGAGTTGGAGAATGCGTCCTTTGTGGCCATGCATCCAAACCGGCCACTGCTTTATGCGGTGTCTGAGATCGGTGCAAGTGGACCCGATTCCACAGGGATTGTTGCGTATTCCGTTGGTGCAGATGGAATGTTGACAAAGCTGAACGAGCATTCGACGCGGGGTGGTGCCGCGTGTCATGTGACGGTTGATCCCACCGGACGGTGCGTGGGCGTTGCCAATTACACCGGCGGCAGTTGTGTTTTGTTTCCGATTTTGGAAGACGGCTCACTTGGGAAAGCTGGTTCTTTTATTCAGCATGTTGGACAGAGTGGTGTCAATGCTGGTAGGCAGGAGGCACCCCACGCACATTCCATCAATTTCAATCAAGATGGAACACAAGCGTTCGTTGCTGATTTGGGCAAGGATCAGATTCTGCTGTACGATGTTGACCCGGCAACAGGGACGATGAAGGCTTCTAAGCAGGCGTTTCTGCAATTGCCGGCCGGTGGAGGTCCCAGGCATTTCAGTTTTCATCCTGACTTTGATATTGCCTTTTCGAACCTCGAATTGACATCGCAAGTCGCTCTGTTGCACTACGATCGTGAGCAGCGAACATTGGCACTTGGGAAAGTGCTGGATACGATTCCCGAGTCGGCGAAGGGAAAGGGGAATAGCACCGCAGAGTGTTTGGTTCACCCGTCAGGCAAGTTTTTGTATGTGTCGAATCGTGGACACAATTCGATTGCTGCCTTCGCGGTCGATGCAGCGTCCAAGACATTTCGTTCACTGGGGAATGCGCCCAGTGGTGGTCAAATCCCGCGAGGTTTTGGAATCACGGATGATGGTAAATGGTTGGTGTTGGGGAATCAAAAGACAGGAAATGTAGTTGCACTGTCCATCGATCAGGAATCGGGCGAGTTGACTCCCGTTGGTCCGAAGTTACCACTCGATGCCGCCGTGAACGTGCGGTTTGCACCCAAGTGAATTGCGTGTGTGAACACAACAGCGAGTAGAGGTGGCCCGCAGACTTGCTCCCGACATTTGTCGACACAGGGGACTGCGCAGCAAATTCAGTTGCGAACCTCTGGCTACGGGCAACTGTGATGATTCGCATTGCTTACCTTAATCACAGTCGGTTCACTTTCTTTGAAGGCATGTTCACCCTACTCACGCTTGTTCGTTTGCGACAACCCGAGGTTGAACAAACGGTTGACCCGTCATGGTCAAGTAGGTGATCACAAGCAAAAGCATGCAGAATGGGCTTGTTGCGATCCAGCCTAGGCAGAATGCTAGAACACCAAGGAGTCCCAAGCCAGAAATGATCAGACCCACGACAAAAATTGACAGCCGATTTCCACTTGCATGGGCGTTGGCTAAGCGGAATGCTTCGAAGACGCCACAGTTCCGATCTACGATAAAGTACGTGTAATTCCAGAACGTCAGAATCACGTAAATACCGGGGACAATAAATAAGAGAAGTCCTCCGATCATCATAATGCCGAACAGCAATGTCGCAAGGAAGGTCCGAATCATGAAGGGGGCAGATTGCAACAGGAGGCCAAGATCGGCTGGTTGATTCCTTGAAATCTGTAGCATGATCCTAATTGACGCAATGGTGAACCAGAGATTCACCAGTTGACTTATGACGTTTTCAAATATGCTAAGGCCAATCAATGTAGGGGCTACTGCGTTGGGTGCGTTTAATTCTCCAGTGATTGCCATTACAGCAATTCGAAGAATGAAGAGTCCCAGCGACGTAACTATCGACGCAGCCACCAAAATCATGAAGATTCCGATCAGGATGCCAAATTGAACTTTGAAAAGCTCCCAAGTGGCTTTCAGTGTCCAGCCAATGTCAACTTGTTGAACTGTGAGTTCGCCGCTTGGGGCTAACGAAGGAATACCTTGGGGCTCCACCGCGGAGGTGGATGCGTACGGGTTCATGGGTTCATTCGTTTCTGGCAAACGGTCGGTATCATACGTTTGGGAATAAGGTACATCCACCACCGCCGAGCATGCAGGGCATTTCGCTTTTTGCCCTTCGCTACCCTCTGGGACTTCGAGCATGTTGTCGCATTCGGTGCATTTAAAATTAATTGCCATCGTGATTGCTCTTTTTTGTGCGAAGTGATTCTGCGGTTTGCAGCTTTTCCTGAAGTTGGAAGACACTGCAGCACAGGCATGCGTTGTTAAGGCTCATTTGCGTCTCAAAGGCGGCGGGCCGCCTTTGTTGTTTGCGGGAGACAAGATTATGCAGATTGTACTACGCCGCGTGCAATCGTGGCTGACACACGGGGGGCACATCCAGCCGTTTTTATTTTTAGCGTCACCAGCGTTAGGATTGGGTTGTAGTACACCCTGCCGGGGGGAATTAGTGGCCGGGCTACCTTCGTTGTGGTGAACAGAACGTGTTCGGTGCGACGTGGATAAGTATCGTTTTTAAAGTGATTTTCTCTGCAAATTTGTCCGCGACGGGTCTGCGTGGGGTAATCATCTGCTGCTAAGTAAATGCTTGCTCCCGATTACTGCAGGTAGGGGCAACCTAGTAGAATAGGGGGTGATGACATTGATTTTGTCCGAGCCCGTATACCGAGAACACTATGCGTCTGTGTCTGCTAACTTTGGCCTTTCTTTCAATTTCTGCGATTTCTGGGTTATTCCTGCAAGGAGCCGTGACGAATGCTGAGTACAAGGTGGGGCCAATCACAGAGAGTCAGGCAATGGATTATGACCTCAGCAGTGACTTCTATTCAAAAGTGACTGAAGCCGAGGGGATACTGATCGCAACTTCGTCGAAGGTGTCGGACCTTGCGCATCTTGAAGCTGCCTATCAGTTCGGCATGATCATGCAACGCATCAGTCCAGCGATTGCTGAGCGGATCCGAGACGAGAAAGTGCTTTGCATTCTTATCGGGCATGATGAACTGACATCCCAGTTGCCACAATTCAAATCCAACAAGACCGGTAAAGAACTTGATTTTTACAATTGGCGAAGCCGGGGGTTCCTGACCAGAAAGAACAATCGTTCGACGGTTGTTTTTGCTGAAGAAGATGTTTTGGAATTCGAGGGTGGGATGCAATTGGAAAGTATCCTGATTCATGAGTTCGGTCACGTGGTTCATGGAGCTGGTTTTGATTCAACCTTGCAGGACCGTTTGACCGAGTGCTTCGAACTCGCAAAGAAAAATGGAATCTGGAATGATGGGCGTGCTGCTCAACGGTTTCGCAGAGTGAAAAGCGAAACTCCTGTCAGTCTGTTTGATGCACTGGTCAAAGCTTTTCCGGATCAATCACCTGTGTTGATCAAGTGTTGTCTTGAAGGGGGAGACATTCTGGTCAATGGGGAAACGGTCACTGCAAACGCAATGGTGACTGCCGATGACAAAGTGCTAATCGTTTTCGGTGGTCCCAAAGAGTGTTATGCCTCCAAGAATCGGGCTGAATATTGGGCCGAGGGATTTCAATGTTGGTATGACACCAACCGGACGATGGATCACGATCACAATCACATCAAGACGCGGGAGCAACTCAAGGCTTACGATCCGCCGCTCGCTCAGCTTTGCCATGAAGTGCTGGGTGAAGACCAGTGGCGCTTTGTGTCGCCACGTGAACGCGCTGGAGAAGACCACTTGAAGGACTTCGAGCCTGACAAGTCTCCTGTGGTTGTCGATCCAGTTCACATCGAAAATGCTGCACTCGATTACTACGATGAATATTGGCACGGCTTTTGGAAAAGACTCGCCGAAAAGTATTCGGATCAACTGACCGCACATCCTGTCCCAGAGAGTCCACTGTGGCTGACCTACCCGGGTGGGATAGGTCCTGGGCAGGGAAAACATGTCGTACTGATAGCCGCTGAGCAGGAATATCGAAGCGAGCAGTCAATGCCGATGTTGGCTAAAATTCTTTCCAAGCGACATGGCTTTGATTGCACTGTTCTGTTTGCTGTGAATGACAAAAACGAAGTTGATCCCACGCAAAAAATTCGTTGGGAAGACAAAACAGTACAGCACCAGATTCCGGGATTGGGGCATTTGCAGAAAGCTGATCTGTTGATTCTGTTCAGTCGCTTGCTCACGTTGTCCGATGACCAGATCAAGCATGTGATTGACTATCTTGAATCAGGAAAACCGCTGATTGGAATCCGTACAGCGAACCACGGCTTCCTGGAAAATTTTCCGTATCAGGTTGCTGGTCGCGAGGTTCGCTTCGGAGATGATGTTTTGGGCGGAGCTTTTCGCGGCCATCACGGAAACTGGCATGCCGATTCGACGCGTGGATTGATCATCGAGGAAAACAAGGACCACCCCATTCTGATCGGTGTTGAGGATGTGTGGGGACCTTCCGACGTCTATCGTACCTATCCCGAGGGTAAGGCTCTTGCTGATGATTGCACAGCGTTACTTGAAGGGCAGCCGCTGATGGGACGCAACCATGACGATGAGATCAATGCCAAGAAGGTGCCTTTGCCCATTGCATGGACTAAGTCATGGACTGGGAACACCGGAAAAAAAGCCCGGGTTTTTCATGTCACGATGGGAAGCGCCAAGGATTACCAGAGTGCTGGACTTCGAAGGCTGACTGCCAATGCGGTTTATTGGGGGTTGGGGATGGAAAAACAGATCGATCCACAAAGCAGTGTGGAGTATGTCGATGAATATACTCCGCTCGCGAGTGGCTTTAATTATGAGAAGTTGGGTGTAGAGCCCAAAAAGCCGGCGGAATACCGTTAGTGGCCCTGAGATGGCGGCTCGTTGTCCGTCTGTTCGTTAAGCTTGCGTCCCGGTTGATTAAGAAGAGGGACTCGACTGCTGATTCGCCCACCTCGTACAGATAATAATGAACGGTTCATCTTGGAAACCATGATGCATCTTTACCTAACTGTTTCCACTGCAAAAATTCGTAACCGGCGCACGATTCTGATCCTGGGTGCGATGCTGTCTGTCGCTGTGTTTGGTCAGCAAGCCGCACGCGGTGCTGAGCCAACGGATGTATCGTTGCATACTTCCGGCGAGGCATTGACGCAGTTTCTGGGGCAATGGTGCTCGGATTGTCATGGTCCGGACACTCAGGAAAGCGGGCTGCGGTTTGATACTTTGTCGCAGCAATGGGATGACCCCAAGATAGCTGCGCAGTGGCGACAAATCGAGGAGCAGGTTTTGTTCCGTGAAATGCCACCGGAGGGAAGTGATGCGGCAGACTCAGCAGAGCGAAAACAATTTGTCGAAGCAATCGAGTCTCAGTTGCAAATGCACGGACAGGGGTTTGGTTTGGCGGAAAAGATGCTTCTGCCAGAATATGGAAACCTGCTCGATCACGACACTTTGTTCAGTGGTGAAGTGAAGCAGAAACCTTACACTTCAGCACGGTTGTGGAGGCAGCGTCCCGGGATTTACAAGAAAATGTGGGGGCCGCATTACGGTCAACAGCATTGGATTTCTGTCAAGATTGGGGGTGGCAATCAGGCGACCGCACGTCATCGGGTTCAGCATGGCCCTCATAAGGGCAAAGCTATTTCGAAACGTTACTTTGCCAACGAAAAATTCGCCAATCCGTTCTTTGAGTATGTGCATCGGGCGTCAGGCATCACGGATTACGCCTCCATCATGGCCGATCAGGCGTCGTTGGAATCGTTGCTCACTAACGCAGAGTCGATGGCAGAGATTTTGACGCTCGGTTTGCCTGTCACGATCGTGACTGAGGTCAAGAACAAAGATAGTCGACACGGCAACAATCACGGCAGTTTTGTCGGGGGCGTAGAAACGATCAGCCATGAAAGACGAGGCAAAATACCCGTCGCTTTTCATCGCATCATGGAGGCTACGAAAGAGGTCAGTGAATCCGACTTTCGGGATGCTTTGCAAGTCGCCTTCAATCTTTTCCTGCGTCGAGAACCGAGCCCGCAGGATGTAAAGCACTACTGGCACAATGTATTTCAAAAGAATGCAGAATTGGGTAACACGACTGCATTGCAGGCGATGCTGATCTACATCGCAATCTCTCCCGAATTTGTCTATCGAATGGAAACAGGTCTGACCGAGCCTGATGAAGATGGAAGACGTTTCTTGTCGCCACATGAATTGGTGGGGGCGATTCATTACGCGTTTCACAACACGCCCGCTTTTGGGGTGAATGAATTTGAAACCGTCGAAAAGTACGCGAAAAACAGCGATCCCTTGGTGAAAAATGCACTTACTCAGGAGCAGGTGCGGCGACATGCAAAGCACGGTTGGCTGGTTGAGCGAATGAATGAAGGCCAACTGCAAACGCGTGAACATGTAGAAAAAGTCATTAGGGAAATTTTGGGCACCCGTTCACGCAATTTGAATCCCAATCACAACTCTGATATCGACTCGGTTACTAACGCAAGAATCTTGCAGTTCTTTCGCGAGTTCTTTGGTTACCACAAGGCACAAACGGTATTCAAGGATGTTGAAAAGTTTGCAGGGCAGGTTGAATTTCAGCATTATCACAGTCATACACCTGTCAGGCTGATGTATGACACGGATGCTTTGATTCTGCATATCCTTCAAGAAGACAAGGATGTGCTGCAGCAACTATTAACGACCAATAAGGTGTTTGTTAGTTATTGGAATGGTTCGAACCCGGAAGATCAAATCAAGCGCGCGGGTGGTCGTGATAAGTACATCGCCAAGCATGACGCGCAGAGTTACAACCTCGATCCATTTGAGTACAAGACGAATGGCAAGGTGGCGATCACCGCACCATCCGAACAGCGTTGTGGCGTCCTCACGCAACCGAGTTGGTTGATCGCGCACAGTGGAAACTTTGACAATGATCCGGTTCGGCGTGGAAAGTGGATACGCGAAAAGTTGTTGGCTGGGGCAGTCATCGATGTTCCGATCACTGTTGATGCTCAAATTCCTGATGATGAGAGCAAGACGCTGCGTGAACGTTTCAGCGTCGTTCGTAATGAATATTGCTGGCGATGCCATCGCAAAATGAACCCTTTGGGCATGCCGTTCGAGGCGTATAACCACGTGGGAAGGTTCCGCGAATTGGAAAAGGGTAAGCCAGTGGATACCAGCGGAGCGATTCACGTTACTGGTGGCGACTACTTCAGCGGTGACGTGTCAAATGTGCGAGAGATGATGGAAACGCTGGCGAAGGAACCAAAAGTAAGGCAGTCCTTCTTGCGGCACATCTTCCGGTTCTGGATGGGACGAAATGAGTCGTTGCGTGATTCAAAAACTCTCATTGCAATGGACATGGCTTATGTGGAGAGTGGGGGAAGTTTTAAAGAAACGCTTGTCGCTCTGTTAACCTCGGATTCGTTTTTGTATCGAAAGTGATGTCACTACTACTTGGCTACGACCGTTTTCTGTTGAAACAACTGGCGCTGTTCTTGCTGGTGGGTGTTGTGTGTCTGTCTGGTTCTGCTGGTGCCGAGGAATTGACGCTGGGCACGGTGCAGTCGTGGTTGCAGGAAAGTGGGACGAAACTTCGTGATGATGATTTGAAGCAGGTCGCCTCGGTCAGTGAGCTGACGAGCTTGGATCTGACCGGCTGTGGCAATCTCACCGACAGCGGAGTGGCGCATCTGTTGACGCTCTCGAAGTTGAAGTCCTTGAATCTGTCTTCCTGTCGACGGTTGACTCCTAATGTGTTTGAGACCTTGCGACAGATGAAATCACTTGAGCAGTTGTCTGCGGAGCAAGTGGGGTGGGCCAATGATGTGGCGCCGTTAGCTGAACTGCCGCTGCTTACGTCGTTGAGTCTTGCACGCAATACCTCGTATCGCGGTAAAGGTTTAAGTGAATTGCGTGGCCTGGTTCATTTGGATCTATCCTGTGGTCGGGGGCAATTCGGAGACGAAGGCATGGAGCAAATCAAGGGTTTGTTTTCCTTGCAGTCCCTTGATTTGGATGGCCAGGACACGATCACGGATCAAGGCGTCAAGCATCTTGCCGGGCTCACTGATTTGCGAACGCTTGAGATGTACGGCCTTCACCGGGTTACGGATGATGGTTTCAACCCTGTATTTAGTAAACTCAAAAAATTGCGAACACTGAGCCTTGCTTTTTGTTGGTGGCATGAGGGCAAGGCATTGCAGTTGCCTGCTGGTATCCGCGACCTCGATTTGCATGAATCAAAGCGTCTGGTAGACGAGACTTTAGTGCGGTTGCCAGAAAAAGAGTCGTTGAGATCATTGAACCTGTTTCAGTGCCTCGTTCTGACCGACGCGGGAATTGAATCCTTGCAGAATCTTTCTGACCTGGAATCTTTAAACCTGGGTTCCATTCGTGCTTTGACAGACAAGAGTCTGAAAGCGATCGAGGGAGATACGGGAATTGTAAATTTGAATGTGTCAGATAACGACAACTTTTCTGATCGTGGGTTGAGCCATCTGTCTGCATTGAAGGCCCTTCGTGACGTTGATCTCTGGCATTGTTCACAGATCACGGGTGCGGGACTGCAATCTTTTAAAAATGTATCTGCGTTGAGGCGGCTAAATCTGGCTGACTGCCCTCGGATCGATGATTCTGGTCTGAAGCATTTGCAAAACCACCTCCAGATGCGTTGTCTGTATCTCGACAACTGTAGTGGGGTCACAGATGTTGGATTACGGGCACTGATGGGGATGCAGCATCTCGAAGAACTCACCTTGTCCGGTTGCGAGCAGATCACGGATGATGGGCTTCAGCGCTTGGAATCACTTCGCTCACTCAAGTACGTGGGGCTCGAGAATTGTCCTCAGTTGAGCTCAGCCGGAATTGAACAGTTGCAGCGGAAATTGCCTGATTGCATAATCTTCAAGTAGTCATAACACGAGAATTCAATGTTGGTCCGAAGCATGAAATCCCGCCGATCCATCCTGCAAAGCGTGTCACTGGGGGCGAGTGGTCTTGCCCTTGCTCCGTTTTTGAATCGCTATGCATGCAGCGAGGAAGTCGTTGCTCAAGCACAAACGCCCAAGAGATTTATGTTTGTCGTCAAGTCGAGTGGCTTGCAGGCAGGATTTATCAATCCAGAAGGGCTTCAGCATGGCGGGGACAGCATCGTTGATCAATCGTTCGGCGATCGAAAGTTAGCCGAGGGAATGGAGTCGTTGGAGCCCTTTCGTAAGAGGCTGACGATCTTGCAGGGACTTAGCGGGCGGATGTGTAATCCGGGGCACTCGTCGCACTACGGTGCTTTGGGAGCGTACAAGGCGGGGGCGCACAGCCAGCCAGCCGATGCCACGATCGATGGATACCTGTCGCAACAACTGCCTTCAGTGTTCAATCATGTCGGATTGAAAATGGGCGATGGAAGTCAGGGCACCGCGTACCCATCGATCAGCGCACAGGGGAAAAATAGACAGTTGCCTTTCCAGTGCAATCCGGAATTGGCTTTTCAGAATCTGTTTGGCAGTATCGCGGCAGGCGGTGACATCAAGCGAAATTATTTGCGAACTGGCAACGTCTTGGACACGATGTCAGAGGATATTCGCAAACTGCAGAAACAGCTGCCACAGCAGGGCCGTGAAAAATTGGATCACTATCTTGGTGGTTTTGAGGCATTGCGCGATCGAAGGCTCAAGCTGGTCGGAATGCAGGACGTTTTGAAGCGGCATGCACCTGAGGTCAGTGACAAGTACACTTCGAAGTTCAGCACGGACCACTTAGAGGCTCATTTTGACATGGCCACGTCGGCACTGATCACGGGGATCACCAATGTGGTCACGATCCACACTTGTGATCTCAATTCTTCTTATCAGGGATTGGGCATCACACCCAAAGTCCATTCCGTGGGGCACGGTGCTAGCAGTGGAAGTATGTCATCTCAGGAATGTCGCAATCTGATTCGCAAGTTTCATTTCAATCTGATTTCCGAGGTCGCACGCAAGCTTGAAGCTATTCCTGAAGAGGATGGCACGATGCTGGATAACACTGTGATTGTTTATGTCAGTGACAATTCTGACAAACACCATTCCACCGCAACCGAATGGCCAATGGTGGTGATTGGGGATATGGGAGGACGGCTCAAATCAACGGGACGCTATCTTGCTTATCCCGGGTATGGAAAGGCAAGTCACCATCATACGATTGGCAATTGGTTGACCACACTGTGTCACGTTGCTGGGGCGCCCGTTGATCATTTCGGTCAGCCCGATTTTGCGATCGGAAAAGAGAAAGATCAGATGGGACCCCTGACTGAGTTGCTGGCCTCAGTTTAAACGCCGAGGCTTGTGGCAAATGCAGGGTTTTCTTCTCTTTAGGTTTCGAGTGACGCCTGCTTTTGAAATTTCAAACATGAATTCATTTTTCTCGGCATCTGCTAGTTTTCGGAGGTCGGGATGTTGAAAGATCGTGAACTTGCAATTCAGTGCAGCAAGCACCGCCACCCCGATGTTTATCACTTTTTGTTGCAAGAACTCTGTTTCTCGGTGAGGCTTGACGGGCTGGCGGTTTATTTGTTGGGTGCAGTTATTGGGAATCGGCTTTTCCTTTGTGGCAGACGCCACTCTATCGGTTAAACTACAACCTCGTTCGGCAAAGCGTTTACCTCAGCATGATTCTCCTACCGAATAGCGGGGTTTTCGGTGTTAACCCGATCCATGGTCATCGACTTTTTGGCATTGTTTGGAGGAAATCATGAATTTCACAAGAAGGAAATTTCTGAGGGCAAAAGGCGCGGTCCTGACCTTGCCCTTCCTGCCCTCGCTTGCAAGTGGTGATGATAAGGCATCAGTGACTGGTTTGGTGGGCGACTCCAGCAAGTCCAGCGACCCCAGCAAGCCCAGCAAAAAGTTGGTCATCATGTATGTGCCCAACGGGCTTGTGCGACGCTGCTTTTTCCCCGGCGAAGAAGAAGCTGACCTGCCTGGCTTTGTGGGAGGGTTCAATGCAGACAAGACCAAGAATGAACGCCGTAAGAAGAACGAGCCTGGGGTTTATCCCCTTGAGTTGACATCCACGATGCAGCCACTGGCTGAACATCTCAATGATGTCACGTTGATCACGGGTTTAGACCGAACCTTCAAAAATGGACAGGATGTTCATGCTCAGGGTGCGTCGTGCTACTTGACCAGCCTTTCACCTGAGCAAGCCGCCGTAGCAGGAATTCGGCACCCCAACGGACGCAGTCTCGATCAGGTCATCGGTGATCATGTCGGACGCAGTACGGCGTTCCGAACACTTGAAATCAGTTGCAATGGATTCAAAGCAGGAAAGGAATCCATCTACTTTGATAATATCTCGTGGTATGGGCCGGACAAAATTGCACCGTCCATCAAAGATCCGAAGAAATTGTACGACCGGTTATTCATGGCTGACGGATATCGACGGCACATGATGGATGTGACTGATCTTGTCCTTGCCGACGCCAAGTCGCTGTCCAGAAAACTCGGTCGTCGTGATCGCGAGATGATGGATGATTTCATGGAAATGATTCGGGACGTTGAAGTCCGTATCAAGAAAATGCAAAAGTTGATCTCGGACGCTGATATCGAAGTCCCGAAAGATGAAGTCCTGCCTCGTGGTGAGTACATCCGCCTGCAAGCTGATCTGATGTTGCTGGCGTTGCAGATGGGGATTACCAATGTCTGTACCTTCATGGTTGGACCTGAGCGGTGGGATGCATCGCTGTTGTACGAAGGAGTTTTTTCTGATCCGGTTCAACATCACAACATGACTCATAATCAAAAGGGTGATGGCTACAAAGAACTGCAGAAGATCGATATTTTTCACATGCAGCAATATGCCTATCTGCTTTCCAGAATGAAAGCACTCAAAGATACTGATGGTTCCAGTTTGCTGGACAATTCGATTGTCACTTATGGTGCGGGTTTGGGCGACGGTGCGACACACCAGTATTACGATCTGCCATTGATCGTGGCCGGTAAATCGCAGGGCCAGATGAAGCAAGGGCGATTCATTCGGTCACCCAGCGGTACGTTGAATTCAAACATGTGGCTTACCATTGCAAACCTGATGGGTTTGGAAATTGAGCAGTTTGCGGACAGTAACGGTGTTATTTCTGACTTGTGGGCGTGAGTTGCAGAAACATGAAAGCTGGTTTGGAAATGTCACGTTGCATTGGTAGGTCGCTTCGCTTTAATTTGTCACTGTTGTTGCTGACGCTCGCGTTCTTGCCGGGACATTGTTCCGTCTTGGCTGGGCAGTTTGAGCAAACGATTCAACCTCTGATCGCCGAACACTGTGTGCATTGCCATGAGGGAAGTGATGCAAATGGTGAGATGGATTTTGCAGCGGTCGAAACTCGTGCAGATCTCATCGACAGGCCAGAAGTGATCTTGGCAATGCTGAAGGCGATTGACTCTTATGATATGCCACCGCAAGACGAACCTGAATTAGACGAGCCTGTTCGGCAGAAGGCGGTGGTCGCCTTGAAAGCCTTGTTGCGCGAATCAACGAGCGTGATGCTGGTTCCAGAAATTCCAATGCGGCGGTTGAATCGCTTTCAATACAATTATGCAGTGAAAGATTTGTTTGGCCTGAAGATGGATGTTTTTCATCTGCCGGAAAAAATGATGAGTCGCGACCAGAATTATGTGGCGGCCCGAAAACAGGAAATGCCGACCGAGGTGCGTGTCAGCAGCAAGTCGCTTGATGACTCCGGCGGAATGACATCTGTGAACTCATTCCCAAAAGACCTGCGCGCTTCCCATGGTTTCGACAATCAGGCTAACCAGCTTACGCTGTCACCACTTTTGTTGGATGCATTCTTGCGATTAAGTGTGTCAATCACTGACAGTCCTGATTTTAATGAGAAGACGGTCGGTGTCTGGAATGAGTTTTTTGCGGAGCCGGCCGAGGGAGGGGATCTAAAGTCGGAGATTCAGAAGCGTTTGAAGACTTTTCTGCGGATTGCGTTCCGTGGTCCCGTCGAGATTGGGACTTTAACACGTTATCGAAATTATGCGTTTGCGAATATTGAATCAGGTTTGTCATTCACGCAGAGCATGAAGAAGGTCGCTGCTGCCGCATTGTCATCGCCCCTTTTCCTCTATCGGGCAGATACTGGGCAGTTGTCTGATGCTAACTTTGAATTGGCATCACGGCTTTCCTTCTTTTTATGGGGAAGCGGTCCTGACGAGGCACTGTTGAGGTTGGCCGAGCAGGGGCAACTCACGCGTCCAGAGGTTCTTGCAAACGTTGTGGATCGGATGATGTCTGATCCGAAGATTGAACGTTTTTTGGATTCCTTCCCCGCACAGTGGATGCAACTTGAGAATGTGCTGGCGGCAACGCCAGACCCTCGGCAATATCGCCTGTTCAGTCTCGACCAGCAGAATCCAGCCAGCCTGCAGATGTTGCTGGAACCGCTGTTGCTGTTCGATATGGTGTTTCTGGAAAATCGACCTTTGGCGGATTTGTTGTTGCCAAAATTGGCGTATCGCAGCGAGTTTTTGAATTTCTGGTACACCTCCGACTTGAAGGCTCCCCGATTGAATCGGGAGGAAGTGGATGAGTTCAATCGCAGGAATGAACAGCGGCGCAACGAACTTGCGGAGCGGGCTCTCGATTTGCGTAACCAGAAAGAAGGTTTGGTTGCTCCTGTGCGTGAACGCCTGCTGAAAAAACGGCGTCAGAATTTGGATTCCCAGCCACCGCTTGACCTCAAACCATACGCTGCGTGGGAATTTGATGGAGACTTGAAGAGTTCAGTCAACGATTTGGATTTGACCCCGCACGGAGAAGTCCGATTCGAGGATGGCCTGGTGGTATTGGATCGTGCATATCTGCAAAGTCCTGCTTTGCCGATTGACTTGAAAATGAAGAGTCTTGAGGTTACTTTCCGTCTTCATGATGTTAATCAGCAGGGTGGTGGCGTGATGGGAATTCAAGGGCCAGGTGACTTCTTTGATACGATCGTCCTGGGTGAGCGTAAACCCCAACACTGGATTTCTGGAAGCAATGGATTTAGTCGGACGGATGACTTTCCAGATTCAACTGAAGAGACTGAGACGGAAGAATTGTTGCATCTTGTCATGGTGTATCAGGAAGATGGAAACACGCAGCTGTATCGCAATGGGCAGCCATATGGTGGACCCTTCAATAAGGGGTTGGCTACTTTTCCAAAGGAAAAAACCTCGGTCATTTTTGGTTTGCGACACCTGCCTGCTGGCGGGAACAAGTATCTTTCCATCAGCATTGATCAGGCTCGCCTGTATGACCGCGAATTGAAACCGGAGGAAGTTCTCGCTGCATTCAGTGGTAACAATCTGTTCGTCTCTGATCAAGACATTCGAGTTGCAATGAGTGATGCACAGAATCAACAGTTTGATAGGCTGACAGACGAGATTCAAACGAATGACTTGGCGATTGAGAAAATACCCGGGCGCATCGACCCCGCGAAACGGCAGCAGGATTTGAATCGTGAATTTGATGGGCAAGTCAAACGCATGTTGCGGTCACGTGTGTTTGAACGAGTCACAATCGACGATCCACGCTATGGTGGTGTAGTCACCAACGCCGCCATGATGAGCATGACTTCAGGACCCAAACGCACGCATCCCATCGCTCGTGGTGCTTGGGTCATTGAAGTCATTTTTAATGATCCGCCTGCGCCACCTCCCAATGATGTTCCACCACTTAATGAAGAACAGACTGACAAGAATCTGACTATCCGTGAGAAATTTGCGATCCATCGTGAAAACCCAGACTGTGCCAGCTGCCACGCACGTCTCGACCCTCTCGGCTTCGCACTTGAAAATTTCGATATTACCGGACGTTGGCGCGACAAGTATTCAAATGGGCGACCTGTCGATGCAGCGGGTACGTTAATGACCAAGTACGCTTTTGACGATGTGGTGCGTTTCAAGAAGTTGTTGCATCGGGAACGTCATCGTTTTGCCAACGCTTTTACGGCCCACTTGCTGCGTTTTGCCCTCGCACGTGATCTTGGACCAGCCGATGCCGTAGCGGTGGATGAAATCGTCGAGGCGGCTGGCGAAAATGATTTCCCGCTGCGGAATTTGATTCGTGAGGTGGTGCTGCACCAGAGCTTTGTGCAGGGTGGGGCGAAAACCCGTGGGACGGATTGAGAGTGGAGAGGGCCATAGGAAGAATGCTTCTTTGCAAAACCTTTTCAGTAGACCGGTTTCAGGCTTCGACGAAGTCGTGATTACACCGTGTCGCAGGAGCTGTTAAAATGCGTCGTGGCGTAAATTTTCCTCGGAGCTGCATGACATGATCCGTTTCAATGTAGGTCAGGCCTTCGCTAACTGTTCCGGGGTGTCTCGGAGGAGTTTTCTCACGGCGGGGTCAGCTGGAATCGCTGGTCTAAGCCTGCCTGCAATTCTTGCTCAAGAAGCGTTGGCTGGGACCAGGACGGGGAAGAAATCGTTGATTGTGATTCATCTGGACGGTGGTCCGCCGCAGATGGATCTGATTGATCCCAAGCCGTTTGCTCCCAGTGAGTTGCGGAGTCCGTTTGGCCCGATCAGTACCTCGGTGCCTGGTGTGCAATTGACCGAACTGATGCCGCAGTGTGCCAAAATTGCTGACAAACTGGTCTTTTTGCGGTCTCTGGTGGGTTCGGATGGAAAGCATCATGCCTTTCAGTGTCAGTCAGGATATGGAGAAAAGGTTCTGAAGTCTCTCGGAGGACGTCCCGCGCTGGGGTGCGTGGTCAAGCATTTGCTCGGGAAACCGGACGACGAAGTTCCGAACTTCATCGACTTGATGCAGGGTCGGCCATTGGTTCGTAATAGTGCCCGCCCAGGCTTTCTCGGGATCAGCTGTAAGCCGTTTCGCCCGGATATATCTGACATCTGGAAACGCGAGCTTGAAACGGGAATGAAGGGTGAGTTGAAGCGACTGGGAAACGATCACAAGACAGAACTCAGCTTGATTCATGATCTGCCAGTGAACCGGTTGGATGATCGCTTGGAACTGCTAAAGAGTGTCGATCGTTTCAAGCGTGATTTGGATATATCTGGTTCGATGGATGCCATGGATCAATTCCATCAACAAGCCTACAAGGTGTTGACGTCGGGGGCGTTTGCTCGGGCGATGGATATTGGTGCTGAGGATTCAGCGGTGGTGGAACACTACACTCCCCAACTGGCTTCCAGCGGTACTAAGTTTTACACGAGCGAAGGTCCCGACTCGCTCTTGAAATTTATGCTGGCGAGACGTTTGATCGAAGCCGGTGTGCGTGTGGTCAGTGTCTCACTGAGTGATTTTGATACACACTCAGACAATAATAATCGCATGCGGCATCTCGGACCCCTATTTGATCATGGCTTCCATGCGTTGATAACCGACCTTGAGTCACGAGGCATGCTGGATGATACCATGGTGCTGGCTTGGGGAGAGTTCGGACGGACGCCCAAAGTGAATGAGAAAGGTGGACGAGATCATTGGCCAAGCGTTTCGATGGGACTCATGGCAGGCGGGGGCGTTCCAGGCGGTTTGGTGCTTGGAGCAACCGACCGCGAGGCGGGAAAAGTAACCGAGCGACCGGTTCCCTTCTGCGACGTGATTACGACCTTGTATCGAAAGCTTGGGATCAATCCGCAGTCAATCATTCATGACCAGACAGGCCGACCACATGTGCTGATGTCCGAGGGCGACTCTGTCCCTGAATTGGTTTAGTCAGGCTCAGGTCCAACGAATTGGTACTGGCCGTTGTCGCTGATCCCCAGTCCGTTTGGCAGCTGTGTTTTGAGTCACAGTGCTGTTCGCATTTCGTGAGCAGAATGTGGGTGACCTAAGGCTGCCGGGGGTCACGGTTCAGGATGTCGGTGTCTTGCGTTTCTTGCGTTTGCCGCCTTGTTTGGTCTTGTTTTTCTTTTTGTTCGGAAATCCGGATTCTGTGTTGCGTTTGTGTCGAGGTTTCCCCGACCGATGTTTGCGGTGTCGACTGTCTCCAGAGTCGGAACCCTCGTCTGATCGTTCGCCATCGCGGGCAATGTGCATCTGTTTTCCAGCTACACGAGTTTTCTTTAGAGTTTGGTAAACACCGCGTGGCATACCTTCGGGGAGGTCTATCGTGCTATGGAAGTCATGAATCTGGATTGGGCCAATGAAGTCACCGTCGATACCCGCTTCGTTGGCGACTGCACCAACAATGTTGCCAGGGCGTACGCCGTCCCGTTTTCCAACTTCGATGCGGTAGCGTTCCATGCCTGCTTCAGGCGGACCTACTTGACGGGGTTTGCGTTTCATTTCTTTCCGGCGGCGCCCACCAGACTCACCACGGTCACCCGAGTCGTCGCGATCCGATCGATTCTTTTTTCGGTCTTCACGTGATGATCGCTGGGGGCGGTCCTTTGCAAGAAATGGCCTGCCCTGTTGATTGATGTGTGCCAGTGCTGCGGCGATCAATTCCATTGGCTTCCCTGATTCCTCCGCATACAGATTGATCAGGTCCTTGAACATCGTGAGATCCTGACTTGCTGTGGTGTCAGTGATCGTCTGCATGAATCTCTTGATTCGTAGTTGATTGATGTCATCGGTGGTCGGTAATTGCACAACCTCGATTTTCTGCTTCGTCGCTCGTTCGATGGTGCGTAATTTACCTCGCTGCGAATTGCTGAGGAAAATGATTGCTTCGCCTCTTCTTCCTGCTCTGCCTGTGCGTCCCACACGATGGATATACGATTCTGTGTCATGGGGCAGGTCAAAGTTGAAAACATGGCTGACACGACTGACATCGAGACCCCGTGCTGCCACGTCAGTTGCAACCAGCACATTGAGGCGTCCTGACTTGAACTGTTCGATCGTTCGTTCGCGGGCATTTTGAGGCATGTCGCCGTTCAATGCGGTGGCTGATAGACCAGCACGTTGTAGGTGTTCGGAAACTTGCAGAGTTGCGGCCTTGGTCTTGGTAAAGACAATGACCCCGTCGGTTTCTTCGGCCTCAAGGATCCGACATAACGCGTAAACTTTGTCCCGAGGGGCGACAAACAAAGCTCGCTGGTGGATCGAATCAGCCGTCATCGTTTTCTTTTTGACGGTGATCTTGGCTGGGTCGTTCAGATAGTCCTGAGCGATCGCTCGGATTTGCTCGGGGAGTGTTGCCGAGAATAATGCAATCTGACGCTCTTGAGGCGTTTGCTTAAGAACAAATTGAACGTCCTCAAGGAAACCCATATTCAGCATCTCATCAGCTTCGTCCAATACAAGACACTGAAGTTGGCTGATGTCCAGTGTCCCACGTTTGATGTGGTCGATCACTCGTCCGGGAGTGCCCACGACAACTTGAACGCCACGCCGCAATTGACGAAGTTGAGGGTCGTAGGATTGACCGCCGTAAATGGTTGCGATATTCAAGTTGTCCAAAAACATTCCATACTTGTTGAATGAATCAGAGACCTGGATTGCGAGCTCGCGGGTGGGCGCCAGAACTAATACCTGGGGCTTACGTTGCTTGGGATTCAGGCGGCTCAAAATTGGGAGCGCGAAGGCAGCTGTTTTTCCCGTTCCTGTCTGTGACTGAGCCAGTACGTCGCGTTCCTCAAGCATGAAAGGAATGATCTGTGCCTGGACTGGCGTGGGAGTTGTATACCCGGAGACGTCAATCGCACGTTGAACACTTTCGTGTAATGGCATGGCCTGAAAGCCGTTAGCGACTTCTTCCTGCACAGCGACTTCTTCCTGCACAGCGACTTCTTCCTGCACAGCGGCTTCTTCCTGCACAGCGGCTTCTTCCTGTACAGCGACTTCTTCCTGTACAGCGACTTCTTCCTGTACAGCGACTTCTTCCTGT
>NZHC01000127.1 GCA_002689655.1 Rhodopirellula sp. | reverse complement strand
AGCAGACTTAATTGGTCGCCGGTATGTATTTCCCCTCTATTGGTTTTGCACGATGTTCTCAACTCAAAGCGTCTGAACAGCCCAACGTGTTGTTTATTGCAGTGGATGACTTGAATGATTGGGTCGGGTGTCTCGGTGGGCATCCTCAGGCTGATACGCCGCACATAGATGAACTGGCCCGCAGAGGAGTTTTGTTTTCGAATGCTCATTGTGCAGCACCTGCATGCACGCCCTCACGCGCCTCTTTGTTTACAGGCCAAATGCCACAGAGTACGGGTGTCTGGTCCAATGATGGGCCAAAGTTGATGCGGTTGCGCCGCAACGCTTTCCTGCTGCCTGATTCGTTCACGCGTGCCGGATATAGAACTTTGGGTACTGGCAAGTTGGGCCCCAGTAAATCCTGTTTTCAGACATATTTCGATGTGCACCAACGCTGGAGTCCACTGAGCTCCGAGGCAGTTGAGTACACGGCCGCTGAATTACCCAGCAAGGGCACGGACAATCCAAGGCACGTGGTGAAGTTGCGCAATCAGCAGTACGTCCTGCCACTTAATCGTATGCCTTCTGACCGGACGCCGGCTGATCCCAAGGGTGAGTCGTTTGATTGGGGGCCGTTTGATGTTCCAGATGCGGATTTTGGTGACACTCAAATTACTGATTGGGCAATCGAGCAATTGCAGGGTGCCTCCCCCAAGCCACTGTTTCTTGCCGTTGGCTATTACCGTCCGCATCAGCCTTTGTGGGCACCCAAACGTTTCTTTGAGCGATTCCGGGATAAGCCAGCGATCTTACCGTCGGTGTTGCAAGAAGATCTTGACGATTTGACCAATGACGCACGAAAGTGGGCTACGGAACCAGTCACGTCGGGCTCGCATCAGACGGTGATCAAGTTTGGTCAATGGCAGGCTGCTGTAGAAGCCTACTTGGCTTGTGTCAGCTATGCTGATCACGAGATAGGTCGCTTGTTGGCAGCGCTTGATGCCTCTGCCGTTGCTGATAATACACTCATTGTTCTTTGGTCTGATCACGGGTGGCACCTTGGAGAAAAGCAGCATTGGGGAAAATGGACGGGGTGGGAGCGATCGACCCGTGTGCCACTGATCATTGTTCCACCGCGATCTAGTCGCCGTGCGTTTTCAAAGGCAGGGAGACGTTGTGATCGACCGGTCAATCTGATTGATGTCTATCCCACGCTGATCGAATTGTGTGGTTTGGAAAGTCCACCACACCAGTTAGACGGGGGGTCACTGCTCCCGTTATTGAAAGCGCCGGATTCTGCATGGAAAAGAAATTCTGTAACGATGTTTGGTCCCGGTAACGGATCGCTAAGGACTACTCGTTGGCGATTTATCTGTTACGCAAACGGCGCGGAAGAGTTGTACGATTTAAAAAACGACCCTCATGAATGGGTGAATTTGGCAGGGCAGGCCAGGTACCAGGACTTGCTTGAAAATTTGCGATCCCACATCGCTCCCTACCTCGTGGATTCGGCTACTCCTGCAACAAAGTAAGTAACGCATCCTTGCAGCATCCGTTCTTGTTTTGCTGTANAATCTTCACGTGGAATTCCGGTGATCTCCTTGGGGAATTCACTTATGCCACGTACAAGTGAATTATCATGATGNCNCGTGTTTTGAGCGCGTGAATCGCATTTGAATCGCATTTGAGTAGCTTTGAGTAGCTTTGAGTAGCTTTGGGCGGTGGGTTTTCGGGCAGCGTTGCGTGTTTTACCTGTGAGTGATTTCAAAGATGGTTGGAACAGACGCGTTTCACTTGAAGACTGGACGTGGTTCGCCCGCTGTGCACACAGGTTCACAATGGTCCACTCGGTCCAGCATGATTCTCGAGTTGCAGGCTCCTTCTGCAGCGCGTTGGAAAAGTTTCGTGCTGGTGTATTCTCCACTATTGCGATTTTGGATTGCTCGAAAGCAAGTTCCAGACTCTGCTCAAGATGACATTCTGCAGGAATGCCTTAAGTCCATTTTTTTGGGTATAGGAGAGTTTCGGCGTCATAAGTTTGAATCTGGTAGTTTCCGTGGTTGGCTACGGACAATCGTCAATCGGCGTGTTGCTGATTATTTTCGGACCAGTGTGGATAACAAAACAGCGCCGCCGGAACTCGTGATGGTGGTCGAGACGCGTGAGCAGCGGGACCCAGCTGAACTGGTGGCTGAAGAGGCGGCACTGAAGGAGCTTGAGGCAAGGGCGCTTCACTTGATCCGTGAATCCACCGCTCCACGTACTTGGCAAATGTTCTGGCTTAGTACTGTGGAGCAGGTGCCGACCGCTGAAATTGCAGATCAGTTTGGTGTGACTCCCGCTGCGGTTAGAGTGGCAAAAGCTCGTGTGATCGGACGGTTGCGTCGAATGTTCGTGGACTCAGCTAGTCAGGTCGAGTAGTGATCTTTCGGTGTGAACCATTATCCTCGAACTGAACTTTTGGAAGGTGTTACGGCGGCCCGATACATGGGTAAACAAGCACAAATTCTTTCAAAACACTTTCTTCGGCCATTTTAATAAAATGGGAAATCAAGAGTGCCCCACTCGAACTGATCTGACGCGGATGGCTACTGGGGTTTTGCTCGCTCGCCAAGACGAAGTCCGTGAACACTTGGATTCCTGTGAAAAATGCAGTCGCTTGCTCGCAGAAATCACAGCCCAGACGGACTGGTTGGAAAGTCGCCTTGCTCGATTGACCCTCGATGACGTCAATAAGGCTGGCTTGACGATTCAGGAAGAAAGTTTGTTGGAAACGTCTAACTCCGAAGCGTGGTTGTCACCAGAATCTTTTGAACTTGCCCAACAGACAGCTCTGTTCTCAACCCCGTGTCGAGTTGGTCAGTATGAGTTGCAGGGATTAATCGCTCCGGGTGGAATGGGCGAAGTCTATAAAGCGACGCACTCACGGCTGAAACGAGAAGTTGCTGTAAAAGTGATTCGTCGAAACCAGCAAGACAGTCCGTTGTTCTACGAAAATTTCCTCCGAGAAATTGAAACGGTGGGGCAACTCGAGCATCCAAATATGGTGCGTGCTTATGACGCGCTTGAGTACGAGGGGTATCTGTTTTTGGTCATGGAGTTGTTGGCTGGGGTTTCGTTGCAGTCGCTGGTCAGCAAGCGTCGATTTCTAAACATTGATGAAGTACTTGACGTGATGATTGGGGTCAGTGACGCGATACTTCATCTTCATCGAAACGGCTATCTGCATCTCGATATTAAGCCCGCCAATATTATGCTTTTGGAGGATGGACGCACTAAGTTGATCGACTATGGGCTTGCTGTCAGACAAGACAGTGTGAGTAGCGGTGGTGGGTTGCACTTTGGGACCGTTGGCTACATCTCACCTGAGCAACAAAGTTCCGGTATCGTAGATGAACGAAGTGATATTTATGCAGCGGGAAAATTGTTTCTTTTTCTGATGGCGAAAGTTGTCAGTAAGGCGGCGATGCAGGAGGCGACACCGGTTCACTCGAAGCTGCAACAACTTGCTGAAAAAATGTCCGCGTCTGATCCATTTGNNCGTCCCCAAGATGCGAATGAAGTTGCTTGCGATTTGCGGGATCTAAAGGAAGTGTCACGCTCACGCATCGTTGAGCTTGCGTCGCCTGATTCAGCATTGACCATGAGACCTGAAACAGCGGTGGCTTCGATACTCACGTTTTTGCGTCGTTATGCTGTGTGGCTTGGTTTGGCAGCCTGTTTGATTTTACTTCTTGTCCGGAGCATCACCAGCGACGTCAGGCAGGTGGAATCCAGATCACGTGGTGACTTAACCAACAGCATTGGCATGCAGCTTAACGTTGTGCCCGAAGGCGTGTTTCAGATGAATGGGGCATGCAGACTGAATGATCAGAAATATTTTGTGAACGAAACCGTTACGATTGAGCAGCCCTTTTATATCGGTATATACGAGGTAACTCAGACGCAGTATCGCGAGATAATGGGCGGAAATCCAAGTCACTTCTCGGGTGATAACATGCCAGTCGAAAATCTCACCTTTGCTGAGGCGACCGAATTTTGCCGACGGCTCTCGGAAAGGCCTGAGGAAAAAATAAATGGTCGTGTTTATCGGGTCCCTAGCACGACCGAGTGGGAGTATGCATGTAGGGCTGGGACTACAACGTCATTTAGCTTCGGCGACGAGGATTGGCAGATTGATCAGCATGCATGGTACAACGGAAATGCAGGTTCACCGCACTTGGGTGGAGCCAAGCGAGCTAACGCTTGGGGACTGTATGACATGCACGGAAATGTTCAAGAGTATTGTACCTTGGGAGATGAGCTCACTTCCGTGTTGCCGGATGGTGAGAAGTTGAGTGAGCGTTGGGTATGGAGTGGGGGATCGTGGGCAGTAACTGCCGTTGAGTGTCGCTCTGGATCTTATTACTTAGCCAGCGAATCAGAGGTAATCGGTTCCTCTCACGGGCTGAGGGTGGTTTGCAATTTGCTGCCGCAGGGTGCCGTTGGTGATGAAGGTACAAAAACTACAGATTCAGAGCTATATTCTGTCTCCTTGGATTTGCGTGGCGAACCAGAGCCAGCACCGATTCGGACGAAGAATGCAGTAGTCTATCGTGAGAAAAATTCGACTCATTATTGGACTCCAGATAACCTCAGTGAATGGGCTGAAATCGAATATCGTCTTGAATTTCCCGCCCCCATTGAGTCGGTCGTTGATTTTGGCCAGTTCATTTGGGTCTACAATGAACACTATTTTCCGGTCTTTGATGCTACTGCGCAGGGAACGTTGGAAATTTCACGCGATGGGAAAAGTTGGCAGCTTGTTTTTCACAGTGAGTCTGGCGTTCCACTGGTGGATCGTCGTAGGTCGGTTCTCCCTCTGCTTAAGGGAACACAGGTCTTGTATCTCAAAGCGAAACTGTTCTGCACGGTACGCGGTAAGAAACAAGTTTGTTTTGCGCAGTTCTTGAGGCGTGATAGTGGAAGGGAGCCGCATGAACTGAAATTCTTATTGCGAGCTGATGAACTTGAGAAGGAGCTTGAGGAGGAACAGGGGTCTGCTGGTGTAGACGGGCCTACTGTTCAGAGCGGCTTACCTAGCGAGACTGCCGGGCTACCAGAGTAATCAACCGCTCCTGGAAATCAGCTCGCATGTTACGCAATTGCGATACTGTTTTTAATGCACTGTCTGTGGGTTTCGACCCAGTCACAATGGATTTACTGTTGACTTTTTTTTCAAGGTTCAACCGTAGGTAGGCAAGTGGCTTTGCGTCGACATGGGTGTGCGTAGACACGGGGACTCTTTCACCGTGAAACAGTTGCCCGAAGCTCTACTCTGAAAATTATGGCTAAGCAGTACTACATCAAGCGAGCCGGAAGAATTAGTGGTCCCTTTTCGGACTCTGAAGTAAAAAACGGCGTTAAGACGGGTAGACTCTTAGAGCAGGACCTGCTTGCTCGATCAAAAGATGGGCCTTGGCGCACGCTCAAGGGTGTATTTCAGAAGATCCGGGCCAAGGACACACGATCCGTCGTGAGATCGTGTGTCGTTTGCGGGAAGTCAACGGATTCAAAAAGTAATGTCTGTCAAGCTTGTGGTCCTGCTCCGGATTCGTCTGGCCGCGTGTGACACCGTCCCGAACTGGAAGCCCGTAGTCGCCAGGCTGGGTCGATTTAGCGCGATGCATCCCGTCAAGGGGCAATCGAATTCTCTGATCTGAATCCTGGAATACAGATTTTTTGCTTGTTGGTGTTCTGGTTACCCTAAAATTAGACGTTCGCAATCTTAATTACGATCGCGATGGTGTCGTGTCGTGGGCTTCCAATATTTATTTTTGCGGTAACACTGACATTTTTGGATTGGTTGCTCCGGGTTTTATGCCTAGGACCCCGATGGGTAATTTTATTCTAATTTTGCGCTGCAAAGCTGCTGGAAAAGGTTCCTCGCAAGTTGGTCCTCATGGTGCAGCGAGGAACATGACTGCACTGGATGCCATGCGAATAGGGGAGCATCGGAAATGAGTCTATTTGAAAACATTGGACAGGTGTTTCGATCTGGTGATGACAAACAAAACGTGCTCAGTGAGGTATCTCAGTATCACGATTCGCATTTGCCGACGCTGTGGTTGATGGGCAAAACTGGTGCCGGTAAGTCAACCTTGGTTCAGTCAATCACCGGTAACTCGGAAGCGGAGATCGGTAAAGGATTTCGGCCCTGCACGCGAACAGCGAAACAGTTTGCGTTTCCCGAGTCCAATCCGGTTTTTCAGTTTCTTGATACAAGAGGGCTAAGTGAATCTGGATATGACGCAACTCAAGACATCAAGTTCTGCGCGAAGCAGGGACATGCCTTGATCATCGTTATGAAAGTAGGGGATACCGAGCAAGACGACATTCTGCGTGCAGTTCAGCAAATTAAATCCAGCCAGCAAATCAAAAATTACCTGCTTGTCCATACAGCCTCGCATTCGGCATCGGATCCTAACGAGCGAGAACGCCTGACACGTCACAATCGTGATCAGGTCGAAGAAACGCTTGGTGTTGGAATTGCATCCGTCATGGTCGACTTTAAGTTGCCTGATGGGGGAACGGATGGCGTGGAGGATCTGATCAATGCGTTATCCGAAATGTTGCCCATTGTTGCTGTTTTGCTAAGAAAGAAACAGTGTGACGATGAGGAAGCGAAAGAGTTTCAGGAACTGCAGACCAAGGTGCTCTGGTATTCTGGGGTTTCGGGAGTGTCTGACATTGTGCCGGGAATTGGGTTGGTTGCTGTCCCGGGGATTCAGTGGAAGATGCTGAGCGACTTGGCGGAATCCTACGGAACGCAATGGAGTAAGGCTGCTTTGGGTGAGTTGTTAGGAACGCTTGGGGCTGGGATTGGAGTTCGGTATTCGATGAAATTTGGAACTCGCCAAGTTGTTAAGTTTTTACCGGGTTGGGGGCAAACGGTAGGGGCCGCTAGCGCTGCTGTGATGAGTTTCTGTACCACTTATGCCATTGGGCGTGTGGCATGCAAATACATGTACCACAAGGAGCATCAGGAAGATGTCTCCAAAGAAGAATTGCGAGCTCTTTTTTATTCTGCGTTCGATAGCGTGAAGGTACTTGCAGGACGGGAAGTCTCATGCAGCGGCGATACGGATGGTGTCAGCCAGACCACTGACCAGGCCTCAGCGAGACGGGAAGCTGACGCAAGCACCGTGAGTGAATGAATTGAGACTCAAATCGATCCTGTCGCGTACACTCGCTCCCCTACTGCTCGTCAGTTTTGGGCTGCCGGTGTTGGGGTTGGCTGGTGTTGGACTTTACTTTGTCTCTCAGCAGGGGTATCTGGTTTGGTTTTTGGTGCTTATGGCAAGTATTACTCTTGCCACGAAAGTTGTGCTAGTTTGGTTGCATCGTCACGATGCCAAGCTTTCTGTTCAGGGTGATTCCATCGTTGAGCCATCGGACGATTGGTCTGATCGTGAGTACGAAATTTGGAGTCGCGGTAACGAGGTGATTCACGAATGCTTGCGTGATAACGATGATTGGAGCGGTTTGCAAACGCATGCACTGAAAATTGTTCGGATGACAGCAGACGAATATGGTCGCACAGAATGGGATTTTTCTGTGCCAGCTTCCTTGCGAATGTTTGAGGAGGTGAGCCGACGCTACCGACGAACACTTCAGATGCATGTTCCTTTTGTAGAGGCCGTGAAAGTTGCACATGTTCGTTACGCGGTTCAGAATCAAGAAAATATCGGTCGCTTCGGCAAGACTTATCGCGTTGCCCGAAATCTCTGGCGAGGTCTGCGTTTGTTGAATCCCGCCGCTGCAGTTGCGTCGGAGGTTCGTGATTACATCACGGGCGAAATTTTTTCCAAGGTGAGCGTTGAAACACAATGGCAACTTAAGAAGGCTTTCCTGCAGGAGGTTTTATCGGTCGCGATGGATCTGTATAGCGGCAGATTCAATGTCGAAGATGCTGAAGTTTTGTCGTCGCAAATCACGGAGCATGACCGGGATCGCATGGCGTTGCCATTGGATCCCGTCCGGATTGCTGTGGTGGGCCAGCAGAATAGTGGAAAGTCATCGTTGATCAATGCTCTGCGCGGCGAAGTAGGGGCACAGGTGGATGTACTTCCTGTGGTAGGGAAAACGATGGTTTACGCCTGCTCAATGCAAGGAGTTGAGCATTTGCATCTGGTTGAGTTGCCAGCGGTTGCAGGTGGAACTGCCACGACCGACGAGTTGGTGTCCGAGTTGACAGAATCCGATATCGTGATTTGGGTATTGAAAGCAGATCAACCTGCCCGCGCACTGGATGTCGATTTGTATGAGCGTTTTAAGGCACATTATCAGCACAAAGCAACACTGCAGAAAAAACAGCCTGTGCTGCTGGGGGTACTCAATCAAATTGATCGGCTCAGTCCCGCATCGCATTGGAATCCACCTTATGATCTTGATGCTGATGAGGTCGAAAAAGTCTGCAACATCAATGAGGCACTGAAGTACAACGAGGAGTTGCTGCCCTTTGAAATTGTAATCCCGATTGCTTTGGCACCGGATCAATTGCCGTATAACCTCGCTGAGGTAGTCGCTCATCTGCAAGGTTCGTACCAGGCGGCTGTTCAGGTGCAGTTGAATCGTCGCGGCAGAGAAGCACGTCAAAGGGGTTTGAGTGTTGCTGAGCAGGGAAAGAGATTGGCAAGGACTGCAACGGCTTTGTTTAATAAAGTGGTTTCGGGGGACGGTTAGTCCACTGATGTTTGCCTGTCATGATGCCGTGTCCTATGAATGCCGTTGATAAACCTGTGCGTAAAAATGGCCCTGCGACATTGGCAAGTGTTGGATCTACTCCTGTTCGATGCAGATGAGTTCTTTCAGCGTGCGGTGGTAAAGTCGCCCATTACTGTAACTCGGTGTGTTAACCGACCAGGTTTCTCCAAACTTTCCGAGATCGTTGAAAGCTATCAACGCGTTTTCATCGAAGTTTTTGGCTGTCCCGTCAATCACTTGGACCTTGCCGCTCATAAAAGAGAAGAACAAATATTGGTTGACGGCAATCACGTTGCCATTGAAACACCACCACCATCCCGATCTGCCGGAACGTTTATCCTCCCCAACGTTGATTCCACGACTGTTGATGGTCATGTCAGGGTAGTAGGTTTCACCATTTTTCTCGATTGCATTTGCGATGCCAGGAGTCGGGAACGGTAGTTCAAGATATTCAACTGATTCAGTCTCAACGTTGATTCGAGTGATGCAATGCTTTGGTCCAATGTGAGTCATTTTTCCGCGGCGTTTTCCTTCGAAGTAAAAGCACTGGAAGAACACGTGCGGATAGATTGAAAGATTGGCATGCCAGGCCGGAAACACTTTCATACTCGGTTCCATGTCGTCAAAGTCGATATGGTGTCGAGTGGTAAAATTGTCATTTTGTTTGTCATAGCTGGTGTGACTTACATCATTCGTCCAGGAGATGCGTTTTGCTACTGAACCATCGGCCGTATTGAGGATTACCAGATCCGTTCTGGTTTCATCGAGCCAATAGGCATATTTCTCATCCCAGCATTGGGTAACCTGTGCTTTTCCATCAGGCAAAGCGTTCCAATTCCAGATCGCTTTTCCGGCATCGTCCCCGTCAACTCGAGTCAGTGTTAGTCCAGCGGGGGCTTCGGGCGTGTCGTGATGGGCACCGCGTCCTGCAAGAATCGCGTACCCACCATCGGGCAAGCGGCCTGCGACGGGCGTGTTGTAATGTGTCAAGCCTTTTGTTTCAGTCCACAGCGGTTTCCCGGTCAGTGCGTCAAATCCGCGTATGTAATTCCAGGCGTCCTCGCGCCGATTGGGATCTTCAGGCGCCAGCGGCTCAACGTTCAGGATAGTGTTGCCAATTTTGATGGGTTCAAACTGCTTGTTGAATGGACGTCCGAGGGTAGGTGTCCAGCGACGTGACCACACTGGCTTGCCGTTCAAGGTCCAGCATCCCATCTGGCCACTGGCATTCCAGCACCAGACATGTTTTCCGTCGGTGATGGGGGTAGGGCTGCTGCT
>NZHC01000126.1 GCA_002689655.1 Rhodopirellula sp. | reverse complement strand
CGCCGTGAAGCAATCAGTAAAGTGGTGGATGAAGCACCGCAGTCAAGGAAAGCAATCGCGTCTTCCTTTTCATCACTTGTGACCGCATCGTCTGCATCAGAATCATCTGCATCGGATTCCGCCAATTCTGTGAATTCGCATGTTACAAAGTTTAGCAATGCCAGCGAGTTCGATTGCAGGCCACTGACATCAATGCCAGCAGTGGTGAGCATTTCGCTGTAATCTCGGAGGTATTGTTTTCTTGCGATCGATAGTGTCACGGGCCTACCTCTCAAACTTTCAGGGTCTGCATCACCGATCCACTGAACAACTTCAATGTCTTCTCTTGCCAGTGGCACCTTTTGAGATACCTCTTGTTCGATTAATTGCTGGGTAAGTTTTGCCTTGATCGATGGAATGGAAACGAAGTGTGTTGCCGTTTCGCTAGATGGGAAACCCGCCCAAACACTGACGTCATCTAAGTTTTTTTCTTGAGCGAACTTCATCAAAGCGGGTAGTAGCAGATGTGTTGGTGAATCAGATTCAGTCGACTTCCGACACGTTGGTATGGATAGCACTTCAACAAAGGTGTCCAGAACTTTAATCTCGTCATTTTTTTCTTCAAGTAAAACGGCTTTGATAGTCGCGGAGCCAACATCGAGTCCCCAGCACAGATTGGGTTTCTTACGCCGAGATCCGAGTAGCTTTTTCTTTTTGATGGCGAATTGGCCGTTTATTCGTCCATGTCCCAGACCTTGCAGTGCCAGTCCTAACGCTACGCTGAGTTGTCCGGGATGTAACCTGAACGCTTCGTGTTTGCCAACGGCGTGCATTTGTGGTTGGCCCAAGAGCAAAAATTCTCCGCCCAACCAACTTTGGTTGGAGGGTTTCCAGCGTGGCAGCGGGCAGCGAGTCGTGAATTGGTGGGACTTGATGCGGGCCGCAATTTCTTTGACTTCCAGTTCTGCAGGTTGGAAGTTGGGTGCCGATTTTGCATGTTCAAATGCGATGCGGCCAAGAATCGCCGTCGCAAAAGGTTCCTTCCGGACTTGTTCAGCGCACCAGTTAGCCTTGCTGGCCGAGGTGACCAGTTTTTTCAACTCTTCCGTTGAGGCATACGAGGGAATTGCGTTGAAGGATTCCAGAGCAGCAGCGAAGTTTCCTTTTGCGACGCTGCTTTTCGCCTTCCGAATCAGTTTCTCGCGCACTTTTCGCGAGAGTTCCTGGTAGCGTAATTCAGACGGATATCGGTTGAGTAATTGATCAAGAAGCCCCCCCACTAAAAGCCAGTTTTTTTCAGCGATACGAATTCGAAGTTCGTCTTGAAGAGCTTGTGTTTCACCAACGGTTGTCTTGGCTCGTTGGAAAATTTTCTCAATCTCTGCGTCTCGCAGGGCTCCCGGCACCTGTTCAAGCAGTCTGGCGACCTTTGCGGTATCGTCTTCTTCGAGTGCTTTTTTTGCTTCACTGATCTTTCTCGCGGCATCTTCCGCAGTCTGGTCACGCAACTTCTTTATCTTGTTTGCTGCAGTCGCAGCCTGCTTGGCTAACGGGCGGAAGCGATAGTCATTGAGCTGACACAGATTTTCAATCAGGGCTAACGCGTGTTCGTATTCATGCAATTTGGTTTGTTTGATAGCCTCAATCAGTTTCTTTTCGTATTCTTCGTAGCGTTGTTGGTTAGCTTTCACCAAGTTGGCTCCACACTTACCACAGAATTTTTGAGAAAGGGCGACAGTTGTGCCGCATTCGCTGCACGGTTCAGTGAGATGGTGGCCGCAAGCATCGCAGAATTTTGCGTTTGCAGCATTTTCCGCGTTGCAGTTACCACAAAGATAGCTTGTTGGCTGCGTGATTTCTTGTGGCGAACTCATTGTTATTGATGTCTGGCAGCTACTGATTGAGAAATGCTTGACTTACTTGCTTAGCTCTACAACCGCACCGTGGATGGGGAACCAGTTCGAGAACTGATTCTTGTCCAAGGGGTCACCGACTTCAACGTACCCATGATTTTCGGCCATGTTGAAAATTGTCGTCGGACTATCTCGAGGAATCTCTAGGCTTAGACGAAAATTTCCAGCTGTCTTCAGCGGTGTAAGCTTTGCACTGATGATTTTTGGTTCAATATCGAGAACTTCAATTTTTCGAGACGTGTCACCGTTGGTTCTCACGACAAGATTGAATTGATGAGATTTATTATTTGTTAGTGTGCCAATGTCGAGTCCATCCTGAAAGTGGATATCACGGCTGTAAAAACTGATGGGCGAACGGGTTTTCCCTGAATAGGAAATAGTGCGTTCCAATGTTTTCTCGCCATCTTGCGAACGAATAACCAATTCCATGTTCCCCGAAAACCTACCTTGTTCCAGCGGCGTTGTGATAACATGAATTTCCACGGCATAGGCTGACTGCTTGTCTGCTAGTCTTGGGTCGTGTTCATCGAGCGGTTCAGCGTACCATGTGAAATCCTCCGCACCACATTCGATGTTTTCCACCTCGAAGGTCGTCCACACCTGACTGCAAACAATGAAGCGTGCGTGGGTTGTTTCAGCGACATTTCTTTGCGGAAAGGTAATCGTCTCAGGACTCAATAATTCACCCTTGATTTCACCTTTGACCTTGATTTCGATTTCGGGCAAGGTTGGGTCGTTGGTCTGCAGGATAGCCGACTGTTCGTATTCATCGACCTTGTAGCCCGTATTCCAAGTCAACTCAACGGTGGTTTGTTCGCCAGGTTGTAACAGGCTTGATCCCAGTTTGCCTGCAGTGCATTTGCATGTTGTCGTTCCCATCTTCAGGGCCAATGGAGCGGAGCCCTTGTTGTGGATTTCAAATTGGTGAGATGCGGTGCCGTGTGGATCCATCATTCCAAAGTCATGGGTCGTGTCGGGCATGTAGGCGATCGCTTCACTGAGTTCGTCCGCATTCTTAAAAAGGTATTCTCGCTCCTTGATGTCAGCTACTNTCCTCTCATANTCTGCACGCAAAACNTCGGGAACNCCGTATGGCTTGTATTTCACGCTCAAGGAAACTCCCGAAGCCACNGTGATCATTGCGGCCAAGCTGCCCATGATTAAAAGCGTTCGTTTCGTTGAGGGTCTCATCTTTTTAATGTTTGCAATGTGTCGTGTTCTTGGTAACAGAAACACCCTTGCAGTGCNNGCACTGCAAGGGCGCTAAGTTTTGTCATGGGATCATACCCACTCGATCTGCCTAACTGCAGATGGGTTCGATCACTCGAACGCACCTTTGAAGTAAGCGTCGTCGATGAAAATACCACCGAAGAACTGGTCAGTGGCCATCTCTNGACGATCGTCAGCGTAGCCAACACCGCTGATCTCAAGGTCAGTAAGGCCATCAGCGATGTCGAAACCTGGATTCAAGAATCCATCGGCGTTAAGGTCTTGGAATGACTTGACGCTTCCGTCTGCCATCAAGATGTTGCACGAGCCTTTGTGGACAGCGTACCAGTCACGTGTATCCTGAAGGTAAACACCGTTTCCGNCGCTTGCAGAAGTGCCAGNGGGTGNNNNACAGGATGNGGTGGTTGNCTGAGNCCGCTCGCAAGCAATCTGATTCATCAGGCTTACNNNAGNNNTNATCAGGNTCGTCATTTGATGACGNAGCTATCNNNTCGAGTTGNCNNCGCNGTCTGNANNCGTGTCAACGTAGGCAGGACCGTCGTTGAAAGCTTCAGTCAGCAGAGCACCGGCTGGCATGTATTCCACCGAGTCATNGNTGCCCTTGGACCAANNGCCTCCAGGACCGTGTCCAATGGTTTGTGCCAGGATTGCCTCGTCGATATCTCCAGGAGCTGCACAGCCAATCATGCCGATGTTGCTGCTGGAAAGGCGAGATTTCGACATGGTGGGCTCTCGTAGGGGGCCAGTGGTTCCTTTGAGTCCTTTGAATCCACCNANNNNCNNAGTGANCAAGGAGATGGGAGTGGTCGNNTNATCGAAGNCGGTGCGAANCATACCTCGAACCAAGTGCCAGCTAGCAGCATAGTTCGTGTTGTAGCCATTGGTCACGAAGTACCGCGAAACCAACTCCGCACGTTCTGCGNNNNCTACCGCAGTGCCGCCGAAGAATGTCGTCGCGTCAGTGCCAGCAACACCTGCCCACGATGAGTCACCGCAGACACCTTCGCTGAGACGTGTGACTGGGGCACCATCTTTTACGCTGCCGTCGTTTGTATCTNNACCCAACAGGTCGTTCAATTTCTCTGAGCCACGCAACGGATTGCTAGGGTCAAGGGATTCATTCATGTTGCCCATGCCACTGTTGACAAGATCAGCAACCCAGCCGTAGGTGTCCATGCACCCGTCTCGGCGGAAGTCGGAAGCACCTGAGCAGTAAGCTCCAGTAGGAGATGTAGTGCTGTAACGCATCAGCCCGACCCCAATGTTTTTGAGGTTTGCTTGACACTGAGCTGTTCGAGCGGCCTCGCGGGCCGAAGTGATTGCAGGCAGCAACAGTGCAGCCAGCAAGGCGATGATCGAGATCACCACCAAGAGTTCAATCAGGGTGAAACCTGCGTTTTTGTTACGCGACATTGCGTTTCCTTTTTGATCTGGACTGAATCGAAACTCATGTCCATAATAGAGTTGTTAAATGTGAAGGAATGAGGTGGTGGTCTGTTAAGTTTTGCCTTTCGTCGTTGCTGCGATCAAAGGCACGCGAACATCACCCATTTCTTCCTTAAGTTTGACTTGATTCTCAAAACACGACATCTCCTTCTCGCGATGGACTATGTGCGTGTCAATCATTCAGTGAACTGAATGCTTCCCCGGTTGCAATGCAACCGCCTTGTGACGCGTTGCCTAGAACGCGTGGCCTAAGCTTTATCGATAAGGAATGTGGTTAGGTCGCGGATTCTCCTTGTGAAAATGGGACGCACGAGGCACTGAAAAGCCTCGCAATGAGGACAAATAATAAAAATCCATTAGTTCTGATCTCCCTTCGAAAGAAGAGAGTAGAAGCTGGCAAGTCGCAGGGTTTCGGCTTCGACCTCAGTTGAAGTCCAGTAGGTCGGTGTACTACCGGATCCTATGTCGAAACCGTTGTTAATGAATCCATCGTTGTTGATGTCCGTTAACACTTGAACGGATCCGTCGGCCATCAGGACGTTAACGGTGCCCTGATGATGTGCTGCCATGCCTCGGTAATCCTGACGTGTATCAAAGCTCCATGTCTTTAGCCAACCCGCCGCGCCCGTTTTGGGGGTTCCGTTGAAAACAGGTGTTTGCAGGAAGTTGGCCGATTGATCGATATTCCGAACGCCATCTCCACTCTCGTCCACCATCAGCCGACTGCGAATTGGGGCTCCGACCACCGGCAGGGAGTACATTGATCCGGCGGTTAAGTCGCCCACACTGGAACTCAACTGGCCCGTTGCCGATGCATCGCAAAGCAGCGGGACCGTATGCGCGGCAGCCTGACCGCTATCCAAAAGTCGCGTCGTCAGAGGTCCAATCGTCAGGTTTCGCCCTTTTGGGTCTGTACTGCCGCAGCCAAGGTTGTTTTTGGCTGGGTTGCCATCCGGACCAAGCCGGTAACCGGATCGAACAAAAAACCAGCTTGCGGCGTAATTTGTGTTGAAGCCATTCTCGAGCATCTTCTCTTTAATGACCTCGGCTCTGGCTGATGAATTGGGTGGCAGGTTGCCATCAAAAATGGTGCGTGAGATGTTTTTGACGGTTTGCCCCATATCATTCGTGTAGCTGGCGCTTCCAAGCCTGTCCACGCAATCAGTTACTGCGAAACTGGCTGTCGATGCTGACAGCACTTGCTCGATCGCTTTCGAAGTTGTGTTGGAACTACTCGGGCAGAGCATTTCGCTGGCCATGACTTTTCTTGATACCAAATCAGATACCCAGCCGGTTTCTGTCGGAATGCCGTCGCGTTCAAGATCGAATGCACCTGTGCAGAAACCCCCGTCAGGCAGCGTGGTTGTGCGAGCAATGAAGGCAATGCCGAATTGTTTCAGGTTATTCTGGCATTCGGCGCCGCGAGCAGCCTCACGGGCTTTGGATATTGCAGGCAGTAGCAACGCAGCCAAGGTGCCGATAATGGAAATTACCACAAGCATTTCTATCAGCGTAAAACCTTTCCGCTCGGCACAGCGATGAACACGCCAATTTGTCGGATTCACGTTCTTTTGCCTGCCGTGTGATGACTTCATCGTGACTCGATTCACGGGAATCCTCGCAGCCAAAAGTGGTCTTTGTACACGGCTGGGACCGGTCATTGCCATCGAGGAGCCCAAATTTGATGTTTTAAATGTTCCGCCTGAGGGGTGATAATTGACGAGCATGAAGTCGTTTGCAACCGGCTTTTGGGTGTATCGCAAACTCTTCATCATTCCTACTTATTCGTTTCTAGGAGGGCTGCGGAAGTGGTAGGGCTTTAGTGAGTCAAAGCCGCCCCTAAACAAGGGATTTTTGATTGATGAGACATCTGTTGGCTTTGCTTTGGTAAGGTGTGAGTAGGGGTTGTCTTCACGAATTCTTAACTTATGTTTTTTTGCACTCAGGCCTGTTTTCTTCAAGTGACTAGCAAAACATCACGAGCACAGCCGTTTTCCCGACATCGGATCGAGTCGATGCAACTAAAACGGCTCAATGAATTACTGTTGCAGGTGCGGGATCGACCGTTTTATGCCCAGCATGAGCTTGGCGCTCGTGGTCCTTTGAATTCGCTGCATGATCTCGCTTCCTTGCCGTTGCTGACAAAAGAGCAGCTGCTAGGAGAAGCAGCGGGCCGTCCCGCACGCGTTTTTGATCTGCCACGAATCGATTACACCCGTCTGCATCAGACAAGTGGAACCAAGGGGTTCCCGATGACAGTGCTGGACACGCCGGCAGATTGGGCTTGGTGGCTGAATTGCTGGGACTATGTCCTCGACGCTGCGGAGGTTGAACAGAGGGATGTAGCGATGATGGCATTTTCTTTCGGCCCCTTCATTGGATTCTGGACAGCCAATGATGCCTTGGTGCGCCGTGGAACAACCGTGGTGCCGGGTGGCGGTATGACGAGTCAGCAACGGATACAGATGATCTTTGATCACCGCTGCAGCTTGTTATGTTGCACTCCTACCTATGCCCTGCACCTAGGTGCAGTTGCTGATAAGCATGACATCGACCTCACCAAGACTGCGATTCGACGAATCATTGTTGCTGGCGAACCTGGGGGCTCTACGCCGAGTGTTCGAAATCGTTTGGAAACGTTGTGGGGGGCCAAGGTGATCGACCATACGGGAGCCAGTGAGGTCGGCGCTTGGGGCTTCGGCAACTCTGCAGGCACCGGAATACACGTGATCGAAGACGAGTTTATCGCCGAGTTACTGCGTTTTGATATCGACCATCCCGCGGGAATTGGGGTGGAGGATGGTGAGCAAGCAGAGTTGGTTCTGACCAGCTTGGGAAGATTTGGAGGGCCGGTGATTCGTTATCGGACCGGGGATATTGTTTGTGGGTATCGGAACCACGATCAGGAATGTGGCTTCTTGTTTCTCGACGGAGGGGTGCTGGGGCGTGTCGATGACATGATGGTGATTCGTGGGGTCAATGTATTTCCCAGCAGCATCGAGTCCATGGTGAGAGAAATTACACCGCTCGCCGAGTTTCGAATGATTATTTCTCGCGTTGATGAGATGGACCAGCTTGCGATCGAGTTGGAATCTGATCAGGCGAGCGTTGCCAAACTTTCTGACTTGATTCGTGACCGATTGGCCATGCGAGTCAGTGTCGATGCGGTTGCCGTGGGAAGCCTGCCTCGGTTTGAAGCCAAAGCAAAGCGACTGGTCGATCTTCGTAAAATATGACCGATGGCGGAGCAGCGGATTTGTAACTCTTTTCAAGATTTTGACGAAAGAACGTAATCACAAAATGACTGAGCCCGTGTTTAATGAGCCCGTGTTTAATGAGCCCGTGTTTAATGAGCCCCAAGCAAGCTTGCCCGCTGGTGTTGTACCGGTAGGGTTGGGACGTGATGAGAATTCAGCGGTTGTTATCAGTTGGAGCGACGGTGTTGAAACAAGGTGGACGGCCTTGCAGTTGCGCAAGGCTTGTCCATGTGCAACGTGCCGAGAGAAAAAACGGGGTGAAAAAAAGAAACAGGAAACTGGCGGAGATAAACTTGCCATTCTGCCCGTGTTAAGTGCGGCTGAGGCTCAGCCTTTAACGATTACTGGAATGAAGCCTGTGGGGGCCTATGCTTACAACGTAACATTCAGCGATGGGCACTCGTCCGGAATTTATTCCATGCAATTGTTGAGGACGTCAGGTTGAATCTCGGACGTCGTTTGCGTCCGATATGAATTTGTCTTGAAAAAGTTTTCGGTGTCTTAGCAAGCAGTGAGTGTCGGAGCCAGCTTGGGTAAAACGGTGTCCGGTATCTGACTGGTTGTGTTGAAACGAACTGGGTTTTCAGCCACGCGTAACTCGGGCGGGGAGATGTCGGCTCCTCTTGGCCCTCAGCATGTGGACTCCGTTAAAAGTCAAACAAGAATCATCGTAAGTTGCTTGGAATCAAAGTAAGTTGCTTGAAATCAAAGCTTGTTCAGTCATAGTCACTGCGCTAAGGGAGGGGGGAGTAAGCGGGTGGCTCCGTTTTAAGCTTGTTTGTCATTATGAAGCTGCTCCAACGACTGTGGTTCTTATCAGGCGATTCAGCTTGGATGGCAGGATGATGGTGTTGCAACGTATCAAGGAGTGGTGGCGTGACTTTCGTGACCCAGTCAAGAGGGAAAAACGTAAGCAGCAAAAGCGAAGCCAGAAAATGGCGGAATTCCTCGACAAGAACCGACTGGCTGAGGAGAAGCGTGCTGAAAATGACAGTAGTTGATGTGTCACACACGCTTCTTGCAGTGCGATCCTGCTTTCATTGTGCTTCGTTGTGCAGGTCGTTTTGGAATGCTGAGGCAAGATTGCCGACGCCTTGCCGGTAACAGCGTAGATCCATCTGCAAGTGATGAAATTGCTAAACTTTGACCAGTTTACTGACCCTTCCACCGCGGACCCATTCTGTGACGAAGATGTTGCCGTCCGCATCAAAGCATGCATCGTGAGGGTGGACGAATTTTCCGGGAATCCACTTCTCGGGGCTGGTGCGCATTGCTTCTTTCTTGTCGAGCACTCTCTTGCGCCAGGCTTCGTCGTCGCCGAGCTGTGCAAGCGGTTGGTTTGACCGCCCCAGAATCGTAATGCGGGCGTGCAAGTCAGGGACAAGGAGCAGATCACCTTGGCTATCGATATCTGCTGGAAATAGGAAGCCGCTTTGCGTACGCAGGTGTTTGCCGTTCATGTCGAACCACTGGAGTCGTGAATTAGCACGGTCGGCGACCACCAATTTCGGGGTCCCGTCCCTCGTATCAAGCCACTGGCCGTGCGGTGTGCGGAACTGGCCATCCTGTTGCCCAAATCCCCCAATTGCTCTGACGAAGTTATCCTGAGCGTCGTAGTGATACAGATACGCGCTGCCGTAACCATCACCTAAATAGTAGCCACCATCGGGGCGGAAGCTGATATTCGTGGGGCGAAACCCTAGTTTCTTGCCGGCGAATCCTGCATGTTCAAAAATCTGATCTTGATCCCGTGTCCATACGAGCTCGCCTTTGAGTGACATCTTGGCGAAAGATTTCTTCGCATAGGAAGCCGACAGGTAAATGAACTCTTCGTTACCTTCAGTTCGGATGTCGATGCCGTGGCCACTGGATGTCGATGAGTCGCCCTTGTTGACGCTATGGAATCCAGCAAGGCTCCTGACGAAGTTTCCGTCAGGATCAAACACATAAACCGAGTCAGGTGTGCCGGTATGTGTGATGTACACATACCCCTGTCTATCGACGCAGACACCATGCGATGCATTGCCGTAGTCATGAGTCGAAGGCAAGCTGTTTCGACCCCAATTGTGAATGACTCGGTATGTATGTTCTTCTGATCCTACAAGAGGATCTTTCGTGCCTGACTTGTCATCGGCGTTCAGGATCAATGGTCTTGCGATGATTGGCAATGCCGCGACACGTGTGGTGGTGGACAGGAAGTTTCGGCGGGTCGCTGTGGGGCTTGGCAAGGTGTTCACCTTCGTCGGCTGGAATTGTCGGCTGGAATTGTCGGCTGGAATCGTCGGCTGGAATTGTCGGGCGGTCTAGGAGCGGTCGCAATGATTCTCAAGCATTTGCGGGCACTGAAACCACTGGTTTGGCTTTGAATTCTTAGCTTATTACTGAGTTGGGATGTGGTTGATTGTCCAGTAAAGTTCTTCGGTGAATGCGGTGCCATTCGCCGCTTTCAGCCTAATCGTGATATGAGCTTGGTCGACAGGAATCATTTGACGGATGTTCAGCTTCACGCTCCTTCCGTCTGGTCCCAGCGTGACGGACTCGATCTTCAGGGGTTCGGTCCCCAGTTTGTCAGTCAGAGGTGAATACCGATCTGATCCATAGCTGCTTCGCCAATGATAATTCCATTGTGAGGCTTGGTACGA
>NZHC01000125.1 GCA_002689655.1 Rhodopirellula sp. | reverse complement strand
CAGATAAGCCCTGAGCATCTGAGCCACCCTCGATCGTCAGCACCCCTGACTCGGAAACAAGTTTGATGGGGCCGTCAGTTGTCGTGCGTAGATCTTCCAACGAAGAAACTGTTTTATTGCGCGATACGGAGTTCGTCGTACTGTTGAAATTAGATCTGAGTGCTGAGCCGAGATTCACTGTTAATGCTGCAACGGTTGTGACGGTCAGACCATCTGCTTCCGAAAGATAGATGCCTGAGTCAGAATGAGCAGCAAGAACTGCAACATCAAGGTCAATCGCGTTCGCATTCTCCTCTGCAAAACCGTTGACATTATCGTGGTTGCCAATCAACCCGTTATCGGCACGAAGAGAGAGGTTATCAGCCGTGACATTCAGGGAACCAGCATTCGCGTCCAAGATGTTGTCACTGGCCATCAACGCAACGTTCGTACCCCTAATAACGCCCAACTCAATGTCGCCACCCAAGGCTTGACCAACAACATTTCCACCAGCCGTGACCACCGTGTCACCGGCCATCATCCAGTCAACACCAGACTCTAACAGAACGTCGCCGCCAGTCGTGACATCACCATCTGATGCTTGATCCAGAGAACCTCCTACGATCAGACCCACATCACCACTGGTACTGGTGATCGCTGCGGCCTGGGTCAGATCCAAGCCAGCATCAACAAGAATGTCCCCAGATACGCTTGTTACAGAATCAGCTAACGTCATGTCATTCACAGCGACCAGGTAAACGCTTCCCAAACCACCGGTCGTCACAGAAGCGTTCAAAGCCAAGTCGTTGCCAGCATCCAACGTGATGTTGCCTGTATCACTGACCACATCGGCATTGATGATCAAATCTTGTTCCAGAGCGCCTAGTCGCACATTCTCGTTTCCAGCAACTCCACTACCGCCGCTGCGCACAGTGGTAGTACCTGCGACTGAGTCGAACAAGATTTCTCCGGAACTGACTTGACTTAGACTTTCGACGTCTACATCGTCTGATTCGACTAAATGAATCGCGCCGAGAGTTGAATTCTGCACATCAATCAAAGCAACAGATACTTCGATTGCATTGCCATCCCCAACTCCCGTTGCACTCTGTATGACTAAGCCACCGCCATTTGCAATTACATCGGGAGCACTATCACCGGCGTCAACAACAGCTCCGCCCGATGTGATTAATTTGACTGCATTAGCACTCGTACTGGCGGTGATAACTGAACTGAGCAGAATATCGCCATCAGCGGTGATGTCAATTTCACCGGTATTACTTGAGACGAAGCCACCCTCGGTCATGACGACTGCACCACCATTTGACCCGGCACTCGAATCAGCCTTGATGCTGATAGCACCATCGACAGAAACAACGCTTCCAAACTCACCAATTTCCACATTGCGTTCGGCACTAATCTCGATCGTTGATGCCACTCCCGTAGTGCGTACAGCACCCTCGATTATGGTTGAGGCATTAGACGGAGCATTCTCCCCATCACCCAGCAAAACATTTCCTACGGCGAAAACTTGGGTGGAGCCACCATCAGCGTCGACCAAAACACTGTCAACTTGACTGCCGGTTGCAAATAGATCTGAACCTGTCGCCGTTACATCACCCTCCGCATTCAACTGCCCCGAGCTTGTAATTCTTGCACCACCGTGTCCACCACCTGCGGCCCCCGGATCAGTTGCACTGTTTGAGTCGGCTGCAACAGTAATGCTCCCTCCATTGTTGGCGTCGACAACTGCGGCAATGGTCACGTCCCGCAAGGCAGTCAATGTGATATCACCGTCAGTAGTAATATTCGCACCAACCAGCAAATCAACTGCACCTCCCTGAATCACAACATTACCAGCCCCAACGGTCAGATCACCATTAAGAGTAGCCCCAGAAACAAAAAGCGTTCCACCTGTTCCCTGTAAAGTGGTAACGACACCATCGACGATCAAGTCACCGCTTGCTGTCAGCGTTACATCACCACCATCAATCAAGCCCTCGCTGGAAACTGGCCCTGAAAAAACAATTTCTCCTCCGCCCGACTGATCGAATTCAATCGAACCAGATCCCGTGACCAAGGAGGTCACGTCAACAGTGCCAACACTCATGTTAGTGATTGCAATATCACCCGAACCAGTATTCGAAGAGATATTATTTGCGGACAACTCAAGGCCCGTCGTGTTACCGATTCCACTGAACGCATCAAGATCGACTACGTCACTAGTAACTAAACCAGTGCCATTGATCGCACCCGCGAAAGCGGTCAACACAACCTGATCCAAAGCTGCTGTCGTGCCCACCAACGAAACATCGCCACTGCCAAATCCTGTATTGACCGTGACATCGCTACCTGCATCTGTAGTTGTCAAGCTACCCGTCAACGACACAGCAAGCCCACCACTGCCNTCCTCACCAGCTGAGACAGCAATCAAGTCCGATGCCACAACTGAGGCATTAACTGTGATGTCATCATCTGCTTCCAAAATCACCGTCGATGAATCGATCTCAGCAATCACCGTTATCTGATCCGCAGCGTCAAGCAGTATCGTTCCGGCACCACTCAACTTACCATTCACGTCAATGCCACCAGTCGTTGCACCTGCAACGATGGTGACATCACCCAGCACCGTCACCATCTCATCAAGCGTTACATCAGCTTCGGCAAATAGTTCCAAGCCTGATCCTGCGTTACTCGATCCAGACACCTGCATCGAACTATCTTCTGCAATGTCAACTGATCCATCAGAACGAAAACTCAAGCTTCCAGCATTGAATGTACCTGAACCCAAATTGATCGAGGCACCTACCACATCAAGCAGACCAGCAACTTCAACGCTTCCTCCGATTGCATCAGAGACAGAACTAGCCGATTCGATGTCAGCACTACCGGCAGTATTGACGCCAACAAGATCAAGCGATGAATCCTCACTGATCGCGACTAAACCGTCAGAGCTAAAGGTTACGCTGCCACTATTAAACGCGCCTGAACCTAAAGTAATAGAGGTACCCGTCACATCAAACAGACCGGAGACTTCAACGCTCCCCCCGACTGCATCAGAAACAGAACTAATCGAGTCGATATCAGCACTACCGGCAGTGTTCACGCCAACAAGATCAAGCGTTGAATCCTCGCTGATCGCGACTAAACCGTCAGAGTTAAAGGTTAAGCTGCCACTATTAAACGCGCCTGAACCTAAAGTAATAGAGGTACCCGTCACATCAAACAGACCGGAGACTTCAACGCTTCCCCCGACTGCATCGGAAACAGAACTAATCGAATCGAGGTCAGCACTACCGGCAGTGTTCACGCCAAAAAGATCAAGCGATGAATCCTCGCTGATCGCGACTAAACCGTCCGAGTTAAAGGTTAAGCTGCCAAAGTTGATCACATTCCCTGCGTTGTCACCCAACTCGACGCTGCCGGCAGTCACATCTGCCAAGCCCGAAACAGCAAGATCACCACCAATTCCATCAGTGACCGCACCGGTAGATATCGCCACAAGATCGGAACTGGAAACCGAACCCGTAAAAGCAATATCCCCCATATCATTTGTTACATCCATCGTCTCAGATGCAGCGAGCACTCCGGTTGTCAGGTCTCCACCACCTGATTGGTCAAAGTCGACGGATCCATCCCCCGCAACCAGCATGGTCGCATTGACGGCGGTCCCCGACAGATTCCCAATCTGTATATCACCTGATGTGGTCTCGGCAGAAATATTGCTAGCGACCAACTCGAGGGCCGTCGTGTTGCCGATTCCACTGAGCGCATTTAGATCCACCGTCTTAGCCGTCAACAACCCCGCACCGTTGATTGCGCCATCACTGCTGGTTATCTGAATCTGATCAATAGCGGTCGTCTTACCCGTCAGCGTGATCTGCCCAGAATTCACACCCGACACCATCACGACATCACTGTCTGCGGCGGTAGTTTCAATACTTCCCAAAGCCGTCAATACAATTTCACCCGAACCATCCAGCCCCGCCAACACCGAAATCAAATCATCAGCAATGACCGCAGCATTGACCGTAATGTCATCATTTGCGTTCAAAGTAACGGTTGTGGGGTCAATCGCATGGTTAATCTCAATGTCACCCGCCGCAACAAGCAACACACTCTCAGTAGCGTCAAACTTAGCACCCACAACAATTTCGTCGGCAATCAGATGGGCACCACCAATCACATCGACCGTCCCTGCCAACAGCAGATTCTTAGAACTCGATAGTTCCAAATCGCCGCCCGCCGTACACGGCCCCGACACTTCCATTTGATTATCTTCATCAACACTGACAGCTCCGGACGAATTGAAGGTCAGGCTACCAAAACGTGCTGTGTTTCCGGCATCGTTCCCAATTACAATTTCGCCCCCAGTGAGGCTCGCATTACCAGCAACGACAAGATCACCAAACTCCCCATCAACAACCGCCCCTGCGGCAGTAACTGACAATTGGTCGGCATCTATCTCGAAAAGGGATATATCGTTGCGATCCGAGAGGACCACACTCTGGCCATCAACGACGACATCACCAATAAAATCATTCCCCACCTCCGAAAGCGTGATATCAAAACCGCCAGCGGACAAATCCACCCCTTCATTGACGATGAGTGACGTTCCCGCATTCTGCGAGATATCACCACCGGCATTTAACGAAAGCCCCCTGACGAGAAAATCGCCAACAACAATGCCATCCAGATCATCGACTTCAACATTGTCTCCGATGATACTGACACTACCACCCACATCAGCGAAGTCATTTGTGCTCCGATCGAGCGTAACATCATATCCAGCTGCATCGATCACCAAGGTGCCTGTCACAACCATACTTCCGGCACTTTGTTCCACCGCACCTTTTGTCGTCAACAACAGATCATCCACCACGATGCCACGCAACTGCAAGCCACTCATGTCCGTCAAGACAACGCTTGCCGCCAAGAGCCCCACCTGACCAAAGTCATTGAGCGACTCGTCAAGCTGGATGCTACCCCCAATCGCCTCCAATGCAGTCTGCCCCGAGACAGTCACACCACTTACGTCCTGTGTAATCGCTCCACCACCAAGCGAGGTCACATCCAACTTTTGCGCATTCACGCTTCCCAGCTGGATATCATCCTTATCAGTCAGCGCGACATGCTCCGCAAACACATCAACAGCACCCTGGAAATCATTCCCAGTGGACTCGAGCCTTACATCCCCCTGCATGGCCAACAAAGTCACGTCACCCGTGACTATCACCTCGCTGCCATTTTGAGTGACATCACTTTTCCCCACCGCAGTGACTTCGAGGACGTCGGTTAAAATCGTGCCAAGTTCCAAGTCCTTTTTATTACTCACTTCGACCGAATCACTCACAACCGACAGTGAGCCACCAAACGCATTTTCCTGCGACATCAGAACAACCTGATGATCTACGGCTGAGAAGGACGCCTCCTGCGTAACCTTCAAAGCTGCCCCAGTCTGCGTGACATTTCCCCCTGCAACCAAGGCAAGCGTAAAGACATCGATCGCACCTAACAGAGTCGCCACGGAATTGACAAGCGAAACAACTCGACCATCAAGTGAAACAGCGCCATTGAATTGATTAGTCGTCTCCGCCAGAGTGATACTATGATTCTGCGAAACAAACTCGGAAACACCTAGTACGGTGATGAGGTCCAAAGTCTGCGAGATGCTCCCCCCTCCACGAGCGATAACGGTCAAGTTATCAGCAGCAATCTTCCCAAGCAAAAGATCATTAGTGTCGGACAAAGACACATCTGCACCGTCAACAGAGACTGCACCCCCAAAGTCATTTGCAGAAAAATCGAGAGCAACATTTTTTCCAGCAGCAGAGAAGACTGACGCACCAGAAACCCGAACCCCTGAATTGTTTTGGGTTATCGCGTTGCCACCGGCGAGGGTGACATCGAGGCTGGCTAAATCAACGGCACCCAGACGAAGATCTGTCTCGTTTACTATTGTTGCTTCGTAACCACTTAGGCTTACAGCACCACCAAGTAGATTACCTGCCTCGTTCAGTACAATGCTGCCTTCCGTAGTAAACGCCGCGGCCCCCGAGACAGCCAAACCAGCACTGTCCTGTGCAATATTGCCAAGTCCATCTACCCTAACATCCAAAGTCGTGGCAAGAATTTCCCCAAGGCCGATAGCATTCTTGGCTGCCAAGACGACCTTCGAACCTACAACATTGACTTTTCCAACGAAATCATTGCCTGTCGAGTCCAAGGTGACGCGATCATTGACTGCCGTGAACTGGGAACTTCCCGATACCGCAACAACACTCCCAAAAATCTGGCGAATCCCACCATCGTTGAGAGCCTCAACTGACAGTTCATTTACATCAATCGAGCCAAGCCAAGTAAGTTTACTGTTTTTTAGAACAAGAGTCTCAGCATCAACCGAGACACTATTCTGGAATTCATTGGACACCGAATCCAACTGAACATCGTCGTCGATCGCAACAAATGCGGCATCCAACCGAACATCAATAGCTGTCCCAGCAACCTGCATAATATTGCCCGAACCGCCGGCACTTACGATGAGCGAATCGACGTCAAAATCACCCAACTCCAGTCCCTCTGAATTAACCAGTTCGACGGTGAACGCCGAGACAGAGACTGTTCCATTGAATACGTTCGTAGTATTGTCAAGCGTCACATCGTTGTTGCCAGAAGCAATCAGATTCACATCGCCTGAAATACTTAAGCCCGATGCGTCTTGACTAATCGCACCAAGAATCTCGAGATCAAGCTTTGCAGCGTTGACCGCACCCAGAATAAGATCCCGGTTGCTGTTCAACTCGACAGTTACAGCATTTGCATTCACCGCTTGAGTAAATTGGTTCAGGCCATTGACCAGAGCAACTTCCCCGGCAGCCTGAAAATTTGATTCCCCGCCAACTCGAACACGCTCGGTTCCAGCAATCGCCCCAGCAGCGGCAGTAATTGCAAGATCGCCACTGGCTAAAACGTTCCCGATCGTAATATCGTTTGCATCGTTTAACGAAAGATCAGTGCCCGCCACATGCACGGTTGCTGAAAAATCGTTTGTTGCGTCGTCTAAGCTAATTGCTTGAAGAGCGTTGAATGCGGCTGCCCCCCCCACATTGACATCTTCACCAGCCAAGCCAGACACCCCATCATCAATTGACCCTCCTAAAGCGTTAACCACCAAGTTCCCTGTAGCATCAATATCGCCAAGGCTAATGCTATTTGCATCAGTGATTTCCACGGCCGAACTGGAAGCATTCACAACACCTTTGAAATCGTTCAAGACATTATCGAGCTCAATCACACCTGCTGTTACTGTTACATCTCCTCCAACAGTCACGGAACCAAGTTCGTCCTGCGTCACCTCACCGGCTACATCAAGTACCAGGTAGCCAGTCGCTGCGACGGTCGCGTTGATATCAAGATTACTTCCGGAAGCCGTCAAGCTAAGATTACCCGCAGAAATCGACGCATCCGCATCCTGCGTAATACTCTCAGCAAGCACAATGAGATCGCCGCCGCTGGTGCTGATTCCGTTACCTTTTAACTGAACCAAATCTGTGCCACTGCCGCCGTCTATAGTTAACTGTCTCTCCACTCCTAGAATACTAACGATGTCGTTAAGTCCCCCTGTCGCTACGGTAACACCATCGCTACCTGTGACAGCGGCAAGAGCAACACGCACCGAAGAATCAGTGATTCGCGTAACACCGGGACCTGCTGCCGCAATAGCCTCGCTACTGGAGGAAATAACAAGGTCCCCTCCCAACACCGATAAAGTCAGATTATCAGATGTCGCGTCGCGGATATCTGCTACAAAGACATTGCCATTAACGAGGCTAACTTCGGTAGATGCGATCGTGTAATTCTCATTCTCACCACTGATTGTTGTATCAGTGAGATCATTACCTACAACGTCCTGAACCGTAGGTGTTGCTACTAAAGCCAAGCCAATCGAACCGCCTGTTGATCCAGTCCCCACTGTAACCGTGTAAACCGAGTCACTACCTGCAACAGAGACAATCGATGCACCTGCGACTGGTGTCACCAAACTGAAGTCGCTAGTATCAACTCCGGTGACATTTTCACTGAATGTAACCGTGAAGTACACAAAGTCCGCGTTTGTGTAATCGGCGTTTCCTCGCTCGATCGATGTAACCGTCGGATTATCGGTGTCGATCGTTACCGTGTCCGCCCCACCACTGCCAGTGTTCCCCGAGAGATCGGTGTAGCCAGCACCAACAGTTACTGAACCAATCCCGTCCAAACCATCATCGGCGGTAAACGTCGCTTGGTAACTGCTTCCGGTTCCCGTGAACGCAGATAACAAACCATTGACAGGCGTCAGGTCAGCTACATCGAATCCAGTTACCGCTTCACTGAACTCAAATGTCACCAATGAACTGGAATCTCCATTGGTCAGTTGGCTGTCAACTATGTTGACCTCAACTGTTGGGTTAAGCGTATCAATCGAAAGTTCCGCCTGAGCGGCGTAATTTGCTTGAGCCTCTCCCAAGGAGCCCTGGGCCCCTGTGACATCGATTTCAACACTCGCGATCTCGACGCCAACGTCGACCACTTCAAAAGTTTGTGTAAAAACGGTCTCGCTGACTGACCATGCCCCAGCAGACGGATTTATTAATGAGCCCGCCAGCAGCACGTCGGGATCAAAATTCAGCGTTGGCTCAAAGGCTCCACCCGTGTTCATGGCCTGATCAAATGTGACGGTCACAACAAACAGACTTCCGTCATCACTGTCGGCAATTTCCGTGTCGCTGACCTCGACACTTAGAACATTTGGCTGGGCTAAAACATAGGCATAATCAGTCGTGACCGAACTATTGATCAAGGCAGCGGTCCCAACGTCACCACTACTGGACTCCAACACCCAGTCACCACTGAGTCCCGCGTTACCTGTACGATCATTCGAGGCAGCAACATCTGCGTCAGTTGCGGTCGCCAATGCTGAAATGAATGCTTGACCGATCTCACCTTGCGCGACGTCACATCCATAGAGCATGAGGTCGCCACTGTCCGTCAGTGATGAACCTATCTGCCAGAGAGCATCCGCATACTGGTGCATGCTATCCGACGCCAACTCCGTCGAACCGAGCTGTAAAATCCCAGCGGAACCGTGAGAGACAAGGTGAATCGCATCAAGACCCGCTCTGCCTTCAAGTGCCTGAGAAATCTGAGTCACACCGTCCTGCGTTCCCTCAAGGGTCAAGACCTCGACACCTTCGCGAAAACCTGCCGCCAACGTCTCGCGATCCTGCACACCCGCATCAATGAAAACGATTTCGTTGGCACCTTGACTGATCTGATCTTGAGGTTCAATCGTCAAGATGGGATCCAAACCCGAAACTACAGAATCACTCGGATCGATTACGTGTGCGGCTCCCTCATACGTCGAAAATACCGCCTCACTGCTGAATACCACGTCTATCTGATCGAATTCGAAGGTACTTGAGTCTCCTGCGAGGGTATCGGCTGTTGGGCCAGAAATAGCCAAAGCCACATTGACTTCACCGGTCACTTGCGAACCAAAGCTAAGATCCGAACCAAAGCTAAGATCAAGGTCGAGCCCCAAAATATCAGGGCCGGTGCCGGTGCCAGCACACTGTTCTGCGTCGTTAACGCTTTGTGCTGACCATGTCGTGGAAAGCGCCATGGAATCGGCGAGGTGTTCCTGCGCAGGCACACCCGTGCTAACGGAGGCATCGCCTTGCACTGCCTCAGACTGAGCTTCCCAAGCAGAGCCGAGGGCACCCAGCCCTACCAAGGCAGCAGATGCATCGAGAACAAACCGCGATTCGAGCACCCGGACCTGCGGTACAGCTTGCCTCTCCTGCCTGATTGGCAGTGGTTTTTTTGCGAGTAAACCATCGAGTCGGTCGCGCAGCCGCGACCTCATTCGTCGTTTTCTCGGGGAATTTGATGTGGTTCGGATCATCAAGAAATGCTTTGCAACTGCTGGTGCGCAGGGGCATGGCAAAACCCACCCCCATGACCGTGCAACGAGAACACGCGTCATTCTGGATATCGAGATTCACTCAAGCATTTGCCCAAACAGGCTAATTGGTGAAAAAACAGGGCTTTAACGGTATCCAGTTGCTATTCCATCGTAGTCCCCTCCTTACAACGAGGCATGTTAAAGTCCTTTAAATCAGACGAACCGGACTCTTTTTTACGGCAACATAAACAAGACAGGAGCCTTAGGTCGGTTAAGACAAATTTTCCGACTAACCAGTTTTTTCTACGACTTTCGAAGAGGAAAGATCGATAAATAGTTTGTCGAATTTTCTCTGGAATCGAACTTATTTTATGAACTGCTGTTTTTACAGATTGCTGCATACGTCAATCCTCGCCTCTTTGGTGTTTTGCGGCGGTAGTCCAGTCGCGTTTGGGCAACTGAAAGACAAAGTCACTCGGCCTCACCAAGCGGTGGTTTCAGAAGTGGAGCTCACCGACCCCGCTGAGCCTATGGTCCACGAGGAGGCACCCTTGGGCGACAAGGAGGTGGACAAAAAAACACTGACTCCTCCGCTGGGCTCGCCGGACACAAGTGCCATATTTGACGATACTCCCCCCACAAGACAGGAGCTGAAGGCGATTTCCGCTCCAGTTATCGAACGTCTTGAGGCAGAGATAATTGCGGTTTCACCGCCACAGGAAAAGGGAATCAGCTCTCAGCTTGGACGAGGCCCTGGGCCAAACGAAAATGACCAAGGCTACAGGAAGGCCGTCCCCGGCAAGGCTGAGGTCGTTGAATACCAAGAGTTGGATGCTAAAACATCTCGGGACATGTTCAATGCAGACAGCATCCAAAACCTTCGCAAGCCAATGAGCGATATCCGTATCGTGGCCGAGGATAATGCTGACGCACCCGAGGATCTGGCGGCCCGTTTTATGCTGAAAGAGCCTGTCCTCAAAATCGTTGCTGCTGGTATCAGCCCACCACAGCCAGACAGATATCCAATCGCGTTTAAGCATCGCCCTCTTTATTACGAGCAACCAAATATTGAGCGGTGTGGTCGTGGCTGCGGTATCGCGCAGAACGCAATTTCTGCGGGGCAGTTTTGCATGAAGACATTCACTCTTCCTTACCACATGTGCAAAACGAGACCTGGATGCCCGATCGCCGCCGGTGGTGACTGCCTGAACTGCAAGCCCTATTCACTAAATTGCAACGTACTACCATTAAGTTACAAAGGCATAGCCACCGAAGCCGCAGCCTTTGCTGGCTTTACATTTCTGCTGCTCTAGGGATGGTGTGAGCAAATGCAAATGCACCTTTTGACATGAAATCTGGTCATCCGCAGCGCGTCAGTATTTCCGTCAAGCTGTTACAGGAGCGGATAAATGCAGCGTGTAGGCAGCACTTGGGCTTTCAGATTCGCCCCAACCAATGGAACGCATCCCGTCTTCTTATTGATCGCTGCATTGTGGAGATGCCTACTGGTGAAGGTAAAACAATAACCACATTTCTTTCGGCATGCTCTCTTGCGGCCACTGGGCAAAGAGTACTGATCGCAACTGCGAACGATTATCTCGCGTCACGCGATGCTGACTGGATGTCAAAGCTTTACAACTCTGTCAGTCTGAGTGTGTCGAGCGTTACTGCATCGACTCCACAACACGTACGTAGCGAGACGTACAAAAATGACGTCGTCTATGGAACACTACGCGAGTTTGCGTTTGATTTCCTGCGTCACTCACTGGAGCGACGGAGAAAACAACCTTCGACTGTGCCTCACTCTGAATTTCCCCAGGACATTCTGATCATCGATGAAGCAGATAGCATCCTGATTGATGAAGCTCGCACTCCGATGATCATTACCGCTCCAGCAACTCACGTTGATCAGGCAAGAGAGGACTGTTATCGCTGGGCAAGTGACGTATCGGTAGCATTCCAACGCCCTCGTGATTATGTACGCGTCGAGGATTCAGGGTTGGTCGCTTTGACACAAGGGGGCCGCAAACGCGCGATTGCCACCCAGATGCCGACGACAATAGGAAGTCTGACCACAACCGAGATCCTGCATGCACTCGAACGTGCGATCCTTGTCAACGAGACACTTCACCGGGACATTCATTATGTTCTGAACGAGAATCGCATACAACTTGTAGACGAATACACCGGGCGCCGCTCGGCAGATCGCAATTTTGGCAGTGGCGTGCAACAAGCCATCGAAGCTAAAGAGGGGCTTGCTTTAACACGGGAATCAGAGCCGATCGCCCGAATCTCTGTACAAGACTTTGTAACAAGATTCAGGCATTTGAGTGGTACGACAGCTACTGCCTGGGAGGACCGTGCTGAATTGCAGCATGTCTACAATGTCAAAGTTCGTCGAGTACATCCGCACCGTCGCTCTCAACAGATTCTGATGCCTCCCGTAGCCTGCCGCTCACTTGCAGAGAAGTGGGTTCGCATTGCCGATGAAACCGCAAAGATGATCGCAAAGAATCGATCGGTGCTGATCGGAACACGCACCATCACCCAATCGGAAGAGCTCAGCTTACAACTTGGCGAAAACGAGATCTCTCACGTGGTCCTGAATGCCCTGAACGCTGCATCAGAGGCCGAGATCATTGCCGGAGCAGGTCGGGCTGGCCGGGTCACCGTTGCAACCAACATGGCAGGCCGCGGCACAGACATTCGCTTGTCCGAGACGGTAAGGAAAGCTGGCGGTATGCATGTCATTGTCAGCGAAGCTCACGCTGCATCACGAATTGATCGTCAGTTGATCGGCCGCAGCTCCCGGCAAGGAGATCCAGGCTCCGCTCGACTCTTCGTTAGCGCTGAGGACGAAATCTTGACTCAGGCCTACGGGGAGGAACAATCGGCGAAGTTCCTTTTAGCAGCGAAGCGGGGGGCGATTAGGTGGTTGCTTCCGAAGGTCCTCTCGGCCCAAAAACGTGTCGTGCGAATGCATCGCAAGGATCGAGCCGAGCTGACTGCTCGCGACGAAAGCCTCGCGGATGCAATGTTGTCGCTAGGCCTGGACCCTCATCTGGACCCACTTCACGAGAGCCACTGAATCATCAGGACCAGAGCAAACATGCTCATCCGCGGCCAGCTCCCGAAGGGATCTTCCTACTCAAAAATGCCAAACTGTCCGGTGTTGTGAAAAGACAACGGATGTAGCGGCAAATAAACAACAGGGGAAGAATGGGGAGTTTTTTGCGGCGTACTACGCTCAAAAGCTGCGTTTTTCGCAGGTTTTTTCTACATTTCCCTAAAGCCTTGCGTACGCTTTGATTGGTAAGCAGTGATCCAGGAGCGATAGGACTTTGCTCAGAGTGATCGCTCCCCCTTACTAATCGTTTCTTGTCTTCTCTTCGAACTCGGCTTTGCAGCACAGCTATGACCTGTCCATTGAACGCAAAAACTTTCGTTTTTACTGCATGCATCCTGCAGGCAGTTTCATTGCCCGCCCATGCTCAAGAGGGTTTCTGCTTCGAGCCCACTTCTAGATTGCAGTGCGAAACGGTGATGCAACCCCAGACCGTTCAAAAGTATCGGCTCTCCTACGAAACCGAATATGTGCCGCAGGAGGTTACTGGCTATCGACCAGTCATGAAAACACGAACCGAGCAGCGTGAGTACAAGGTAGCTAAACCGATCGTAGAAACGAGCTATCGAGAGGAGCGTTACACCGTATGGAAATCCGTAACCGAAACAAGTTATCGAGATGAAACCGTAACCCAAACGAAGTACGTGACAGAAACGGCAGAGCGAGAAGAGCAGTACACCACATACAAGCCTGTTGTGGAAACCAGTTACCAGGAACAGCAATACGCCGTCCAGAGGCCCGTGGTTGAGACACAGTACCAGACCCAGAGCTATACGGTTCAGCGGCCAGTTGTACAAACCCAGTACCAGACGCAGCAGTACACTTCGCTGCGTCCGGTAACGACGATGCAAACACAGACAGTTGATCAAGGCGGTTATGTTGCACAGCAAGTCGTGCAACCTGGTCGCACCTCGTACTCATTGAACTATGCACGCGATGCCTACGGGAACAACAGCGGCCTGATTTGGACACCACAAACAACCCCGCCAACCGTACAAACCCAATACAGGCACCGCCCTAACCTGATTACCCAGCAGGTAGCAAAGACCAGTTACGTACCACAGGTACAGCAAGTCCAAGTTCCAGTGCAGGTGCAAACCATGCAGACCGAAGTCGTTTCGCAGCAAGTACCGGTTAAGATCCAACGGATGCAAACAGAAATGGTCACGCAAAAAGTGCCCGTCCAAACAACACGCATGGTTGCAACAACACAAGTACGGAAGGTGCCTTACACCGTTCAACGTCCAATCACAGAGACCATCACCCGCAAGGTACCTGTTGAACAGCAACGTTGGGTCAGTGAGGAGAGAGTCCGAAAGGTACCTGTTCAGACGACTCGCACAATCTACGAAACCAGAACGCAACCGATAGAAGTGAAATACTACGAGCAAGAGGCGTTCACAAAAACCGTCATGAAACCTGTCACACGTCAAAAGTACATCCCCTACACGGAAACCATTATGGTGCCGAAACCGGTCGTGCAACGTGTTCCTCTTTCCTACACTGACCCGTTTGGAGCCGCAGTTGTTAGCGGGTATTCATCGTTTGGAACACCCGAAAACGCTGGCACAACTGCGGGTAAAGCTGCGCCAGCGTTAGGCAGTTCGGTCCTGCAACCCAGCACTACATTTGCTCCGGCAGGAGAAGATGCACCTCGAACACGAATGCAAAAGATCGAGATAGGAGAACCCACCAGAGAATCAGACGCGACGGGTGTCAAAACGGACGCAGGAATTAAGACTGAAGAAGAACTTCTTCCGCCTGCTCAGGGTTCAGGGGACGATCGCTCTGGGAGCAAAAACACCCCGGATGATTGAGCTAGAGGCAGCAAACTGAGCTGAAAACTCCACCAAAATGTTGCGATTAACTGAGAAGCCTTATCTATTCGAGCGACTCTATTTTTGCAGTAATGGCAAATGCCTGAACGTGTTTCAGGTTCATTTCCAAAGTCAGTATAAGAATGAATCTGACTAGTGCCGATTCCAGCCTTCCGATGCAGCAACCTTGTAGGACCTTAATGCTGATCGACACTCCGGAGTGCCCTGTGGAGCTTCACCACCAAGCAGCCTGGCTTGCCCCTTTAGAGGTAGCACCAACGAAACAACAGCGTGCCACTCATTCAACGATAGAACAACGCTGTTTTGATTAAACGCCAGACGAAAAGCATGAATGCCATCAGCCCCAGCATGGCAATGCAGAGCCAAAGTAAAGTTGAGCCAAACATCAACAGATTCGCTCGCATCCAATCCTGATAGACACTATCCCAAAACACGATCGTCAACATCGTTCCCGCGCACAAATAGGGTCCATAAGGCGTCTGCGTATCGCTTGTGATTACGTAGCGAATCAGAACGATGGCGATCGCTGCAAAGGGTGACAGAAAAAACGCGATCAACACGGCTTGCCATCCCACAAAAGCGCCAATCATCGCCATTAATGTAACATCACCAAACCCCATGGCCTCAATCCGCAAAGCCCAACTTGCAACGATGCGAATTGACCAAATGGCACCACCGCCAGCAGCGAGCCCCACCAAGGCAGTGAAGAGACCGTTCCAATGCTGTTCGCCAATACCCCAAACAGACGCTAAGATGCCACAACCGACGATCCACAATCCAAACAGAACCTTCCAGAATTGGTGATGAAAAAGCCCGTTCAAAAAATGCTGGACAGTACGTTTCAAACCGCGACGTCGCAAAATCGCACCACTCCATCGTCTGTCGCACAATGCAAAACACCAAGCAGTCCAAATTCCCAAGCCCCACAATAAGCCACGTTCACCAGCCCAACTCGGGTCCCCGCTGAACCATGGTGCATCGAACGTGGCAGGCCGGTAGACAGCGATCTCACCATTCTGCAAGAAACTGATCGTCGGCAGGAATGAAAGGGTCTCTGAACCGTCATCGGTTCCCGTTATCAAAGTGGCTGCAAACAGCAAACCCAACAGCGTACCTGGAATGGTAATCATGTCAGGAATGATCCTTTCATCAAAATCAATGAAGGTCGCTGCCACCATGAGAATGAAAAGAATCGAATGAGCAAAAAAGAGAGTGTTCGCGTAAGGCGCGAAATCTGTCAGAACCTCAGCAAGCCTCATTCTTGCTGGCAAGAGTTCGCCGCTGTGTGTTTCAAATTGAAAGAGCCACACAAGTGACATCGCAGTCCCCAACTCAATCATTAGAGGCCGAATCCAAAACCCAGTGCCGTGAAATTTTGATTCACGCCGAAGAAAGCACCATCCAATGACGGGCAACCGATCCCAGAATGTACGAGCAGTCGCAGCATCAGGACTCGGTCCCCAAGGAGAAATGGGACGAGGATTAAAGTAAGCAAACCGATAAATCATCCAGTTGGCGAATGCTCCGCCGAACAATCCAAACACCGCCACAAGGACACATTGATTCTCGAGGGTCAAGTCGAGCCAAACGGAGCGCATAGGCAGAGATCCACATCGTGATGAGGGGCGACCGGCGTTGGTCGTTGTCGCAGTCCCATCCTTAGCATAGCTTCCCGCGATGCCTCCCCGTAGTGGGTCGAATACCGATGTCAGCGGAACACGAAAAACCTTGCTAAACATGGGATTCTTCGATACTCAGAACCGCACGTCTGGCAAACAAGAGGCAGCACGGAAAGAAAGGCACAGCAAAAACTCTGTTGGACGGCCTAAGAGTTTGACTGAAACCAGTACCAACATTAGGCTATTAAGGAAGAAAGATGAGTCATTTACCGGCGAATCGCCGCGGTGGTTTTTCTGCACGCCCGCCCGCCCATTTCCGGGCTACCCACAGCACAGCCCATTGCTGTTGGATTGGCTTTGTTACTAACTTCATGTTTCCTACTTGAGTTCAGCAGTGTGGTCCCTTCCACCGACAGCCTGGAAACTTCGGACCGAACCGACCCTTGGTCGTATTTCGACACAAAGTTATCACTCCTTCTTGCTCATAAGAAATTGAATTTACATCCGAGAGTCTCCATCGTGCTCCACAAAATCGACCGTCATTTCATCGCAGCTTTGTATTGCACTCTACTGCTCACGCCCTGTCTGCTTGCGGAGGAACCAGCAGAGCCAGACGCACCATCGAACTTGGCTGTCAGTTTCACCAACGACGTAGAGCCCATCTTCAGCCAACACTGCTACGGTTGCCACCAAGGCGCCAAACAACTTGGTTCTTACTTGATGACCGACTTCGATTCCATGCTAAAGGGTGGTGAGACAGCCCAAACAGCAGTGGTTCCGGGGAAACCCGACGCTAGCTATCTAATTCAACAGATAACACCGGTCGATGGCCACGCAGAAATGCCCGACGAACCGTTCAGTCCACTTAACGAGACCGAACTCGAAATAATACGGAATTGGATTCTTCAGGGCGCAAAGAATGATTCAGTCGCTGATGAAGGACCAAAATACACACCTGATAATCCGCCGGTTTACATCGGCCAGCCATCGCTTGCATCAATCGATGTATCCCCGGACGGCCGTAAGATCGCTGCCGCGGGTTTTCACGAGGTGATCATTTTAGATTCGTCTACCGGCAAACGCATTTCTCGATTAGTAGGGATGAGCCCGAGAATCAACACGGTAAGATTCTCTCCAGATGGTAAACGCCTGGCTGCCGTTGGCGGAACTCCAGCAGTGCGAGGCGAGGTTCAAATCTGGGACATTGAAACAAGTGAATTGAATCTTTCGCGATCGGTCACCTACGACGCACTATGCGGCGCAAGTTGGTCACCGGATGGCAGCAAGCTTGCTTTTGGAGCCACCGACAATGTCGTTCGCGCGATCGACACGAGTTCCGGCGAACAGATTCTTTTCCAGGGGGCACACAATGACTGGGTACGCGATACTGCGTTCACACCGGATGGAAAGCATGTCATCTCTGTCGCTCGAGATATGTCCTGCAAACTTACCGAAGTAGAAACCGAACGATTCATCGACAACATTACCTCGATCACACCGGGCGCCCTGTCGGGAGGCTTGAGCAGTGTAAAGGCGCATCCTGAGCGAAACGAAATTTTCGTAGGCGGTGCTGATGGTATTGCCAAGGTCTACCGCGTCTTTCGCCAAACGGCTCGCAAGATCGGAGACGACGCGAATCTGGTTCGAAAATTCCCCGCGTTACCAGGACGCATTTCCAGTGTTTCCATCAACTCCGATGCGACACGCTTGGCAGCTGCAGCAACACTCGACGGTAAAAGTGAAATTCGAGTTTGGAAATACGATTTTTCGAGTGAGATTTCTCCCGAACTGAAAAAAATCCAAGCCAAGCGGGTCGCTGACCGAAACGCCGACGAAAAGAAGCAACTTGAGAATCACCTCAACTCGAAAATCACGGAACTCAGCAAATTCTCAATCGACAATGCAGCAGTCTTTGCGATCGCATTCGGTAAAGATGATGCTTTGCTGATTGCTGCTGCGGACGGAAAAATACGTCGGCTTGATGTTGATGGAAAGCTAACCGGGACATTTGATGTTTCCAAAGTGGCCGATGATGCCAAGCTGGCGACCTCGCGTTTCAATGCCAAGACATGGCAAACGAAACTTGAAATCCAAACCAAAACGAATCCATCATCCGTGGATACAACCCTGGACGACACGACCCAAGACGCCCAGACCCAAGAAGTTGCCAAGCTACTCATCAGCCCAAGCCAAATCAAGCTGAATTCGCCGTATGCCTACACCCAGCTTGTCATCACGGCAGTAATGAATGATGACAGCACTCGCGATATCACACGCACTGCCAACATCAAAATCCCTTCGTGGGCCACGATTACCCCGAGAGGAATTCTTCGTGCTGCCGGTAACGGCACAGGAAGAATCGCCATCAGTTACGGTGGCCTCACATCCAAGATCGACATGATTGCTAAGGGTATCACTCCGGAAGAAACTGGAGCAGCAGATCATGGAGCGGTTGATTTCATTCGTGATGTCGGACCGATCCTCAGCCGGCTTGGCTGCAACCAAGGAACCTGCCATGGAGCTCAGAAAGGCAAGAATGGTTTCAAACTTTCGCTCCGCGGCTACGACCCAGTTTATGACCTTCGAGCACTCACGGACGATCTCGCTGCTCGCCGGATAAACCCGGCTTCGCCAGATGAATCACTAATGCTACGCAAACCGCTTGGCCTGTCGCCGCACCAAGGTGGAGTCTTGATGGCAAAAGGGGATCCCTACCACACAGTTTTGCAACGATGGATCGCCGATGGAAGCCAACTGAATCTCGATTCCCCTCGAGTCACTCGTATCGAGATTTTCCCAATTAATCCTGTCGTGCAACGCACTGATGCAGAACAACAAGTCAGAGTGATCGCGCACTATGAAAACGGTGATCAACGTGACGTGACACAAGAAGCATTCATCGAAAGCGGTAACACCGAAACGGCAAGCGTGGACAAGAATGGTCTGCTCTCTGCGATACGACGTGGCGAAGCTGCGATTCTGGCTCGATACGAAGGTGCCTATGCAGCAACGACACTAACGGTGATGGGCGAACGGGAGGGCTACAAGACCGTGTCGGTCGAGCAATGGAGTGACATCGACAGACTGGTTTCTGACAAGTGGCAGAGAGTAAAAGTCATTCCAAGTGGAATGTGCGATGATTCGACATTTCTGCGACGCGTACACCTTGACCTGACAGGCTTACCCCCAAGCAGTGAACACGTTCGAAGCTTCCTTGCGGACGAGACGCCCACCCGCGAAAAACGCGCACGGGTCATCGATGATCTGATCGGCAGTGAGCCCTACGTTGACTACTGGACTAACAAATGGGCCGATCTTCTTCAGGTCAATCGGAAGTTCCTCGGTGTCGAGGGCAGTACGAAATTCCGGGATTGGATACGCACCGCAATCGCCGAAAACCGACCTTACAATGTTTTCGCAGAACAAGTCCTGACTGCCACAGGCTCAAATAATGACAACCCGCCCGCTTCTTACTTCAAAGTACTGCGGACACCTGAAAACACCATGGAGAATACCACTCACCTGTTCCTTGGAATCCGTTTCAACTGCAACAAATGCCACGATCACCCTTTCGAGCGTTGGACACAGGATCAGTACTATCAAATGTCTGCATTCTTCGCCCAAGTCGGCCTTGAGAATGATCCTGCCTCAGGAAAACGAAAAATTGGTGGCACTGCAGTTGAAGGCGCCAAGCCTCTGTTTGAAAAAGTGGTTGACCGAAGTCAGGGTGAAGTCAAACATCCCAAGACCAATGCAGTGGTCACTCCCAAGTTTCCTTTTGACGTACAACACGCCCCCAAGCCTGAAGCCACAAGACGTGAGCAACTGGCAGCATGGATTACGCACAGTGACAATCCTTATTTTGCAAGAAGTTACGTCAACCGTTTATGGGGCTACATGCTTGGCGTCGGTTTGATCGAGCCGATCGATGACATTCGCGCTGGCAACCCAGCAAGCAATCCAGAGTTGCTTGACTACCTGACGGATTCGTTTGTGAAGTCCGGCTTTAATGTCGCCGAAATGCATCGTGCGATCTGCAACAGCCGAACGTATCAACTGAGCATCAAGACGAATGCATTGAACGAAGACGACTCACTCAACTACTCCCACGCATTGCCGCGTCGACTTCCTGCCGAAGTAATTTTCGACGCGGTACACACACTGACCGGAGCAGTCAGCAACATTCCTGGGATGCCCAAGGGAACGCGTGCAACGGCCATCACTGACTCAGGTGTAAAGCTTGCCGACGGTTTTCTTCAGAATCTTGGCCGCCCTGCCCGAGAGAGTGCCTGCGAATGTGAACGAAGCTATGACCTGCAACTTGGACCAGTCATGGCTTTGGTGAGCGGCCCTACGGTTGGTTCGGCCATTGCCGACCCAAAGAATGTGCTGGAAAAGATTGTCGCCGAACACCCAGATGACAATGACTTGGCCGAAGAAATTTTCATACGGGCTCTTGCACGTTATCCAAAGCCGTCTGAACTGAAAGCATTTGCTGCCATGAAAGACATCATCAAGGAGAGCCACGCGGAACTTTTGGGGCAACTCACCATCGCTGAATCAAATTGGAAACAACGCCGCCAGGAATTGGAAAAAATACGCGAAGCAAAGTTAGCAAAACTGAATGAGAAAATCGTGAGCCACACGAACGCAATTAAGCCTGCGCGGGAAAAGCTTGCCAAGGAACGCGAGGACCGGATCAACGCTGCAAAAGCTGCTTTGGAGAAAGAAAAGGAAAGAATACCGGCGAAACTTGACAAGATGGCCAATGCTCAACAGAAAGCTATTGAATGGCATCCACTCTCCTACCAGTCTGGAAATTCAACGAACAAAGCAGTACTCACACCGCAACCGGACAGATCAATCATTGCAAGTGGCGATGCCTCAAAAACTGTTTATACGGTCACGACACGGACCACACTGAACAACATCACGGGCATCCGACTGGAAACTCTCAGTGATGCAAGTCTCCCGTCCAAAGGTCCAGGACTTGCCGACAATGGAAACTTTGTTGTAACAGAACTGGAAGTGTTGTCGGCCTTATCGACAACCCCTGAAAAATCCAACAAGGTAAAGATCGCCAGTGGCCGTGCTGACTTCACTCAACCCAGCTTCAACATCAACCAGGCTTTCGATGGCAAAACCAACGATCAACGAGGATGGGCGATCTCACCGGCGATGGGAACATTTCACTGGGCAACTTTCAAATTCGACCAACCACTGCAAACCGAAGGCGATTCGATCCTTACATTTAAGATCCATCAATTTCACAATGCAGCCAAACACACACTTGGACGATTCAGGCTTAGCGCCACGACAGCGGTAGGAAACATTCCATTGGGAATCGCTGAACCTCTTGCTGCGATTCTTCTCACTCCCAAAGAACGTCGCGATGAGAAAACCGTTGAATTCCTGAACGAGTATGTCACCAAGACAGACGGCGACATCCGCAAGGCACAGGAGGGATTGGCTGCGGCGGGAGTAGCCGTCCCGCCAGACGCCACGCTGGTCGCACTTGAAAAAAGAAAGGTTGAACTATCGCAACCTACCGTCGACGACCCACAACTCGTTCAGCTCAGAGATGACGCCAAACAGAGTACGCAACAGCTGGAACGAATCCGACTGACTGCTGCCGAAGACTTGACTTGGGCACTTATTAACAGCCCTGCGTTCTTGTTCAATCATTGAATAAAATCACACCAAACATCCTCACAACACTTTCCTCGGAGAAATTGCCATGCTTTCATTCAAAGGCTTCAAGGCAAAAGACCTCTGCGATCCCCATCTTGCAGCAACACGCCGATCCTTCCTCAGGGTAGGTGGATGTGGTGCCTTGGGATTATCACTACCATCCATGATGCAACTGCAATCAGCTTCTGCTGCCGAGAGTGTAACCGGCAGTTCTCTGAAAGGTGGTGGTCCCGGCTGGGGCAAAGCGAAAAGTATCATTATGGTTTATCTGCAGGGTGGTCCAAGCCATCTTGATCTATGGGATCCGAAAGAAAATGTTCCGGATAATGTGAAGAGCATTTTCAATCCTATTAGCACAAAAATCCCGGGGATCAAATTTACGGAGAATCTTCCCAAGCTCAGCCAACTAAACGATCGTTTCTCGATGATTCGCTCAATGTCCTACACCCCCAATGGACTCTTCAATCATACAGCAGCGATTTATCAGATGATGACGGGATACACGACAGATAAGGTAAGTCCATCCGGACAGCTGGAACCTCCCTCACCAAAAGATTTCCCCAACTACGGCAGCAACATCGTCAAGATGCGTCCAATCGATGAGCCGATGCTACCGTTCGTGATGCTGCCAAGACCACTGCAAGAATCAAACGTGGTAGGTAAGGGGGGCTCCGCCGGATTCCTCGGAAAGTCCTTTGATCCTTACACGCTTTATCCGAGCGGAGACGACCTCGACATGGGTAAAATGGATCGCATCAAGATTGACGATCTGAAGTTAAGACCAGAGGTTTTCAGCGTCCGCCTTCAGAGACGAGCAAAGTTGCGTGACCTCTTGAATCAACAAATGCCTGACATCAATAAGGCGGTTGAGTCTTTCGAGCTTGATGAGTACTACGATCGTGCCTTGTCACTCATTGTTTCGGGCCGCGCCCGACAGGCTTTCGATCTGGCAAGCGAGAGCCCCGAAACGAGAGACATGTACGGTCGCAACACCTTCGGGCAAAGCTGCCTACTCGCGAGGCGTCTTGTTGAAGCAGGAACGAGAGTGGTCGAGGTCATATGGCCCAAAGTAGCCAATAGTGATAACCACTCGTGGGATCATCACACGGGACTCAGCAAGCGAATGAAGGATCAGTCAGCGCCCATGCTTGATGGAGGCTTATCAGCATTGATCTCTGACCTCGATGATCGTGGAATGCTTGAGGATACGCTGGTGGTAGCCGTCGGCGAGTTTGGCCGCAGTCCGCAGCGCGGGGTCAGTACAAGCGGCAATAACAATTCAGATGATGGCCGGGACCACTGGCCGTATTGCTACACCGCCGTGATGGCCGGTGCTGGCGTAAAACGAGGCTATGTACATGGCAAGAGTGACAAGACTGCGTCCGCACCTTTGGAGGATCCCGTTCACCCGGCGGAAGTCTTGGCGACGATCTATCACAGTTTTGGGATTCATCCCGAAACCATCGTCTACAACCATCTCAATCAGCCTCGTGAACTGGTCAAGGCTGCGGCGTTGACTCGCTTGCTTTCCTGATCCAATCATTTGCAATAACGACTTCACGATAGTTTCAGTTTGGGCGATAATGCCCGAACTAGCGAGTCGTATTTATGTCGCCCGCATGACTACTTCCATCTGCGATGCTGAACCATCGCTAGTTGCAGACACTGGGCTGTTCTCAGGGCAGCTGAAACAGCCTTTTCGCGTTCGCGGTTGTCACGTTCGCCAAATACTCCGCTGTCACGCCACGAGTCTCAGCGATACACCGCAGCGTGTGTTCCACACGTGCCGGTTCGTTCGGTCGCTTGCCACGAAGAGGCTCAGGACTCAAATAGGGCGAATCAGTCTCGACCAACAAACGGTCCTCTGGAATCGCCTTGGCAATGGTACGAAGTTCCTCGCTCTTCTTGAAGGTCACCATACCTGCAAAACTGATATACAAACCCAATTCAAGACATTGCACGGCAAGTTCAAGATCACCGGTATACGAGTGCATAACTCCTGAGGGAACCGTGGCCTGACGTCGCAACTGTTCCACGATCAGTTTCCCACTTTCGCGCATATGGATCACCATCGGTAAGGCAGTATCGCGGCACAATTGCATATGCCGATCAAAAAAATCATGCTGCATTTTGAGCGGTGTATCATCCCAGTAGCAGTCTAAGCCAGTTTCACCAATCGCGCGAACTCCAGGACAACCCGCGAGTTCCTGTATCACAGAAAAGTCATCCGGGCGGGACTCGGCAACTGAATTTGGCTGTATTCCAACCGCTGCAAAAATGAACCCAGGGTGAAGTGCAGCAAGTTCACATGCCTTCCTACTGGTCGCCACATCGATACCGATCACCATGATCCCAGCAACACCATTTTCCTTGGCGCGTTGCACGACCGGATCCACGTTATCAGCGAACGTATCCACGTTCAGATGGGCATGCGTGTCAAAAAGCGAAAGTGTCATAGCGTCATATTGACCAGAAGAATCGTGCCAGGTGATAGAAGACAGGGGCAGCAAAACACATATTGTCGATTTGGTCGAGAATACCAGCATGGCCTTGAACGAGCGTGCCGGTATCGGTAACGCCACGGTCTCGTTTGATGGCACTCATTGTCATCGTTCCCGCGCATGCCATTACCGTCACAACAGCTCCTAAAATCCCGGCTTCCCACCAATAAAAAGGTGTCGCCCAATAAAGCAGGGCTGCGACAATCCCCGTGGTGACCATAGATCCAAGAAAACCTTCCCATGTACGGGATGCGTTAATTTTCTCAGCGATCACGTGCCTGCCCGCCAGGTAACCCCAGCCACGCTCAAACACGGAGGCCAGTTGGGCAATCAGCACAAAGAACACGAGTACACTTCCAGCACTACCTTGCCACTGCTCCGGTGCCGACAGGGGTGGCCGGAGAGTGGACGTAAACTTGAGATCCAACAGGGCAGGTGCATAACTGAGAGAGTAAACGCAGATCAACAAGCCAAACTGGATTTTCGCACTGCGTTCCAGAAACCTTTTATAGTCACCCGCAATCGCCGCACGTGCCGGAATGAACAAACTGGCATAAACCGGGATCATTATGCTGTAGAAATCATAGTAGTCGATGTGCTGATTCCCCCCAAGAAAACTTGGCGGGTCACTACCCAATGCAATCAGCAGATACTGCAATGGCGTGAATATAAAGAAGACCCAGAATAATGACCTGTGATCTCCGCGTCGTGTCGGCGTCATCGTAATGAATTCACGAAGCGCCCAAAAAGAGACAAAACCAAACAGAATCACGATACCGATTCGGTAAAGCAGAAAACCTAACGCGAAAATTACTACCATCATCCACCACACTTTCAGTTTGTGGTTGAAACGGTGGACCAAGGCCGACTCCACGCCAATTTTCTCACGCCGCGACAGGACGAAACCTACCACAGATGCAATACTCAACGCTGCCAGCACGATAGCTAGCAGAATATAAGTCCTCGGATCATGCCAATTCGACTGTCCAAGAAGATTTATCATGATGCAATGCACAGGCATTCTCAAGCAGTTAACCGTTCAACCACAGCCGAACCCATGGCCTTGGTACCAATCGCTTCGCGACCGCGAGCAATGTCATGCGTGCGAAGTCCGTCTGACAGAACCCCCTGAACGGCCGACTCAATTGCAGTTGCCTCGGCTTCCAGTCCCAAAGAGTGTCTCAACAACATAGCCGAGGCCAGTATGGTCGCGAGTGGATTAGCAATTTCCTGACCAGCAATATCAGGCGCAGATCCATGAATGGGCTCATACAGCCCAGGACCATCACTCCCGAGAGAAGCACTGGGAAGCATGCCCAGTGAACCCGGCAACATCGAAGCTTCATCAGTCAAAATATCACCAAACATGTTGCCTGTGACAACAACATCAAAATCGCTAGGGCGATTGATGAGATGCATCGCCATCGCATCAACCAACACCACGTCATATTGAACATCGGCAAACTCTTCCTGCATTACTCTGGCGGCAACCCGTCGCCACAATCGACTCGGCTCAAGTACATTTGCTTTGTCCACACTCGTGAGTCGATTGCCTCGCCCCTGAGCGGCCTTAGCCGCAAGTCGAACAATACGTTCCACTTCTCCGACACTGTAAACCATGGACTGGTAAGCAGACTCAGCCTGACCACTACCACCGGTCCCAGATTCACCAAAGTAGATTCCACCAGTCAGTTCCCTTAGGAACAAAATATCGGTGCCTTCAATGATATCCCGTCTCAGTGGCGATGCATCCAGCAATTCATCAAACAGGCGAATGGGCCTCAGGTTTGCAAACAAACCCAACTCTTTACGAATTTTGAGCAAACCCACCTCGGGCCGCGTCTTGGCCGAGGGATCATCCCATTTCGGACCACCAACAGCCCCCAACAATATTGCATCCGAACCGCGGCAAGCCTCTATTGTTTCCTGAGGCAGCGGATCACCACAGGCATCAATCGCAATCCCACCAATCATCTGGGAACTGAATTCAAACTGATGCCCAAATGACTTCGCAACTGTTTCAAGAACTCGCTGTGCTTGCGTCACAATTTCAGGGCCTATGCCGTCACCGGGCAGTAAAACGATATTTGCTTTCAAGGGAGTGTTGGTCGCTGGAGTAAAGAAATGGCCAAACAAGCCGTTAATGTAGCCTAAGAGATTCAATTACCCAACGTAGGCCAGATCAGACTGCCCAAAAAACACATTTCGTATATTTCTTGCGGCAGTTGCCATCACGAATACCGAGCCTTCATCCTTCAAACAGCTCGGCGGCCAAAATAGGCAGGCAATCTACAGTAAGGCCTGAACTTGCTCTAACATCGGCTCCGGGTCCCGTAATCGCCCAGCCACGGCCCACGCTAGCTTTGCCCAATCCGATACTTCCTTTTCACGGCCGGCAAACTGCAAACACCGAATCAACTGACAGAGTGCCTGAACCTCGCGATAATTCTGGCCTTTACCGGCAATTTCTTGCCATGATTCAAGGGCCAGGCTAACTGCAGTGGCGGGGTGACCCAAGGCAAGATGACAATCAATCCAGTACAAGTAAAACTGAAACGGAGCTGGAAGATCAGAGTCTGAGTTGCTTATTTCCAGTTGCGTAATCTGCTGACCATGCCCCAACTTGGCCAAACCACACGCATGTGCTGCTGCGACAACTCGAAAGTCAGCATCCTTTTCGAGATCCACTGATTCACCATCAACGGTAGCAACAGTCCCATCAGACGAAGAAATCATCTGAATGCAGTTGCGGGCAGCATCGACCATCCCGCTCCAATCCTTAGCAACAAACGCCAATCCACAATCAAATGCTGCAGCATGGAGATAGTAAAGAGGATCCTCCAACATACGGGCATGTGCCCAAATTTCGTCGCGCAACTGTTTGGCGGCCGGGTAATTACCGCTGGCTATTTGGACTTCGTATTGAGCCCCCAGCCCAACACATAAGTCTTCGTTATCGGTCAGTGGTGATGCCTCCACGATTGCCCCCACTTCTCGGATTTCACTTTCGAAACCAAGCGGATCAACCAAGGCGTAGGCGCTCGCCAGAAGATTATTCAATCCAATCCGCTGCGACTTCTGTTCATACTCAACTGACCGGGATTCCATTGCCGCGGGACGAACGACCTTTAATCCCTCGACCATATCATTGGCGACTCCAATCAACTCACTAGCTAGGTAAAAGTCGAAAACAAGAGAAACGGGACGGTCTTCCAACTTATTTGACATCGCAACCGCGTCACGCAAGCCCTGCAAACGATTTTCCAGTATTTGCTCCTGCACGGCACTGTCGAGCCGATCAATTACCTGATTCAACAAATTGAATTCCGCTTGACTCTTCTGCGTTTCATACTCTTGAAGGTAATCATCAAGTAAATCGTAAATTGCGGACATGAAATTCCTGCTTATCGTGTATTTACAACCGACCCTGATCGTTCGGCTGAAGGAGCATTTTTTTTGGGAACAAACCGCCTAGTGCGATTCAACCAGCTCAACACGTCCTTTGATATCACGCTCTTGAATCACACCATAGTCGCGGCTATCGAGCGACACCGGCACATTGTCGCCCACCACAAAATACTCCTTGCTCCCTAACCTAATCGGATAATGTGAACGATCATCATGAGGCCGAAGACGGTATTCAATCTGGCGAGCGAGTTGTAAGCAGGATAATTGGACACTTCCCTTGAGTACCCGTATTGCAACCGGTCTTTCTGCTGAAACCGGGGCAGCCTCCACCACCACAGCGTCGTCGGATGAGATATTCAGCTCGCATTGCCCATCCACGTCACAGATGACTCCAACCATTCTGCCGTCAATCCAAAACACGACTTCCAATCTTCCCCGTTCTGTGCAAACCACATTGGCATTCCAAGCAAGACGACGAGCCGGTTCCAATTTACGGCTCAAGCCAACGTTGTAGGGATAGTCATCCCAAATGCAACTCGGTTGATTACGTTGATGAATACTGCGGTGATGATAAACCAACCAATCGTGACCTATCGATGTCCAAATTCTCTGCTGACTTCGCTGCCAGCCATCGCCACGCCACCGCGACAACTTACGGCGTTTGTCCATTTCAAACAGCAGAACGGGGACTGGAACATGAAGATCGCCAGCGACTCCCATAACTTCTTGAATCGCCTCCCCATTCACTAACAATGACACATCACTCAATTCCACGATGTCACCGGGAAGAGCAGCAATTCGTTTGATCCGCATCAGACCCTCACTACCAATGGCGACCACATCACCGATCCGAAGAGCACTGGTCATTAATCTGGCAGCGTCCACACTTTCGTGGGCGTGTACGGCAACCACACTGGCAGCATGTGTACTATTCGACACGGTTGCCTGATTGCCACAGTGAAAACATGTGACAGAGTCAAGCTCATCCGAAATGACAACGGGCCAATCGATATCACACGCGACACAATTTGCGATTTGGTGTTCACCTAACAGGGTCGGTGCCATCGATGGGCCGTATATGGCGAATCGAAAGCTGGATTCCATTCCTCTTTGCCAACCAGCCCACCCAATGACAATCGCCGCGAAAACAAGGACAATGCTGGTGACAAAGGTGGGTACTTGGTAATTCAATCTGCTCACGTCTTTCTGCAGAGAGGCCGCCGCAGCGCGCTCACCTAGGGGCCGGGAATCATCATTCGACAGCTTTCTGGCATGATCTAACAACAAAATACGGTTCAGGTTATATTGAGGGTTGGCTCAAGCGGACATTTTCAAGTCCTTGCTGATCCAGTATAACCCGTGAAAATCAGAAACAAATCGTCACTCACTAATCACCATCGATTGCCTCTTTCGAGGTTCTCCATTCGGAGCGGAAATTCACCCTTGAATAAGTCCCCGATCTCCACACGTGGCCGAATGGGTCAACTTGCAGGTGTCCAGATAACTGCAACTGGATCCTATGTGCCCGAAGAAGTCGTAACCAACGAAGACTTGGCTGCGCTCGGTTGCGACAGCGAGTGGATTATTCGTCGCACGGGCATTCATGCACGACGACGCGCAAGTGAGGATCAAGCAACGAGTGACCTTTGCTACGAAGCCGCGACACGGTGTATCGAAGAAGCCGAGATCACCGTCGACGATATCGACTTGATCATCGTTGCGACCATGACGCCTGATCACCCAACACCCTCGACTGCCTGCCATTTACAAAGGCGACTCGGAGCCGTTGCACCGGCAATGGACGTGAATGCTGCTTGTGCAGGGTTCATGTACGGATTGATCACAGGTTCCCAGTTCATTGCAACCGGAAACAACCAATGCGTGCTTGTCGTTGGAGCCGACATGATGAGTAGCACCGTGAACCCGGATGACAAAAAAACCTACCCCCTTTTCGGCGATGCCGCGGGCGCTGTCCTGCTCACTCCCGACACCAAAAATTCGGGTTCAAGCATTGTCTCCTACCAAATGGGTAGTGAGGGATGTGGCGGAGAGATGCTCTGCATTCCGGCAGGGGGCACACGACAAGAGCTGACACCTGACATGCACTCGCAAGGCAAGCAGTTCCTTGCCATGGACGGGAGAAGCGTCTTTAAGTGGGCAGTTCGCGTCTTTGACGAAAGTGCGAAACAGGTACTGCAACAGGCCGATGTCGATCCAAGCGAACTCGCAGCTGTAGTGCTTCACCAAGCCAATCAACGCATCATTGATTCGGCTGTGTCTGACCTGAACGTCGAACGCGAAAAGGTATTCGTCAATCTCGATAAGTACGGTAACACATCCGGCGCAAGTATTCCCTTGGCCTTAGATGAGGTTGTACGCGAAGGAACGATCAAGCGTGGAGATCTTGTTCTTCTGTGTGGATTTGGGGCGGGACTTGCGTGGGGCACAGCCTTACTGCGTTGGTAACCCATCCCCTGGAACCTCCGGTAGCCACTCGCTGCAAGCATTTTGGTCGGAAAGACGCCGCGACCACCCTGAAAATCTCAGGCGATGTATCAGGACGGATGCTGCAGAACCCAGAAGTCCAATGTGCATAGCCGGCAATACCACGCAGCAGCAAAACTTGAACAACAAGCCTCGCATCACACCACTGCTATCGGCCGATGCTCTATCTCAAACGAGCAACTCGCTGTGAAACACAACAGCGTCCAAACTACAAGAGATGTTTCGCCTTGACCTCGAGGTACTGGTTCACCAAAGGGGCAGTGAGTTCGTCAGGGAAGGTATCCACGACCAAAACTCCGCGGTGTGTTAAATCCTTTACCACCTGATCCCTCCACAACAGGATGTCAGCGGCAGCAGCAGCGCGGTACATCTTGAAATCATCCCCATCGGGATTATCAGCCGCATCAAACATTTCCCGGTCTCGCAGTAAAATCCCAAGCGGCAAGTGCTGTCCATTAATATTTCCCATGTAGTCAACAACGGCCGCGGCATTGACCTCGTCAATGACGTTTGTCGCCAAGACGACCAGCGAACGCCTCTTGCAATGCGTGGAAAGATACAAAAAAGCCTGATCGTAACGTGACTCAACCAGACGAGGAAACTGATCAAACCCCGCTTGTATGAGCCGATTCATTTGACTCTTTCCACCGCGTGGTGGAATGTAAGAATGGATCGTGTCGGAAAAGCACAGCATGCCCACCGAATCTCCCTGAGAGAGCGCGACATAAGCCATCATCAAGATTGAATTCAATGCATGATCCAGCAAAGTGTAACCGTCACGTTCGTTGGTCATCATCCGCCCACAATCCAGAAGAAAGATGACCCTTTGACTCTGATCGTTTTGAAACTGCCGGACAGTCAACTTGCGACGACGGGCCGTACTTCGCCAATCCATGTGTCGATAGTTGTCGTCTCGTGAATAGTCACGCAATCTTTCGAACTCACTGTCCTGCCCAACTCGCCGGGTTTTCCGCACACCAATCAAACTCAGGCGATTCGTTCTCGCCAACAATGCGTAATCGGATAACTGCTTCATATCCGGGTACACATTCAACCGGTTTTGAAGTGGAAGGCACAATTGTCGATTCCACAGTTTCAGGGGGCTGAAAAACTGCAGATAGACGGACTCCAGTTCAAACGCACCTCGCTTTCCTGGCGTTAATTTTCGGGCGAGAGTCAATCGCCCCATCGGCGGAAGCCGCAACTGGTGTTCAGTCGGTTCACACTCAAAAAATTCGGGAAGATCATCTCTGACGCGACCATTCAAAGTCATCGAACTACGATTCTCTACCGTTAACTCACTGTCCAAAGGGATACCCAACGAACAAGTTCTCGCTATCGACCGCGTCACACTGACACCACGGTTCGCGTACAAACAAACCAGCAACAAATCTACTGCTGCGACACCTACTAACCCAAAATCAAGCAAAGCAGCAACGATCAGGAAACTCGGCTGGAAGATCGTAGCAACACTTGCTGCCAACGATATGAGCAACACGAAAACCCACCAGATTGTGGGGTAAATTTTCAGTCTCCGTGAGACAAAAGTGAGCGGTGAACACAGCACAACCAGAATCAGCCAAGGCAACTGAGTGTACTGGCTGACTTGTTCCTGCATTACGCCTTGCATTGTACCGCTCATACTCATCTCGTCTCTGAAATCACTCCTCGTCTCCCCACCCGACACACAGGAAAGCACGGAAGCTCATCTACACATCCACCGTACCGCTTCGATTTTACTCTGTCGGCACAAGAGGGCACAGCCTCACCACAGCAGTCTGCCAAATCTCATCGCGGTCGGTCCCGCAGGCCCAAGTCAGTTGATGCATGGGACCATGATCGCATGAAACTGTACCACAGCCGCACGAAACTACAGCGCGAGTGTCACAGTTTTGCTTTCGGTGTAGGCCTTCAAGCCTTCTTCACCCAATTCGCGACCATAGCCACTCATTTTGAATCCACCAAATGGCGCAGCCGCATCAAAAACGTCATAACAATTAACCCACACCGTCCCTGCTCGCACGCGAGCCGCAAAATCGTGTGCGACCGACACGTCTCTGGTCCAGACAGCTGCTGCCAAACCATAAAAAGTATTGTTGGCACGACGAATCATGTCTTCCTTGTCTTCAAACGTCAGAACGCTGAGAACAGGTCCAAAGATTTCATCTGTTGCGATGGACATGTCATCACTCACATCATCAAAGATGGTAGGAGCGACAAAGTACCCCTTGTCCCCAACACGCTCTCCACCGGTCACGCAGGCAGCTCCTTCCGACTTTCCTTTTTCGATATAAGACATGATTTTATCGAACTGAGCCTTATCCACCTGTGGGCCCTGCTCGGTATCAGCGGCAAACGGATCACCAACCTTGCGACTCTCTGTAAGCTTCTTCAGTTTTTCAAGGAAAGTATCATGCTGACTTTTTTCGACGAAGACTCGACTTCCTGCACAGCAGCACTGACCCTGATTTAAAAACAAGCCGATGTATGCGCCCATCGCGGCGGCATCAAGATCAGCATCTGCAAAAATCACGTTTGGACTCTTGCCCCCCAATTCAAACGTTAATCTTTTCAGTGTCTCCGCTGAATCACGTGTAATGACCTGTGCAGTCCGATGTTCACCAGTGAAAGCGATCTTATCAATCAGCGGGTGCTTCACAACGGCCGCCCCCGCAGTAGGTCCGAATCCAGGTACAACGTTGATCACACCGTCGGGAATGCCAACTTCCTTGGCTAGCTGTGCCATTCGCAAACAGGTCAGTGGTGTCTGCTCAGCAGGTTTCATCACAATCGTGCAACCTGCAGCGAGGGCGGGCCCCCACTTCCATGCAACCATCAAGATGGGGAAGTTCCAAGGAATGATTTGACCCGCAACTCCAATCGGTTCCCGGCGGGTATAGCAAAGATGGTTTCCGCGAATTGGAATGGTGCTTCCATGAATTTTGTCGGCATACCCGGCATAGTACCGCAGGCAATCAATCGCCAACGGCAAATCAACATTCCGACTGTCATTGAATGGCTTGCCGTTATCCAAAGTTTCCAAACGTGCAAGGGAATCTATTTCCTGCTCCATCCTGTCTGCAAGCAGATACATAAGTCGCCCGCGATCCCTCGCATCCATGGTTCGCCACGGTCCATTATCAAAGGCCTCCCTTGCAGCTTTTGCGGCAGCATCAACATCTGCGGCATCACCTTCGGCGACCTGAATGATTTCTTCCTCGTTCGCGGGATTTACCGTAGCAAACGTCTTCCCACTTACAGCGGGAACCCATTTTCCATTGATGAAACAATTCGTTTCACTGATTTCGACGCCTTGGTCGACAGGAGCGGTCGTGGACATGATGATCTGGAATCCGAGCGAGTAAAATTCTATGACGTGCAAAATTGTAGCGGACATGTCGATATCGTGTTGCTGCGGGCAACTTGTCCTCTAATGCTGAACTCGTCAAACTTCAGCGGTGACTGTCGCATAACTACGACACCAGCAGCCAAAAACGTGTTTCGAACTGGCTGCGGCACCGCAGCCATTGGGTGATAGTACCCACGCCACGGCCCCGACAGCTGCCTCAATCCCCTGCGTTTACCTACTCTGTCCTGAAGATCAACTGTGGAACATTCATTTCTTGCCTATCTTCGCGGCCGCTGCCGTAAGCTTGCTCAGGTCACCGTCGGCATTGGTGATGACGCATCCGTTTTAGAGCCAGCCACTGGCCAACAACTGGCTTGTGTCGATCAAATCATCGACGGAGTGGACTTCCTATCCGACGAGCACTCATTAACAGATGTCGGCTACAAGTCAGTTGCAATCAACTTGAGTGACATCGCAGCGATGGGAGGCAGACCTACCAGTATTCTTGTCACGCTTTCTCTTCCAAGCCAAAACTCGACCCAGGTAGCGGGCGCGGTGTATGAGGGCATACTTGAGGCAGCCGAAGAATTCAATCTGTCCATTGCGGGTGGAGACATCTCAACCTATGACGGCCCCCTGGCTGTATCAATAACGTTACTGGGTTCCGTAGACAGGGATCAGGCTTTTTTACGAAGCGGCGCGAAAGAGGGCGATGCAATCATGGTGTCTGGTGCTGTAGGTGGCAGCCTTCGCGGGCGTCATTTACGCCCCATCCCGCGGCTTGATTTAGCACAACAATTACGCCAATCCGTCGAGGTCACGTCAGCGATTGACATTAGTGACGGGCTTTCCTTGGACCTTGATCGTCTTTGTGCGGCTAGTGGTGTGGGAGCGGAACTTGATACCGAAAAAATCCCCGTACACCAAGATGCTGAGCTGCTATCAGAATCTTCTGGACGGACACCCTTTCAGCATGCGTGGTCGGATGGCGAAGACTTTGAACTGTTGGTTACGATGAGTCAAAAAGATGCTGACAGCTTAGCGGCTCAAGAACTAGATGCACCACTGACACAAATTGGCAACATCGTCGGACGCACTGGACTATGGCAAAGACAACAGGGAAAACTAAAACGACTCTCGCCACAAGGTTACATTCACGAATCTTCATAAGGATTTCTCCGACCATGCCTGATGCAAAACCTCTCGAAGCTGAGATCATTGAACTCACCCGTCAACTGGTAGAATCGATTGTGCAATCAGACTGGAAAACCTATACAAATCTCTGCGCGGAAGACCTGACAGCCTACGAGCCAGAAGCCAACGGTCATCTCGTTCAAGGGATGGCATTCCATCAACATTACTTCGACATGCAAAACGCATCCCCCTACGCAAATGCAACCACGACCCTCAGCAATCCTTCAGTGAGAATGCTGGGAGAAGAGGCAGCAGTGATTGCTTATGTCCGCCTCACTCAAAGAGTGGGAGTTGATAACAAAAGCATGACCAGCTGTACTCAGGAAACGCGTGTGTGGCAACGAATCGGTGGCGTTTGGAAGCACGTTCATTTTCACCGAACATGATTCAACAAGTCGTGTTTTTTGCAGTAATTATCGCTGCAGCAGCTTGATGCCCGACCACTATTCATGCTGCAGTGTCGCCATTTTCGTTTGGTGGTGGACACCACATGCCCTACAATGCGAGGCGTTGAAACCGCTTGAATCCTTTGCTGCCAGTGTAACCTTGGCTGTGATCCGAATCGTTATTCACGCGGAGATCAAAATCCCACCAAGCTCCCTCAGCCACCCCAGCCGAAAAAGCATCAGCATTGAGAGTTAGCCACGCATTTTCTCGTGAACTGCTACAACTGTCTTACATGATTTATGGTGTAAGTTTGTGCTTGGTTGCGACTGCAACCGACTCAGGTGATTTCTTTGAAAGAAAGATACGCCCCGCATTCGCAACCCATTGCTACGAGTGCCATGGCGGAGACAAGGACAACATTCAAGGCGGACTCCGACTCGATGACCCCACAGCCATGCAGCGAGGTGGCGAGACAGGGCCAATCATCAAACCAGGTGACATCGAGGGCAGTGTGTTGCTCTCTGCACTTCGTTACGAAGATCTGAAAATGCCACCGGAAGGAAAACTCCCGGAACAGGTCATCCGTGACTTTGAAATTTGGATTGCCGCTGGCGCAACTGATCCCCGCACAAGCAGTGAGGTAGGTGCAGAGCAAGCAAGTCAATTCGACTGGGAAGAAATTCGATCACAATGGGCCTTTCAATCACCTACGAGCCATCCCACGCCCATGACAAAAAATCCTGAGTGGTGCGCGACCACGCTGGATGCTTTCGTACTGGAAAGCTTGCAAACAAGGGGCATCAGCCCTAACGTTTCAGCGGATCGCAGCACATTTATCAGGCGACTTTCTTTCGACTTGCGTGGGCTACCACCTTCGCCCACAGAAACAGCACATTACTTGGCAGACAAAAGACCTGGCAGCAAGCGAAGACTCGTCGATGCATTTCTTGCGTCGCCCCAACACGCCGAAAAATGGTCACGACTCTGGCTGGACATAGCTCGCTATGCCGAGGACCAGGCACACAAAGTCGGCAGCAATAACTCGTTAACCTACCCTAATGCCTATCACTATCGTGACTGGGTAATTAATGCGATTGCAAATGACCTTCCGTACGACCAGTTCATCCGACTGCAACTGGCTGCTGATCTGATCATTCCAGAAGACAAACAAGAACATGTCGCGCTAGGCTTTCTTGGACTTGGGCCAAAGTATTACCGCCGGAACGCACCAGAAGTCATGGCTGACGAATGGGAGGATCGCGTGGACACGGTATCCCGAGGCCTGCTCGGGTTGACCGTAGCATGCGCACGGTGCCATGACCACAAGTACGACCCCATCCCTACATCAGACTACTATGCTTTAGCCGGTGTATTTGCGAGCACTGAGATGTTCAACCGCCCACTAAACCAAACGGTTGCGAAGCAAGGCAAGGGTCAAGCCAAGAAACCTGAAGACGCTTACCATCTGGTACGTGATGGCAAACCAATTGACCTGAATGTGATGATCCGAGGTGATGCCAACAAGAAAGGAGAATTGGTACCAAGAAGATTTCTCACAGCTTTGTCTGAAGAACCTATCTTTTTCAACAATGGCAGCGGCCGAAGTGATCTTGCCGATGCCATCACTGCGCAATCCAATCCGCTGACCGCACGCGTCCTTGTGAACCGTGTGTGGGAGCAACTCATGGGACACGCATTGGTTAGGACTCCGAGCAACTTCGGCGCGCTCGGTGAGCAACCCACCCATCCTGATCTATTAGATGATCTTGCTGTTCGCTTCATGAAGCATGGTTGGTCATGGAAATGGCTTCAACGCGAAATTGTACTTTCCTCAACGTATGGTCAGAGCAGTCACATCGATCCCGCTAAAATTGCCTTGGATCCGGAAAATCGATTACTCAGCAGAATGCCAAGACGGCGTTTGAGTGTCGAAGCGTATCGCGATGCCATCTTATCAGTCACTGGTCGACTCAACTCCACAATTGGCGGTCATTCAATACAACCGGATGAACCGAATGAAGGCCGCCGAACGCTGTACAGCGAAATCAGTCGCATGAACCTGAACCCGATGCTCGCTCGGTTTGACTTCCCCGATCCAAATGCACACAGTGCCAAGCGTTTTGAAACTACAACTCCACTGCAGAAACTTTTTCTGTTGAATAGCAAATTCATGGTTTTCCAGGCAAACGCGTTGGCGACTCGACTCAAGCAGTATGGCGGTTCAACTCGCTCCAAAATTGAACATGCTTACCAGCTATTATTTTCTCGCAATGCAGACACAATTGAGGTGTCACTGGCAGAGCAGTTCTTGGGTCGGGAAAAAATAACCAAAGACAAGCAGGGAAACCCCGATGCATGGCCACAATACGCGCAGGCTCTGCTGATCAGTAACGAAATGTTCATGGTGGACTAGTATGCAATTCCAGAGTTCTCGTCGTGATCTTCTCCGCCGAGCAGCAACCGGCTTTGGGACGATTGGCCTCTGCGGTGCCTTGCAATCAGGCAGAGGAGCAACGACACCATCCGATGACAAGATTGCTCCGCAGTTGGTGCACCATCCTGCCCGCGCAAAGCGTATCATTTTCCTGTTCATGAATGGCGCGCCTTCACACGTCGACACTTTCGATCCCAAACCGATGCTGGCAAAACACGAGGGTGAATCACCCTCGGAAGATATCGCAGGAAAAAACCGTGCCGCCGGTTACATGCCATCACCGTTCAAATTTGCTGCCCATGGCGACAGCGGCGTGGTCATGAGCGAACTGCTGCCGAAGCTCGCCAAGCATGCTGATGATTTATGTGTCATCCGATCGATGCACACCGATGTCCCCAATCATGAGCCAGGCTTGCTACTCATGCAATCCGGACATCAACAACCAACACGCCCAAGCATGGGTTCATGGTTATCATACGGACTGGGCACCGAAAATGAAAACCTTCCCGCCTTTGTTGCCTTGTCTCCAGGATTGCCAGTTGTTGGCCCCCAACTGTGGTCCAGTGCTTTTTTACCCGGCCAACACCAAGGCATTGAGGTCGATACCAACCACACTGAGGTAGAAAATTTAGTCAGCAACATTCGCCATCCCAACCTTGGCAATGCAGCACAGCGAAAGCAGCTGAAATTGGTCCAAGCATTGAACGCCCAGCACAAGGATTCTCGACCGGGCGATGCAGCACTGGAAACACACATACGCTCAATGGAGCTTGCCTTTCAAATGCAAAGCGAAGCATCCGAAGCGTTTGACCTGTCACTGGAGTCAGAACAAACTCGCGAATCCTACGGCGACTCGGAGTACGGTCGAAGCTGTCTGCTTGGGCGTCGCTTATTGGAACGCGGAGTACGTGTTGTCCAGGTATTTTACGTCAGTAAAGGACAAAAGCAGCCTTGGGACACCCACAAGAACAACAATCAATCACACCGCACGTTATGCGCCGATGCAGACCGGGGAACAGCTGCCTTATTGCATGACCTGAAGAATCGCGGAATGCTTGACGACACGCTCGTGATCTGGGGCGGCGAGTTTGGCCGCACGCCCTACGCACAAGTGGACAAGTCCAAAGACAAGAGAAAAGCGGGCCGAGATCACCACCACACTGGCTTCTCCATGTTTTTGGCCGGCGGTGGCATACGTGGAGGATTGACGCACGGCTCGACAGACGATTTTGGAATGCATGCTGTCGAAAATCGGGTGCATGTGCATGACCTTCACGCGACTGTTTTGCATCAGATGGGAATCGACCACAAAAAACTTACCTTCCGGTACTCGGGACGTGACTATCGGCTGACCGATGTTCACGGCCGCGTAGTTCATAACCTGATCGCTTAACTTCATCTTGGAATCTGCTTCATGACCGTTTCTCGCCTGCACTCTCTTCTTTTCGCAGCCCTATTGACAGCGACAACCGCGACCGGAAAGCAACCCAACATCCTCTGGATTACCAGCGAGGACAACGGGCCACAACTGGGTTGCTATGGCGATAAGTATGCCGAAACACCGAGCATCGATGCGCTGGCTCAAAAGTCGCTTCGCTATCATCGCTGTTGGTCCAATGCTCCTGTATGTGCACCAGCAAGAACTACGATCATTTCTGGAATGTACGCTACCAGCCTCGGCGGACATCACATGCGTAGCGGAGTCAGTTTACCGACGAGTTTGAATACTTACCCAGACATTCTTCGCAAAGCAGGTTACTACTGCACCAACAATTCCAAGAAGGACTACAACTTTGCCACGGAAGATGGTGGCTGGAATGACAGCGGCAGGAAAGCGCATTGGCGAAATCGCCCAAGAAAAGACACACCGTTTTTCTCCATTTTCAATTTCACGGTGAGTCACGAAAGCAAGATTCGAACAAGGCCTCACCAACTCAAGCACGATCCCACCGAAGCACCGCTTCCCGCCTACCATCCTGACACTCCGGAAGTCCGGCATGACTGGGCTCAATACTATGACAAGATGACTGAAATGGATCAGCAAGTCGGTGCGATTCTTGCTGACTTGGAAGCAGATGGCCTCAACGAATCAACCATCATTTTCTATTACGGTGACCACGGCAGCGGGATGCCACGAAGCAAGCGTTGGCCGTTCGATTCGGGGCTTCGCGTCCCACTTTTATTGCACGTGCCAGCCAAATTCAGGCAATTGGCTCCCGCTGATTATGCAAGCGGCAAAGTCACCGATCGCCTTGTATCTTTTGTTGACTTGGGACCAACTGCCATAAGTGTGGCTGGACTGAAACCACCAACCCACATGCAGGGCATACCGTTTGCCGGCAAGTACGACGGAGCAGCAAAGAAATATCTTTTCGGTTACCGGGGACGCATGGACGAACGCATTGACATGGTCCGCACATGCACCGACGGCAGATTCGTCTACATGAGGCATTTCTACCCCGACCGCCCTTACCTGAAACACGTGGACTACATGTTTCAAACCCCAACAACACGAGTCTGGAACGAAATGTACCGAGCGGGAGATTTGAACGCCGCTCAAGCTAAGTTCTGGCAAGATAAACCATTCGAGGAACTATTTGATCTGCAAACGGATCCTGATGAAATCAACAACTTGGCAAACTCGCCCGATCACCAGAAAAAGACAAGTGAACTGCGAAACACCCTCCACGAGTGGATGCAGGAATCCCTTGATCTGGGCTTGCTACCTGAGGCTGAGATGCATCGCCTGGCAGACTCACAATCTCCTCGGGAGTTCGCTCTAGCGCACAAGAAACTTTTCGCTCGTTTGTCAGAGGTTGCTTTTCGTTCATTGGAACAAAGCAATGGATACTCGACTGAAGAGCTGGTGAAGCTTTCGTCGGATCCTCATAGTGGAATACGCTTTTGGGCTGTCCGTGGCTTGGCAATCCGACCTGCCAGTAATACGAAGCGAAATAAAGCCTTGATTACTGCTACCAGCGATGAGTCGCCAAGCGTAGCTATCGCTGCCTGCGACGGCCTGCTTGCTAATGAGAGCAGTTCCACCCAGCGAAAGGCTGTCGCGCGTCTTATTGAACTGGCCGATGTAAATCGCCACGGACACTATGTAGCGGTAGCAGCACTGAATGTTCTTGACATGAATGCACGACTGACTGGGACCGAAGTAAAGCAAATTTCGGGGCTGACTCGACAAGCAAAACAACCTCCTGTTCGACTGGGAAAGTATGTCGGGAAACTCATCGATCATGCGACTAGCAAACCATAGCTGCTACCCTATCACTCTCCAGCATTCCGACCGTCGAGAACTGACACATGAGGGCAACTGATGAACTTTGACCGCCCGCCAGCTGGTGTGGGAATCAAACTGATTGAGTCACCGCAAACACACGACCAGAATTTAGATAGCCAAAAAATCAGTTTTCTTCGCCCTCACCACAGGCCTGCAGCGCCATCAGTGCCATCGCAGTTCCTGCATGCGTCAGAAAGTGACGACTATCTCGACTCACGGACCTAGTATACCAACGCCCGCTCTGTCTTTGGTTCTTTTTGAGCCAAGCCAATCCATTTCGGATCGCCACGTTATCCGATTTCAGTCCTGCTTTAGTAAGCATCAACACGGCAAAGCCGGTTCCATACCCATCGCTGGTCACCAGATCGGGAACACTTCCGTCTTCCCGGCCCCACTTGCCAAGGGAAGGTGTATTCCAGCCACCATCAGGTCTCTGCAGTGAAGTTAATGCAGCAACGGTTGAATCAATTTCCTGTTGATTCATCCAGCCTGGCCTGAGTGACTGGGCCCACAACAAGATTGCACGATGATGTAGCCGTAGTTTTTGTTTCCTGCTTTGACTAAGATAGCTTTTCAATTTCTCAATGCCGTTTTGAACTTGCTTCTGCTGCAGGTAAGTTGCTGGAGCAGCACTCACGGCAACTGCAGCTACCACGGCGCCGTACTGATCATCAGATTCCATTGGTGGCCAGTCACATTTCAACCAATCAAATCCCCCATGCGGTTGCTGCACTTGCCACATTTGGTCCAAAGCAAGCCTGGCATTTTGGCTTAACGGCTCACTAAGATTTCGGTCGACAACGGTCAGAGTCATTGCTGCCATGACGACTTCGGCATCCCATCTTGGACCTTTTTCTCGCCAGCGTGTTTGCACCAACTCATTCAGTGAATTTCGAATCTTCTGAAAATATTCTGGTTGCTGGTCAAGCTCTGAAACTGCGATGAGATGAGCAAAGTTAGTATGACAGGTAAAACATTTATACTTTTTGGTCCACGCCATCGCAGTGCGGTCCAAAAAATCCACTGCTCGTTGATGTGAATAATTAGATGCAACAGCCTCCTCACTGCTGACCTTCAGAATCTGAGGTTCCTCTCCTATCACAAGACCAGTGGAACAGGCCGCGAGAAGTGCCGATACAAAAATCAGCGAGTTGATCCGAGTATTCACTACATGCATGACACAATTCAGGGGATGCCAGGGGAAAGAACACTAAGAAAACAGTTTTTTGGCAACTGACCGATTCCACGACTGCACTGCAGGTAAACATGACACCAACAGTCGGAGCAACCTCGGAGCAACCTCAGAGCAACCTCAGAGCAACCTTGCTCCGATGACCCAACTTCTGGACCACCCTTGCCCCCGAACCTGGGAACTCAACGAGGTGTCTGATCCTGATTGTTGGTCAAAAATTACTCTGATGAGCGGGGCTAACGCCAGCAGCGTATCATTAAACTGGTCAATTCAACCCAGATCATCATACTGTTGTTGCCCATGGCGTTCCATCAAGCCCAGCCGCTACCCTGCCTATTTTATCCAGCTCGGATGGAGCATCTACATTAAAAAAACGTTCCACGCTATGCTGGTCTCTGACTTTACTTGATTCCACGAAGGGACATCTGATTAATGGAAATTCTGGGCGGACCCATCTACAGCGTGGCTGGTGCTGGCGAATCACACGGCCCAGCGGTGACGACCATTATTTTCGGATGTCCTGCCGGTCAGCGGATCCGCCGAGAGGATGTTCAGCGTTATCTGGACCGTCGCCGTCCTGGCGGAAATCGTCACGGCACCCCCAGAAACGAAAAAGACAAAGTCATCTTTCTTTCCGGTATTTACCGAGAAGATCACGAACAGCTTCTCACAGGATCAAAGCTGTCTGTCGAGGTGGAAGACCAGAGCTACGAGACCGAAGGCTACGAAGACGGCTTCACGACTGGAGAACCAATTTCAGCCATCGTCTTATCCACATCGAAGAAGTCGGGTGACTACACCCAATTCAGTGGCCAGACAGGCGAGGTCAGACCGGGACATACGGATTTAGTGAAATTCCATAAGTCATCCGGTTTTGTCGACGTACGCGGCGGTGGTCGATCAAGTTACCGATCGACCATCAGCGATGTCATTGGCGGCTCGATTGCACGTTCGTTTCTTCAGGAACAGTTTGGAACCGTCATCCTCTCGTCTATCTCACAGGTAGGCTCACTGCGTTCATCGATCTCTCTGGCACAACACTTTGAAAAAGTGATCGAGCAAACGGGATCAGTCACCATTGCCCAAGAAACAATCGAGGAAGCAATCCAGCAAATGGAGGCTTCTGAAATCCATTCGCTCGATTCAGATTTCGCAGTCGCAGCCGGCGAACTAATCAAGACCACCCGAAAAGCAGGTGACTCTCTTGGAGCCGCGGTGGAAGTCGTTGCACTCAATGTACCTCCTCTGCTTGGTGACCCGTTGTATCAGAGTTTGAAGGCGAGGCTGATGGGTACTTTAGGAGGCTTGAACGCCGTTCAAGCATGTGAGATTGGTGCGGGATCCCAAGTAATTGCGCGACTGGGAAGCGAAAACAACGACCCGATACGCAGCCACGGTTACACCAGCAACTCTCATGGAGGGCTCTTGGGAGGCATTACGACAGGAATGCCAATCGTGTGCCGAGTCGCTTTCAAACCAACATCAACCATCAACTCACCGCAAAAATCGGTTCAGAAGAATCTTAGCGAAATTGAATTCGAACTCGCCAAAGGACGGCACGATCCCTGTGTTGGTGTCCGAGCCGGGGTCACACTGGAATCTCGGGCTGCGATTGAAATAATGAATGCTGCTCTATCTCAACAAACACAGCAAATCAACATCGCCGCAACCAAACTCTTCTGAACGAGTTGAGGACGAGTATCAGAGGAGTTATTAGGTGACCACGAGCAGAACGGAGTCACCCTCATGATTGGTACATCTCGCTGCTCATTCGAGGGCACCAAGCCCATGCTGCTCGATCTGCAAAACCTTCTCGAGTCTTCTAGCATGACGCTCTTGGGGCACATAACGAGCTCGCAAGAACGAGTCAATAATTTCGAATGCCAACTCCGAACCAATGATCCTGCCCCCAATGCACAGGACATTCATGTCATCATGCTCAACACCTTGGTGAGCGGAGTAGGTATCGTGACAAACCGCGGCTCGGATACCGGAAATTTTATTGGCCGCCACACTTACTCCCACACCGCTACCACAAACCACGATGCCGCGATCTGCCCGTCCCTCAATGATCTCTTTGGCTACCGCGACAGCAAAGTCCGGATAGTCACAACTATCACCACTGTTAGTACCACAGTCAGTCAGTGAAATGGCGGCTCCATTGAGTCGCTCGGCCACAACCTGTTTGAGCGGGAATCCTGCGTGGTCACCACCAAGAGCAATACGCAGAGAAGTTGATCCGGACATGAATTGCTGAAAAGAAAGTGGGGAGATTGGGGAAACACGCGGGCATTGTTACGTTTCCTCGGCCCATCTGCACCCCGGGGACAAACTTTGAGCGTGCCTACAGCCCCGGAAATTCAGTGGACTGCCGGAAATCATAATTACAAATGAGCCATTTCCATCGGTTTTTCCATGTGAACCTCTGCCTCCGATCACTCGAGACTGACTGGCAGCTGGCATCATTCTGCAGAGCTCTACTTCCAGGAAGTGGATTTACCCTCTGGAAATGACATTTCGTGGACAGTTTTCCGCAATGGCATGTGGTGAGGAATCGATAACTGTTAGGTGGAACAGGATGCGACTGAGTAAAAAATCGGATATTCTGCCGATCAGCTCTCCCACACTGGATGCAGCTCACTTCCTGATCTTTTTGCAGCAAGCATGCGAATTCATTAACTTTGGTTGGCGTACGCGGCTCACCAGCCGAGTTCGAATTCGGACCCCGCGTTGCGGGCTCAAGCGGACAGCGAGTAGAGAGATAGGGTGAACAAGACCAACAAATGGCAGCAAACTGGCGACTTAGCTGTTGTGACGATTTTTGGGCTTTGATACGTTACCGGGCTACTTACGTGACATTGGGTCACTTAAATACGACCAATTCTTACACTAACCCCTGAGACGTCGAGCGACTGGGTCGTCAGTCAGCTCCGCTCACCTCTGGAAAAACACATGGTTAATCGCAACCTAATCCGCAGCCTGGACGACGACGAAATCGTCAACGAATTGGCAGTTTTGGCACCGGAAGAAGAAGCTGACGAGTGGCTGCTGGACTGGCTTGAACAAGATCAACAGGACTATGCCCAAGGTGAAATCGTCGATGGGCGGATCGTTGAAGTCAATGATGAATGGGCCTTGATTGACGTCGGCTTCAAGAGTGAAGGTACCGTCAGCCTGAATGAATGGGGTCCTGAAGAGGAAAAGCCAGCCGTCGGCACGACTGTAAAAGTCCTGATCGAAGAGATGGAGGACGAACTTGGGGCCGCTGATGACCCCTATGGAATGATCTCGCTGAGCAAGAGCAAAGCCGAAAAGATCATCGAGTGGGAAAAGATCATCGGAGAGATCAGCGAGGGCCAAGTGGTCACTGGTACGGTCATCCGAAAGATCAAAGGTGGTCTGTTGGTCGACATTGGTGTCAACGTCTTCTTGCCCGGAAGTCAGGTCGACATTCGTCGCCCTGGTGATATCGGCGATTTCATTGGCCGCGTCATCCAAGCCGAAGTTCTGAAAATCGACGATACCCGTCGAAATATCGTTATTAGTCGTCGATCGCTGATCGAACGCCAGCGCGAAGAAGATCGTGCTTACCTGATGAAAGAACTGGAAGTCGGGCAAATCCGCAAAGGTATTGTCAAGAACATCGCCGACTTCGGTGCGTTCGTCGATCTTGGCGGCATCGATGGCTTGCTGCATATCACAGATATGGCTTGGGAGCGAATTGGGCACCCAACCGAAATGGTCTCCATCGATCAGGAAATCGAAGTCAAAGTGCTTCATATCGATCGAGAAAAGCAGAAAATAGCCCTCGGCTTGAAGCAGAAAGATCGAAATCCTTGGGAAAACATCGAGTCCAAGTATCCTGTCAGTTCCGATCACAAAGGCGAAGTTGTCAACGTGATGAGCTACGGTGCCTTCGTCAAACTCGAACCCGGCATCGAGGGTCTGGTACACATCAGTGAGATGAGCTGGACTAAACGCGTCAATCACCCAAGCGAATTGGTCAACATTGGCGACGAAATCGATGTCAAAATTCTGGGAGTTGACCCTGAAGGTCAGCAACTGTCCTTGGGCATGAAACAAACCCAGAAGAACCCATGGGATGAAGTGATCGATCGCTATCCAGAGGGCCAGGATGTCACCGGTAAGGTGCGAAACCTTACCAATTATGGTGCTTTCATCGAATTAGAAGAGGGCATCGATGGCTTGCTGCACGTCAGTGACATGTCTTGGACACGCAAGATTGGCCATCCCAGCGAATTGCTTGAAAAAGGTCAGGAAATCAAGTGTCGCGTGCTTAGCGTCGACGAATCAAGACGTCGTATTGCACTGGGCCTCAAGCAACTTGATAACGATCCATGGGATGGCGACATTCCTGATAAGTACCAGCCAGGACAACTCGTCAAAGGTTCTGTCACGAAGATCACCAACTTTGGTGTCTTCATTGGACTGGAAGATGGGTTGGAAGGCTTGCTGCACATCAGCGAATTGGCCGAGCATAAAGTCGAAGACCCCGAAGAAGTCGTCAAAGTGGGCCAAGAATTGGAAGTCAAAGTGCTTCGCGTGGACACAGACGAGCGAAAAATCGGGCTGTCGCTTAAACGAGTTGATTGGGGCGAGGAACAAGAACGTGCTGCCGCTGAGGCTGAAGCCGCAGAAGCAGGTGGTAGCATGCCAAGTGTGGATGGCGACTTGAAAGGTGGCCTTGGCTCTGGCGAAGGACCGCTGATCCCAACCAGCGAATGAGATAACTCATTCGAATTGCGTTGAAACCAATGAGCCAGTTCCGTATCCGCGGGGCTGGCTTTTTTCGTGGCCAACCAGCCACAGCAATCGTCCCGGCAAAAATCTATGCGATTTCCGAAGTAAGTCCTAAATCTGAAAAGAACGAAGCCAGCGAGAGACTCAGCCGTTTTCACGTGTGCTGACTCGCCGCGCAAATGGTGACCAACCAAAATGACTGTTGAATGCCTGCAAGCCCAGATAGTTCAGCACTAAAAAAATCCGCCGCGTTCACTGACGCGGCGGATTGAGTCGATCGCAAGGGTCTAGTGGCTCCGGATTACACCAGATTCTTTCGTACTGCCCAAACGGCAGCCTGTGTTCGGTCACTTACCCCAATTTTTCTGAGAATATGCTGGACGTGCTCTTTGACCGTTTCATAGCTAATCCCCAACATCTTGGCGATCTCCTTGTTGGTCAATCCAAGAGCCATCTGCCGCAGCACCTCACTCTCACGTTGCGTTAGTGGGACCTCAATGTCTTGACTAAGCCGTGGGGTAGCCAGAGCCCCAGTCACGCGACGTAACTCTTCCCGCGTCCAAGCGGACTCACCAGCCACAGCGGTCTGGAGAGCTTCGACTAATCTTTCACGCGATGCCGACTTCAACACGTATCCCGATGCCCCCAAGGCAACCGCTCGAGCGATGTAAGTCGGGTTGTCATACGCTGAAAACAGGACAATAGGCAAATCAGGGTGATCCAACTTCATGCGACCTAACGCATTCAAACCATCACCACCCTCCATACGTATATCCATCAAGACAACATCAGGAGTCGCAGCCTCAATCGCTGCTAACGCTTCGGCGGCTGATGCCGCCTGCCCGACGATCTCTAGATCTGTCAGCTCTAACATTGAGTGCAGTCCGAGCCGAATAATTTCATGATCATCAACAATCAGTAATTTCTTGCTCATCGTAATTCCAAAAGATAGGACACGGTTCGTGTTCATCAGCCGAATGCAGTGCGAAAGACAAGCAACGCATAATTCGAGTTACTTTGCTGCCAAGCTAAGGCTCGCGGGACAAGACTTGGCAGCGGGACCAAGTCCCGCAAATCGGGCTAGTGGCCTCTCCCCAGCTAAAATGCATAGTAGCGTAAAATGTCCAGCACCAGCCTTCTAAATTGGCGAAACAACATATTACTACGGTTACCATCGGTCGCTTAGCAACATTTTACCCACCAGTGCATACCATGCCTTACAAAGCGTTACATACTCATACAGCAAGAGCCTTCGATGTCGCCAAATGCGAACGTCCCGAATGCAGAAACAATGATCGATTCAACCGTGCCCATGCATACTGGTCAGTTAAAAACTCCTTTACAAACAAAGCAGAGCGACGACTTCCTTACCAATAGGAAGCGTCCCGTCGAGCAACCTGAAATGCTCACCGAATCCGAGACCATTGCTCAATCACCTAGTTCATTGATGCAAAAAACGGCACCACAAATACCTAATTCAAAGAGATATTGCGACCAGAGTCACCGTCCATAACCGGGTGCATTAGTTGGACGACGCGTTAGTAGAACTTGCCATCCGCTTTGCTGCCACCATGTCGTGATATTGCAGGCGGAGGTTTTTGAGCCAGAAAATGAGATAGACATTCGCCACAATCGAAATCAGCAAAAGTCCGTTGAACAGCGGCTGAGTTGTAGTTGTGACTGATTCAGTTTCGATGACTTGAGTTTCGGCTATTCGGGGTAAGCTGTTGGTTTTTGATGCTAGCGAGGCTCCATCGGCCTGATTTGATTTCCAGTTGCCGGTGGGATGATTAAATTTCGATGCTCCCTCTTTCTGCTCGGTCATGCTTCCTTGCGGCATCGAGTGCCCGCCCCCAGCATGTGGGCGAACGGTGGTCATGTGGGTCGCTGTTTGATTCGCGAATGGACGACCAAAACCAGCTGTTCCAGTCGTTTGTGCCTGATCGTTTAGCCGCTGCCCGTGATTGATTGCAGGAGCAGAAGAAATACGCTGCCCCGAGCGATCAACGGGTTGTCCAAAAGCATCCACCGACCAAGCCCCCGCAGCCACCTGTGCGACCGAGAGTCGGGTGTCAGGTCGCGCTGCTGGGAAACCAGTGTTAGTCACTGGAGCACCAGATGTGATCGCTGGATAAGCAACGGAGGCCGTTGGGCTGAAAGACGCTGAAGGATTCGCGCCGAAACGACCAATTGGTGGTTGCCCTACGGGCACACCTGCTACTGCCTGCCCTGATGACGTGGGCCGCACTGAATTCAAATTGTTCGCAGCATTTACTTCACGGACAGGACTCGACGTTGTTGAACCGGCCGTAAAACTGGTCGCAGCGTTGGTATTCGCAGTTTGGTTTCGACTAAAAATACTGTCAGTCGTGGGCACATGCATAAATCCCGATTTCGCGGGATTCGTTGTTGATTGCTGCACAGTGGAGTAGGCGGGCGGAGTCGTGCGACCGGTAGTCGCTGCTGTTAATCCGCGAGGCGTTCGCCCGAATGTATCGGTTGGCAATAATGGACTCGCACCCGGAGTACGTGTTCCCGCACTAGGTATTCCTGTCGCCACAGCATTCGCTTCAGGGGCCGTGTTAGCACCAACAGCTGACGGATTTGATACTGTCGCTGTCGGAGCCGTTGTGGGCAGGGGAAACTGCCCCCAGTTGGTAGTTCGAGTCCCAGCATCACGCAAAGAAACCGGCGGGGCTGCTTGTATCGCAGCAGGCAGAGTATTGGCAGAAGCGGCACCAGCCGGTGCCGCTCCAGTGGAATTTGTAAATGGTGGAATCGCGAATGACGATGGGTTTGCTACCGTGGTTGAAGGCAGTGTCGTTCCGTTGGTCGCACCTGATGCCGAAGCTGCGGGATCGATGGGACGGCCAGCACGATCAACATTCTGTGCGAGAGATTGTCCCGCTTCAGCTAAGGAAGGTGGAATCGATGGAAAACTGAATCCTGAGCCAGACACGCCAGAATTATCTGGCTTCTGCATGATAATCACCCGCGAGTTGCGAGCCGCGTTCAAGACGCAGTCCGAGGAATCAATGCGAAGCTCGGGGATCGCGATGGGAGATGAATCATCTGCCTGCAAGGGGCGGGACTTTATCTTGGTTGAACTGGTAGTTTTACGAACAAAAGTGCGATCCGAAACAAGCCAGACTTCCAGATCAGCATCATTCCCAAATGTCTGATCCGCCAGATCTTCTCGCACTTGCAGACCATGATCGAAAGACCTCAAGCCTGACAAACAGGTTTCTGACAAATTCTGATGATCAGCGATCTGAGAAATACAAACGCCGAGATGAGGCTTAGCACTCAAAGGGCCGAACAACATCAACATCAGCAGCACTGGGACTCCGCCCATCGTTCAATCCTTTCATCATTCGGAGACTACTGGAACTGATCGTCAATGACGAAAAACCCCGTAAATCACTACCCCAAACGCTACAAGCATTTGAATTAGTATCCGCCTCAAAACAGCTGCGGACCTGCTTGCGGACCAGAATCCCAAACAAACCCTCAAAACCAACTTTGAAACTCTAACAGAAAGCCTCCAAACTACAGATACCAACTTTCTTTCTTGAGTTGCTAGCATCTTCTTTTTTCAACGCATCATTACTCCAACCTGAGAACCAGATTCAAAAAACTTCATCTGGTTTTGGCCCTTTAAAAGAACTTACTCAAGCAAGCTGCACCGATCTTCTCAAAGGTATTGGACCAAGACGACAGTTTGGCTGCCGGAAAACTTGTGCAATAGTAAAGCAGCTTACTCTGGAGGTGTCTTAACCTTTTGCCCGTAAAGTCGGCTAGCGACAAGAAAATCACTGTTGTACTCCTCGACCGAGAAGATCAGCCCATCCTTAAAGTTGAAGATCCACACATAGTCATTGTCGTAACGACCATATTTGCCTTGCGCGTCACCTTTCTGAACCACAGCCACACCTTCATCACTCGAAATCACCTGCAGCGTTTTCAGCTCGATGCCAGCTGGGACTAGTTTTGGGATGTGAGGAAGCCATTTCTCAAAGAACTCGTTCGTGGCGTAGGGCACGCCGTAAGGCAAAAGCGTTCCTTCGATTTTACCCATGTAAGTAAACTTAAAGTCCGCGTGCAACGAGGGCTTCAGCTTTTCGGGGTCACTCAGTAAATATTCAAAGAAGGACACGGCCAACTTTTGATTTGACTTTCGCGCATCTGTCCGTCGCTCCAAGGGAAAGGATTTGACCTCGCCCAGCTCCTCACCATCGATGACACGACTCGGTAACGAGAGCAGCAATGTATTTGGACCGTCTTTGACTCTTCGCACGACGTAGGTCGACTGAGTCCCGTTGACCGTTTTCTCTCGAAGGCTAACTTCATGCCCCTCCTTGATCCATCGCACCGTTCCTTTGTTCGACCAAGCGACATTCCCGTCCATACCCGAACTGATTACCTTAAATTCACCACTCTCCGCATCGAGGTAAAAAAACTCGGTACCCGAGCTAAAATTCTTCCCAGAGACGGCGTAAGTAATATGCCATTTATGTTCGACAGCATTTTTACCTGGGACCCAGCGGAAGCTGAGATCCCATGCGATGTCGCCTTCGTCAACCGTTCCTTCAAAACCTCCAAAGGCTTTCGAAGTTCCGACCCATCTCCCGATGAAGGGTGCCATTTTTTCTTGTAGTGGTGCATCAGCGGACAATGATCCCGCAAACAACCCGTTGAAAAGAATCAAGATTAGCAGAGGGCTGAAATTCGCGAATCGGACCCGTTTGACACTCATGAGACTCTCTCCAAGCGAGAAAAACCAACAACGCTAAGACGTACCGAAGCAGTTTAAAACGTGTCTCACATGCGTCAACCCACTCCTGTGTCGGTAAGCTAAACGTGAATCGATAGCCATTTCTTCAACACTCTTACCCTGAAATTCTCTCAGGTTTTTTGAATTACTGCGACAATCCTTCTGAACTTTCTGACCCGCTTCGCTCACTCTCTTAAGCTCATCGCTTCGTCGTCAGAAATCACTGCCAACTCTGACGGTATGCATCTTTGGTGAGGCACCGGCTACTTCATGTGCTAGTGCAGGCAATCAATGTGCTAATGCGAGCAATTTGGAGTGACCGTCCACCAGCATTTCGCAAGCCGTTTGAATATCCTGCACTTGATTGAATCGCCCCACACCGAACCTTGCGCTACGGCGGGCCCTCGACTCGTCGATTCCTAATGCAGTCAATACGTGGCTAGGCGCAGAATGTGCGGCACTGCAAGCCGAACCACTGCTGAAAGCAATCTCTGGCACGGCTGACATCCAGGCCTGACCCTCGATTGCAGGCAAGGCGAGATTCAAATTTCCCGGCAATCGCCGTTCTCGATCGAAGTCTGGCCCATTGAGCTGCAAACCCTCGATCTGCGAGTTCAACGTGTTCCAGATTTGGTCACGCAGTTGGGCAACGCGATCATTGTGAACCTGCATTCCATCGTTACAAAGCTGCATGGCGGTCGCCATGCCGATGATCCCTGCAGGGTTCATGGTTCCACTTCGGATTCCACTCTGCTGGCCTCCTCCCACAATTTGCGGATTCAATCGGACTCTCCGGTTCGAGTTGCCAATAATCAACAACCCGGTTCCTTTAGGACCATACAACTTGTGGGCAGTGGCACTCAGAAGATCAATGTCCACATCAATCATATCGACTGGAATACGCCCCACGGCCTGCGTCGCATCGCTATGCAGCAGTGCTCCGCGATCATGGCACAAACCCGCGATTTCTGTCATCGGCGCGATAGCACCAATCTCGTTGTTAGCCCACATCACGGAAACCAGAGCAGTGTCGTCATCAATGGCTTCTTCAAGTTTCTGCAGGTCAACGATCCCGGCATTGGCTGAACCACTCTGCTGCACAGGAACGTGAGTTACTCGAAAGCCGCTACTTTGAAGATCCGCAAACACATCCAACACAGCGGGATGTTCCGTCGTCACCGTGACAATGTGCCTGCGTTTTTGCCGCGGGTGCAGGCACATTCCCCGAATCGCCAAGTTATTGCTTTCCGTAGCTCCACTGGTCATGACCACGGAATCGACGGGAGCATTGAGCAATTGAGCAATTTGGCAAACTGCTTGTCCCATGGCCTGATGCGATTCCACCCCAAGCGAATGACCGCTGTGTGGATTGCCGTAGTGTTCCGAGAGCCAAGGCACCATCGCATCAACAACTCGCGGATCACATCGAGTCGTAGCATGGTTATCAAGATAAATCATTCAGCCGACCTGTAAGTAAAATCTTGCAATTCCAAACTGCCATTGAGGTAATTCATGCGTGTTCACTGAAAACCACAAAAACGCCTCACGTAAAATCATGAATACAAGGCATCAATCGCAAGTTGCGTCCAAGTTTCCAAACGATCCCACTCAGCTCGTAAAGCATCAATGGTCATGAACCCTCCCTCAGCCAGGTCTGCTTCGTTGCTGGAGACATCAGGAGTCTGCAGTACGAAACGATGCACCACGCCCAAATGCACTTTCCCAACATCATTGGAAGGATCATAGATCAAGCCTTCCCGCGTTTCACTGTACTCTGAGTCAAGGCAAACCTCTTCTGCCAACTCACGCTGCATTCCGGTAGTGTAAGGGTCTGCCCCCTCTGCTGAATCTTCTCGGCTGATGTGCCCACCGATGCCAACACTACGTTTGGCATGCAAGCGAGACTCTCCGCCACCCCCTCCACGCGTATAAGTGAAAAGCCGGATCAAGCCATCACCGTCAGTCCATTCAAGCAGGACATAGGGAATCAGTTGTTTATAGGATGGATCTGTCTCCATCGCGCCGCGAGGCTGAAAAGACAACGACTCACTACCTAAAATCGGTACAAGAAACTTATCAACATCAGATTCGAAACCTTCAATCGTCCCGATCTGCTCAATCACGGACTCTGGAATGACTAGAATATGTTCTTCTGGGGCGGACAATGAATTCTCCTTTGAGAGAAAAGTGGCACGTTTAGCTGGTGCTTTGATTTCGAGGGGATCCGACGACTTTTTATTGAAGGCTCCGATGGAGCAGGTTTTAGGAAAATCACCCAACGAGTGCATCCATTATGCTTAGCATCGCTGATTTGGTTTCATCGTTCACCCCCCTTTAAGTTTTTTGGCTTGGGACGCACTCTGCTGTGTTGCGGCCGGACACAAAACCCGACAACACGCTTCAACATGGGTGGAAATCGATTCAATCACAACTGCGGGCGTCGCGGGTGGTCGATGCAATCGCATCTCAAAACTCCAAGAATCATGGCATGAATCAGAAAAAAACAGAAAAGGCAATCTCAAGGCGAGCACTGGTTGGCAAGGGCTTCACGGCGGGTGGAGGCTTACTGACATCTGGCTTGCTCCCAGCCACTCATGCAATGCCGTCACCAACTGCAAGAATTCGCATCGGCCAAATTGGAACAAGCCATCCCCATGCAGCCGGAAAACTTGCTGCGATCCGCGGACTCGATGAAATTTTCGAACTGGTTGGCGTGGTCGAGCCCAATGAAGTCCAACGAAAGCGTGTCGCGGGGAAAGATGTTTATCGTGATGTCACCTGGGTGAGCCAAGACGAATTGCTCAACAGCGATGTTGCAGCCATTGCTGTCGAAACCGAGGTCTCGCAACTTGTGCCGACCGCAAAGCAATGCCTGGCCGCAGGCAAACACATTCACTTGGACAAACCAGCCGGAATATCCCTGCCTGCCTGCCGCAAAATGCACAAACAAGCCGCACAAAAGCAGCTAACAATCCAGATGGGTTATATGCTTCGGTACAACCCGGCCTTTGTGCTGTTATTTGATGTTGTCAAAAAAGGCTGGCTCGGTCGAATCACGGAAGTGACAGCTGAAATGGGAAAATGGGCTAACGATTCCTTACGCCAGGAGCTCAGTGAATTCTCTGGCGGGGGGATGTTTGAACTCGCCTGTCACTTGATCGACGCCATGGTAACAATTTTGGGGCGACCCGAAAAAATCACAGCTCATAACCGAAGCGGCTATCCGGAAAAAGATAGGTTTCTGGACAATCAACTTGCCGTCTTTGATTACCCACACGCAATAGCGACGGTGCGTTGTAACCACATTGATCCCTTTGGATTTCCGAGACGCCATTTCCATGTGGTTGGCGAGCAGGGAACATTTCAAATCGATCCTCTGGAACCGCCCAAGGTCAGGCTGGCATTGGATCGACCGCGGGGGCAATATAAAAAAGGTTTTCAGGAAATTGAGACACCACCATCCGATGGTCGCTACGACGCTGAATTTGAGGATCTTGCCAACGTGATTCAAGGCAAGAAGAAATTGGCATGGAACTCAGAACATGATGTAACCGTTCAGGAATCAGTCTTGCTGGCAAGCGGAATGAAACTGTCACCCCACTTGTCTCCGACCCAACAGAACAACAACAACAACAACAACGATGCAAAGTAAAGCAAAGACCGTCCCCGAATACATCAAGGAACTGCCAAGCGAACGACGCAAGATCATGACTGGCCTTCGCAAACTGATCAAGAAAAGTCTGCCGATTGGTTTTAAAGAAGGAATGCAGTACGGCATGATTGGTTACTTCGTACCTCATCGCCTGTACCCGGCAGGATATCACTGCGATCCCAAGGAACCGTTACCTTATATCTGTTTGGCATCCCAGAAAAACCATTTTTCACTTTATCTTTACGCTCAGTACTCAAGCAGCGATGAAAACAAATGGTTTCAGCAAGCATGGAAAGCAACAGGCAAAAAGATGAACATGGGCAAGTCCTGTGTGAGATTCAAGAAGACAGAGGATCTTCCACTAAATGTTATCGAAGAAGCTGTGGAGCGACTTTCGGTTGAGCAATACATTGACATCTATGAAGCGGTGATCAAACCCAAATCAACGTCTCGGAAAAAACCAGAAAGAAAAACTTCTGCGTCGCAGGCAAAAACTACCGCGCGTCAACGGAAGAAGACGGCATCGACTACAAAACCTGCCAAGACAGGACAGACAAAAAAGAAGGTCGTTCACAAACGAAGGAGCAAAGCTGGCTGACGGTGCGAAACGAAAATCAACACTGTCACTGCACCCTTAGCATCAGCCAGTGGCACTCGGCGGAAGCCGTTTGAGGTGCACATACGCTTTATCAGTCGCAATGCGGCCACGACGTGTACGCACGATTAGCTCGCTGCGTAGCAAGAACGGCTCAACTTCATCCTCCAATGTATCGCCGCTGACATTCATCGTATGGGCGATCGCTTCCAATCCAGCAGGTCCCCCGGCAAAGACGCGAATCAGCGTATCCAGATAACCACGATCCTGTTTATCAAGCCCCAGGACATCAATCCCGATCATGTCGAGTGCTGCTGTCGTAACGGCGTCACTGACTTTCCCATTCGCTTTACTCTGCGCGTAGTCACGCACCCAAAGCAGGCGATTATTGGCCAAACGCGGGGTACTTCTGCTGCGTGCTGCGATCACAATTGCCGACGGATCATCGACAGGAATTTCCAGTTTCACTGAATTGCGTCGAACGATCTCGCAAAGCTCTGGCTCCGTGTACCAGCCCAGATGTTCTCGAATCTGAAAACGGTCTCTCAGCGGAGCACTCAGCATGCCAGCTCGGGTCGTAGCCCCAATCAACGTGAATGGCCGCAATTCATAGTTGAGAGTACGAGCACTGACCCCTTCACCCAGAACAATATCAATTCGGTAGTCCTCCATGGCAGTGTAAAGGTATTCCTCAACAGCCTTGGGAACGCGGTGAATTTCATCTATAAATAGGACACTGCCCTCGGACAAATTGGTGAGGTACGGCAGAAGATCCTTGGGCGCTTTCAGGCCCGCACCATTGGCCATCTGGACGACCGTCTCCATTTCCGCTGGAATCACAGTTGCGAAAGTGGTCTTTCCGAGTCCCGGTGGGCCGTCAAAAAGAATGTGCCCCAAGGGTTCACCACGTTGGCGAGCTGCCTCGATTGCGATTTTGAGTCTCTCGATCACATCCCTCTGGCCGACCATTTCGTCCATGCGTTTGGGACGCAGGGAGCCATCCTGCTCTCGAGGCACAGGAGCCTCGGAGGTCTCAGGATCAGATTGTTGGTAAACTGCTTCTCGTGCCATCGATGTCTCACTCCGTTGGTTGCGGACCCCTACGTTTTAGCGGTTTCCAGCATCGATGCGAACCGCAAATGCACTTAAATGAATGGATCTATGACGAACCCCGCTGAATCACAAGTTGCTCACTGGCACGGTTTTACGCAGATGGCAGATCATGATTCGCTGGTCATCCAACGCGGTGAAGGGTGCTGGCTCACCACCACTGACGGCCAAAAACTATTCGATGGCGTTTCCAGTCTCTGGTGCAACTTGCACGGACACCGGCATGCCAAATTGGATTCGGCGGTTCAGGAACAGCTCAAACGGGTCGCACATGTCACGACCTTGGGCATGTCCTGCCAAACAACGGATGATCTTGCAAAACGCCTCACGGAACTGACCCCCGGTGATTTGGGGCATGTTTTCTTCAGCAGCGATGGCTCCTCCGCCGTCGAAGCAGCACTCAAAATGTCGTTTCAGTATTGGCAACAACGAGAAGATCCAAAACCCAAGAAGACTAGGTTTCTTGCGTTAGGCTCCGCCTACCACGGCGATACAACTGGTGCAGTTTCGCTCGGTGGAATCAAATATTTCCACCAGCTTTTTGCGCCAATTCTTTTTTCACCGGTTCGTGGTCCGATTCCCTGCAGCTACCGTGTTCCGAGTGAAATCAACGTAACGCCGCTTGAACACTACACCAACGAAGTCAAGATGCTACTTGAGAAACATCATGAGGAGTTGGCTGCGGTCGTGATGGAACCGTTAGTTCAGGGTGCCGCAGGCATGATCACTCACCCGATGGGTTTGCTGCGCAACCTGAGAGAACTTTGTGACCACTACGGCGTGCTATTGATTTGTGATGAAGTGGCGACAGGATTTGGTCGGACCGGAAAGATGTTTGCGTGCGAACATGAATCCGTAACACCCGACATTCTGTGCATGGGGAAGGGGCTGACAGGAGGCTATCTCCCCATGGCTGCTACGGTGGCTCGACCGCATATTTTTGATGCATTTCTGGGGCAGGCAACTGATTCCAGGCAGTTTTTCCATGGGCACACATTTGGCGGTAATCCGCTGGCGGCAGCGGCAGCAATCGCCTCATTGAATTTACTGACCGAATCTTCCTACCTCGATCGCGTTGCGGAGAAGGGTGAATATTTACGAAGCCGGATAACCAGCGAACTGTCAGACCAACCACATGTTGGTGACATCCGGGGGCGGTGTATGATGGTGGGGATCGAGCTTGTCGCTGACCGTACGACGCGTCAACCCTTTCCCTCAGAATTACAGATGGGTCGATCTGTTTGCCGCAGGACGGTTCGCAACGGTGTCTGGATCCGCCCTCTGGGTGATGTAATCATTCTGATGCCGCCACTTATTGCTACGGAAGCCGAACTTGAAATGCTCGCGACCGTCACCACTGAGTCAATCAAAGCGGAAATGACGGATCTCATCGATCAAACAACTCCATCTCATCTGATGCATGAATAACTCACCATGAATGACCAAATCGAAGACGGGGACAATCCAAAAGTTGACGTGACCGATCCCGCCATCGTTGCAGAATACGAACCCTATCTTCGAATGCTCGCACGAATCCAGCTACGTCGAGCCTTTCAAGCAAAGGTGGGTGCCAGCGACATGGTGCAACAAGCCATGCTTCAAGCGGTGCAAGGATTCGATGGATTCCGAGGATCAACTGAAGCGGAATTAAGGGGTTGGCTGCGTCAAATATTGGCACACCATATCTGTCATCTGGATCGCGACATGCATCGCGACAAAAGGGATGTCCGCCGAGAACAGTCCATGGAACAAAAATTGGCGCACTCTTCTTTACGACTCGAGGGGCTCTTGGCCGGACAATCCCCGACCCCCAGCCAAAATGTAATGCTCGGAGAAAATGTTATCCAAATGGCAGAAGCAGTGGAAAACCTTCCCGAGTCTCAAAGAGAAGCAATTCGCTTGCACTACCTTGAGGGCCTGAAATTGTCTGAGGTAGCGGAAATCACAGGGAAAACAAGTGGCGCGATCGCTGGTCTATTGCATCGAGGCATGAAAACGCTTCGTGAGCAATTAGCAGATCACTGAGCCAACCAGACCGGACTGATGCGAATCAAGCTTAAAGGCACACTACGTCAAACGGCCAGATTCGTATATCTTCACGGGCACTCCTGTCCCCCTCGAAGATCGATAAGCTTCCCATGATTCGAACACGCTTTGCCCCCAGCCCCACTGGTTATCTCCATATCGGTGGAGTCCGTTCTGCTCTCTTCAACTGGCTGCTTGCAAGGCAGAGCGGAGGACAGTTCATCTTGCGAATTGATGATACCGACGCGGGCCGCAATGTAAATGAAGCCTTACAGCCGATTCTGGACGGATTCCGTTGGCTCGGAATGGACTGGGACGAAGGCCCCGAGGTGGATGGACCACATGCGCCCTACTATCAATCGAAGCGATCCCAACGCTATCAGGAAGCTGCTGACCAGTTACTTGCCAGTGGTCATGCCTACCGCGACTATGCAACCCCCGATGAACTGAAAGCAGAACGTGATGATGCAGAGAAAAAAGGGGAACGCTTTTTCTACGACCGCCGGTGGATGGCAGAAACTGACGAGCAGGCAGCAGCGTTCGAAGCAGAGGGTCGCCCGCGTACGGTACGATTGAAAATGCCGCGAGAAGGGACCTGCACGATTAATGACCTGGTGCGTGGAGACGTCCAGTTTGAATGGGCACAGGAGCAGGACACGGTGATCCAACGTCCCGATGGCAGCTGCCTGTATCACCTCGCCAGTGTGATCGACGATCATGACTTCAACATTTCTCACGTCGTTCGTGCTGAAGAACATCTGCCAAACACGCCACGCCAAATTTTCATTTTGGAATCACTTGGCTATGAGCGACCACAGTACGCACACCTGCCTTACGTCGCTGAACCCGGTGGATCGGCGAAATTAAGTAAGCGAAAATTGGCAAAGTACGAAAACAACAAGGATTTTTCCCAATTACTTACCCGAGGCAGGAACATAGCTGAACGCTGCGATATTCCTGTTGAAGCCGACACGTTCAACCCGGTCATCATCGACTTCTATCGTGAGATTGGTTTCGAGCCGGAAGCCATTCTCAACTACCTTCTGCTGCTAGGCTGGTCCCTCGATGGGGAAACTGAAAAATTCACCGTTGATGAGATGGTCAAGCTGTTCACGCTTGAAAGAGTGAACAAGTCACCAGCATCATTTGATCCCAAAAAACTAATTGCCTTTCAGGGCGACGCCTTCGCACAACTACCGCTCGCGACTCGCATTGAACGAACCCAACCGTTTGCTGCTCGTGCCGGCTTGCTTGGGACGCCCGAAGCGGAGGAAAAACTTGCCAAAGTCGTTGAAGGAGCCGACGATCGACTCAAAATGGCGGGTGACATTCTCGACTTTGATTACTTCTTTATCGATGAATTCACCTTTAACGATAAAGCTTTCAATAAGCGAATCTGCAAGCCGCAGAATGCTCGTCCCTTGCTGCTTGAACTCCGTGGACATTTGGCACAGGTCGACTTTTCCAGCGCAGATCAACTTGAACAGCAGATTGGGCAATTTTGCGTTGAGACGAAAATTGAGCTTAAGGACATCATTCATGCCATTCGGGTTGCAACCACGGGTCAGGCAGGCGGATTCGGCATGTTTGACACTCTCGCGATCCTCGGAAAGGAATGTGTTTTAGCCAGAATCGACGCCGCTCTGGAAAGAGCCGCGACAATCTGCACCGATTCCTGAAAGGACAGTGGCGACTACAATATTGACTCACCGATCACCGCCGCTCACGCCAAGAATCTTTATGTTGTTGCTCCATCCAACAAAACGGCTTGGACTACTCGCCGCATCGAGCCTCACGTTATTTGCTCTCGGTTGCTCCACTAAGGAGCCACCAGTTGTGTTCGAACCAAATCTGGTTCACACCATGAAATATCAAATCCAGAAGGAAATCCCGATGGATCAAGCGTCGAAAGATTCGACGTGGGTGGTGGATACGATGTTCGGCAGTCCTGATGTCCCGACTTTACCCGCAGTTATCACCGAAGATGAGGATTTTGCGACTCTTGTCAGCATGGAATTTTTGGAGCGTGCTTCCGGTCCTGCAGATGTGCAAGGACGCGGCCTATTCCGGGCACTTTGCGCGAACTGTCACGGAGTCACCGGAAATGGTCGAGGAAAAGATGCCTCGGCACAGATGCCGTATCCGCGCGACTATCGGATGGGCATCTTCAAATTCAAGTCCACCCCACGAGGAGAGAAACCGACCAAGGAGAATCTTACTAGGCTCATTCGTGAAGGTATCGCCGGCACAAATATGCTGCCGGTAGAAAAGCTACTAGAAACCGAGAATTTCCGCCGCAAACAGGAAAATGAGCCGGCGTTACTAATAAGCAGGATAACCGAAGAAGACATTGAAGCTCTTGTAGATTACGTCATCTATCTGTCGCTGAGGGGGGAACACGAACGTGAGCAAGTGAACGTGGGAATTCATGAGCAGATACTCGAGGGTGGTGACCGACTCATCAATTCGGACTTTGGGAATCGCGTCGTTACTGAAGAAAACTTCCTGAGAACACTTGAAGAAAATTCAAACGAAAAGACCGAAGGTTTGACGGAAGAAATGCAAGCCAACTTAGATTTGTATGAAACGTATCAAGAAGAATGGGAATACGCAGAAGAGTACGCGGCAGACATTGCCGATGCTTGGCTTGACGGACCAGATGAGGTTCTGAAGGTTCCAGACCCGCCCGCAAATTTTCCGCTGGCAGAAAGTGCGGGTGATGTTGCCAGACTCAGTAGCGGCGTGACAGCCCCAGAATTCACAGCTTCCGTCAAACGGGGCCAAGAACTTTTTGTCGGAAAAATTGCATCTTGCAGCAAGTGCCACGGAGAAAAGGGGCTGGGCAATGGCCAAACGACTGACTACGACGACTGGACAAAAGACTGGACAACCCGTGTCGACTTGAAACCAGAAAATCGGGAACAGCTGATCCCCTTGATGGCCCGCGGGGCTCTCCCCCCCCTGAACATCATTCCGCGAAACTTTGCTGAAGGTGTTTTTCGCGGTGGGTCATCCTCCAAGGATCTGTACCGTCGAATTACTCAGGGGATTGACGGAACGCCCATGCCTGCGGCGACCTTTGTTGAAGGTCAATTTGACCCCGAAGATGTGTGGCACCTGATCAACTTCATCCGGTCACTCGAAACACGGGATTCATCATCAAAATCCCCGATCACGGGTGCGTCCGCCGAGGTGGCTTCCGAGGCATCGTGAGTCCTCGCTGAATTCGATCAAATCGAGGTCACTACGAAGTTTCCTCCTGATTCGGTACCCTAGCCGTCGCGGCACGTGTCACTTCGCTGAATTCGCCGCTACCGATCGCTTGGAACTCTGACTAGACAGGGCGGAGCGTTCGTAATCATTTGCCGCCAACAGAGGGCGAACCAGGAGCGATTGAGATGAGCGAAACAAACGAAAAACGGGAATCAAAGAACTTCATTGAGCAGGCGATTGATGGGGATCTGGCTTCTGGTCGCTTTGCGAATATTCAGACCCGGTTTCCTCCCGAGCCGAATGGATACCTCCATATTGGACATGCGAAAAGTATTTGCCTCAATTTTGGGCTCGCTGAAAAACATTCAGGTACCTGCAATCTGCGATTCGACGACACCAACCCTGCCAAAGAGGAAACTGAATACGTCGATTCAATCATGGAGGATATTCGCTGGCTGGGCTTTGAATGGGACAGTTTGCACTTTGCCAGTGACTACTTCGAACAACTTTATGGCTGGGCCGAAAAACTAATTGAGTCAGGTGACGCCTACGTTTGCGACCTATCAAGTGAAGAAACGCGTGAGTACCGAGGCAGCCTGACTGCTCCCGGCAAAAACAGCCCCCACCGCGATAGAAGCCCCACTGAAAATCTTGACTTGTTTCGCCGCATGCGTGCCGGCGAATTCGAAGACGGCAGCAAATCCTTGCGTGCCAAGATTGACATGGCGTCGCCCAATATCAACCTACGCGACCCTGTGATGTATCGCATTCTGAGGGCAACACACCACCGCACCGGTGATGACTGGTGTATCTACCCAACCTACGACTGGACACATGGGCAGAGCGATTCGATTGAAGGAATCACCTTCTCGATATGCACACTTGAATTTGAAAATCACCGTCCCCTTTATGATTGGTTCTGCGAAAAGCTAGGGATTCACCATCCGCGACAGATTGAATTTGCAAAGCTGAAACTCAGCACACTGATGATCGGTAAACGTTTCATGCTGAAATTGGTGAAAGAGGGCTACGTGGATGGTTGGGATGACCCCCGCATGCCCACGCTCTCGGGTTATCGCCGTCGTGGCTACACTCCCGAATCCATTCGCAATTTCTGCTCCGATGTTGGCGTTGCCAAGTTCAACAGCACGATCGATATCATTCGGCTTGAGAGTTCAATTCGTGAACACCTCAATCGTGTAGCACCACGACGAATGGCTGTGCTTGACCCCGTCAAGTTGACCATTACGAATTGGCCTGAGGGTCACCTTGAAGTCAATGAAGCGGTCAACAACCCGGGCGAACCTACAGAAGGAAAACGGGAGATCCCAATGTCGGGCAATCTACTCATTGAACGCGAAGATTTCCGCGAAGAGGCACCACGAAAATTCTTTCGCCTGAAAAAAGGGGGCGCAGTTCGATTGCGTGCCGGCTTCATTGTCGACTGCCATGATGTTGTGAAAGATGATGACGGAAACATCATTGAAATCCTTTGTACTTATGATCCTGAAACCAAGAGCGGTTCCGACACCTCTGGTCGCAAAGTGAAAGGCACAATCCACTGGGTAAGTGCGGACCATGCTGAAGAATTTGAGGTGCGGCTATACGACCGACTCTTCACCTGCGAGAACCCTGCTGCTCCCGAAGAAGGAAAAACATTCCTGGACTATCTGAACAGTGAATCACTCAAAGTGATCACCGGATATGGCGAGCCTTGTCTGCGAGAGCATGCTATCGGCGATCGAGTTCAGTTTGAACGTGTGGGCTACTTTGTCGTCGACAAGGACAGTGAACCTAACGGCAAGCAGGTTTTCAATCGTGTTGTCACGCTCCGTGACACATGGGAAAAAATGGAAGCGAAAGGTAAGGCCAACTGACTTGGCAGCATACTGCCTCTACTGTTGACCCCGAGTCGCCAACAACCCATCGAGTTCTCCGAATCATCTGGTTTCGGGAGGAACATCGATTCCACAAGTCACAAAGAGTCGTTTGGCGGCCGCATCAGTCTCCCCAAGCTGGGCGATGCGTTTCTGGTTGATCAGTTGCAAGACATTTCGAGCGGCAGCCTCGTCCAGCATAGCATTTGCCCGTCCATAAGCAACTTGAATCCCCCGCCACCCAAGCGCCTCTAGGGGTCGCTGCAAGCGTTCCAACAACTCGATCAGCACGCTGATTTTCCTCACATCACGTTGTGGATTACTGGCCATCTCATTACCGAGATTTCTGGTCTGCTCAATGAAGCCAGCCCTTTCGATAGCCGCTTTGGCTTGCTCGGATTTACCCATCTGATTCAATGCATAGCCTAACATTTTGTAGGCTTGAAAATCGGTCTGATCACGAAGCACCGCCCGCGCCAAGCTTTCCGCGGCAGTCGTAAAATCTGCCTGCTGCATCTGATACGCCCCAAGTGCAAACCAATAATCTGAATACTGCTGAATCCCATCAGGAGCACCACTGATCCACTCAGGTAGTCGTTCAAATTGCTCCAAGAGTGCCAGCAATCGCCCATGCAGCGCATACTCTCCCGGTCTGAGAACGACGGAAGAGTCGTTCACAGACCGCTGGAAAATCTCAGCAGCCTCAGCAAGCAGCCCTAGGCTAATTGCATGTCTTGCTGTTCCCTCCAAACCAATCGGCTCAAAAGCATCGGTCGCTGTGTCACCGGGCAGAGGACAAGCCAACGATAGCAACGATCGCAGATCCATCTCTTCCACGTTACCGACGCGGCAAAGACGCCTCAACAAAACGTTCGCCTCCACTCTACGTCCTTGACGCATTAATAATCGGGATAGCAAACGATCGATCAAGCTGGTCTCATCGGCCAAATTATTCAAGATCCGATAACGTTCCTCAGCTGCTTTCCAATCACCCTGAAAAACCAGCCACTCTGCAGTCTGACCAAGAACCGCCAGATGCGTATCGGGAAACTCAACTGCCAAATCGTCAAGCATTTTCACTGCCTGACGAAACCGGTGCTTCTCTGCCAGCACACGGGCCATGAGGAAAATCGTCTGCGGATTCTGACCATCAACTCGCCTCAACTCCCTAGCCAGCTCGAATGCGTTGTCCAGATCACCGGAATCCAAAGCGGCCATCGTGTCCGCCTGCAACTTGTCGGTGTCTGTGACAGGGGAAGCCTGTTCCATCGATTCGGTCGATGACGAATCATGGTCCACTGCCAACGTTCTGCTATCGGGTGGTGGATCTTCTAAAGTTCCCACCGGCGTAACGACTGGGGAAAGCTCCGACGTTTCCTGACCTGGATTATCATTAAGCCGCGTCTTGTCCACAATTGCTTCCCGACTACAACCGCACAGACAAACAAGAGTCGCTGATGCCATCATCACGCATCGTAGGAAAGGAGATGGCATTTCAGATTTTTCCTTGTGGTCAGGACACCGATTGCAACCGGCATCCATTTTACTATTCAGTCTTCGGGGTGAACCCGAATCCAGTGATCATGAAAGCCGGTTCCCAGACTTTCAAAATCATACTTTGGCATGTGACACTTGATACAACCTTCAGTTGTCGAAACTGGGCATGAAACGTGGGAACTTTTTCCGGGCTGATGACACTGAATACAATTAGCAACGTGTTCCGATTTACTCACGTCACTAATCGTCCTGTGGGGATTGTGACAGGTGGTACAGCGTAACGCACCTTCCGACTCGATAAAGCATTGACTGCGAAGTAAACCTACTGGCTGAAAACGAGCCAATTTATCGGGATAATCTCGTAGCTCTTTCAGAGTAATCGCTTCAGGCAGTCGGTGACAATCGCCACACAATTGAATTTCTGACTCGCTATCCCATTTATCGGAACCAACTGAAAAGGGAGGTGGTTCTTTCATGGCTCTGGCTTGCCGCACATGTTCCGCGCCTGGTCCGTGACACTTCTCACAATTCACGTTTGCGGTCAAACCCACAATTTTCTGATCAGCAACCGTTCCTGTCGTAGTGTGACAATAGATACATTTTTGCATCACATTATCGACATGCTTCATACCGAACCGCTCCGACTCTGATTCGGGCGTCGTCAATGGCTGCCCTGGTGTTCGCCCAAGCCGATCGCGATCACGAAACCAAGATCCACGGTGTTCATAAGCTACCGTTCCCTTCTCAGCGTCCTTTGCCAAAGACAACAGCGTAATAGCATGATGCCCAGAGCCAAGAGCGTACTGGAGCGGGAATGACTCCTCGCTCTCCCCTGAGAGCCGCACCGACAGTGCTTCCTCATCCTGATCGTACTCATAGTTACCATACGGTTCACCGTAATCAAAATTGCGACCTGCGAATTTCGAGGCTATTTTTTCATCCGACGCCAGTGCAAACGTGTGAGCATGCCCATGCATTCCGTGCAATTCGTAATTAGCGGCATGACACTCGCGACATACTTCACGACCCAAGTAACCATCCTTATCTTGCCGCCTGTGTACTTTGACATCAGCAACCGAACCCGAAGCAGTACTTTCCACTGGTTCCGAGGACTCTTGTGCAACCAACTCAGTGCGTAAGAAGCCACCACGAAGCACTGCCAACGCAATGACAACAAGCAGCAGAATTAAAATAAAGCCTCTTTTCAATGCACTCTCCCATTTCGGGCCTAGCATCCGTAAACCATCAATTTGCACTACCCATCATCTTTGAGGAAGCTGGCGAACGCAACGTGACTGAGGTGACCCTGCGCACCCACTGCTGCTACTTCACCAAAAACCGAAAGTCGCCCAAGCCAGCCCTCGATCATAATCCACGAATTCCCAGAAAACTTTGTTGCGACACAGCTGATTTTTCACGGCTACCCCCATCTTTTTCCAATGTTTCATTATAAAAGCCGCTCCTGCGTTCATTCCCGTGCACGCTACGTCTAGAAGTCAACTTACCTGACCCCAGCTCTTCACCTGGATATCAATCAACACCGCCACACTGAAACGTGCTTCAAGCAACTTCTTTAATCCACGTTATCGATAAAAGGAAACAGCTCTACCTGTCCTTCGACCAATAAACATCGCTGATCAGCTTGGACATCACGAAAAGTCTGCCGCTCACCACTCGACCAATGAATCACGACCTCGTCCAAGCTCAATGCATTCCCCACCCCAAAACTCAACACCTGCTCGTTTCGGCAGAGAAATCCATCTCCTGAATTCAACCAACCGGTGAGTTCAACATCTCCGCTTCGAACCACCACCCGACTACCAATTGCATCACGCTCACTGACAGTCCCTATCAGTTCGACTTGAAACCAATGGTTGGTTGAATCTGTTCGATTCAGCATCAGAGCAGATTTTTCACCAATATGAGTGACCACAAAGTCTTGCCTGCCATCACGATCAAAATCCAACTTTGCTAGCGCCCTGCCCACATGGTCTCGTTGCCAATAACCGGACTCATCCGAAACCTCGATTAACTCAAATCGGTCTCCTTCGTTGCGAAACAGTTGCGCTGGCTGATTGAAGGGAGCATTCAAGTCGACTGCTTTTTCAATATGCCCATTGGCAACCACCAAGTCCAAGGTTCCGTCATTTTCATAATCAAGTGCTTGCGTCCCGAAACCCAGCACCGCAGCACTCGGTCTCGCGAGATCAAACTGAACGTTCCGGTCTTGGAAGAAACCTTGCTCATTGACGAATAGACTTACACTTTCATTCTGAAAATTGGTGACATGCAAATCCAACCGTCCATTCCCATTCAGATCACCAGCGGCCACCCCCATCGATGCAGTGCTACCACCATTGAATCCGTGAGCACAGCCCCGCAGCATCGCCTGATCTAACCACTGACGATCGACTGGGCGATAACTCCACAATTGGTTAGCGTACAGATCATTGGCTACAAAGACCTGATTACCGGCATCGTGATCAAATCGCCCGACCACAACACCCAGGCCTGCCCGGCCAAGACTATTTTCCCCACCAACATTCTCCACCACCAATGAACCATCTTTCGACTGGAAAAAAACCCGATCCACGCCAGCAGCAAAGTCCAATGGATTCATCGATTCAAGTATCTCACCACCAGCGCCAATTCTTGGACGGCGTGGCAAATCCTTATCATCCAAATAATTCACCTCGAATAAATCGGGGATCGCGTTACCTGTCAAATCACACATGGCAAGAGAGGTGGTCATGACGGCATTGTCATCACGATCATCAAACTTTGATGACGTGAACGTTCCATCTCCATTATTGATCAACAGGGTATTGGCACCTATGTTCCCGACCACAAGATCAACGAATCCGTCCTGATTCCAATCACCCGCAGTAACCCCGATCGAATATCTGCGTTCCTCTGCACCTGCCAGCACCGTGAAGTCCTGAAGTGATTCACCGAGGTTCCGAAAGAGCTGATTACTCTCAGTGCCTCGATACTCGGGTGGATCGCAACCTCCCTGCGCGAAGTAGAGATCAGCCATTCCGTCATGGTCATAGTCAATAACAGCGACAGCCCCACCAATCGACTGATAAACAGCGAATCCATACTTGTTGGGCACGTTGGCGACGTGGAAAGCATGATCCAGGCCGAATGTGTCTGCGACATTCGCAAACCTTGCGACCACCGGAACACCTGACGCTCGTACATCAAGTCGCTTTCCGGAGAAGACAGCCAGTTCCTCTTCAAGCTTGATCTTTGGTAGGGGAAACACCCCACGATTCAATCCACACAGCCGTTCTTGCTCAGAAGGCACCCCCGTGTTCTTCGCAAGTAATTCACGGAATATCGAATTGATCTGCTGCATTTCTTCGCGTGGCACTTGCTGATAATGAGCAGCCATCAAACGCCACAAATTCGCCTCCAGTCTTCGCCCCACCGATTCAAGTTCAGTTGCGATTCGAATCATTGCGTCGGTGTTGGGCGTGACCGCATCGGCAATTTGATTATTGATACGAAGGATTCTCCTGAGAGTCTCCCATCGCTCCTGCCAGACAGCGGCTTCACTTGTGCGTCCCAACGTCTCCAATGAAGAACGCAACCTGCCGATCGATCGCAAGTCTGTCGGATCGCGATCAAGTGCCTCAATGAAGCCACGAGCAGCAGATTCCTGCTTTCCCTGTAGCATCAAAAAAGTCCCCAACGCCGACCAGTACTCCGAGAACTGCTGAGTCGTTTCATTGGTGAATGTAAACCATCGCTTAAACTCTTGGTCATCCTGCGCTTCCGCAGCGATACGCCCATAAAAAGCGAGCAGAGCAGGGGTGAGAAGCTTGAGAGGTGCGTCTTCACGCATCAAGTCCAACGCAGCCTGATAATCTTCTTCCATAAATAACTTACGGGCATCTGCTGATTTTCCGATCGGGTAGTACGCGTGCTCACCCTCGGCCGTTCCTGTCCCAGCAGGTTCGTCATACATTGCGTCACTCAGATGTATTAACGAATGCAATTCATCACTTTTGACGTTCCCTTGCAAACACAGCCGCGTGATGTATCGCGCGGCTTCGTGTCGCCTCCCACGACGATTCAGAATCAAGGCAAGCTTACGATTCGCCTCGGGAGCAGCGGGGTGAGTAACCAACAATTGCCGATACAGCTCCTCAGCGTCCTCGTAACGCCCCAGCTGCAAACACCAATCAGCCGATTGTCCAACCGCAGGGAATCCCGCTTGGGGGTGGTCTACAGGAATAGCCCCGAGCAACTCAATTGCTGCTTCGAGGTTCCCCAATTTTCCGGTCACGGTTGCCATTCGGAAAACGACCTCAACATCATTTGGGTCTTTCACCAGCAAAGCCCTTAGACACGAGGCCGCTTCCTCAAGCTGCCCCTTACGCAATAGGTCTTCAGCCTTGGAAATCGACGCGTCGCGATCCAGAGTCTCCCTGGTGAACTCTATCATGCCATCCGCGTCCGATTTGACAGCAGCTACATCAACATCTGAAGCGTCAACGACCTGCAAAGAACTCGAATGCTCGCCATCACGATCAGTCGTCGATTCAATGGAATGGTCGCACCCAAGAAAAACCAAGACAAAGCAGCAAAACACCGCAAAAAAAGCGTTCCCAACGTCGTAGAAACTTTGAAACAGTGGATGACGGTATTTCTCAGCGGTCGTAATGGGTCAAGCTCCTGCATGGTCTCAGGGAAGAACGTCGTCTCAACAAGCCCCAACGCAAACGTGATAAGTCCTCAATTTCCACTACCCCACCGGCTGTTTATAGCCGTTACGACTGCATTTAGTTCACGCACAAAGCTCCAAAATCCAAATCAAGTTAGTTTTTCCGTTTACCCCAGAACGAAATCTCCGCTTCATCACTCAAAACGAAGAATTTCCGTGGGGTGGATCTGCCAAATATCAACTGAACAAACAGTATGCTTAACAGGGAAATACAAAAGCATTGCGAGCCCCTACTGCAGAACTCCCAACGCAGCGAACAAAAAAACCTCGCCCGCTTGGCGGACGAGGTTAGGTGAAATTTTCGAGTCATCCGAACTTACTGGTTCAGTTGCTCTTCGATTTTCTCTTTCCCACC
>NZHC01000124.1 GCA_002689655.1 Rhodopirellula sp. | reverse complement strand
CAGGCATGCAGATTCTCAGGTTGTCATCACAAGCGTGATGCGGACGCGGTGACATCCTGCTCTCCGCGACCACGCAAACTGGTATTGGGGCCGCGACAGGAATTCCCAGGCTGTTCGCTTGCTAACCGATCGCTTTTGCGATCGCGTAAATTTCTTCTGCATCGAGCAGTCGGTCATTACTTTCAAACAGCGACTGGAGGGCTGCTTTGTGGGTTTTCATTTTCAACCCACCCACCCCGATCGCTCCATAAGCCACACCGGTGCCCAAGGGTTTCGCTTTATCCGTTACCTCGATCCCCCCGATCCCTGCAGGTGGCACTGCATTCAAGTCGATTGCTACTTCAAGTCGGCTCATGCGTTCGACGGTTTCCTGGTCAACCAACTCCACTCCAGCCGCTCCACAACCGATAACGATTTGAGCATCACTCAGGAGCGTTTCAACGGCATGAGTACTATCGACTGCCAATGGCTGGATTGATGCTTGACCGGACTTACCAATGATCTGCTCGCAAGCGTGGCTGGCTCTCTCAAGCGAGCGGCTCGTCAGACGCACCTCAGCTCCATCTGCAGCGAGCAATTGGGAGACCCGACGTCCGACGGGACCGGTACCGCCCAACACGACAGCCTTGGCGCCACTGAGCGGAATGTGTCGACCCGCTGCGACAACAGCAGCCGACGCGGTTGTATTGCAGCCATTGGCATCCATCATCAGAGAAACTCTTACTGGCCCAAAAAAAGCATCACGACACGCAGCCAACAAATTTTCAGCAAGCTCAACATTGGAACCGCCAACAAAGATCGCCGTATTGCGAAGCTCATCGCCCCCACGAGTGAACATGGCACCATGGACCAATGGTACGACTCCCGAAACCAGAACCTGTCCGTACCTCAATAAATGATCAACACCTGAATCGATCGCAACCACAGAATCAAAGGAACTTGGTTGAGGGTCGCTATCCAATTGAATGAGAATGCGTTTTGTCATGAGGTTCTCGATTTTCGGAAAAAAAAAGCTTTCCGGCAACAGTCGCCGGAAAGCTTAATGAAAAACGTCTGTGGTTCGACGAATGCCTAAAAACCCTTAAATGGGTGCGCGGCAGAATCTTTCTTCGCAACCATTTCTTCAGCGGTCGGCTTTCCACCCATCGCATTGACAAGCGATTGCTTGACGGCTTCATAGTTATAGTTGTAGATCTTCTCGTCGTCTTCGGCTGCGGGATGAATGAATACACCGCAAACACAAACCAGATCCTCTGCTTGGTCCTGGGGAATGATTCCCTCACCCACCGCGTCAGCAACCGCTTTGGCGACGGCAGCCTGAGCAGGACCGAACATTTGAACGACCTGCTTCATGCCTTTGATCGTAACCTTTGTGATCATGACAGTCGAAGGTTTGACCGCTACGTTGGGCTCGAGGACAGCCAACAGATTTGTGTGACCTTCGCTTTGAGTTGACAACGCATTTGCGAACGCAACACCAACGGGTCCGTCTTTGCTGCCAATCATCAAGTCAATGTGTGCGACTTCGTTACCATCACCGACCAGTGCTTCACCAACGTGGAATTGCATGAGGGGACCTAAATTTGAGCGAGTATTGGAATGAGGAAACTGCTAAAAATCACCCGACCCCGCCATCTCGGCAATCATCTCAATCGAGTTAATTCTTAAAGCAATAGAGGAAACCGTCTCTTCCGCTGCTGTCTCTCTGCCACCGCGAAGGTGCCGCAGGGAAACTGAGAGGCGGAAAACACGCATTTCCTGCCGAAGAAAGTAGCAAACCACACCAACGATGCAACCACCCGCAGCCCCGAACCGCCCCAGCAATCACGGCAAAATGTCCGCTGGGACGGTTGTACTGATTGGAGCCTCCATTCGTGCAGCCGCGCAATCAGCCAATCGAGCCGGCTTTCGAGTTCTAGGAATCGACCATTTTGGTGACGTCGACACTCGCCAAGCATGCCAGGAGTTCTGGATTCTTAATGAATTTCAGACGAATCCAGAACTGATCAGCCGCCTTCGCACGTTTCCCCACTTCGTTGTGGGAGGTCTCAATCCTGCACATGATTTGGCTGGGCTCCTCCAACCTCAACCCGAAACCGCAATACCTTTCCCAGCGAAAGAACCAGATAGCGTTCCGGCACCTCCACCCCAAAAGACCAATTTTGATCGCTGGGACGACCCCCATTGGCTCGAAAACCTGAGTAAAAAATGTGGCCTGAGCTTTCCAAGCATTTTCCACTCGCTTATCCCCAACGCAGAACCCCCTCAGACTCTTGGTAAACGCTGGCTTCTCAAACAGAAACATTCCTGCGGAGGATTGGGGGTTCGGTGGCACACGCCAGCCGGGCCGTTGGAATCTGCAGAGACAGGCCCCGAATCGGCATGGGGCAACCTGCGCACCCCCAGTTCCAAAATTGTCCCAAACTCCGAGAACTTGACACAGAACGAAACCAGCCAGGCGAGACACCAACTGTTCCAGCAGTGGGTTTCCGGACGTCCTCACGGCGCTACGCTGCTCTGCAATGGCGAGGCCTGCAGTCTGCTCGGCGTCTGCCGATCGCTCTTCACCCATCTTGGTGACTTACCCTTCGTTTATCGAGGCTCTTTTGGCCCTGTCAGCATCCCCCACACCCTCCGACAACGCCTGCAAAAGCTGGGACTTCACATCACTCGCGAGACTGGGCATCGTGGACTCCTGAACATTGATCTCGTCATCACTCAATCAGGCAAGACTTTTGTCCTCGAAGTCAATCCGAGATGGAGCGGTTCAAGTGAACTGATTGAAGGTTGGATGCACGATAGAATACACATCAGCTCACTATTTGGGACGATTGTCGAAGCTTGCAACGGTGCACCAATGCCCGACTTCAAACCTGATCCTGATGGACCATCACACTCCGTTGGATCCCCATGGTCGTCAGGTCCCCAATACCTGAAAAGAATTATCTTTGCCCGCCAGCCATTTCGATTTTCACAAGAGCTCCTCGCGTTTTCAACGAAACCCTCGAACGACAGCAGCTACCAGTCAGCTTTTGCTGATCTTCCAGCCGAGGGAACTTGGATTTCTGCTGGTGAACCCATCTGCACCTTGGTATCACAAATCCCTCGCCAAACTCCCTCAAACTCATTTTGCATGAACAAAGAAAAAGGCCCCATGCATCAGCATCGGACCTTTTTGCGTCGTTTGTTTGAGTCAGCCCATAGCTGACAGATCACTCGCACCCTTCAGGAGGACCAAGAACGATTTATTCACCCCGTTCATCTGCATAGGAATTGATGCGGTACATCTCCATGTCGGAAACATCATCACTCAAGTGCAGTGCCCCATTCTGATCAAACAAGAGGACCATTCCTGGCTCGTTCAAGTCCTCGGTAATGCCGAGCGGCAATCCACCGTCGATATCAACAATGGTCGTTTCGCTGACGTACTCAACTGGTGGCGTTTTCTTAACTTCCAACGTGATTGGATCAACCACGTCCGCATGTTCTGCCTTGGCACTCAGGATCGATCCTTCAATCAACTGCTCAACACGAAGCGGAACCTTAGCGTCAATATTCGCATCAAAGTTACAAGCTGCCAATGTGGCGGTGGGCAAGTCACGCATGTATTGCACTTCCTTCCCATCAACCTGCCAAAGGTTCATCTTTCCAGCTTTGACAGGACCAACGTAATACTCCTCTACCGTGGCAAGGCTAACAGGTTCGGATGGTGAACTCCACTCACTCCACTTCTTTGACAGCTTGGTTCGATCGTCGATCGTCGTCACTGCTGCCATCATCTCCTTCACACGCGTCGCAACTTCGGGATCCAACGTGTTGAGTTGTGGCTGCATGGCAGGGAATCTCGGAAAGTTTGGATCATCCACTGCGTAGCGGATGCTGTACACATAGCTTTTCCCAGGCTTTGGGCTTTCCGGAATTTTCGTATTAAACAACTCTTCGGTGTAGAAGTCGTAAAACCGGACGAGTTTGTATTCAGGTGGATTGGCATCCAGCCCTCGGCCCATCATAGCCATGCCCATGCCCATACCCATGCCTCCGCCCATGCCTTCCATGTCGCCCATCATGTCGCCCATCATGTCGCCCATCGATCCCATACCGCCCATGCCGCCCATGGCACCTCCGCCGCTAGTTTGGGAACTGCCAGGCGAGACAAGTTCAGTGTTATCATCTCCATCAAAGTTGAACAGCTTTGGCCCTTCATCATCCTGTTCCAGATCTCTGGCCTTCTTCTCGATTTCTGCGCGGGACAATTTCGGAATCAGAGGGTGCGATGCATACGACCGGTAATCATCGAGCACTACAGGCGGCAGCCAAAGTGACAATGCATCATCACGATAATCGTCTGGGATGATTTCGGGCGCGAAACCGGCCCACTTATAAGCGGCTAATTCCGTTAACAACTTGCGGTCCCAACGCAGTACTATCCAGTCTTCTTCTTTCAAGTCCTTGACTGATTTACCGGTCACGTCGGCCCTTCTGACCTGCATGTCACAGAACATTGGTGTATCTCTGCCGGGCTTGTATCCTTGGCTGTCACTCAATGCCAATGAGTATTGCTCGTAGATTTGTTTGTAGGGCACCACGGCAGTTCCAACAATGAACCTGCCGAAGGTAGGAACGGGATTGATTTTCTCCTCGGTCAGCGGGCGGTAACCAAAATCGTATTGACCATCGAACTTGCGAGTGGGTCCATCCGAGCCTGTCGAGTCGCCCATGCCCATCATCTCTTCACCCATACCCATCATCTCTTCACCCATACCCATCATCTCTTCACCCATGCCTGCCTCTTCTCCCTCGGCACCGCGACTATTTCGACGTTTCTTTCTCCGTGATTTCTTTTCTACTTTTTCGAGAGGATCTGCTCCTTCCAAATCCATGAGAGCATAAGTCTCGTCCTCACGGCCCTGTACTGAAATCACTGATGCCACTGCCGTTAAGACCAAGCTTTCGGGAGGCGATAAAAGTGGATCCTTACGTCGAATTTTTTTTCCTGACTGCGTTCCCGCAACCCACTTGTTCGTCGCCCGATAGAAACTGTCATCTACTCGAGTTGCAGATCGATCAGTCGCGGCAACGATATCAAAGGTAGGCCTACGACTCGGTTCGTCGCCCGCACCATCGATGACCACATCGTTATGATCCAAGTCGATGTCTGTCTTCACCTGATTCGCTTTTGTCTTCAATTGATCCGGATCGTTGTCAGCAGTGAACACAGGTTGCTGCGAACCGCTGTAGATCAGAAAAACCGATACGCCAATGACAACAACCAGAATGATCTTTTCGAAGTTGTAGACAAAGAAGCCTTTGATTTTATCAGTATCCATGCGAATTACACTCTATGAGTTTCGAAGAGATAGGGACCAAGTGATTTTGTTTTACCGCGTTAACGGGAATCCATTGAAAAATTTCTGACGCAGAATCAGGATGCCGCTGGTGTTGCTGCAACTGTGCCTGTACCTGAACCATCACCCGCAACCGGCGGAGTTCCGCCGCCTGCTGGGGGTGTCGTAGTGTCGCCTGCGGGAGGTGTTGTANTATCTGCCGGAGGTGTAATGCCGCCCGCCGGAGGTGCAGTGCCGCCTGCGGGAGGCGTGGTGTTACCTGAAGCTGTCGGTGTGGCGGCTGGTGCAGCATTTTCATTTGGCTGGTTACCCATCGTACCATCCACAACGTCAATNACCGTGTCTTCAGTAACCTGCTCGACGCCAAGCTTACCCGGATCTGGCGGATTATAGATGTAAATGATTCCAAAGATTTCGACGGACATATCAAGTGGAAATTCACTGTCATCGGCTCCGCCGCCTGGGAATCCTGCACCGCCGCCTGAGCCCATTCCGCCCATACCGCCAGGTCCACCTCCCATGTCACCGCCCATCCCCATACCCATGTCCATGTCCATGCCTCCCTCGCCACCATCCATACCACCTTCCATGCCACCCATTCCGCCTCCTCCGGTGCCTTTGGGAAGCACTCGGACCTGCTTAACTTCAACCATCAGGTCGGCGCTACCGCATAGTGCAACCAATTCATGCACAGCTGTCTGGTTCATATTCAGCTTCATCATCACGGGGACTCGCTTGGCAACAGCGAGACTGGCGTCGTTTGGGCTATTACTTTCCAAAGCGCTTCTCAAGGTCGCTCCTGCAATCGGTTCATTGGAGACGTTGAGGTAACGATTATCGGCAGGATCAGAAGCAACAGTGCTGCCCCCCATGCCTCCCCCCATATCTTCCATGCCACCCATATCCATGCCCATGTCCATGTCAGGCATTCCTTCCATCCCCATTCCCATTCCACCATCAGCTCCTGCTGATTCTCCGGGTTTGGAGATATTCCCGGGCGTCGTGCTGACAGACTTTCCGATCGCGATTTGCACAATTTCGTGCACCTTTGCCTGATAGGGCTGCTCGGCTCCCGCATTCACATCCGAAACGATTTCGAGCAACTGACGGAGAATCCAAAGGTTCTCCTGTGAATAATAGATTTCCAGCGTTTCCGGCAGCGTTCCTCGCCAAGGGAACAGATCACCCAGCACTGCTGACTGACTGGTTGAGGACCATTTCACTAGCGGTTCGGTGGTAGCGCCAGTCACATCGACGTCGACACCAAGATTGGGTCCTGAGCCGGCGGGTCCTTCAGCGCCTCCCATTTCCATGCCCATGCCNAGGCCACCCTTCTTTTCGAAATCCGCAGTCCACTCGGTACCCGCCACNGCCGCGAGTTTCGGGAGAGTATTGCTGATGTAGTTGGCGTATTGCCGNCGCAAGGTTGTGGCAAGCTCGTCTTTCTCTTCCGTTGGAAATTTCACGAAGTGCTCAAACGGCAACTTAACCGTTCCGCTTTCCTTNTCGATAAACTCGTTCAAGAATCGATCATTGAAAGTATTTTCGGGCCAAACGAGAATGTCTTTTTGGCGATCGTAGAGTTTTCCCCACGACTTCAGAACTTCGTCCTGTCGTTTGATGATCAGCTTATCCATCTCAGCATGAGAAAAGTCATTCGGTATCGAGCTCAGCTCGCCCTGAACCGTACTTACGCTTTTAATCTTCCCCTCAATTTTCGACGTTTGGGATGCATTCTCGTTTTGGAGGGTAGAGGTACTCATGTACCAAATCCCCAGTGAGGCCAACAAAACGAGCGCACTCGAAATCCAAAAACCGTGCTTACCAACAACGGCGAGTTGAGTTTTCAGCTGATCCATGNCAGTTCTTTACAGGGAGTAGTAACAAGTATTGCTAGGGGCGAACGATTGCAGACCGTTGCCTGTTAGGTGAAAAAGGTTCGCCGTTTAATAAGTTGCCTCGCATGCGAACCATCAGTTGTTCAAGGAGTGGCAGCAGCGGCGGCAGCATTTCGTTTCTCTTCTTCTTCGCGTTCTTTTGCCTCTTTGGCAGCGGCTCGCTCTGCCTCCTTCTTGGCCACTCGATCTGCGAGTGGTTGCTCCTGCCAAACCATTTGGAAAACAAACTCCAAACGCGGGACTTGGAAGAAGGCCGGCTCGTTATCCTGCTCACCCTCTCCGCTGCCTGCTGCTTCGCCCTCATCTCCATCGAAACCGGCAGCAGGGTCGTAGTCCGGGTTCGCGATCTTGACCAACTTGGGCTCATTATCGTCGAGCATCAGTGGGTAAGAGATACCCATTTCCGCCAAAGTGTAAACCTCTTTCCCACCATCTGGGCGCGGCAGTTCCACAGTCTTGCTCAACGGGTTATCCGGCAAGAAACTACTGGTCATAACACGGCGGACATGGTTACTGCCGATCTCACCACCACCGGTGGTCAGTGACTCTTTGTTGTAGTCATGGTAGCAGGACAATTCAAATACCCAACCTGCCCCCTCCGGCCCGGCATTGCTCAAAAGTGCAGCTTCGGCCTCTTCGTCGAGCTCTTTGTTGGTGAGCAGGGCCCAGTTCCGGAATTCCTCTCGATATCGTTGAGCCAACTCCTCGGTCCACCAGTCTTGGAGGTCCTCGTAGTATTTCGTGTCAAAACGCTTGACGTGGATATCTTCACGCTCGTCGAACGGAACTTCCTGACGCGTCGGTATTTTGCCATCGACAAAACTCTTGCGCGGCACAGCGTTGTTCACCGTCTTGATGATCTCGAGCCATTTCAAACGTCTTTCCGCGTTCCCGGAAACCTCTTTGCCCATCACGTTGAGATACGACAGCTTTGCATCGAGCTCGGAATCCTTACTTTCATGATCTAACTTGTAGCCTTCCATAGCAGTCACTGCAGAGATCGAGCTGGACCACAAATCGTCATGGGTGGTCGCCCAACTACGTTCGGTGAAAGCGTAGTGGCCGCTCATCCCCAGCAGCAGCATAGCCAGTGCTGCAACAGTCCAAGGTTTCTTCGCTCGAATCATCCGTTCAGTCAGGATTTCTCGCGGCACCAGACTAGTGTGCATCTGCGAGTTATTCAGGCCTTGCAGACAGAGTCCGTAGCAGACTGCGAAGGTTGGTGCGTTGTCACGGAAGGCTGGGTTGGCCAACACGTCATCACCAGTGAGTCGATTGAACCGGTCCAGAACCTGCACATCGTAACCGAGGTTCTTTTCGAGATAGGCTGCCAGACCTGGCATCTTCACGGTGTTACCAGTCAACAACAACTCACCAATTTCCGCCTTTTTATCCAGACTTCGGAAGAATCCGATCGAACGCTGCACCTCGGTCACCAGGTCATTGAAGACGGGCCGCATCGTTTGGAATACAAGCTTGGGATCGACAGCCTCGCGAGCGTTTCGCTTCAAATGCTCCGCTTTCGCAAAGGTTAGTTTGAGATCTTTCGTCAGCTGGCGGGTGAAGTGATTACCACCAATCGGCATGCTGCGCTGCCAAATACGGAAACCATTGGTAATGATGAGGTCACTGGAATCGGTACCAATGGAAAGCACCACACTGGACGCTGGTGGATTATCTGGATCNAAGACATCCGCATCCATACGATCGCTCATGCGGTCATAAGCCAGCATGTTGTAAAGTGACAGAGGAGCAAGCTGTACCACATCCACTTCGATATCGGCGCGATCAAACGGAGCCAACTGACGATAGGCTTGTTCACGCTTCATGGCGAAGAGTCCAACCTCGCTCTCGAGAGCATAGCCCTCCTCCACCATACTGCCAGGCATCATCTGAAAGTCCCAGACAACATCGGCCAGATCAAATGGAATCTGCTGGCGGGCTTCGTAGCGAACAATATCGCCTACTTTCTTGACCTCAACTGGCGGTGGCTTGAAAAACTTTGCCAAGCCACTTTGCCCAGGAACACTTACACAANCTTTGTCTGTGATGGAATCATTCCGTTCCAGCAGTTGGCTAATCGCATCTGAAATCAACTCATCAGCGTCAGCCTCGGGCTGACTGAGGATCTTCGGATATTCGATGAAATCGAAAGCGTCAGCCATGACCTCGCCATCGACCATGGTGCAGCGCAATGCTTTGAGTGCGGTTTGGCCAATCTCGATACCCCAAACGCTCTGACTTTTTGCCATAGGAAATCTGCGATTCTAAAAAATGCTGGAAACAGGGTTGTAATTCATCGGTTGGATCTGAAATCGCTTTCATTCCGCGGCAAAGCCGTGGTCTCAAGAAGCGAACATCACGACATCAGAAACGAACGAATAGGAAAAGTTTGGTACGACACCCACGGGACCGGAGCCACCGTTACAGTTACAATCCGAAGACTGAGCTCTTCATTCTACCGCGTGTGATAAGAAATGGAAAAAAACTGCGGCAGTAANATGAAGGAATCTCGNTTTAAACACNGCGTNGAGCCATGNCCACCTCTGAAAACGGATTATTCGGANTNNCAATNGACGAAAATAACAGAAAAGTAATGACAANCTGGGNNAAAATGCNGNNGTGAANANCNCNNNNGCGNNNGNTCCCANCGATTNATTATNCTANCAATTNCCGCACTTCCAAGTCAAATTTATTCCGCCATGCCAGTTTTTGACGAGTGCTGCGTCCTCATCCCCGTTTCGACGCTCGAAGATTTTCCTTCCGATTTATCCGATTATGACGCTCGCAGCCTGCTAGCTGCCTGGACGGTGCTGTGGCATCCGAGGCTTTTGGCCCAGACCGAGCAAATCCCTACCTGGCACCGGGCAGATGCTCCTCCCGAGCCAATTGGGCAACGGATGTTCACGGTTCCACACCCCAGCCTCAACATGCTGCCCGATGGGTATCAGATTCGCGCGCAGCAGGACGAAGAGGCGTTTTGGGTGACCGGCGACAGCCGTGACGAGATGCTCAGCAAACTGAATGTGGAATCATGCCCCCCGCTTACTGACGGGGCGCGGACGGTGACTGAACAAGACTTCTTTGCGGCGGCTTACGCTTCACTGCAGATTCAGGTGATGACACGACGTTTGCGATACACCAGCAACTTGGATGAAATCCATTTACAAAATCGCTTGGTGGCCGCAGCCAAAGCATTTGTCGACGGCAACGCAGAAGACTCCATTGCAGCTCTGCACGACGTGTTCGATTGCCTCGCTGAAGAGCGTGATCATTACTTCTCTTCTGATCCCCACCTGATCGACCTGGTGCTTACCAGCGAGTCAACACTCGAATCATTACTGAAACTTGCCTCTCAAACTGCTGTCGGAAATACGCCACCCAAGCAAGACGCCGATGCTGCTGTCAAGCAAACACCGATCAACATCCTTGTTGACGCTGACCTCTGCCAAACGTTGGCCCAATCATCCGATCCTCGAGTCGACACGCTCAGGGGATTGTTGAAGTCCGAAACAATTGGTTGGGCAGGTGGTGGACCGACAGCAGACATTTGCCTTGACGCCATGACCCTGTCACAGGCCGAGTCAATCTTCATCGATGCCCACAAGCAAATCGAACAGTCCATCGGCATGGCTCCCCCCGTCTATGGGCGTTTTGCTGGAACAACACCATCTGACCTGACCGCTACGTTGGCCCGGATCGGCTATTGCGGCATGATCCCCATCGACTTTACGGGAGGACGAGGCTTTGGCGATGAAGCAAAAGTCATCATGCAATCAGCCGCAGGCGATCTTGAAGCATTGACCGCAAAACCAATCGATGCTGCCAGCGACGCCGCGTTTTTAAATCTGGGCTCAAAATTGGGTGAAGCAATCGACAGTGGTGAAATTGCGACAGCCCTGCTCGCTCATTGGCCGGGCAAAACCTGCGACACTTTCGCGGACCTGCAATGCATTGCGAGTTGGAGTCTGTCGCTGGGCCGATTCTGGACACTGACGGATTACTTTCAAGAAGGTGAGCATCCTTACCATAACGGTCATCTCTCTGCTTCATCTCCCGACGCTGCCGAGTGGCTGAATACTTTGATAGTCNGTGGTACACCGCAACCGATTGAGGTTGCTGCTGAGAAGTTCCGTCAAGAATTGGTTGCCGAACAAAACAAATTACTCGTCGGCATGACGCGATTGGCGTCGGGCAAAACAGATTCTTCAAGAACAGACTTCCCCGATACAGAGCCGCCTGCCGATACAGAGACGCCTGCTGCAGGAATCAAGTTGGCGCAGGCGATGGGATTCACGATCAACGACACGTCACAGGAAGGCGATAGCGAGTCCAGTGATATCCTGTTGCTGAATCCAAATTCCCATGGACTTCGAACGAGAGTCACAACAAAGGGTAGTCCACTACCAAAAGCTGATCATATCTTTGCCGCTTCTCGTGAAGGCAATGTCACCGAAACCACTGTTGATGTTCCCGGTTTCGGATTTGTGCTACTTCGCCAAAGCGATTCCCAAAACAACCCCAAAAGTGGAATCGGAGCAAGGCTTCGTAAAAGTCTTCTGAGGAGCGTTAAGCCAATTGCAGAAGATCGCTTGCTAGCCAATGAGTTCATGGAGATTGCAATTAGCGCTGAAACCGGTGGAATTGCTGGCATTTACAGCGGCGCACGGGGCAATCGTTTTTCCATGCGTCTTGTACGCTGCAGTCCACTCCCCTCTGATTCCAAGCAAAGCACGCCGGGTGAGGAAACCCAGATGCGTTGCACCGGTCATCGAATCATCACCACAAACGCAGCCGTGGGCACCATTGAAACCAGTGGTGAACTGATCGACAGCAGCAGCGAAGCGACTCTCGCGAACTTCACCCTTCGCTACTCACTGCCCCGCGGTTCTCGAACATTGCATGTCGCCGGCGAAATCGATGTACTTCGCGTGGTCGAAGGTAAAGCCTGGGACAACTACTATGCGTTACGGGCTGCCGTAGCAGACGAGTCATCCATCTGTCGAGCGTTGATTCGAGATAAAATGCACCGTCCTGGCTCACGTCGCGTGGTCTCTCCTCTGGGCGTCCTGTTAGACGAATCCGAGCGTCAAACACTGATTTGCAGTAACGGTTCCGCCTTCCACCGACGAATCGGAAATCGGTTTTTAGATACTTTGATCGCGGTGCCGGGTGACACCAAGGCCAGCTTCAACATGAGCTATGGCATGGACGTCCCTAATCCCGTCAACGCTGCACGCGAACTATTAACGGGTCCGGAGCAGATCGCTGTACGTGGATCTCAAAACGCACCGACGAGTGGTTGGCTACTACACACGTCACCTCGCGATCTGCTCGTTTCACAGCTGAAGATTGATCGAGCAAAAGATGGCCGACTGTACGGGGTGATCAGGCTAGTTCAAACCAAATCACAACCATGCAAAGCGTCCTTGCGATTCCTGAGAGACGTGGAATCCGCATACATGATGACAGGCAAGTTGGAGGTATCGGTTGAGGAAGTTCTTAGCAGCCAAAAGGTATCGAAACGTTCAGGATCACGGGAAGAAAATGGCGCAGGGGACGCCTCATCAAACCTGCAGCCGCTGACATGCAAAGGCGATTTGGTTTCTTTGACCATGCAAAGTCACGCGAGCATCGCGATATTGGTCGTCTTTGCTGCAAACACCTGATCAATCCAAAATCCATGGGCAGGCAGCAGGCTACCAACAACCCGAAACCGTTTGGAAAGAATCCATTTTCTGATACGCTGAGACCATGTCGATAAGCGAACCACAGCCCAAACTTTCTTTTAAGCAAGCCGCGATTGTCAGCGGACTGGTGAGTGAGCGCAAGTACGAATCGGTGGCCGAAGCCGCAAGTAGCGATGACCCAAACATCGTGGCCGCCGCATTAGTCAAAGGTGGATTGATCACTGATTATCAAGCTCAGCAATTGAATGTGGGACACACCAAGTTCACCCTCGGTGGCTATCTGATTACCGACGGTATTGGGCAAGGAGGAATGGGACATGTTTTCAAAGGCGTCCACCGCGTCATGGGACGCGAATGTGCCGTCAAAGTCCTGCCGCTCGATAAATCAACAGCTGAATCTCGCGCCAGCTTCATGCATGAGATTCGACTTCAAGCTGGCTTGGACAATCCCTTTCTGGTCCGGGCTTTCGATGCCGGGCAAGATGGCAATGTTCATTATCTGGTTACCGAGTTCGTTCCGGGCCACGACCTGCGGCGGTTGATTCGTAATAACGGCCCACTATCGATGAACGATGCTGCGGTCATCGTTTCCCAAGCCGCGCAGGGACTTCAATATGCCCACGAATTAGGAATGGTACATCGGGACGTGAAGCCTGGTAACATTCTTGTGACCCCCGAAGGACACGCCAAAGTATCCGACATCGGTCTAGCGACTTGGAGCATGAGTCCCGAGAACGATCCAAGAGCCGGAAAAATTGTTGGTACTGCTGACTACCTGTCACCCGAACAAATCCAAACTCCAAAATTAGTTGGCCCTTTAAGCGATATCTATTCGCTTGGTTGCACACTTTATTACGCGGTCACGGGCAAAGTGCCGTTTCCCGGTGGAGACTCACGCTCCAAATGTCGTCGACACTGTGAACAAACCCCATGGCATCCGCGAAAATTTGCTCCAGATCTATCTGAGGAATTTGTTGACGTGATTGCCGACATGATGGAAAAGGACCCGACACGGCGCATCCAAACCGGGAATGAGGTCGCTGAGAGACTTGAGCCATGGGCCAACAGCCCCACGGAAATTGTGGATCTGCCCATCGACCGAAAGGCGTGGACTCCCCCGCCTCCGCCCAAAGAACCTTCGCAAATCCGTGAGACGCCGGAACTACCTGAGCTCGATCATTCAGGGCACGGGTCGGGAAACCCGCTTTCACAGGAAAGACGATCCGATTCGCTCTCCACCATCCCGCAGCTTCCAGAAGACTGGTCGGTGGAGCCAGCCGCTAAAACAAACTCGACGCTGGCGATCGCGATTTCGCTCGCCATCGCTATTCCAGCCAGCCTTCTGATTGGTGCGATCGTCGGTTTCATCGTCCGCGGCTGGCTTTGAATCCAATTCGCTAGCATCTCAGCACAGCTAGCTGACCTTCTTCCTTCGAATCACAAATGACTGGCAAGTCACCCCAAGCCGCCGGGCAAAGCTGGAGATTCAGTGAAGCAGCTGATTTTTTTCCGAAGTTTTAAATTGGGAAAAATAGCGGAAAAATGGCGGTCAAATGGAGTTTCAGGGCAATCTTGTCACTTGGTATGTTCCGAATATACCGATTGTTCCAAAGTTGTCGGCAAAGAACGCCGATAACTGGGAAAGACCGCCTTCGGCTGCAGTTTCCATCTGCGGATGTTGCACAGCGTTCTTGACTCCCGGACTGAAGACACTAGACTTTGCCTTGTGGTAAGTCAAAAGTGTGCAAGGGTTTACAACGATCGCCAAGCGAACTTCAGACCGGAGCAGGGAGTCAGAGTGACCAAGAAAGACATCGTGCGAACGATCTCGGAAGAGGTCGAAAAACTGACTCAGCAGCAGACGAAGGAGGTCGTCCAGAAGACGTTTGATGCGATTATTGAGTGCCTGGTGCGGGACGGACGAATTGAACTACGCAATTTTGGCGTGTTTGAGGTAAAACCCCGCGCAGCAAGAAGAGCTCGCAACCCACGTACTGGAGAGCAGGTTGAAGTACCACGAAAGCATGTCGTGACCTTCAAGCCTGGGAAACATATGGAGGCGCGAGTTCGAGAGCTTGATGAAGCCGAAGCACGGCGACAACAAGACTTGGATGATGCCAAAAAGCTAGAACCACCGGCAGTGAATCCTTTGGAACCACCGCCATCCAGCAGCCCGCAAGGTCGCTGGGACACCGATCAACCCTGAGCAAGCCCAACGCCTGCTCAAACGACAGCAAATCGTTCACGGAGGAACGCTTGATGCGACGTTTCATGCAACTCACCCTACTCGCCGCCTGCTTGACGACATCCGTCGGCTGCTTCATGCCGATCTACTCGGCCCGACCGGAGCGACGCGTGCAACAACTGCTGTACACTTCGGAAGATCTCCGGGCAGTCGTCGACGAATGGGAGCGATTCTGGTTCATGGACCAGCCAAGTCACATGACTGTTACTCGGACACACGGCGGCATGCTGTAACGGCAGCCTGTTGTAACGGCAGCCTGTTGTAACGGCAGCCTGTTGTAACCATGGCAGACGGTAACAACCATGCTGCCCCCGTGGCATGCTGCTATCGCTGCTCTGGTTCAAGCTCCACTTGATCCAGAGTCGCACTCGTGACGCGTCTTTGATTGACTCGTTGAAGCCCGCGGGGTCACCATCTTTGATGCCACGTTTTCCCTTCACGAGAACGTGGCTTCAAGTATGCGCATCCGCGTCCACGGAAAACCTCTCCGAGGCAATCAGCCGTGGGCATGCCGGGACGACGTCCAGACGGCATGCAACCCTACCCTTCAACGGCTCGTCTTCTCGCGACGAGCTCTTCTGCCGCAGCGGCGCCCACCGCTCGCCTCACGCGTGGGAGATTCGATCAAGCTGCAGTAAACTGACGGAAACCGGACGGCGGCGAATCAGCGTGAGCTTTCCACCGCCTTCTCTAGGACAGCTTCGTAGCGAGCGACCAATTTCTGCCAACTGAAACCCTCAGCCACTTTGATGCCCTGTCGGCCCGTTCGTTCTCGTGTTGGCGAATCCGCCATGAACGCCCGCATGGCATCAGACATGGATGCGGTGTCGTTCGGCACCAGCAGCCCACCGGGCAGAGGTTCCTGCCCGAACTCAGTGGGAGCAACTTGCAGCCCTCCACGATCAGTGTGAGTCGCCAATGAAATCCTCCCTTGCCGCTCGGCGAGAATCGCCCTTGGGCCACTCTCACAGTCAACGGCGATTGAAGGAACCCCGACCACCATTGCCTCAAGCAGTGCCGAAGGGAATCCCTCATAACGGCTTGGTAAAACAAACATCGTGGCGGCGGCTAGCTCATTCCAAACAGGCCGCACCCAACCAGGTAAATCAACACGGTCTTGTAATCCCAGTTGCTGAACCAATTCTTGCAGTGCTTCTCGACAGGAGCCTTCACCAAGAATTCTCAAACGCCAGTTCGATGATTCATAGTCAGCTTGTGCAAAAGCGCGAATCAGTCGATCAAAACCTTTTTCAGGTTCCAGCCTGCCAATGCCGATCACGAGCTGATTTACTTCCGCGATCGCTCGATCGGATCGAACGGGCGGCATGTCGACTGCAGATGGAATCACGCTCAACGGAACAGAGAATCGCCGACTCAGATGCTCAGCCGCAGTGTCGGACAGAGCAATCAGGTGCTGAGCACGCCGGTAGGATCGATCGCGCAGCCATTCCCAAGTTCGCCCAAGATGTTGCTGGGAAGGATCGCTGCGTTCACTGAGGACCAAGGGCACCCCTTTGGGACAGGCAAACCCGGCCAGAACGTTGGTGCGATCGCAAAAGGAAAGAACCACATCGGGTGAAATTTCCGACAACGTATTTCGCAACTCGACGACCCGACGCCTGTTACCAGAGACCTTGCCCAACCAACTTTTCTGCTGAAACAACAAATTCAAACGGCGACGCTGAACCGACGCGTCTACCTCGTGGCGATCTCCCTGACCGTCACCCAAGGTCACCAACGTCACCTCATGGGCACGCTGCGACAAACGCGATGCCAAAGCAGACATCACGCGTTCGGCTCCGCCGCCATCAAGAGAATGAATAATGCAGGCTATGTTCAACTTCGCGTATTCCAAGTTGGCTGGTCGCAGCGGTTATGAGGAAAGCAGGCCATTGTTTTATTTTAATGGTTGAACGAGTCAGTGGGACTAACTAGCTTTTGTAAAGGTGTAGTGGGAGTTACGGGGCGCTTTCCAAACCTTCTCTCGCGTGGTTCATCCAAGTGCATGGAGGACATTGGAATGCGGAACATGACGTCACGCATCACACGATGCATATTCCTGTTAAACGTGTCCGACAGAGGTATTCCGATGAAGCGGTTCTTGGCTCCCTGCTGCCTATTGGCGCTGACTTTTGTATGTGTACCCAGCAACGTGGTGGCACAGAATCCGGGGCAGTATGGCTTCCTGCCGTTCGGATTCTACCAGCCCTATGGTGCCAGCTACGGTACTTCTCTGAGAACGCCGCCGTATTTCGCTCTCAATCCACCAGTTTACTACGGCGTTCGACACGCTCGCCCCTACGGTATCAGTCCCTTTGCATCACCACCCATGGTTGCAGGAGGAGAAAACTATCGGAGCCGGCTCCGCGTCCAGTTTCAACAGCCTCGGGTTCCAACTCCCGGGCCCACGCCACGTGGCGGCATGAGATGCAACCCTTGTTTGGAGCAGCCGGGTAAAACCGTCGGCCCTGAGCTGATCACTCCGGAAGAAGAGGTTCAAGCGAATACTGTGGGATCCATTCGTCTCAATCCTTTTGCCGCAAACGAAGACAAAGACTTGGCAAGCAAGTAAACGGGCTACGCAATTCGGCTTGCCGGGACAACATCGACTTGCAGTGGATGGCCTTTTTCAAAACATCCTTTACTGCAACCTCAAAACAAAACATCGATGCACGGGGTCCGTACTTCAGTACTCAGACGAAATGCTGAAGTACTTTTTCTTTGCGGGCAAATCTGCCGGCGGCCCTGAGGGAACTGACGCCAACAGCATTCAAGTTGCTAAAAACCATGATCAGAACCTAGCATTCGGTCAGTTGTTCAGCGCGTCTCTTGCCATACCATTCAATCGCCAGCACGAGGGCGAACGCCCCCACCGCCAACAACAACAACAGCCATAAATTGCCGTTCCATTGACTGGGAAACAGGTACTCCATCGATCGATTTTTAAGATCAAGGCTGGCGGTTTCAGCCGTTGGACGCTGGAGCGGCCAAAGCTTCACAACACTGCCGACCATCAGCCCCATTAAGGTTGCCATCGTTGTGCTTCGGAAATGCTGCAACAACCAATTCAAAAATCGTGAGAAGGCAAGCAATCCGAACACACAACCGCTTCCAAACGCGACCAGTTGCCAGAAACCGTTCAATGTAATGTTCAACTTCAAGAAATCTTTGATCAGACCAGTAACCATGTGGTAGGAGCCAAACATGACCAGAATGAGCGCGCCACTGATACCTGGCAAAATCATTGCGCAGATTGCAATTGCTGCAGTACCAAAAAGAAAAAGCAAACTGCCATTACCTTCACCCGCAGGCAAACGAGAAATGAGCACGGCAACTGCTGTACCACCAAGAAACCAAAGAAATCGAGTCACGGTCCAGCGATCGACGTGAGCTTGGACAATCCACACGCTCGCCAGCAATAACCCCAAAAACACCGACAAAGTCTCGGGCAAACGATTGTCAAGCAACCAATCCATCAGACGCAGAAACGTGAGCAAGCCAATCACAATTCCCACAGCCAGCATGATAAGAAAACGACCATCCACGTGCTTGTAGGCACGTGCTATCTGACGCTTGCGGAGCATGCCCAACAGTGACATATCAAAGTGACTGATCGCAGCGATCAAACGCGGATAATGCCCCATGATCAAGGCAATGGTTCCGCCACTGACCCCAGGCACCGCATCCGCAGCGCCCATGCAACAACCTCGCAGACCGTTAATCAGATCGCCACCGAAACCCTCACCCCCAGAAACCTCACCCCCAGAAACCTCACCCCCAGAAACCTCACCCCCAGAACAGTCACCC
>NZHC01000123.1 GCA_002689655.1 Rhodopirellula sp. | reverse complement strand
TTGAAACCAGAGACCTTGCCAGGAATGCTTCATGAGTTCCGTGGATCCAAATCAACCCAATGCTGATTTTCCGACTTCTGGCCGGATCGCTGCATTTGATTACGGAACGGTGCGGATTGGAATCGCGGTCTGCGACCCAGACAGGATTCTGGCGAGCCCGCTTGAGGTGCATCCTGCCGCGAATTGGCGAGATGATGCGGACTACTTCCGGTCGCTGATCCAGTCGGAAAGAATCGTCGGTATCGTTGTTGGTCTGCCCATTCACTGCGACGGGGGAGAAAGCGAAAAAAGCAAGGAGGCAAGAGAATTCGCAAAGTGGCTGGCTGCCGAAACCTCTCTGCCGGTGCGAATGTTTGATGAACGATTCACCACGGCGGACGCGAATCGTCGACTTGGCGGCAATTTCACCAGAGCGAAGAAAAAACGACGCATCGATGCGATCGCTGCGCTCGTACTGCTCGATTCTTTCATCGAAGCCTGTCGATATCGGCAAACCATCGCTGGCCAAACATTAGATGCGGATCCTGATGGCGGCGAAAGCTTGGACGCGTGAACGGCAGAGTGCATCGGACTCTCCCGAACTTCAAAAACATCGATCTTTCGCCCGCCAGATTAAGAACCTACGCAGCTGTATCACCCACCAGTTTGTCCAACAGATCTGCGAATCGCTCTTGTGCTTCGCGGCGACGGCGAACTTTTTCGCCGTCGCTCCAACCAGACCTGATACGCATGACACGGCGTGAGATTTCGGTATCCGAGGGAAACGTCTCATTTTGAGTCACTGAAGTTCGTTCCGAGACGCTGTTTTGGTTCGTTAATGTCATCATGCTAGGATTCCTCCTGAAAGAACTCGCCCTAATGTGGGGCATCTTGCTACTCGGCCACATTGGCTTCGCTGACTACCATTACGGTGCAAGCAGCGTGCCAATCAGCAGAATCGACACGACCGATTCTTTATTCTACGCGTCGGAACCGCTGTTTAGCGGCATTATTTTTTTGAGAAAGGCTTCTCTGGCGTTTTTCATCGGACATCAGCTTCGCTCTTTTTGAGACAGTTTTCAAAGCTTTGCAAATCCTTCAATTCCTGGTCTGGCAGCAACAAGACCTCATGTTCAGCGACCTCATCTCCCAAAATCGCAGTTCGAACCACTTCCCATGTTTTGGTTCCGCATTTTCCGCGTAAATCGCAGTACTGTAGCTGCCCTGCAGCATCGTAAAGCATGCCAAATACCTGCTCGCGACCTCCTTCTCGACTGAGGACAAAAGAACCGTCTGGCTCGAAATAGAGCGTATCAAGCTGTTTCAAACGTGACTCGACTATCTCAAAGCTTGCGGCCAACGGTCCCTTGCCGGCGCCATAGAGATACAGGTGAAATGAGATCATTTGAGTGTTGTGAAACTGGAAATGAGTGTGTGAAACGAAAAAAAGCTTTTGGCGATCTGTTGGAAACGAAAGCAGCGTTGACGGCTACGGGCTGCTTTTCATAGCGTCCCCAACGGGTCAAGAGTTCAGGCGCGTGCCAAAATTCTGCAACCACAGAAACACTCCCAAGTCCGCAAGCAAGGTTTTGATGGTCAGCGACCATTCATACCAGTCAAAACAATGCTTCACCGATGATCATGGAAGCATCCGTTGCTTTACTTTTGCCAACATAACCGACGCTCCCTGCATTTCCACTTGGCAACGTTATTTTTGACCTGCTCCTGTCTTTGCTTAGAACCGCAAATCGCGATTGGTCAGAACAATAATGAATCGCTGGTAGAACTGAACTTGACCGGCACGGTGAGCCTGCCGCGGTTGGTTGAAGCCGTATCGAAGCAAATGGATGAGCGTTTTCTATACAGCGCTGACCTCGCCAACCGTCAAGTTACGATCTACACCCCCGCCAAACTTCCCAAAAGTGCACTGCCTGCATTACTTGGCAGCCTGCTGAAAGGCGAGAATCTGGCTGTTGTTGACTCGGATGTGGCTGGCTGGAAACGGATTGTCGATTTTGCAGATATGGTTCCCTACGCAACTGCTGGCGACTCGACAGAAATACTCGCCAAAGATGGTCCTGCTGCTCCGGTCACACAGGTGATCCCGATCAAGAATGCAAACATCACGAACATGTCTCAATCGTTGCGGCCTTTCCTTTCCAAAGGAGCAAACTTTCTGGTGCTGCCAGAAAACCGTCTGATCATCGTGACAGACTACGCTCAAAATGTAAAAACGATCGTGGAGCTACTGAAGTTGATCGATGCTCCTGCTGGACAGGCAACGATTGATTTTTACGAAGTGAAACACCGAAACCCGGGTGTCTTGATCCAACAGACAGAGGCATTGATCCTCAAGTCAGTCGACGGGAAGAGTACTCAGAACGTCAAGTTGTTCAATGATAGCTCTGACCGTAGAGTCGTGGTCGCCGGTGACTTGACCGAGGTCACTCGAGTCCTGCAATTACTAAAGCAACTCGACACTGGCATGGGCCTTCAGACCCGCGTTTATCGCTTGCGAAACATTGCAGCCGACCGAGTCAGAAAACTGGTTCTAGGTTTGGTCAGCCAAGATGATGCAGAAAGTACGATCGAAACCACCGTGGATCCGGATGGCAACTTATTGATCGTGCGGGCCGCGTCGGAAATTCAACAACAGATTGAAATACTGATCCGCGAGCTGGATCAAGCCATCGATTCCACCGAGAGCCCGATCCAATTTTACAAGCTAAAAAATGCTAAAGCGGTCGAGGTACTTTATTCTTTACTTGCCTTGCAGCAAGCCGCAGGAAGCGGCCAGGTCTCGCAAGCAAGTGGATTCGACGCAACCATTGCCTCAGAAGGAAATGGCTTCACAGGTCTGGCTCCAGCATTTGGAATGAGTGGCGGGAATCGCCAGTCAGCTTTTGGAGGGGCATTTCCAGTCTATCGCGGGCAAACAGGTGGTCGCGATGTTCGCATGCCATTCAACGATGGCAACACCGACAATTTTCCCACCACAGCGTTGCAAAACGACAACGCTGCTTTACGACCACTCATCAGCGGTGGCATGGAATTCAATTCTGTTGAAACAGTTGGCTTCAATGGCGGGCAGGTTGCGTCGCTTCCCGGTGGAGCCCGAGTTTCCGCGGATGTCGCAACCAACAGCTTGATTGTATACGCACCGTCGAATGTTCAGGGTCTCTACGAAAAGCTGATCAAATCGTTGGATCAACGGCGTCCCCAGGTGATGATCGAAGCCGAAATTGTAGCGGTCAACACTAGTGGAAATTTCTCACTTGGAGTCGAAGTCTCCATGGGTGACCGGACCGGCGACACAAAGCTCTTCAAGTTCAATTCATTTGGACTCAGTGAGGTTGATGCATCGACCGGTATGCTAACCCCAAAAGGCTTTGCAGGTTTCAACGGAGTTTTGCTGGACCCCGAGGTTGCTGATGTAATCGTCAGTGCCTTATCAAGCCATAATCGCGGCCGAGTACTCGCATCGCCCAAGATTCTTGTGAACGACAACCAAACGGGCACACTCGAAAGTGTTGAAAGTTTTCCATTCAACAGCGTGAATGTGATCAATACCGTTGGCTCACAAAGTTTGGGTGGAAATCAACAAGCCGGCACGATCATTACCGTCACTCCGCACATCAACGAAGACGATCATCTGCAACTCGAATTTGATGTTGAATTCAGCTCTTTTGAAGGAGAGCAAATCTCCACAGGCGGTGACAATCCTGGCTTACTCCCACCCCAGAGAAAAATTGACAGGGTTGGAAGTGTCGTCACCATTCCTGACGGTAAAACAGTGGTGGTAGGCGGACTGAAACGCGGATCAGCCTCCGAGGCCTTTTCGGGAGTACCATGGATTGAAAAAATTCCGGTGTTACGAGAATTGACGAGTAAAACGTCAGCCGAGGACAAGTGCACCTCGTTTTTCCTGTTCATTCGCCCAAAAATTCTTCGCGACTCACAGTTCCGAGATCTGCAATACTTATCAGGGAACGACATCAGGGAAATGGAAATTCCTGCCAACGATCCCGTCAGCCGCCCCATGTTGATCCCATGCGTAAATCCGCCCACTCAACACCGAGCCCTGCCCTACAGCGAGCAGTACCCGATGGCGGAACCGATGCGGAAAGTACAACCAGTGGAAAACACACTGCAGGAATAAGTCTGCCTGAAGATCAAATTTCACCTGCCACCAGTGATCACACAGAATCCAACCTGAAGGCTTCCTCTGCTCCAAAGGCTTCCGCAATCAGCCAGTCAAATCCAGCCCCATCTGACATGGGGCATGACCCGGATCAAAACCGCGATCTGAACGCGGGTCTCAGCGAATGTCTAGGAGGAGAGGCTCAGCAAGACCTATCCCACTTGCAACCCTCAGCAGCGTTCCTGAAACGCTTTGGTATCGCATACGCCCGAATGCATCGAGTCCTGGGCTTCGAACACGATTCCGGTATCGTGGTCGCAGTGTGTGATCACAACGGCTATGATCACATTGACATCATTGGTCGGGCATGCAAAACCGATACCGAACCCCTACTTTCATCCGAAAAGGCTATCCAAAAAGCGATCAACCTTGCCTACGCGGACCGATCGAGTCAAGCGCAGCAAGTGATCGACACCATGGACCAGGAAACGCTTTTGCGTGACATCAGTGCATTGGCTACCCGAGAGGATCTGCTTGACACTGAAGGTCGTGCCCCCATCATTCGACTCGTCAATCATCTGCTCTTTGACGCAGTCAAAGCAGGTGCATCAGATGTGCACATCCAACCCTACGAAGATCGGGTCATTATTCGACAAAGAATTGACGGCGTGCTTTTTGACAGCTTTGAAATCCCAAAAGCGGTTCAGGAAGAAGTGTTGACGAGGATCAAAGTGCTCGGGCGAATGAACATCGCTGAAAAACGCCTGCCTCAAGATGGACGTGCAACGGTTCAACTGGGTGATCGCAATGTTGACTTACGTATTGCTTCTCTACCCACAAGTCACAATGAGCGCATTGTGATCCGGTTACTGGACAAGAGTGCCCGACTCTACACGCTTGGTGAACTGGGGATGCCACCTCACTCTCTGGCAACATTCCGTCAGTTGATTCAGCGTGACCATGGCATGATTCTTGTGACGGGACCTACGGGAAGTGGAAAGAGCACGACCTTGTATGGTGCGTTGCAGGAAATCGACTCGGTGGATCTGAACGTACTGACCCTCGAAGACCCCATCGAATACCAACTCGAGGGGATCAGCCAAACGCAAATCAATGAAAAAAAGGGAATGACCTTCGCCTCGGGCATGCGCAGCGTCCTGCGTCAGGATCCAGATATCATTATGGTTGGTGAAGTACGTGATGGAGAGACCGCCGTCATGGCCATCCAAGCGTCTCTGACGGGGCATCTGGTTTTCAGCACTCTACATACCAATGATGCTGCGAGTGCAGTGACCAGATTGTTGGACTTGGGCATTGAACCATACCTGGTAAGCAGTTCGTTGGTTGCGTCACTTGCTCAGCGACTTGTACGCCGTCTTTGCACCGAATGCAAACAACCTGACCCAGCGAGTACTGCATCACTTGCTGCACCACCATCGACACTCCTCGAAGAGCAGGGCATCGTACTGGCAGAACTTCCTGGTGCATTCGCTCCGGTAGGTTGCGAATTGTGCAGAGGCACNGGTTTCCGCGGCCGCGTTGGACTGTTCGAACTTCTGGTCATGAATGACAAGTGCCGAGAACTTGTACAATCACGTGGTAATGCATCACAAATTCGTGCAATGGGAATGAAGGCAGGCATGCATTTGCTTGCCACCGATGGCCTCCTGAAAGTCCATCAAGGAGTAACCACGCTCGAAGAGGTCATGAGAGTAACAACACTCTGAACTTCCATGCCCCGATCCTTCAACTCGAATCTGACCTCGCTGGCGCTGAAGTNGATCGAACAGGAACAGGCACCGGAACACTTGACGACACTGACATAAGCAATCAATCGATAACACCATTATCTTTCTTAGATGGCAGTATTTCACTACACAGGCGTCAAACCAGACTCCACCGTTGTTCGCGGCACAGTCTCAGCGGACACCCCCCGCCAAGCTCGTGATCAATTACGAGGGGAGGGTATTCGTGTAAAACAAATCAGTGAAGCCAGTACAACTTCAACCAACAAGAAAGTGTCCTTAGCTTTACCGCTGCGTTCGTTTCGATTTCAATGGGCAACCGCAATTCATGAAATGGCCATGATGCTTCATGCAGGCATCCCCATTCTGGATGCACTGGACACGGTTGCTGATCAAAACCGAGGTCCGTTTCGTGTCGCGATGCTGAAGGTTCGCGATCGGGTCGCATCAGGCTCGTCACTTGCAGGTGCTCTCGCTGAACAACCAAAACTGTTCGATCCGGCCTCGATTCACATGGTCGAAGTGGGCGAGAATTCAGGAACACTGGACTCTGTGCTTCAACAACTTGCACAATTCAAACGCAAGCAACTAACACTTCGCAATTCCGTAACCACAGCCCTCGTCTACCCCTTGTTCCTGACTTGCTTTGGAACGGNTGCTGCCATATTTCTGATGACCTCAGTCNTGCCCCCACTGCTGGATAATCTCGAAGAGACGATGGAGGTCCTACCNTGGCCTACTCAAATTGCAAAGTATCTGAGCAACCTACTTCTTGACTATGGCTGGCTGCTGGGTGCATTGGTGATGGGGATCCTGTTCAGCTTGATTTGGATCCTTCGCACTGAATGGGGGCAACGTTACTGGCATCAAAAACTNCTGAAGTTGCCGATACTGGGACCCATGACGGTCAAACAGGGCGTTTCTCGCATAGCCATGATCATTGCCACTCTTTCGCGAAGCGGTATCGAATTGACCAAAGCGGTAGAACTGGCAGAGCGTTCGACCTCGAATCGTGTATTCAAAAGTGCCCTGAAACAATTCGGAGAACGAATCGCCGCGGGGGAAGATGTATCTGACGCGTTAGCCAAAGATGGTGCTTTTCCCCCACTGGCCGTCCGAGTTTTTTCGGTAGGACAGGAGTCTGGTAAGCTGGATGAGATGCTTTTTCAACTGGCGGATGATTATGATGAGCAGGTAGCCACTGCATCCGCCCGACTCACAGCCCTACTGGAACCCGCATTAATCCTTGTTCTGGCTGCTGCAGTCGGCTTCCTTTTATTAGCAACCATCCTTCCTATTCTGGAGGCGGGAAATGTCATGTAAACAAGCGTCTGGATACAAGATAAATCAGCGGCACGCTTTTTCGCTGGTGGAACTGATCGTGGTGATGGTCATCTTGGGCATGCTCGCTGGATTGGTCGCGGTTCGAACCCGCGGCTACCTGATTTCATCCAAGCAAAATGCAGCCAAGACGGAAATTGCCAACATCGTCAAAGCAGTAGAGACGTTCTACGCAGATCAAAGTCGTTATCCAACCACCGATGAAGGCATCAACATTCTGTTGGCACCAACCGACTCCTGGCCAGACGGATTTCTCAACAAAGCTCCTCTCGACCCTTGGAAAAACCCCTACGAATATGTAAGCCCTGGATCCTCTGAGCCCTATGAAATCATCTGCCTTGGCGCTGATGGACGCGAGGGTGGTGAAGGAGAAAATTTGGATTTCACAAGTGAATCTCTGGGTGGTGAAGATGGGCNTCAATGAACGCAGGCAAGGCTTCACGCTTCTGGAACTGATGATTGTTTTCGCGATTCTAGGCCTATTGGCTACGATTGCGATGACATCATTAGCCGGCAGAGTGGGTGACTACAGATTCACCCAGGCAATGGAAATAATCGGACGTGTAGACGCCCACGCAAGACGCCAGGCACACACCCAGCGACAAATGATTCGCACTTCCGTTGCAAGCCTGGCAAACGTACTGAGGGTTGGTACCCCAGACGATCCAACTACACGGTCCTTCAAATTACCAACCGGCATACGCATCGGGGAAACCAAGTTTCGGAAACAAATGATTCCCACCACTGATTTTGACATCCGCTACACCCCCTACGGAAGTTCCCCCACTTACGCAATGGAACTGACCCTAGGCGCACAAAGCCGTTGGATCATTGTTCTGGGTTCCAGCGGGCAGATCATCCAAACCAATGAAGTGGGCGAGGTTGATGAAATCCTTTCGCTCTAGACAAAGAGATGGCTTCACACTGGTTGAGGTGGTCGTTGGCTTAACTCTGCTGGCGACGGTCATTGTTTCATCTTTACTGGCTTACTCAAAGCATCAAAAACAGGTCCGTTTGGCACGCTCCAAAATTGCTGCAGTGCAAATCGCGGATGACCTGTTGAATCGCATGTCCGCGAGTCGCACCGGAATCCCTCCTGCTGCGAGTGGCACCATTCCCGAACATCCGACTTGGTCTTGGCGAACAAGCGTCACTGCGGAAACACTCCGCGACCCCATTCCCATGCAAATCATCGAGCTGCAAATCATCGAGCGGGAAAATGCAGCCACGCTGAATCTGCTTGCGTCAACGAGTGTGGTCAAGGCGGTCGATCCATGAGAAATCACAAGCAGCAAGCTGGATTTACTTTGATTGAGCTGGTCGCCTCAACTGTCCTGACTTCGATCATGATGACCGCGATTCTAGGGATTGTCTGGTCAACACTGAAACAAACAACACAGTTAAGACGCAACGAAACGCAGCAAGCTTCTTCCGTTACGCTAGCCCGACAAATGAGGATCGACCTGCAAAACGCAAGAGGCATGCAAATCGACCCCAACGGAATCACGCTGCATGGCTTCTTGGCCCGTGACAATGCCAGTCGCAGNATCTCACTACGCGCCGGACGTGTTCGGTACGCCCTTCGAAAAGTCAATAACAAGCGCATGCTGGCGCGAACATTCGACGGCAGTACATGGGAACCACTGTGGATCGATTTTGGATCAATTTCGATCGACCCGCTCTCCTTCCGTGAAGCCGATGACGACGATTTGCCGATGGCAGAGACAGGCGGCCTGCTTGAGATCCCTGAATCATTTCGAATCACTGTCCGAAGTGACAATGGGACGATTATCTGGAGGGAGGTTATCCAGCATCATGCAAATTAAGTCAGGGCCAAAGGACGTACCAGTTACGATTCAGGCACATCGACACTTGAAGCAGAAACGCAAACCTCACTCGGGTTATGTCCTGATGACAGTCATCGCTGTTTCTATTCTCGTGATCACCTGNCTCAGNTTGCTTGCACGTCNAAGCNTAAGCCTCGGATTGAAGGCTGCAGATCAGGAACGAATGCTGCAAAAACGCTGGGGCTCATTAACCCTGCAAAGAACGTTACTGGTNAACGCTGAACGCATTTTCGAACGACTGGAAGAAAAAAACAGGCGACAGGGCNATNNCACGNCCCCAGTGATTCGAAGCAAGCTTGTNCTCGGTGAAGTCACCTTTGATCTACTTCTGGCGGATGAGGATGCCAAGCTACCGTTGAACACGCTTTATCACTACNTGGGTTTNAAGAAAACAGAAGATAGTATTAACCGAGTCGCTGGATCGAACGCGACCCTTGCAACACGCCTGATTCCCGCCGTGGAACCCATGCAGATCTCGCGGGAGAAGCAGCGAGCCACAGCCTCAGATGACGAGGAAAACGAGGTGACCGAAGATGTACCAGATGCGTTTCGGAGTTGGGGAGAGGTGTTTGACCTCGCTACTCTAGGCAAGGGGTCGGGAAACAAGACCTCATTGCAGGCCAGCACAACAAATTTGACTTGCTGGGGAAGCGGACAACTCAATTTCCGCAGAGCCTCCGACAAAGCCATCTTGGCATTAGCCCAGATTGTCGTGCAGGATGGAAAAGCACGACGGGTTTTGCAACGATACAGGGCAAGTCCTACCGCGTCGCTATCTACCCTGCTGTTGGGCGAAGTGAGCGACCAACAGAAACAACGTCAATTACAAACCATTTTTTCAGAAACCAGCACGAACTTCTCGATCTGGATTGATGCACACTCACGATCCGGGCCACCGCTAACAACATTCACCGTTATGAAACGCGATGCAGATGGCGTCGTAAAACAACAACGCTTCTCTCTCTAAATAAACTCGATTCCGATATGGAACTGCAGCGACAACGGCACTACCTAACGCTGACAACAACTTGTTTGTTGGTGTTTTCTGCTGCCATCGTAGCCTGGTCAGTTTCCGCCATCGATGAATCCTCGCCACAGTCAGCAAACGTACAGCGTGGTCAAGTTGCAACGCCAAAAGTTACTCACGATCCAGAACTCACCATTCCTGCTGGGATGACCAAACGACAGTTACGCGGCCCACTCTATGATCCTGAGCCAGCACCCGTTTCCCCACCCAAGCCGAAACCTCCAGTAGTCAACCTTCCCAAAACTGTTCCCAAACTCGAGTTGAGTCTCGTCGGAACAATCATCGAATCAAACAACAGCCTTGCCATCATCGCTGATGCCAATGGTGGATTCGATATAAAGGGTGTTGGCGAAACATTGGAGCTAGCACCGGATGGGATCGTAATCAGGAGCATCCAGTCCGAGCAGGTCATTCTTAACCACCAAGGTAAAGCAACCACATTAAGCCTGGAACGCAAACAGCAGAAGAACAAAAGCAGTAACGGAAATCGGACGAACCGAAAGCGAGGCTTGAAATGAGTTTTCGCGGCAGCTTGATTATCGAAGGTGAGCATGAGTGGCGTATTCATGTTGCCGATGATGTCCGCACACTACCCAGGGCATCAGAGCCTGCTGCAATTGTCGCGACCGTCAAAGAGTTGCTGGNCAACTCAAAAGGCGTGCATTCAGGATGCATCATTGCTCCANCATCCACTTCATGCTTTTTCTGCTACCTGAGCTTACCCCCTGAAATTGACACGCGAGATCGACGCTCACTGATTTACGAACTGGAGAATCATCTTCCCATTGATGCTGAATCCATGGCAGCTGATTTTTCAATGCTACCTGCTGNGGACCATGAAGATCCAAGGCTGCATGGGCGTTCTGTTTCTGCAGTTGCGGTGGAGGTGGATGACTGGAAACCGCTTGCTAACAAGTTGGAATCCGCAGACATTCCAGTCACTCACATTATCCCCAGTGCCATCCTCGCCATGGCATCAGTGCATGAAAAGCATGCGTTTGTGGGGGTTAGCAGCCTCATGCTCTGTCATGGCGATCATGCGGATTTGATTACACTTGCCGATGATCGCATTTCTTCGTGGAAATACGGCAAGATTCAGGCGACAAGTCTGGAAAGGCATAAATCTCTTGATCTTCCAGAATCCATTCAGACCCTCGTCGTCGATTGTACGGAAGCTCAGGCCTCGCTTATCCGGGACAAGATTGGACCGGTTCAAATCGCACCAGACTCATTTGTCACACACTGCCTTGAAGGCGCTCATACAGTTCTGTCCAAGCCTGCCTCAATCCCATTCAATCTTCGACGCGATGACCTCGCGTCTGAGGATCCGCTTCGCCCCATCAATCGGCAACTTTCGTGGCTAGCGTTTGCGGTTGCTGCCTGCCTCCTCGCAATGATCTTCGGAAGCTGGTGGCGGACAACACGACTTGAGAAAAGAATCTCCGATAACCTGCGAGCTCAATCTGCAGCCTTCAAACAATCATTTCCTGACACGCGAGTACCTGCTTCCCTCGTACGACGAGTTCGCAGTGAGCACTCGCGAATCATGGGATCCAGAAATGCAACCCAACAGATCGAAGCTCCCAATTCAGCAACTGCAGTGATGTTTGGGCTCTTGGCATCCTTGCCAAGCGATATCCGAGTGCGAATCAGCTCAATCGATATTCGCAACGGGGATTTGGACCTTACGTTTCAAGTCCAACACTTCGTGGAAGCAGGCATCGTTGCAGAAGCACTATCTCAGGGTGGGTTCGACGTTTCCCAGCCTGCGACGGCACAAAAAGACGCCAAGACATTCGAGTCCACGATTCAAGCAAAATGGCGTCAAAACTTATCCGCAAGCACCAACCAGGCTAGCGAGGGAGCAGCCGTCTCCTCCACAGTCCAACAGAACAAACCCTTCATCCGCAAACCCAACACACCTACCTCCAGCAATACCTCTCGCATCGCACGCCCCCGAACCGAAGCACGGGAGGTCGATGCGAAATGACAGGAAAAAATCATAAACGTCAGCGACAACTCATTGCCGTGGCTCTCGTGGTGATGGGAATCTACGCAGCCAGCGGTGTGATGGGGACGCAATCGAAACAGAAACGCCTAGACCAATCAGTGCGAGACTTGGATTCGATCCGCATGATGCTTAACGATATCAACCGTTTAAAAACGGTCCCCAAGGTCGCCGCGTTGCGTCTCGACTCACCGGCCGAAGTCACCAACCGAATTTCAGCAGCTCGGGCGACTGCCGGTCTGTCCGAATCAACCTTGCTGCGTGAAGAGCCNACTGCACCTCAGAGAATTGACCGATCGGATTTTGAACTTCGGTCCACAACGATTGACCTTGCTCCGGCCAGTCTGACGCAAATCATTGCTTTCTGTGAAAATCTCAGAGATGAGAATTCAGGTACTTTAGTCAGAGATCTGACACTCACCGAACCGCGAACCGGGATGCAGCAAACCGGCCCAGAAAAGTGGAAGGCAACATTGGTATTGACCCAAATGTTCTTTTCACCGACAAGTCAGCAGGACTAGAGTAGCTCACCAGTTGTACGCAGATTTGAGGTGACCAGACTCAATAGCCCAAGGTTTTCTGTCGTAACATGCTTCTGGCGATTCACGGATGAGGACTAGACGCACCGCCTTTTCAGCACTCACCACCGCTTCGCTGCTGGTGGGAATCTTCGGTTGCGCGTCATTCAATGATCAACATGCTTCGCTGATAAGAATCAAATCGAGTCGGAATCCCGCCAAAGCACAACGCTTAACTTTGGCTGCGGTTGCCGCGTTAGAAAATGGCAAGCCAGAGTACGCATCGGAAAAGCTACTTTCGGCAATCAGCGCAGATCCCCGGTACGGGCCAGCCCACAACAACTTGGGGCTGTTGCAATTTGATGATGGCAAGCTTTACGAGGCCGTTCTGTCGTTTGAACGCGCCAGAGAATTGATGCCAGCAGACCCCGCTGTCTACTACAACTTGGGATTAGCGTTAGAAAAAGCAGGTCGGAAGAAACAGGCACTCGAACTCTATTGGCAAGCAGTAGAAATTGACCCAACTGAGCCACACTTTCTGGGGAACCTCGTTCGCTTAAGACGCAGGCTCGGCGACAGCGATCTCGATGTGGTCGCACAACTGCAAGACTTGATGCTGATTGAAACACGCCCAGACTGGAGAGACTGGGCTTCTGAACAACTGGAACTAGCGCTCAATCCAAATCTGGATCGTGGCCCGGAAACACCTGATTTTGGCAACGGTGAATCAACAAACGAGCATCTGGAGAAGAAGAGTCAGAACGAACCCAAAACACGAGTCATCGACCTCAGCCCTGATGCCAAAAAACCGGAATCCAGCAAACCCACCGAGCAATCAAACAATGCCCCAGAGTCATTACCCCCCGGTACCCTTGGTGATCTGAGCCATGAATCACATTTTGCAGATGCCGAGGCAAAAAACCCGCCAGACCAGAAGCATGCCGCGACTTTGCCCAGCAGACCGATCCCGATCCGCAGCGAAGGTGCGTTCAACACATTGCCCCAAAGCATCACTGACTCAACAGATGGCGACCGCCTGTCATCATCAGGCACCGAGGACTCCACCATTTACATTCAAACCAACGAATGACACCTTGCCGCGCAGCCTAGTGATGGCAATGATTCTCGCAATCTAGCGGCTAAGGCATTGGTCAATGAAAAGATGGGACCACTGAAGACCGCGGCTAATCTTGCTCCAACCCTCGCAGTGACGATTCGTCACTTCCGCGTAAGCTCGCTGGTTGCTGACGCTGCGATGGTTGCTAACGCAACACAGGACAGACATCAAACCACTCACGCTGCTGTTGCTGCATCCACTCTGATGCCTCATCTGGCCCCCACAAACCTGTTTGATAGCGATGCAAGGCTGGCGCAGCAGGACTTTTCCAGGCTGCAATGATGGGGTCAATGATTCCCCAAGCCAGTTCCACCTCATCACTGCGAGCAAACAAACTGGCATCTCCATTGAGTGCATCAAGTAACAAACGCTGGTACGCGTCTGGCAAGGACTTCCCCCCACTTGTTCCCTGAAAACTAAAATCGAGAGTGCTGGTACGCGTCCTCATCTCCGAATCTGGAACCTTGGTTTCAAAATGCATCTGAATACCTTCTGCTGGTTGCACTTGAATAACGAGCCGATTACCAATCGGTGCTTTTGGCATTTCCTCGAATAGGATGTAGGGCACTTGCTTGAACTGAATGACAATCTGTGTTGTCCGACAGGACATTCCCTTGCCGCTTCGCAGATAGAAGGGCACCCCCTGCCATCGCCAGTTATCGCAGTAAAGTTTCATAACGGCGAAGGTCTCTGTTGAACTTTGAGCAGGCACGCCTTCTTCATCGAGATAGCCTTCATATTGCCCACGCACGGTGTTGGATGCAAAATCGCCGCCGGTCATTTTTCGGACCCCATGCAGCACCTTTACCTTTTCATCACGCACGAGGGCGGCGTCATAACTTGCAGGTGGTTCCATGGCCGTGATCATCATCAGCTGCAACAGGTGATTCTGAAACATATCTCGAAGGATGCCGGACGTGTCGTAATACCCCGCTCGTCGACCTATCACAACTTCCTCTGCAACCGTGATTTGAACATGGTCGACATAATTACGATTCCAGATTGGCTCGAAGATACTATTTGCAAAGCGTAACGCAAAAACATTTTGCACCGTTTCCTTTCCGAGGTAATGATCGATTCGATAGATCTGATCTTCGCGAAAGGAGCTGTGGATCGACTGATTCAGCTCTTGAGCTGTTTTCAGATCAGTACCAAAAGGCTTTTCGATAATGACGCGTCGAAAAGCGTTTTCATCGTTGGAAAGTCCCGCATTCCCCAAATTCCGAATAGCCGTTTCGTACAACTGCGGCATGGTAGACAGATAGTACAATCGCCCGCACTCAGCGGACGGAGCGCCAGTTTCGTCTAGCTCAATCGAATCGAGGAAATTGCTCAGAGCAATGAAGTCATCCGTACTCGTGATATCACCGCTTTGATAAAAAATATTTTCGCTGAATGCGGACCATTGTTCATCATCAAACGCATCCCCTGCGTACTGGGCCGTTGTTTCACACAACGAATCTCGCCATTGCTGGTGTTCAAATACGCTTCTGGAAACGCCTATGATTCTCGAACCATGCGGCAACCGTCCTTTGACAAAGAGCTGGTAAAGTGCAGGAATCAACTTGCGACTGGTCAAATCTCCGGAAGCACCAAAGATTACAATTGAATCAGCCATCTTATAAACCTTCAAAAAAACACATGGTTATCCCAACGCTCATTTGCATCATTCAAGCTTATGGGAACGAGAGCCATCAGGGAAAGGGAGGAGAGGTCGCTGCACTAACAGGTTCATTCAACATTTGATGATAGGTAAGCTACTTCGGCCAGCGAATTTCCCCCTTACGCTGCCGCACTCGCCACTTCTTCATATATTGCTCTCGTCTCGCCTGACTATCCTGCTCGGCGCGATAATTAAAGGTCACCCCAGTGATCCGTCGAAGGTTTTCGAATGCCAACACACGCACTGACATGTCTGCTGAGTCAAGATTTTCCAACAGCTGCAAATCACTGCCCTCTGACAGTTGCGCATCAGTATACCCCGTTAGCATCCGAAACAACTGCATCTCAGCCGCGGCATCCATTTTCCTAATCGCTTGCTGAACCTCTGATGCGGAATCTGCGCCACTATTCACTCGAGATAGCAAGGCGTCGTAATGCTGCGGCCAATACGCTCTCTGCTTTGGATCACTAAAAACACCTGCTCCTCCAAAGTAGACATCCGATTTCCCCATCACCAGCAATGTTCGAGCAGCCAGATCAGCTACTTCCGAACGTCGGTACCCCAGCAGTTCTCGCAATCCGATTTCCAGCGATGGTGCGTCACCAAGCATCTCGAGTAAAATTTCTCGAGCTTTCGTGGCAAGAACATCAGAGTCAGCAACCACCTCATTTGCCCAATCAGGTTCAGCATCGATTGGCTCTGAAGTGGGCTCGCTCCTGCCAACCTGAGTCCACTGATGATCGGATTCAATCATGATGGAAAGTCCTCCCATCTCCGCTGTCACGCTGCCATTGAGAGCAATCAAGTGACGTACCGCAACATGATTTCGTGCCAATAACGGATCAACGCCTGATTCGCGAATGTGGTCCAACTGAATCGCTGCCACGGTTTCCGGGGTCGCTAATTGAAGCCTGTACTTTTCCTCACCCAGTTGAACGTCAACAGAAACCTCTGGATTTTTGGAAGAGACCAAAACACGCCCTGAAGTGATTCGCACACCCAGACCTCCTGCTTCATCAGGTAGTAACATGGCCGAGGATGGACCGACAAGCGTGAGCTCCGCATCAGGGATTACCAATTTTGCGTGGAAACCTGGGGCAACCACCAGTGGCTGCTGCACCGCAACTTCCGCGTCTTTTCCAAAACGCTGCCATTGACCATCGATTTCGACAGCGAGCAACGTGCCATCACTGATCACCTTCGCTATTCGGGGCGAGGGGTTGACGTTGTCATCAGGCGACTCCTGCTCCATTTCTTCAGCAGACGGATTGACAGCGTCAGGTGGTTGCGGTGCAGGTGTTGTTGCAATCACAGCTGAAGAATCACTGTCAGCATCTTTCACGGGCATGGTGTGGGATGTGCTATCGCCAACGGCATCACCTCGGTTCATCTCTGAATTATTCACACTACCATCACTGCCGTCCGCCACTCCGTCACCAGCCAACACGGGTTGTTCAACCTCAGCAGCCGTGACCTCAGCCGATTCATCATCGGCCTCACGTTGACCCGAGCCAGTCTCGTTCGGCCCGTCTAGTACAGCATCATTCTTGACAAACTCACCCCTGGGATTCAACTCGGGATTCAACTCGGGATTCAACTCGGGATTCAACTCGGGATTC
>NZHC01000122.1 GCA_002689655.1 Rhodopirellula sp. | reverse complement strand
AGTCGATCCAACGCTTGAGCAATCCTTGGTAAGCATCGATACGACGATCTCGGAGAAATGGCCAGTGCGTTCGAACAAGATCAAGTTCGTCGAGTGCACAATCTGCTGTCACAAGACAATCGTCACTATGATTCCCGCGAGCCATGACCTCTCCCCTTGGTGAGGTAATGAAGGAACTCCCCCAAAATTCAAGGCGTCCCTCAATACCAACACGGTTCGGTGCGGCAAGAAACACCCCATTCGATATGGCATGCGCCCGCATCGCTGTCATCCATGCATCGTGTTGTCCATTACCAAACTCCTCTTTCTCCTCATCAATCCAACCGATTGCAGTGGGGTACAACAAAATTTCAGCACCAGCAAGAGCGAAGAGTCGCGCGGCTTCAGGAAACCACTGATCCCAGCAAATGCCAACACCCAATTTTGCGTACCGGGTTTGGATGGGTTCGAAACCACCGTCACCGGGCGTAAAATAAAATTTTTCATAAAACAGTGGATCGTCAGGAATATGCATTTTTCTGTACCTGCCCGCCAAGGTGCCATCTGCGTCGATCACGACCGCCGTATTGTGGTAAACCCCTGGTGCTCTGCGTTCAAAAATTGGCGCGACAATCACTACTTGAAGGCGACGTGCCAGCTCAGTTAGCCGATCGATTGTTGGTCCGGGAATCGGCTCTGCCAGATCAAACCTACGATGATCCTCGGTTTGGCAGGGATAGGGACCAGTGAACAATTCTTGCAAACAGACAATATTTGCACCCTCTTGGGCAGCCTGCTCGATCCACATCACTGCGGCATCACAACAGGAATTTGCCGAACCGGCATCTCGCATTTGAACGAGTGTTAAGCGTACATTGCGTGTCACAGCGTTAATCTCCACCAAAACATCACGAGCAATTGACCTTGGTACATCGTAAGCCCCCCAAGCTATTCTTTGCAGGGACCGACACAGATGTTGGCAAGACCTATGTAGCTTCTCTTGCTGCACGCGTCATGCTCGCCTGCGGAATCAAGCTTGGTGTCTACAAACCAGTGGCCAGCGGATGCCACACCGAGCAGGGGCAACTCATTGCTGGTGATGCCGTTTCGCTTTGGAAAGCAGCGGGAAAGCCGCTAAGCCTGGAGCAGGTTTGTCCGCAGCGATTCAAAGCTCCTCTGGCCCCTCCCGAAGCAGCCGCACTCGAAAAAAAGCAAGTTGATGTCGGGAAACTCACCGATGGGATCAAGGTCTGGGAGCAAAACTCCGAGCTTGTGATCGTCGAAGGCGCAGGAGGCCTTTTCAGTCCCTTGGCGGATCGGACCCTGAACATCGACTTGGCACAGCAACTCAACGCATCCGTAATCGTGGTCGCAGCCAATCGCCTAGGAGCGATCCACCAAACACTTGCCACTTGTGAAGGAGCAGCCAAACGAGGCGTCCAACCGGTTGGAATTATTTTGTGCGACCCAAGCGGATCGGCGGATAAATCTGTAAACAGCAACTCTCAACAGATTGCGAAATACTGCTCTGTCCCCATCTTGGGATCGATCCCGTTCAATGGCACTGTAAAAGAAGCAGAATTCTTAAAATCGTTGCCCGATACGATCGAGAAGTGAACCTATCCGAGAGGTGAACCTATCGAAGGCGACAACGACAAGCATCGAGATGCAGAATATCGTCGCGAGCAACGCCCGATGCCTGACTTCACTGGGCACATCGCTCACGTGCGTGGACTCGAACTCGTTAAAGGTCACCCAGAAAAGCCAAACGCAACACACCCCCAAATTTGCGATGCGGCAAATGCAGGTACGTTTCTAATCATGACGGGTGCAGGGTTACTTGTGCATGCAATCTGATCAGGCGGGCCCGTGATGGCGCGGGTCAGTTGCGAGAATGATTTCACTGATTCCGGTTTGATTAAACCCTCTGTACCCTTCATCCCGCTGCAAAATCTCAAGATGCGAGCCAACAGAGCCCTCACTTAAAAACTGTTTTTCCTGCTCACGACTGACCTGACCACCTTCACACAAGGAGCGAAGGCGGTCAGGATTGACGCGCCAGATCTCGCCGACCGTGAACGCCTGTTTGAGATAGTCAAAGTCGGTAAACGGTTTCATAGTTCGAATGCCAGCATCCGCCAACTGCGCACAAGCAGCATCGAAATCAAACTGGCACTCCAGATGGTGCATGCCTGCCGCCATGATTGCTTCACCATGCAACTTGCACCACAAACCGACGGTTCCCAATTCGTCACGTGGCAACAATCCTTCATGTGCAAAATCTCCAATCACCTCATCGTGAGATAGATCAACATCAGCAAAGATCACGATTCCTGCATGTGTCTGCTCCAAGACCTGGGCGCCCCAACCTGCCTCCGCCCCACCATAAAAGCGTTCTCTGCAGGTAAAACCCAGCACCTCCAATAAACCAATCAGCTGGGAAAAACTTTCACGACTGCTGCGATACGTGTGATGATCGTGATTTGCCCACCCGAGCCCAAGCTTATCCTGCCGTCTCTTTTGCACTCTGGCTGCATGATTGCGACTTTCCCAGTAGCCTCGCTCTGATTGAAAAAACAGATCACAAACACGATTAGTTCCAAGATCCTGAACTGCAGCACTTAACAAACTGAGTGCGTGTTCAAACCCAGCTGCTTCGCTGCAAGCTGAATCTGCAGCAGTAAAAACACGTTGACGGGAAGAGAATGCTGCCCGATGCTCTGCCAACGCAACCGCGACATCAGCGACTCCATCACCCACTTCAGATTCCCACTGAAAGCCAGCTGTTCCGTGTCGCTCAATCACCGCCAGCCGACAGTTTGCTTCACGTGCAACAATGGCTTTCTGAATGCATGCTGTCGGCTCACCCATGAACCCCACATCATTCAGATCGTGAGCTTGCAGAAAATCCGAAACTGATTCGACTTTCAGCCAGACGTCAACGGTAGACTGTTCTCGGAATCGGATCGCAGGCATCATTGCCTCGGGGTGACGCCAGACCTCCTGTTCTCCGTCATGCTCGGTGCGGGCATATCCCAGTTCTTCAATGCTTTCCGAAAAGGGATCCTCGAAAGGAAGACAGAGATGATCGACCCAATCAAAGAACCTCGTTCCCGTTTCATTTTTCATGCGTTGTTGCAAGCACGAAGCAAAACGAATCTCACTCACAATCTCGTCAACTCGTTTCGTGACCAACCTCGCCACGTTTGGGCAACGCTGCCAATCAAACTCTTCGTTCAAACTTCGATTCATGATGTTATCCAGGATGACGGCTCGCTTCTGGTAAGGCTTCCATTCTAACCATCCCTTGCGAACTTCTGCGGGAATGGAAGCTCCAGCAGGCTGAACCTAATCTCAGATCATCAGCAGCGGGCATCAGCAGATCCCAACGAGAAGGAAACGTCGGTGTATATTGACCTTCGTGCCCCTTTTCAACAGCACCGGTCTCATCAGCACCGGTCTCATCAGCACCGAGTTCTCATCAGCACCGAGTTCAAAAAAATGAAACGCCGTCAGTTCCTGATTACATCCTGTGCGTTGACCATGGCATCGACCCAAAAAAAGATCACCGCAGCGGAGAACACCAAAAAGATCAAAAAAGCGGTCAAATATCACATGGTGGCTGGCAAGCTGAGCGTCCAAGACAAATTTCAATTAGTCAAAGATCTCGGATTTGATGGAATCGAAACGCGCGTTGCCCTTGGTGAAAAAAACAGAGGCTTGGTCGACTCTTATCTGGATGCCAGTCAAAAAACCGGTCTGCCCATCCACGGTGTCATACACTCCAGTAATCCAACGCTCAAAGAAGCCGTCAACCAAGCCAGCTACTTGGGTGCGAACTCAGTACTTCACGTCGTGCCGTACAATCAACAGATTGGCTATTTCGAAAATTACCAACAAACACAATCAACGATTCGAGCAGCGGTCTCAAACGCGGAGCAAAAACATGTCATGATCCTGCTCGAGAATGTATGGGCAACTTTCTTGATCGATCCCGTATCGATGGCGAAGTACATCGACGAGATCGACAGTCCTATGGTGGGTGCCTACTTTGACGTCGGCAATGTTGTTCGCTGGGGATGGCCTCCCCACTGGATCGAAGTGCTGGGAGCGAGAATCAAAAAGATCGATATCAAAGAATACGACCTGAACATTGCGATGAACGAAGGCATGCGTGATGGTTTTCGGCAACCACTGGGCTCGGGCAGCATTGACTGGGAGAAAATCCGCAAGGAACTCGCGGGGATGAAGTACGAAGGTTGGGCGACCGCAGAAGTGAAGGGGGGCGATCGCGCAAGACTGGCGGACATAGCATCACAAATGAATGAAGTTCTGCAAATTTGAAACAATAATTCATCCGTACAAGCACCAGTCAAACCCCGATTCAGGCCTCACTTCAAGGAATTCCCCGTCCTTGCTGCAACTCGGTGCCCACCGGTCGACACCGCACTGAGTGGCGCGGCGCCGAATTGTACAAGATGTCGATTGACCAGCATTACTTGCCCTTCATTGAAACGATGCGCAGTCACCTCCCAGTACGATCTGTCGTTCACTAATAGCTTTGCCAAAGATGCTGGAGTGTCGTCAACAAAGGTCTTCAAGCGATTTTGAATATCGCGAATCCGTGCCTTTTGCTCGGCACTGAGATCATCATTTGATAATGCCAGCAGCACTGGGATCACAGGAGTGCCCCAATCCAGTAATTGACGATGCGCGTAAGAGCGTTGAAGGACCGTGGACGCCGCCAAAGATTCAACCATGTCCTTGATCTCTGCGATCGCAGGGGTCCCGCCTCTGCGAGCCTGTTCGACCATGGCAAGGCTGGTTTCATCCATCAAAATGCTCAATGATTTACCGCGAAGCAGACAGGCTATCAGTGCACCGAAATGCAGATCGAAAACTTCAGGGTCATACTCACGCAAATGCAGCAGGGTCGCACCATCGCGATGATCAACCTGAGCTTCATCGGACAACGACCACCGAATCATTCCCAAACTGGGCTGCTGAATAATGGCACGCTTCCCAGATTTCAGGAATCGCGATTCCAGTCGAACTTGACCAGCATGCTGCACATTCAGCTTGATTTGTCGCTCCGCGGTTTGCAAAACGTAATGCAATGACGGGATTCCCCGCTCTGAGGTCACAGTGATACTTTCGCTTATCCCCGATTCATCGCGAGATTGCGTGCCTTTGCGATGCTGCGGACAGTTCAAAGAGAGCCGTCCCTGAATGAGCTGAAACCGGACCATACCGGTGTGCGAGAAGAAACGCGGGTTGCAGAATCCTACGCGCGTCGGAGAAAGACGCTCATCGGCGGGCTGTCTTTGTGCAAAAGACTCCACGTCCGTAATGGACAAGCCGATAACGGCTAGCAAAAAACTCCACCTCATCCCTGAACCCTCTCCTTCCCCGACTCTCTCGGGTTCCATGCTTCTCATGGATTGACTGGGTTCACTTGTTGATCAGTGCATCTGATCACAGACAGCTTTCGGCAAGCTAATTGGCAGCTAATCGTTGACGTCTAAAGGCGAACCCTCTGTTGTGGGCAACTCGGTTACGGTGGACGCGTAGGCCGTCCCTCATCGGGCAGGCCGACGAGTCCGCTCTCTTTATCGTCAAAAATACCGTTCGAAGTGAAGAGAAGATCTTTTGACAATGCAGTCTTTTCAATTTAAGCGGCGATAAATCGCCCGAAAGTCGCTGCCAAATGGATCCAACGAGGTCAAACGAAACTGCAAAGCGTCTGCCATTTTTTCAATGCCAACGCCACCGATGGGCCCTTTTGCCGCTTCCCCTCCAAACAACTTTGGCCCGAGGTACACATGACACTCATCAATTTGATCAGCCGCAAAAAAGCTAGCAAGTAACTCCGCTCCACCTTCCAGCATCAAATTGGTCATTTGCATTTGCCCCAAATGCTGAAGCATCTCACTGACCATCCCGCTGGATTCTTGGCTCTGGAGAGAAACGACTTGAACGCCCAATTGCTCGAACTGCGAGAGATCTGCGGAATCAATTTCTGGCCCCACACACAGCGTGACGGGAACATCACGAGCCGAGCGCACCAGCTTGGCCTCGACAGAAGGCAAGCGGTGCCGACAAAAAACGAACCGACCCGCTGGTTGCGATAACGAAGAAGACGGCGGATCATGCGGTATACGCGCCGTGAGCATAGGATCATCAGCGACGACGGTTCCCATTCCCACTGCAATCCCATCAACTCTTGCTCTCAAGCGATGAACTTCTGCACGAGCCTGTTCACCGGTAATCCATTGACTTTGCCCGCTGGCAGTGGCAATCCGCCCATCCATTGTCATTGCCCACTTGGCAATCACCCACGGTCGTCCATCACGCACACGTTTCAGGTAAGGTGCGTTGAGCTCTTCTGCCTCCTCCTGCATTACGCCAACCGTTATTTCAACTCCTTCGGAACGCAACAGGCTCAAACCACCGCCGGAGACTTTGGGGAACGGGTCAGCCATTGCAACCACCACGCGGCTTACGCCGGCATCGATTAATGCTTGAGCACACGGAGGTGTTTTGCCATGATGGCAACACGGTTCCAGCGACACATACGCGGTAACACCGCTTGCTTGTTTCGGTGACTCAAGCGATCGCAGAGCTTCAACCTCTGCATGGGGGCCACCAAACTTTTGGTGATACCCTTTTCCAATGACCAGCCCGTCACGTACCAGCACGCAACCCACCATGGGGTTGGGTTCAACAGCACCCAGTCCGTGCTTGGCCAATTGAATTGCCATGCCCATGAAGTGATGATCCTTCTCATTCACAGCATGTCCGTTTTTCAGCAACCGGCTGGGATCACCATCCGTTGATTCAGGCTTAGGCAAATCGGGCATGCTGAGCTCAATCCATTCCTGGAACCCAAAGCTTGCCACCGCCACCGCCTGCACCGCCGCCACCGCCGCCACCTTCAGGAGCCGGTGAACCACCGTCTGGTGTCCACAATTCGCCAGCACCTGCACCGCTCTGCGCGGCGGCAGGGGCAGGAGCCCCGGGTGCTTGGCGTGGCGTGCCGTCGGGACTAATCAAGCCGTAAGCCATCAGTGTTTGCTGCAGTTTGGCCATTACCTCGGGTTCGTTACCGTATTGTCTTGATAGTGTTTCTACAGCATTCTGGAATCCTGGGCCGTCTCCGGCAGACAAACGCAGCCCAACCTCACTGAGCAACAGGTTAGCTGTGGGAATATTATTGGCTTCTGCAAATTTCTTTGCATCGTCCATCAACTCGATCGCCTGCTCATTGCCCTCTGACGCATTGATCAAAGTCATGTAGGCGAGCATTTTGGCTGGTTTTTGCTCCTCGCTCAGTTCAGTCCCGATCAGCTGTTTAGCGACGCGACGCACCGTCGGCGTTGCAGAAACCTGTTGGGCACGCTGCAACAGATAAATCATGGCTTCCGCATCCAGATCGGCGCAGTCGACTCGATTGAGATCTTCATTGGCAAGCGTTTCAACGTCACCCGAGGCCGGCTTCAGCATCGACTGCGGTTCGAGCTTGGCAATCTGATAGGCCTCATCAATGATTCCCTGGCCCTTCGAGACCAACGCATCGTATTGCTCAACAATACGCATCATGACAGTGCGTTCGAACAGTTTGGATTCATCATCGCAAGTCGACAGGAGTGATCCACCATCGAGCATGGGAGTATCAATGGAGGTTATCGCTTTCGGCATTCGCGCTGCCATCAGGCTGTTCTGCAGTTTTTCTGCTTCGGCGGGCTTTGCCTGGAAGCGAATCATTGCAACCGCCGGTTGGCAGGCGACCAACATTGGCAATAACTCGCCCTGCAACTCAGTCAACTCGACATCGCCCACTGCATCCTGAACCCCTTCCTTGACGGTGTTGAGGAGTGGCTTGCGAACATCTAGCACTTCCAGCCTTGCCTCTCGATCGGTCTGTTTTCCATAGACAAGAACAAGTGCAATGGCTTCGGGCACTTCCTCGATCGGCGGCAATACTTCGAGGGATTCGGGCTCATCGCGATCCAGCATCTGGAATCCGCACCGTGGCGGCACTTCATCCTCGGTTGTCCTCATTCCGGCCAGCAGATCGGGTGGCAAGGCGACAAACCGAGAATTTGCCATCAACGCCATTTCCGTCTGCTCGGGATTCTCAAGATCAGCAAACATCTTCATGATCGGAATCGAAATTTCGGCTGACGTCGGATCGACCAAAGCGGACATCGCTCGGTGGCGAACTCGCGCTTCGAACTCGAGCGTTTCACACTCAGACAGTTTTTTCAACAAGTCGGATTGGGCTTCGGTGTCGCCACGCCAGATCGCACAAGTCAGCAACCCCGAAAGGATTGCAGGTTCGTGTGGCACCGTTCGCCGCAACGATTCGAACTTTGCCTCAGCAAGATCTATTTTATTGTTACGCAGCAGGTTTGCAGCTTCGTCATATCTTTCGCCCCATGCTGCATCACTTGGACGCGGCACAGGTTGCGGTACAGTCTTCATCAATTGGCTGATAGTCGGTGCCGAATTCATCTGCCTAAGAACCGAAATGGATGCCTGGCCCCCCTCATATCCGGTTGCCATCATCGACAGAGTCGCATAAACCCGAGCTGTTAGAAAGATTCCGCGCTGCGCCAGCGAGTAAGCCAACACTGACGAGACGTCAAGCACAAATGAATCGACGTCGCTCCCGCTCTCGGTAAGAGCCTCTAACATTGATGCCGTCGCATCCTCCACTTCACCGTGGAACAGCTTGGCCGCAGCTCTCTGGGTCAACGCCAATGGATTACTGGGCTGCAAGCGAATAAAGCGATCTGCATTCTCACTTAACGAGTCATACTCGCGCAGGTCCAGAAGCAGACGGCCTCGGATCGCCAGAGCCCAAGCTGCAGTGGGGTGCTCCTGTAAAATCGATGACAATTGATCAAGTGCAGGTACCACCTGTCCACCATCAACCATGCTCAGAACGGCATCCAATTCAGAAACCGAGTCATTGCAACAGAATTTGATTTTCTTTCCCGTGCCGCAGGGGCAAACAGCATATTTATCGACAGACATCAGGTTGCTTTGCCAATCAAGTGAAAGGAACGGGGCGAGGCCGCCGCCGGAAGCACAGACTTTACCATGAGTGACGGCCAAGCCCATAGCCCTGACTGACCAACGAACAGCCAGATCCCACTAATACCGAGCATATTTCCAGACACGCCTCGCTGCCCAAATCAATCCTTCCGGCCAAGTGCATTTCGCAAAGTAAACGTAGATCCGTTAGACAGTGAGGAATGGCTGCCCAAGCCCTATAGCAGCACACCGAACTCACGCTCGGTAATCATTTCGAGAGTGCCAAGAAACTTGCAACGACGCCTCGAAATCGCCTTGCCAGCGAAACCAAGCCAGCGAAACCAAGCCAGCGAAACCAAGCCAGCGAAACCGACCAGCGAGCCTCAGTTACTACCTGCCCCCTGCCGCATGCCCACGACAACCCCGGGTCGCAGTAGTTCATACAAATTGGAATTCGACGGCAACGGCGCTCGCCCATGCGATGTTTCGCGGTCCAGTTCGCGATATCGTATGGCAATCAGGTCCGTCAACTCGTCGAATACGGCGCGCGCTTCACGCTCGACCAACTTGTCGGTCAATTCACGCCCAGCGACTTCCCCTGGCTGCAACGGGTGACGGATGACTCTACGTTGCCTCAGCAATTCAGCAAACCGCTTGGCAACGCGAGGGTCCGTTGAAATTCGCAAATGATCCAATTCATGCATCAAAACGACATTCGACCAAAAATCTTCCGCCTCAGGTTGATCACGCAACCAGATCACATGCCGAGGCTTCCATTGCACACGACTAAACGCGGCGTCAATTAGCAAAATCCTTGCACCCTGAGCATCTCGCACCAGTTGCCACTTGGCTTGGCTCTTGTATCGATACGAAATCTCATAGCGAGTTTCACCAATGATACGAGGATCACCCGCATTCACCCGCGGGCCTACTTCAAAGGTGACATCCCCTGCCGCAAGCAACTTTTCCAGCGGCTTGGGTGACTCGGGCAAACTCGACAGTAACAGCCTTCGGGGTTGCTGGCCAAAAACCGCACCAGTCGTCACCACAACGGCAATGATAGAGATAGCTTTCAAAGCGACAGCCAAAACAACTGTTTTTTTTAACAAACGGTATTTACCCATCGTAAGGAACCTTGCTAACGGTATTCATGTTGGCGGCACTGCGTTACTGCTGGTGGTGTTCCTGAACAAACCAAACGATCTCCGATGCAAGGAATCATGCCATGGTGTTGTTTTACAAGTTTGCGGCAGTCTTGATACTTTGGCCGGGCCCAGGCTCCGGCGAGCCGAGCAGATCACCAACCAGTACCACTCGGGCAAAAGTCGATCTTATCGAACTGAATCACTTCCTCGACGAAAATGGACGTGAAGTCTTTCAACAGGTGATCTTCTACGACTGGTGCAAACCCAAGCAACAGTTCCACGTGCGTTCATGGCGGCTGATAAAAAAAGACAGCCAGCTTCCTATTCGGCACTGGAATCCCAGATCCTATCAGTGTACGTGGCACGACGGCCCCCTGCTACGACAAGTTTGGGCCAGCAAAATGAGAGAGACTTGGAGCCAGCAGGATCCCGAACGGGCGAATCGCGTGCTCTTGCCAGAGGACCAACGCATACCCCTATTTCCGCCCCGTATTGCGAAGCACCCAAATAGCCTGTCAAACAATCCAATGCCAACGGTTCAGAGGCCCCAGACACGTTGACCCATCAACAACCAACATTGGGCAATCCACTCAACGTCCGCGGAGCCAATGACGCTGCGAAGTCGAAAGCGCGACCACGGCGACTGCAAACAAAGCACGTGCACAGGACATTTTCTGATTTTCCCCGCAGACACGCGAATCAGTTCTGCTCGACGCGTCCTAAAGCCTGAGCGGTGAAATCCCTCGCATGATCAAGCAACTCGTCGTAAGACAGTGTCTCGACGTCCTCGCCGATCAACTCAACCTCGAACGGGCCTCGATAATGATAGTCCCGAAGTGTCCCCAAGATCGTTCTCAGTGGAACACAACCGTCTCCCAAGAGACATCGATTCATCTCGCCGAGGGGTGAGTGTCTTGCATCACCCAATTGCACAAGGTGAAGGTAAGGAATCACGTCAGGCAACCATCGCACGACTTCTTCATCCATCCCCACATGGTAGGTATCCAGCACAAGACCCAACTGGGGACTGTTCACTGCTTCGATAATGTCAAGCGTTGACTGCAGGTCATTCACGAATGACCATTCGTTCCCGCAACCGGGGTGAATGGGCTCAATCGAAAGTCGCACGCCAAATTCCTCGGCCACTTCCGCAATTTCTTTCAATGCATCACAGAGAGTTCGCTTGGCATGGTTACGGATGTGATTATTCCGCCCGCCCGCCAACACAATTAACGTTTCAGCACGCAATGTTGCAGCATCATGAACCGCACTGACCGCATCAACCACAGCATCCTCAAACGCACGGCCATCGCTTCCTGTGAACCCGCCCGCCCACGATAACGAAGTGACCGCCAATTGAGACTCAGCCAGCAAATCAACAGCCCGTTCCACGCCAAAGTCTTCTAATTTCGGTCGATAAACTCCAATCCCTTTGAACCCTCTGGAAGCGTAAGCGTGGACATCATCGTCGAACGCCCAGCGAAGCGTCGAGAGCTGACTGATTGCAAGCGTATTCATCCGTGGCGACTAGCTTGTACAGAAAAGAGTTTGGAAGTGAGACGCGGCAGTATGTTTTGTAACGTGCCTCTTGTAAAGATTCCTGAGCAGAATATCGAGTGGAATCCCATAATCCAAGATCACTTCATGTGTGGCAACCGACGGCCTTGACGACTGGCTTTGGTCAGTTGTTCGTTCAATTCGTCAATGGATAGCGGCACAATAGAGATTGTCATCAACGATTGCGGATCGATTTCGCTACTCGCACGGCGTTTTGCTAGCTGTTCAACTTCTTCCTCGAGAGAGTCGAGCCAAGCAGGAACATCAAGCCCAACCCCCGTCGGGTGCCGTGTCAACAACTCTGCTTCCTGCATCAATAAATCAAACGAGCGGCTGTCCCGATTGGCTTCGGCATCCCGCATCGCGGGTCCGACCAGAGCACGCATTCTATCAATCGTCATCGGCTGAACAAAACGTTCCAGAATGCGATCCGCAACAGTTGGCATCCGCATCGCGTACTCAGTCTGCAACTGCCTTAGTTTTTGAACATAAATATCGGCTTCGGTACCAATTCGCTCGCTCAGGCTGCGTCGCCACATCATTGCAGCTTTTTCCAGCCCGCTTCTAACCAGAACTTCGTGCGCCCACATGACCGGTTTCAGATTCCAGGCAATCCGTTCGTACTTGACTCGCAAACGCAAGAAATCGAGGAACATGTAAACGAGTTCACCTCGATCACTCTGAGTCGTAGTACTGTTGTAATCCAGATACTCAGTGTGATGGTCGATCAGTGACTCATAAACAAGAGTCATCCAACGGTCGGCCTCAGAAACCTGCAGAAAGCCACTCTCCAAATCTTCCACTAACCGCGTATCGGCAAGATGATCTTCGCCTTCTTCCATCGCCCTCGTGAGCCACTTCGCAACCCCCTGATGCAGAATCGCACGCACGTTACCCAATTGTAAAAACATTTGAGTAAAAACCGGGTCGCCATAATCCTTCACAAACGAAACCAATAGTTTCCACTTACGGGGATCAATCACTCCTTCAAGTGGAGACAGGCGGAGCGTTTGACTGTGGGCCAACCAGCTGCCCAACAACGTTTCAGCCAGTCGCTCAAGCAAAGGGACGAGTGCTTCTGCGCACTCATTGTCACCGATCAGCGCGGAATCTTGTTCGTCATCCTGACCCTCGCTTGAACCACCTGCCTCGACTTGTTTCACACTTCCACGAGCGGCGTTGTCATCAGCGGCCTCGCTCTCAGCTGCAGCAGCGTCCGCGACATCCTGGCTTTTCCGCGTCGACTCAACCAGAGAAGCAACGAGCGATCGAAAGCCTGCTCGAAACAACCCATCGAACTCGGTAACCGCCCCAGCACCGATTGGGTTACTGGTTTCCATCTCGCGTGCTGTTTCAATCAACCTGCATGTTTCGACAAGCAGACCGCGTCGGGGTAACCAGTGCATCAGATGCCTCAGCACCCGCTGTCGCAACCTTGCCACATAAATTTTGACGGGGTCACCGCCTCGCGACAGGGGAATGTAAAGCAGATTCTTATCGCGAAGTGCATCCAGAAACGGGGGAAACAATTCACGCACCTGTTTTTGATCACTGGCGATCAAGGCCCCAAACATACGCACAGCCTGTGCGTCATCTTCCACCATCTCATCTTCGGCGATGAGGTCAGCCTTCCCATCGGACAGAGCGAGCAGGACGCCGCTAATCAAGCGGCGCGAATCAGACATTTCTACCGCTGTCCCGATAATTCGTTCCATCAACGAATCTCGCAGTACTCTGCGGCGATCATAACTTCGCATCGACTCTTTATCAGTACCAGCGGGTGCAATCGGAAACTCCCGAACAGAGTCTAAAAGCTCCAGTAACCCAATCCGATTTTCTCTCGCACGCTTAGCCCAGGCTTGCAGCGACTCGATACGATCAGCCAGATCTTTTTCATCTCGATCAGCGCCTGCGATGTCTGCAGCAACGGCCCACATCCGCGCCAGCGACTGCATGAAATTGAGGTGTTCAATCAGGCGTTTTGACTCTGCCTCCAGTGCGTCATGCCCTGTCTCTTCGGCAAACCCAAAAACCGCGCCCTCGTTTCCATCGTCGGTTGTATCTCGATACGTAACGCCTTCATACGCGGCATCGTATAGCCCTTCACCATCTTCGCCTTCCTCGGAATCTGCAGCGGTAAGCTCCCGATCCCAGTCACGTGGTTTTTCTTTTTTCTCTCCCAGCACAAAACTTGGCGCCGACCAAAACTCTTCTGCATTCGCCTCAAAGTAGTCGAACATTTTCCGGACCAACGGCCACACCTCTGCCGTGTCCCTATCAGCAATCTGCTCGAGTGAAGGTTCACCGTATTCTGCAAGGTCACCGATAGCAGACCTGCGCAAATGCAGCAGCCACCGCTCAGAAAGCCTCGGTAGCGAGTTACCTCCCAACCGAAGGCCTACCCGCTCCGCATTGCCCAACCAGTGCACCAACAATGCCATCGCGGGAACAAAATCCTGCCGTTCCAACAGTGCCGAGATCACAAGCGCGTATGCCCTTGGCGAATCGAACAGATCTGCATGCGGTGCCCAGAAGGCAACATTCCCAGCTTCAGCACCACCTTCATGCCAGAGCCTGAGCGCTCTCGCAACCAACTTTGCTGATTCATAGGATTCCAGCGGGTCGGCTGCCTCGATGGACTCGACAGTATGTGCCGCATAGAGCCGCCACCACTCCGCCATCTCCCGATAACGCAACTCCATTTCGTCATAAGCAGCCTGATCATTCCGTGCAGCTGCCTCGCTCCAAACCCGCGCGGTGTAACCAAAGACTTGCTCGACGAGATACAGCATGTCGTCAACACGCGAATCGTGAACACCACTTTCAGGACCAGCATAGAGACTGAAATTCCCACCACAGGCAAGAATATCCCAGGGATCGATCAACGCCCCGCACTCGATCGCCCTCTTCATCAAATCAAATGCAACAGCGGGAACTTTGACAGCGGCGTCAAGATCCCCCGCACGAATCGCGCGAAGCCCCAAGGTCATCAAACAGTCAATTCGACACATCATCCGTGCCGATGCTGCCGAGACCGTATCGGTCTGTCGCTTGGCTGCATCAGGGTAGCCCATACGAGCATAAAGACGAGCTAGTTGCACATGCTGCAGTTGCGCGGCTCGCCTCTCTGCCAAAGCTGCGTTGAGATGCTGTCGAGCAGCTCCGAAAGGCTGCCGACGCAATTTCTGCTCGCCGTAAAGTCGCTCAGCATGCTCACCATCGATTCGCTTCATGCAATCTTCGTAATACGCATCACGATAGGCGGCAATCGGCCTCATCAGCCCACCCAAAGTGATATCACTTGTGTAGGCTCCTGGTCCCCATCCGGTAATCCCGGAAGCCATCAACATGGTTCCCGCCAGCACACACGCTGCTTCGGCAACTTTTTCCTGCCTCTCGACGCCAGTCTTGCCAACGGCGCGCCCCAATAAAGACTCGAGAGTGACCTGTCGGAGAACAAAGCGATTGTAAAACCCATCCTCAGAAATCGAACGCTCGTCCCAGCCTCCAAAATGATAGTTTGGCCGCCGGTTAACTGGATGATCAAAATCATACGCTCTTGGATCGATTGCGATTTCCTCGACCCGTTCCAGATCGAAAGATGCCGACCGCAGCACATCTTCCGCCGTCGTTCTCAACTTTTCGATTGCGAGCTCGATAATCTCCCGGTAGGGGCCTGCAGAGACGCCCGCATCCTTGACGTACAAAGGCACGGGGCAAACGAACTCGTGTCGGTAAGGCTGACAGGTTCGATTCTCCAACATCGCCACTGGGCGATAACCAACAAAATCATCCAAACGATCAATCGCCGCTCGCACGACCTGATCATCATCGCCCGTCAAACCAACCGACAGCAGAGCGTCAGCTGCACGGGCCATGAAGAACCCATTGAAAAGCAACTCCGGAACCTGATGAAACAAAAGATCCCGATGAAAATCAAGATAGGCGGGCAACAACTCACTCCACAGCAATGAAGCAAGTCGCGACGCCTGCTGACAGTCCTGAAAAGCAGACTCGTTTGCCTGAAGGGTTTCCAGCGTTTCGCTGATCCAGTCTTTGACGACTAACCACGCGGGCGGCCCAGTCAAAGGATCCCCCGCACTGGCAATATCGAAAACGGTGTTCCAGGCAGCCATGATCGAAGGATCACTGACTCCTGATGAGAAATTCATATACCCCGCCAAGCGATGTAGCGTTTCGCTTAAATTTTCGGGTGGCGGAGTATTTGACATCAAGGAGCACGCATGGAGGTAGGAAGCGAATTCAGCAGCAACTCACAAGCAAGGTCACGTCGGCTACTTTTTCTTGCTTCTCTTCGCAGTCGCCTTTTTCTTTGCGGGCGAACTCTTTTTGGCCGCCTTCTTCTTTGTCGTTTTCTTCTTTGCAGTTTTCTTGCTAACAGATTTCTTGACAGCTGTTTTTTTCTTGGCAACCGCCTTCTTAGCGGTCTTTTTCTTCTTCGTCACCTTTTTGGCGGTCTTCTTGGCAGCTTTTTTCACTGTCTTCTTGGTAGCTTTCTTAGCTGTCTTTTTCTTTTTGCCGCCACCAAAGGCAGCAGCCCATCCATCTGAGTACTTTTCGTTAGTTCCGATACGAAGAATCGTCATGGTTCTCTAATCCGTGGGAGTAAAATTCAAATGTGCGATAAAACTGTCCCGTGTCACCCGGCAATCGGGCCAACGGTCAGGATCAGCAAATCAGGCGAATGATGCAAAACAGCATATATTCAACGCCCTCTTGTTGGTGACCCCACATGGGACTGTGTGCGGCTAACGTCAATCAACCGGCATGGATACTTTTATATTTAGCCCGCCTCGTGGCGGTGTCATCATCGGGATCGTCTCCCATGCGTTCTCGGAGGTTGCGTTCGTAAGTGTCAAAATTCCCTTCACACCAAGTGAGTTTCCCATCGCCCTCAAACGCCAGAATATGCGTTGCAAGTCGATCAAGGAACCAGCGGTCATGACTGGTGACCACAACGCACCCGGCAAAATTCGCAATCGCTTCTTCCAATGCTCGCAAGGTATCAACATCAAGGTCATTGGTGGGTTCGTCGAGCAGCAAAACATTGCATCCCTGTCGCAGCAACTTGGCCAAATGCACTCGGTTCCGCTCGCCCCCCGACAGCGTGCCGACTTTCTTTTCCTGGTCTGAACCTTTGAAATTAAATCTGGCGACATAAGCTCTTGAAGCCACATTACGCCCACCCATGACAATGGTTTCAGTACCACCGCTGATCTCTTCGAACACAGTCTTATCAGGCGCGAGCGAATCGCGGCTCTGATCGACATAGCCTAAGTCAACTGTATCACCGACTCGAAACTGCCCTTTATCCGGCTGATCCTGCCCGGTCAGCATGCGAAACAAGGTGGTCTTTCCTGCGCCATTGGGACCGATCACGCCAACGATGCCCCCGGCGGGAAGCCGGAAGCTCATATCGTTCATCAGCACCTTGTCGCCAAACGCTTTGTGGACATCAGTTGCCTGGATGACGAGTTCACCCAGATGCTTCCCGGAAGGAATCTGAATTTCTAGATCATCAGGTCGATCCTCAAATGCCTGCGAAGACATTTCTTCGTAAGATCGAATCCTTGCCTTGCTTTTGGCTTGCCGCGCTTTAGGACTCATACGAATCCACTCCAACTCGCGTGACAGCGTGCGTTGCCGCGCCTGTTGCTGTCGCTGTTCGATCTTCATTCGTTTTTCGCGGGCTTCCAACCAAGCCGTATAGTTCCCTTCGAATGGAATTCCTTGCCCACGATCGATTTCAAGAATCCACTGCGCAACATTATCGAGGAAGTATCGGTCATGGGTCACAGCCACCACGGTCCCGGGATAATTCGCAAGATGCTGCTCTAACCATGACACACTTTCCGCATCGAGATGGTTGGTAGGCTCGTCAAGTAGCAATAGATCAGGCTGGCGGATCATCAATTGACATAGTGCAACTCGTCGACGCTCTCCACCGGACAGCGTCGTCACATTGGCATCGCCCGGCGGCAGATTCATGACCGCCATGGACATCTCAACCTGACGATCAAGCTCCCACAAATTATGTGCATCGATCGTATCCTGAAGCTTTGCCATTTCATCGCAAAGCTTTTGCATCTCGTCATCGTCCTTCACGTCAGCAAGCAACATGCTGATTTCGTTATACCGGTCAAGAATCGCCTGTCGTTCTGCGACCGCCAACTGAACATTTTCGAACACAGTTTTCGTTTCGTCCAACGGTGGTTCCTGTTCCAGGTAACCAACCGTGAAACCATTGCCCAATCGCGCGACACCATCAAATTCAGTGTCCTGGCCTGCCATGATCCGAAGCAATGTGGACTTACCAGCACCATTGGGTCCGAGGACACCAATTTTTGCACCGGGATAGAAAGCCAACCAAATGTCATCAAGAACCACCTTTTGGCCATGCTTCTTGGTGAGGTTTTCAACTTGATAGATGTACTGACGGGACATGAATCGACAATCAACTTCTTAATAGGGCTTCGGAATCAGCTGGGAACATCAAGTTCGAAAGGAAAAAAAGGCGGTCAAGCGAGCATTATCATTCCCATTCGATCGTCGCCGGTGGCTTGCTGCTAATGTCGTAACACACGCGGTTCACACCCTTCACCTCGTTGATGATTCGGGAGCTCATGCGTGCCAACAAATCATACGGTAGACGACTCCAGTCAGCAGTCATGAAGTCGTTGGTGTCAACACTTCGTATGGCAACGGCGTTCTCGTAGGTGCGGGCGTCTCCCATCACACCAACGCTTTGTACCGGCAGCAGCACCGCAAACGATTGGCTGGTTTCTCGATAAAGACCGGCTTTCTCGATTTCTTCCACAACAATCGCATCAGCCTCACGAAGCACCTCAAGTTTCTCATGCGTGATCTCACCCAAGCATCGCACAGCTAAACCGGGACCGGGGAACGGATGACGCCATACGAGAGACTCTGGCAAACCCAACTCCAGCCCAAGCCTTCGCACCTCATCCTTGAACAAATCACGCAAAGGCTCAATCAACTCGAAACCCAGTTCTTCTGGAAGCCCACCCACGTTGTGATGCAATTTGATGGTCGCGGCTGGCCCATCCGGATCAGCACCGCTTTCGATCACATCAGGATAGAGTGTTCCTTGTGCAAGGAACGCGGCATCTTCAATCGACTCAGCTTCCTGCTTGAAACATTCGATGAAGGCGTGACCAATGCGGCGGCGTTTTTCCTGAGGCTCGCTGATTCCCGCCAGTGTGGACATGAACCTTTCTTCACCTTCCACCACGTGCAAATCTGTTTTGAAGTGATCGCTGAACTCTCGAATCACAATCGCTTGCTCGTTCTTTCGCAGCAAACCGTTATCAACAAGAATGCAGGAAAGTTGTGGACCGATCGCCTCATAAAGCAAGGCAGCAACCACACTGGAGTCGACACCTCCACTGAGACCGCAGATAACCCGACGCTCACCGACCTGTTCGCGAATCCGCTTGATGCTCGCTGCTGCAAAATCGCCCAGCCGCCACGTTTGCTCACAACCACAAACTCCAATCACAAAATTCTCGAGCAGCTTGCCTCCCTCAGGAGTATGCGTCACCTCGGGATGAAACTGCATTCCGAACACGGGCAGTTCGCGGTGCTGAATCGCCGCGTAGGGGCAGGTGCTGGTCTTGGCCAAAACCTCAAACTCGGCACTTACCGATGAAATCTGGTCACCATGGCTCATCCACACATCGATCTCATCAGGCAAACCTGCAAACAATTCTGCTGGTTTTTCAATCTGGCAGGTCGCAGGCCCATATTCGCGAGAGGGAGCATTATCAACATTCCCCCCCAGCGCATCGCAAGTCAGTTGCATCCCGTAACAAATGCCCAGCACTGGAATCCCCAACCGAAAAAGGCCCGGATCGCATCGCGGGGCATTTTCTTCATAAACGCTGGCGGGTCCACCCGACAGGATGATCCCCTTGGGTGCAAGTTCCGCTAAACGCTCCGCAGAGATGTCGTGCCGAAGAATCTGGCAATACACATTCTGCTCGCGAACACGTCTCGCGATTAGTTGCGCGTACTGCGATCCAAAATCGAGCACAACAATTCTCTGTTCAGTCAAATGCTGAGCTGGACTATCTACCAAGACGCTCTCCGCTGTGTATTAGATTGCACGTGCCAAGCACCGCTGATGCCAGTGGTGTCGCGGGAATCGATCCAGAAGTGTAGAAAATGAAGGTGCATTTCCCAAGGGGCCGATTTACCAACACTTCGTTGCAGTCACCTCGGGAAGACTGAAACACTGGCAATCGAGCAACGTGACTGAGCATGGGAGTTCAGAACAAAGGCTCATGAACAGCAAGTTCAGGAGGTAATCGTACTCCCGTTTGCACAGACCAAATCAGCCAGCAGAGCTTGGCAACCACCAACGCCGCATCAGCGTCTCCCCGCCACCCAATCCTTTGATGCCCAAGCCCTTCATGGCATTTAGGTTCATGGTGTTTCAGTTCACTGCGTTCCAAACGCCAAACGCTCCGGTCTTTCAAATTCATGATTTTCTTGCTCTTGTGTTTCAAAAGCTTGCCCTGCTCCAGCATTAACCCCGATGGTGCCCCACCGTGAAGTGTCGAGAAGAACGTATTGCAAGCCCGATGCCTCCCCACAACGAACTCGAAACAAGCGAGAACAACGGCCCGATACGTGGTCGGATATATCGCGACGCAGCTTGGCAGATTGAGGCAGGCCCACAGCCTGAGCCACCCCGAGTCAAGACACTGCTGGAAAACCAATCAACGGTAAAATCGACGGTAAACTAGCAGTAGAACGAATAAACTTGCCACAAAATCAGTCAACCAAGCACTCGCCACAAGTTCCCAACCTGCCACAATCCCCTAACCGTTCGTCCTGCAAGGCATCGCTTGATCGGACTCGTGCGGTTACCTGAAACCGAGCCCCCCCTTGTGGAACTGCACGGCGTCCACGTCTTGCCGTGCAACAAAGCCCATAAAACCGGCAACACCTACTGCTTTCACGAAACAAAGAGACACGAAATGCGAATCCTATTAACAAACGACGACGGTGTATTCGCCCCTGGCTTGGCGGCATTGGAACAACAACTGCGTCATCTGGGCGAGGTCATTGTGGTTGCTCCTGCCACGGAGCAGAGCGGGGTTGGACACTCGATAACTTTCCTGAAACCTTTGACCTGCAAGTCCATCCACCGCGATGGTCGCCACTGGGCGTGGGCAGTCGACGGCTCACCCGCTGATTGCGTCAAACTTTCGATTGGCGAATTGCTCAAAGATAACCCTGTCGACTTGGTGGTTAGTGGCATCAATAACGGCTTGAATGCCGGAATAAACGTACTTTACAGCGGCACTGTCGCGGCTGCCATTGAGGGGGCGTTCTTCGGTGTTACAAGCATTGCCGTATCTTTGGAGTATTCGGCAGACTCAGATTTTCAGGCAGCTGCCGTCATTGCCAAGAATATCATTAGTGGCATTGCCAAACAGCCCGATGCACAAGGCGGCCTTTTCAACCTGAACATACCGACGGCCGCGACCGAGGCCCCCAAAGAGTTGCGAATCGTTCCAATGGGCCTTGCGCAATACGGGCACAGTTACGAAAAACGGGTGGATCCTGCGGGGCGAGATTACTACTGGGCACTTTGGTCAGAACCCACTAAGCCACCAGCAGAGCAGGCAGATGTCACGGAACTGCGCCGTGGCAATGTCACTCTCACACCCTTGAAATTTGATCTTATCGAGCAAAAAACTCTCGAAAAAATGCCTAGCTGGGACCTCAAGGGGTAACAAAGGCGGCTACCGGCTCTACAAAGGGGTTACGACGACCATGATGCTGTTGCGGGTTGGGTCCCTCTGGCAGCGGAGAAGCACACGCCTTCTTGCCCCTTCCGATAATTGTCCATTCACATTACGCTTACCGCGTCAAATCAAACCAATTACTGCCTCTCACCACGCGAGTGAACACGCTGATGAGCGTAGCATCGACCGACATTGAAAAACTAGCAGTCGACACCATCCGCACCCTCAGCATGGATGCGGTCCAGACTGCCAACAGCGGGCATCCGGGAACGCCCATGGCCTTGGCCCCGGTTGCCTATCAGCTTTTCAACCACGCGATGAAATATGATCCTGCTCAGCCAAACTGGCCCGGAAGAGATCGTTTCATTCTTTCTTGCGGGCATGCATCGATGCTGCTCTATAGTGTGCTGCACCTGAGTGGGGTCAAGGCGACCGACGAAACGGGACAAACCACGAACGAACTGTCCATCAAGCTTCAGGACATTGAGACTTTCCGACAAATCGGCAGCCCTTGTGCAGGCCACCCCGAATTTGGGGAAGCCGCCGGAATCGAAACCACCACTGGCCCGTTGGGAGCCGGTGTCAGCAACGCTGTCGGGATGTCGATGGCACAGAAATGGCTGGCCGATAACTACAACACCGACGAACACCAGCTGTTTGACTATGACGTTTACGCAGTCTGCAGCGACGGCGATTTGATGGAAGGGGTCGCTTGTGAAGCCGCCTCTTTGGCGGGACACCTGAAACTCGATAACCTTTGTTGGCTATACGACGATAACCACATCACCATTGAGGGCGACACCGATCTGGCCTTCAGTGAAAACGTGGGCGAACGCTTCGAAGGCCTCGGCTGGAACGTTGTCAAAGTAGACGACGCGAATGATCTCGCCGCACTACAAGCGGGAATCGAAAACTTCAAGGCATGCAGCGATAAGCCAACCCTGATCATCGTAAAAAGTATCATCGGGTATGGAGCACCCAATAAGCAGGATACTCACGGTGCCCACGGTGCCCCGCTAGGTTGGGACGAAATCGCTCTGGCAAAAGAGAATTATGGGTTTCCAGCTGACGAAAAGTTCTACGTGCCTGATGGGGTACGAGAGCACTTCGACGCCAACGTGGGTCAGCGGGGGGCAGAGAGTTACGCCGCTTGGGCCGAGATCTGGGCGGCCTACCAGACCGCGAATCCAGACGCGGCGAAAGAGCTACAGGCGTTGTTCGATGGCGACCTGCCAGAGGGCTGGGACACGGACATTCCTTCGTTTGAAGCCAGCGAGAAAGGCGACGCGACGCGAAACAGTAGCGGCAAAGTGCTTAATGCCATTGCAGCAAATATCCCGTTCATGATTGGTGGATCGGCCGACTTGGCACCCAGCAACAAGTCAAATTTGACGTTCGAGGGCGCCGGCGATTTCCTGCCAGGACACTACGGAGGACGCAACCTCCACTTCGGCATTCGCGAGCACGCGATGGCGGGCATCGTGAACGGCATGTCACTGTCAGGCCTGAGATCCTACGCAGCAACATTCTTCGTCTTCACTGACTACATGCGGGCCGGTATGCGACTGGCAAGCATCATGCACCAACCGGTGACCTACATTCTCACGCATGATTCCATCGGAGTGGGTGAAGATGGCCCGACTCACCAACCCGTCGAACACCTTTCGGCCTGCAGGGCGATTCCTGGGCTATATGTATTCCGTCCAGGTGACGCGAACGAAGTAGCTGAGTGCTATCGAACGGCTATGGCAATGACAACTCACCCAAGTGCCTTTGTACTATCAAGGCAAAATATGGCGACGCTCGACCGAGACGTGTACGCCCCTGCAAGCCTGTCCAGCAAAGGCGGCTACATCCTGTCGGACTGCGAAGGCACTCCTGAGGCGATCCTGATGGGCAGCGGTAGCGAACTGGGTTTGTGCGTCGAGGCAGCCAAGGCATTGTCTGCCGATGGCATGAAAATCCGTGTTGTAAGCATGCCATGCCTCGATCTCTTTGCTGATCAATCCACCGAGTATCAGCAGCAGGTGCTGCCCAACGAGGTCACCAACCGTGTGGCGGTTGAGGCTGGCTTGCGAATGTCATGGGACCGCTGGTTGGGACTCGAAGGTAGGTTTGTCGGCATGCATGGCTATGGTGCCAGTGGCCCCTATGGCGAAGTCTACAAACACTTCAACATCACTGCGGAAGCCGTGGCTGAAGCTGCAAAAAGCTAAGGCATCCCGTGCAAAGATTAGCTTTCCACTCAACTGGAGCCGAATCGGCTCCGCTGCCTGGTTCCGGCAAAGAACAAGGTTAAAGAACAAGGCTTTGGTGCAACTGACACCGAAGTAGGCTTGGGATGCCCACAGTGCCTCGTAATGCAGTCAGCCGGAGCGACACGATTCGGAACCGCTCAATGCGGATAGTCGTAATTCAGGCGGTGGATTACGCCACGTGAGTGTACGGCAAAACCGTTTGATTCATTTGCCACAAACCCAGCCAAATCACTTACAAACAGCTCTGCCAACAACTCGCTGGGACAAACGCCGGGCACACCCTAGTCTCCCTCATTTCCGCTCCAGTTGATCAGGCTAAACGATTCCCCGCATCAGAATTGTGCTGCCAACATCAGAAGTCTCCCGCCCAGGAGCTTTTAGTACCTCGCCCGAAATCCAGATCCAATCTTGGCAGTTCTCTGAAAATGGGAATTCCGCCCATCCCGCAGTGCCCCGCGGCCCAACCAGAGCTGCCGATTCACATCAAACCGTGGGAGCTAATGGGCAAACAGAGGGGTGCACCGCGGTGCCACAACTCGATCCGCGCGGGCTGACGCCCGCAAGAATGGCTCCGCCACGGCCTGCCAATTTGGAAAACCGATGACGAAAGCCGAGATGCTAGTTTTCACCAAACCCAATGATAGCAATGACTTGCAAAACATTTTGAATCAATGGCACGGGGGTTGCTACAGAGAGCACAACATTGCAGATGACTGCCAATCGTGCGCTGAACGTCCAGTTCGACCCGACAGATGCCAAATTGGCGTTGGGGAGCGACTTCGACGGAGCAGCCTCGATATTTTTTATAAGACTGACAGACCTAAAATTCCCGCTCGTAGAGAGAGGTACTCCACCGATGGCAACCGCCACCAAAAAACAGTCCAAAATTCGTCTTCAACCCATGGGTGAGCGAATCGTCGTTAAGCGAGTCGAGAGTGAAGAGACAACCGCAGGCGGAATTGTTCTTCCTGACTCTGCTCGTGAGAAGCCAGCTCGGGGCACGGTCGTTGCCGTGGGTAGCGGTCGTCTGCTTGACGATGGCTCGCGTGCGGAGAGCCAGCTGAGCAATGGTGATATCGTACTGTTCAGCAGTTACGCAGGAGAGCAGGTTGAGATCGACGACGTCGAGTACTTGCTGATGCGTGAAGACGACGTGCTTGCAGTCATCGGTTAGACCCCAGCGACCGCACAGCAATTTTTGTCCCACTGACATTCACAACATAATTTAAGAAAAATCATGCCAAAGATAATTGCATTCGAACAAGAAGCACGCGAAGCGATTCGCCGCGGTGTTTCCAAGCTTGCCCGCACAGTGAAAGTCACACTCGGTCCTAAGGGCCGCAACGTGATTCTTCAGAAGAGCTTCGGCAGTCCCACCGTCACGAAAGACGGCGTCACCGTAGCCAAAGAAATCGATCTTGAGGATGTGTACGAGAACATGGGGGCTCGCATGGTTCGCGAAGTCGCCAGCAAAACCAGCGATGTTGCTGGTGATGGAACCACCACTGCGACGGTCATGGCGGAGGCGATCTTCAACGAGGGCCTGAAGGCTGTTGTCGCAGGTGTTAATCCGATCCAAATGAAGAGTGGTATTGAGACAGCAGTTTCCGATCTCACTGAAAAGTTGCACAAGATGGCAACGAAAGTGAAAGATCAGGAAGCCATGGCAAACGTCGCAACGATCGCCAGCAACAACGATCGTGAGATCGGGGACTTGCTTGCAGACGCGATGAGCAAAGTCGGAAAAGACGGGGTAATCACCGTCGACGAAGGCAAAAGCCTTCAGACTGAGCAGGAGTGGGTTGAAGGAATGCAGTTCGACCGCGGCTACCTGTCGCCGTATTTTGTAACAGACTCAAGCTCGATGGAAGCAGTTCTCGAAGACGCTTACATCTTGGTGTTCGAGAAGAAAATCAGCAACATCAAGGACATGGTGCCACTGCTTGAGAAAGTTGTGCAACAGGGCAAGCCTCTGTTGATCATCGCCGAAGATGTTGACGGTGAAGCACTCGCGACTCTCGTTATCAACCGGCTTCGTGGTACCTTCACCGTTTGTGCTGTTAAGGCTCCTGGCTACGGCGATCGTCGCAAAGCCATGATGGAGGACATTGCGATCCTCACCGGTGGCAATGCAATTTTTGAGGCACTTGGCGTCAAACTTGAGAGCGTCGACCTTCCACAACTCGGTCGCGCCAAGAAGATCATCATCGACAAGGACAACACGACCATCATCGAAGGTGGTGGCAAGACCAGCGACATCAAAGCTCGGATCGACCAGATTCGCCGCGAGATCGAGAACAGCAGCAGCGACTACGATCGCGAGAAGCTGGAAGAGCGACTTGCGAAACTTGCTGGTGGTGTCGCCAAAGTGAATGTCGGTGCGGCAACCGAGAGCGAGATGAAAGAGAAGAAGGCCCGCGTTGAGGACGCCCTTCACGCAACACGTGCTGCTGTCGAAGAAGGAATCCTTCCAGGTGGTGGTGTCGCGTTGCTGCGTGCTTCAGGCACTGTCAAGCCTTGCGAAGAACTAAGCCAGGACCAACTGGTGGGCTACAACATCGTGCTCCGCTCTTGCCGTGCCCCACTCACAATGATCGCTGAGAATGCCGGTCAGGACGGTGGCATCGTGTGCGAGAAAGTCCTCGGCATGAAGGGCAATGGTGGCTACAACGCGTTGACTGACACCTACGAAGACCTGGTCAAAGCCGGTGTCATCGACCCTACAAAAGTAACTCGCACTGCACTTGGAAACGCCGCCAGCGTTGCCATCTTGCTGCTGACCAGCGATGCTTTGGTTGCTGAGAAGCCAAAAGAGGGTGGTGCCAAAGGCACCGGTGGCGATCACGACATGTATTGATCCCTGACTCGACGGGATACGCTTACAGAAAGGCGGCCAACTTTGTTGGTCGCCTTTTTTTGTGGCTTGCAAACACTTGCCAAGACAATGGAATCATACGGAAAACGCCCGGAACTTGTGCTGCTCAGCTCCGCCGCCGCAGCGATGCCCCAGATAGCACAAGGAAGCCCTAGGGCAGGATTGACCTCAAATGACGGGGAAGCCCAAATTCGGCAAACTGTTGCTTCTTCAATCTATCGATACTTCGATCCAGAAACAAAAAGACCGCGAACGACTCGCCACACGCTCGAGTGAATTCCTGCATACCAACGAGCCGGCGACTCACTTTGAGACTCGATTAGCCGAGTACAAATCGGGCGATGTTGATGTAAATCACAATTCCCAAAATATCAACGATGCCAGCTACGAAGGGATTACTCATCATGGCGGGATCAAGCCCCAATCGTTTGAACAGAATTGGCAAGGCTCCACCGCACAGACAACCGCAAACAATGACTGACAACAGCGTCAGGGGAATCACAAGGGCATCCTGAATGTTCGGTGCGATGAAAATTGCGACCAGCCAACCGATCAGCGATAGGAACCCCCCCAGAGTCAACGAGACAAGCACTTCTCGGTACATGACTCGCGGCCAGTCACGGAATTCGACTTCACCGCTGGTCATCGCCGTGATGACAAGGGTTGCTGACTGGCTGCCGGAGTTTCCACCAGCACTGATAATCAGAGGGATGAACCAGACCAGCCAGGTGAACTTTTCCAATTCAAGCTCATAGTGCCGCAACGCAAAGGCGGTAAGTAGAGCTGCAAAAAACAGGATAGTAAGCCAGATCCCCCGTTTCCAGGAAAGAGTCCACAGGCCAATTCTCAGATACTCATCTTCCAGTGGTGCAACAGCAGCGATTCGCTGTGCATCCTCGGCCAATTCTTCTCGCACGACATCGATGACATCATCGTGGGTGATAATGCCTAATAACTGACGCCCACTGTCGACGACCGGAATCGCCAACAGGTTATATTTCTCGACTGCCTGAGCGACCGTTTCCTGATCGTCGCTTGCGGTGGCAACGACAAGATCCGACTCCATCATATCGCCAAGCTTCCGCGTGGGGCGAACCAGCGAAGAAACAAGTTGGCGGGTCGAAACGATTCCGCGGAGCAGGCGATTTTCATCAACAACGTAGAGATAGTAGATTGTTTCCAGCTCACTTGCCTGTCGACCAAGTTCCTCGAGCGCCTCTCGAGCGGTGAGGTTCTCGCTGAGCATTGCCACTTCGGTGGTCATCAAGGCCCCTGCAGTGCCTTCCGGGTAGGACTGCAACCGCTGAATGTCTCGTCGATCCTCCAGAGGCAGCAGCGGCATGATCTGATCAACGCGATCATCAGGCAATTCCTGAATCAGGTCGACACGATCATCTGCTGGAATCTCCTCTACCAGTTCAGCGACCTGATCAGGCTGCTGAACTTCTAGCATGGCAACTTGCCGCTCTTCGGGAAAATAACCAAAGATTTCAGCTCTGCGATCGGGTTCAGCGAACTGCAACACTGACCAGACTTCTATATCGGAAAGACCCTCCATGAATTCGGCGGTGCGTCCCGGATTCAAAGCTACACAGAACTCCTCCAGCTCAGCCTGATTTTCATCGGCCAGCATCTCGCGTAATTCGGGGAGGAGAAGTGTATTGACCATCGTTGCACTGCAGGCAGCAAAGTTGGGTTCGAGAGATTCTGGCCGTAACCACGCGACTGCTCGGAAGCTCCAATTATTTTATCCCGCAGATGTATCGTAGCCAGACCGCGGTTACCGCGTCCGCAAATCCATATTCTGCGAGATTGCCCCGCATGAACAACGGCCGGAAAGCAGCCATCCATGCAGGTATTCGAACCCTGTGACGGGAAATCAGTTGCTGACCCGCTCGACGTATTCGCCGTTTCGAGTGTCGACTTTGATCACATTCCCGACCTTGATGAAACCCGGGACGATAAATTCAGCTTCGGTTTCAACCTTGGCTGGCTTGGTGACATTGGTCGCCGTATCGCCTTTAGCACCCGGTGCACAGTCGACCACTTCCAGTTCCACCTGGTTGGGCGCCTCGACAATGATCGCATTGCCATTGTACAGGGTCATGGTGCAAACCATGCCATCCTTGAGGTACTTCCAGATCTCTCCGGCAACGGCCTTACTGACTTCATATTGTTCAAAAGTCTCTTGGTGCATGAACACGTAGTCCTCACCCTGCCGATAGAGAAACGACACATCTGTCGTCTCAACATCCGCTGATTGGAGTGAATCGCCACCTTTGTAGGTTCGATCCAATGAGGTGCCGCGTACCAAATTCTTCATTTTGCACTTGTAAAAGGCATTTCCCTTGCCCGGCTTTACAAATTGCATCTCGGTCATCAGGTAGGGTTCACCATCAATTTCTACCTTGAGTCCTTTTCGGAAGTCGCTTGTGTTATAAGTAGCCATATAAAAGATGGCTCCGTCGTACGAGTCAGTGAAGTAGAACGAGAGGGATGATCGTTGATTCGAGCGATGCGGAACGGGTCGACCAACCAATCCGGCAAGATTCTAGCGACAAGCGACGAGTTTGTCCCGACCGCTTTTCACCAACCTGGTGAACTGCCCGCTTTGCCATTGACTGAATCTGAGCCCGTTCATTGGCAGGAAGCGATGAAACGCGCGATTCGCTCGAGCCAACAGCTCAGAAAAGCAGTGGGTTTACCGCCAGATTCCTCAAAAGGCGTGGGGCCAGACGGCAAATTGGCGGGTGAACAGAACTTCCCCACGTTTGCCCCGCTTGAATTCGTGGCTCGCATTGAACCGAGAAATGCGGACGACCCACTACTGAAACAGGTTCTTCCGGTGACCGCAGAGGAGGTCGAGCACGTAGGCTTTGCCTCCGATCCAGTCGGCGATTTGAATGCTCTGGCATCACCTGGTGTTCTGCACAAGTACGAAGGCCGAGCCCTGATTTTGACGACTTCCGCCTGTGGAATTCACTGCCGCTACTGTTTTCGCCGCGAATTCCCCTATCAGCAAACCGGATCCCGCAAGGACGACTGGTTGCCCTCGATCAAATACCTGCAGCAGCGCACGGACATTGAGGAGGTGATCCTCAGCGGAGGTGACCCACTGACGACCACCGACGAGAAACTGGACCAATTAATCACGGCTCTTGAGGGCATTCCACACCTGAAGCGGCTGCGTCTCCACTCGCGGATGCCCATTGTGATTCCTCAGCGAATCACCGGAGAACTCGTAAAACGCTTATCCTCCAGTAGGCTGTCTGCTTGGATGGTCATTCATGCCAATCACCCGCAAGAACTGTCCGAGAGCGTCTTGTCTGGAACAGCTCAGCTGATCGACGCTGGTGTCCCTGTTCTAAATCAAGCAGTTTTACTGCGTGGCGTAAACGATCAAACCGAAATTCTGACGGAGCTTTGCCGTCGCCTTGTCAATCATCGAATTCAGCCATACTACTTGCACCAGCTGGATCGCGTGCGTGGAGCAGCTCACTTTGAAGTCCCGGTCGAGACTGGTCTCAAAATGATCGAAAATCTTAGAGCGGTCTTACCTGGCTATGCGATACCACAGTATGTGCATGAAGAAGCCGGTGAAAAATCGAAGACTCCTATTTTGGACACGAACCGCGAAATCAACTCCTAGTCGAACGGCAATTCAATGTACGTATTTGAGAATCCGGTGCTGCAGCGCGAGTTGCTAGTCAACCTGCGTACGAACCGTGCATTCGTTTTGCTTGCAGCCTATCAGCTGCTGCTTTCCGGCGTTGTTTTGCTTGCTTGGCCAACCGACACCGTCCTGGATCTGACCACCAATCCACAGTCAGCCAAGCAATTGGTTGACCTGTTCTTTCTTGGCCAGTATGTCATTGCCTCCTTGATGGCCCCCAGCTTTGCTGCTGGCGCGATCACTGGTGAAAAAGAACGCCTGACTTATGAAATGCTTCTGGCAAGTCCATTACGTCCTGGCGCAATTGTGCTGGGAAAAATGGTAGCCTCATTGACCCATTTGGGTATGCTGATCATGGCATCGCTGCCGATCATTGTCCTCTGTCTGCCGCTGGGTGGCGTAAGTGTTTACGAGGTATTGGCGGCTTACATTGGCCTCATTGTGTCGGTGATTTTGTTTGGGGCCATTGGCGTTTTCTGCAGTAGTTATTTTTCTCGCACCAGCAGTTCTCTGGTTGTCAGCTACTTGGTCATTTTGCCACTGGTAATTGGAGCGGTCACTGGCTGGACTGCATTGACCAATGCTGGTGAATTGAGATTACAAATTGCTTTTCTGGTTTTCCCTGCCATCGCTTTAACAGCAACCATCCTGATGTGCTCAGCCGCCGCTGGTCGGATGCTGTATCCACCTGATGTTGGCAGTGAAGGAAAAGAGGTCATCGATCTCGAGAAAGAAGCAGAAGATGCCGTCGGCCTTGTGATTCAGCCTGATCAGTTTCCGGATCGCCTGTTTGCTCCACCAAAAAAACGCCAACTCATGCCGGATGGCACGAATCCGGTTTATGACAAAGAAATTCACAGCGAAATTTTCAGCCAAGGCACCTTGATGCTACGGTTGGTCATTCAGATCAGCATGCTGTTGGCCATTCCACTGATGGGCATTTTTCTATTTTGGCAGATTGAAAAATGTGCTTGGTTTTCCGTTTACGTCGTGGTTTTCAGCATGTTGGTCGGCCCCGTATTTTTGGCCGGCAGCATGACGAGTGAACGAGAGCGTCAAACCCTGGACCTGCTACTGACAACCACGTTAACGCCATGGCAAATCCTGTGGGGAAAATTCATCGTTGGATTTCGCATTTCTGCAGTGCTCACATCATTTTTGCTTTGGCCACTCCTGCTTGGCACCGCCTTGAACATGACCTTCTGGAGTAACTGGGCAGCAGTCATTGCGATGTTCGTAGTCGTCACGTTGGTGTGTTTGGTGAACGCTACCGTGGCCTTGACCAGTTCACTTTTCAATGAAAAAACGTCAATCGCCCTGCTAACGACGTACACGATCCTGCTGTTGCTTTACGTAGGTCCGCCAGCTGCAGTGGCTGTCATGCAGATCCTGAATTTTAGTCCTGACAGCATAGCCACCATGGAATGGACCGGAATCTCAAGTCCATTCGCAGCTTTATTTGCCATCCCGCTGGATGAGTTCCTTAAACAGGAGTTTGATGAAAAACCAGCAAACGTGGGCAACCTGAAACTTTTCTTTGGGTATATCATTTTCAGCCTGCTGATCGTGGCACTCGCGACTGCAGCCATGCTCACACGCCTCAAAGCGCGTCTCGGTTTGTCTGATTGATTCCATTTCAAAATGGGAAGCTTTGACCATTGCAGCACCTGACAGCCATGCCACGACACCTGACAACTCAATGAATCGCGAGCAACTTTCGGCAGACGCACCTTATCTGGTTTTGCACGAGGCAGAACCAGATGGCGGGGGAAACGAAGTCAGCACGACAACCGTGTTTCTGACTGCGTCGCGGTGCCCCATTGGCTGCAACATGTGCGATCTGCACCTCAACACACTTCCTGCAGCTACACCGTCAGGTGCAATCGCCCGTCAAATTGATAGTGCGATCAAAGATTCCGAGGCTAAGTGGCTGAAACTCTACAACAGCGGCAACTTCTTTGACCCGAGAAGTATCCCGCCCGATGATTACTCTGAAATCGCTGAACGATGCAATCGTTTTGATCGCGTGATCGTAGAAAATCATCCGCAATTTGGAAGAAGCAGACTCCGGTCATTCCTCAAACTCATCACCTGCCGATTCGAGATCGCAGTTGGACTTGAAACAGTTCAACCACGCTGGCTTGACCGCCTGAAAAAGCAGATGACGCGTGATGACTTTAGCCACTACGCCAGCGAAATAGCTCATTTGGGTGTCGACCTACGCGTGTTTCTCATCCTTGGCGTTCCCGGGGTCGATGTGGTTGAATCAGTTCGTTGGACACGGTTATCTCTACGTCATGCGATTGCCTGCGGGGCAAGACACGTCAGCATCATCCCGGCTCGCAGCGGTCACGGCTGGAGCGGTAGGGCTGACCAACTGCCAGACTTTCCAACTGCATTACTCGCTGAAATACACGGGAAATTGCTACAGGATTCTGATGGCCGAGCGGTTGTCACCTTGGACTTATGGGATGTTCCCGTCCATGACACTGGGTACTCCCGTCTTCAGCAGAGCAACCTGACCCAGCATGCCTGAAAGAGGTATCTCATGAAATTGAGCCCGCATTCAACCTGATCGAATCGATGGAAGCATATGAAAAACAAGGTTGACGTGGCGGTCATCGGAGCAGGTTTTGCGGGGTCAATCCTCTCAGCCGCACTAGCAAAATCCGGACTTCGTGTGGCGTTGATCGATAGCACGCACCACCCACGTTTCGCGATCGGTGAATCCTCAACACCGCTGGCTGACATGATCCTTCGACGTTTGGGTAAGAACTACCAGCTGCCTTACTTGGAAGCACTGTCAACGTGGAGCAGCTGGCAGAGACAATTTCCAGAGATTGCTTGCGGACGAAAACGTGGATTCAGCTACTACCAGCACCACCGCGAACAAGTTTTCTCCGAAGAAATGCTGGGGCAAAGCAGTTTGCTGGTGACGGCCAGCGCGAATGATGATGTAGCCGACACCCACTGGTACCGAGAGGAAGTCGATCAGTTCTTATTTCGAAAATCGGTCGATCTCGGTGTCCAAGAACTGCTCGGTCACAGACTTATGCAGATCGACCAAGAGATTTCAGGCACATTTACGCTGCGATCCATCTGCAAGACCGGCGAAGCCACGCTGCACAGTGACTGGATTGTCGACGCTTCAGGTGCTTCCTCAGTATCAGCAAGACTATTGGACGCTACTGACCTCACCCATACCGTACGCACACAGACGCGAACCACCTATGGCCACTATCGTGCAGTTGGTTCTTGGTCACAAAAGCTTCAGGAACTTGGGCATAATGTCGGGCTAAATCCATTTGACTCCGATGACGCGGCTCAACATCATCTGCTAGAGAATGGATGGTTGTGGATCCTGCGTTTCAACAATGGCATCACGAGTGTCGGTCGCACCGAGTGGATAGGACCTGAAACTCTCAAACAAGCAAGATGCGGCAACAGCTCAGATACGATAAAGCCACAATCGCTTCCGCATGATTTTCACGACTATCCATCACTCGCTGAATTAATGGCAACAGCTTCGTTAACCGCACCTGCGCAGGGTGTGCAATCGACCGGTCGACTGCAAAGATTGGTTGCTCCCTTGCTCGGCCAACGGCATCTCATGCTACCCACAGCAGCCATGACATTAGACCCGTTGCATAGCACCGGCATCGCCCATGCGTTAGCAGGCGTCGACAGACTGCTAGACATAATCATATTAAACAAGGGTGGAACGGAGCAAAGACAAAAAGTCCAACAATACGAAACATCCTTTTTCCAAGAGAGCAAACTTCTTGATGAACTGGTGAGTACTGCCTACTTGGCAATGGAAGATTTTGAACGGTTCACTGCGGCTTGCATGGTCTATTTTGCGGGCGCCATTTGCTGCGAAGAACGCTACCAACAAGGGAAAAACCCGACCCACCTGTGGAATGCTGACGACTCTGAGTTTGTTGAATTTGCTGGGCAAGCATGCCTCGCCTTGCGGCAGCCCAACAACGACTACCGATCGATGATTCGAGAAGGACTTGCACCGTGGAATACGGCAGGCCTGATGGATCCAAAAGTTCAAAACCGGTATGCCTACACGGCAACCAAATAGAAACTCCGTGACAAAAGAACCATTCGGCAGCAGTGGCTATTGGGCTAGCGGCGGCTATCCGGCCCACAGGAGACTCTCGCACACCTCAGCTTATCTTTGGTGTTGATCTTTGGTGTTGATCTGTGTTGATCTGTGTTGATTGACGCCTGAGCACGAAACGTTGTCGCGCTGAACCCAATTTGCAGGCAAAGGCAGATTTGCTGTACCAAGACTCGAAGAGACCATGTTTTCTCTAGGTTTCCGGGCAAAATCGCTGCAATGCATGCATTGCAGCTGACCTGCAAATTTGCCTTTCGCCCAATTGTCCCGTTCTGCTATGACAAGATTCTTGAATCAATTTTGTCGCAAACCTGCGGAATTCACGGATTCGTCATGAAACCAGCAACTGTACTTTCCCTGTCATGTTTATTCCTTTGCACTGGCGTCATTCAGGCTGACACCCCGAGCTTGCTGAAGATGTTCAAGCGAGCACCGGAAGTCGAGGCTGACGCTTCCAAAACTTATGAGCTGAGTGAAGAAGACGGTCCATGGCTAATCTTGGCGACAAACTTTGTGGGCGCCGGCTCCAAGGAACGTGCTGAACGTCTCGCCTTGGAAATTCGCGACGACCTGAATTTGGCTGCTTACATCTACAAAGAAAAATTCGATTTTACGGGTACGATTGGACGCAATGCGAACACGTCTCGCTCGGTACGATATGCCAATCGTTACCAGTATGATGCCTACGCCGTTCTCGTTGGTGAATACGACTCGGTATCACACCCGAACGTGGAAAAGGACTTGGAAAAGATCCGCACAGCCAAGCCTAAGGTTTATGAAAATCCGGATGACTTGGCCGCAGAGACAGACCGCAGCAATCCAGTCACCACCGTCAAAGCGATTACTCATCGCTTGCTCAAAGCAGGTGCCAGCAAATCTCGAGGCCCGATGGGCAGTGCATTTGTCACCCGCAATCCCATGCTGCCCGAAGAGTACTTTGCTGCTCCCAAAGTGGATTCATTTGTACATCAACTCAATGAGGGCACCAAACACAGCCTGATGAAATGCGACGGAAAATACACGGTCGTGGTCAAGACCTTTGAAGGACTTGGCAAAATCATGGACATGAAGAAAAAAGACGACATCGAGCCGAGCATGGCACGTTTGGACAAGTTTGCTGCTGATGCAGATAAGATGACCCGTAAGTTACGAGCTCAGGGTGTCGAAGCCTATCAATTCCACGATCGATCTCGATCCTTGGTGACGATTGGAAGTTTTGATACGCTGGGGCGTGAGTTACCAGACGGTCGCTTTGAATACGACGCTGAAATTCGACAAGTGATGAAAGAGTTCAGTGCGTTTAACGTCCGCCCGGAACTAGCCCAGCAGGTGCCTGCTGGAAGCAAGGGTGTCGCGAGTAACAATGTGGCGATGATTCCTTTCGATGTTGAGCCGACCCCTATCTCTGTTCCCAAACCAACCCGACGCAGCCTCTACGGCGCAACTTTTGGAAATCGTTGATCATGTTTGAACTTGTCCTTGGTACGAACAATGCGAAAAAACTAATCGAGCTTCGCTTACTGCTACCAGAGGATCAAGTACAACTTACAACGCTCGCGGAGATCCCAGATTCCATTGACGTTGAAGAGACTGGAGACACGTTTCAGGCTAACGCAGCCTTGAAGGCGACAGAGCAGGCAAAACACTTGCAGCGTTGGGTTTTAGCGGAAGACAGTGGCCTGACGGTGAACGCTCTGAAAGGTCAACCGGGGGTTATGTCTGCCCGTTACGCGGGAACACACGGTGACGATGAAGCCAACAACGACAAGTTGCTGCGTGAACTCGAAACGGTTCCTGATGAACGACGGGATGCATACTTCAATTGCTACCTTTGTCTGTCCGACCCGGAGGGGCAAGTACGCCTCGAAGAAAACGGTCGCTGTGGAGGACGCATTGCGCACCAACGAAGTGGAGGCGCCGGCTTCGGGTATGACCCGCTCTTCATCATCCGTGAATACCATCGCACATTTGGTGAACTCGACCTAACCGTGAAGCAGGCGATCAGTCACCGCTCTCGAGCACTTCGCAAGTTCATCCCGCGTCTTCTACGGTTGATCGAACAGGAATCCTGATTAGGATTCATAACCAAGCATCAACATGCCTCAGAACCAGGATGCGGGTTTATCAAAACCCCAACTGGCCGCTAACGCATCGGCTGCTTCCTCTGGATCAGCATACTGCTGCCATGGTCCGTTGCGAAGGTACGCGTGGGCCAGTTCATGAGCGATCACGTACAGGCCGAATGCCAGTGAACAACTAGCCAAGCGTTTCTTCAGAACAACACAGCGACTGACCGAACCATCAGGGGCCGGTAAAGCAAGCAGCGTTTCGCCGGAACTTTTCCGTGTCAATGGAAGGATGCAAAACCGCGGATCATCGACGAAGTCACTCTGAACTTCGCACGGCAACGCTGACAGCACACGGTGAACGCGTGTCCGCAACGGATCGGTTCCCTCAAAGGCAACCAACAGTGATTCCAATGCAACGTGCTCGTCACTCATGTTTCTTCGGTGGAATTCAAGTTTTGAACTTCATCGTTGTCGCCGGCAAGTTCAAGGGACACATTACTGGCGGCCTGCCTACGTCGCATTTGAAGAAACAAACGCCCCCACACGACCACAAATACCAGGCACAAAAGCGACATCACCGCAATGACAGTCAAGCCGTGCATGCTCATCGGCTTTCCGGTAGCCAAGCGAAGAACTCGCGTCACACACCACAGCGTTCCAACAATACCGCCCAAGCCAGCCACACTGGACGCAACTTGCATCGATATTTTTCTGCGATGCGGATTCAGAGCTACGACACCGCAAAATAACAACGGTATTCCAAACATCATGGGAATGAACTGCGCGGGAATTTTCTCTGGGTCCCAAACCATGGCGGCGTAAGTCAAACCGCACAGCAACAATCCAAAAACGATTCCAACTCTTGCCATGGAGGAGTTCTTCTCTGGAAATGGTTTTTGATTGAAAACGGCTAATGCTGTGCGACCGACACACGACCGAAACGTGAAAGCACCTTGCTACCGAGAGGTTAACTTGCCGACTGCCCCACTGCGAGGGGGAAGCCGGAAAGCGGATTCTGCGAGTCAGCCCGTTCGTCCACCACGGAGCTGAATTGTTTTTCGCTCATTCCTGCATTTTAAGAACGGGTAACCGCCCCCGTGTTTCGATTTGGTTTCGAATAGCTTGTGGTGTCAAGTCATCAGGCACCGGACGATCTTCGGGCCGCACGGCCGGTGGAACGAAATTGCTGCCCTGCCTGGTCCCCCGTCGCCGCAACTCTGCCTCAATGTCGATTCTTAATTTTGACTTCTCACGGCACCACTGGGGAGCAATCAGAAAATTTCGAGGTGCGTCTCCGCTGATACGCTCGACCACAACTTCAGCCGGAATTCTCTCCAAGAAGTCGACAACCGTTTTGACATAGTCATCTCGCTTCATCATCTCGATTTCACCGTCGAGCACCTGCTGCCCCAACGGTGTGTCTTTAACGGCGTACAGATTATGTATTTTGACGGCATCAAACCCCAAGACACCAATTTCGTGTGCCGTCTGCATCATCATCTCGTAGGACTCCCCTGGAATTCCCAAAATGACATGGGCGCAGCATTCGAATCCCCGCCCCCGACTACGATCCATCGCGTTGACCATGTCCGCATGACTATGCGCCCGATTCATCCAAACGAGGCCCTCGTCATGGATGGTCTGCATCCCGTATTCGAGCGAAACATAGGTTTCTGCTGCGAGTCGCTGAATCATGGACAAAACTGATTCAGGGACACAATCGGGTCGAGTTCCAATGGCCAAACCAACCACCTGCTCATCCAAAGACATCGCAAGTTCGAAGACTTCCTGCAACTGCTCGACGGGAGCGTAGGTATTGGTAGCGGGTTGAAAATAGGCAATGAAACTGGCGACTTTGTCATATCGCTCACGAACACTGGTCATTCCGGACTGCAACTGTTCGCTGACTTGACGCAGACGCACCCGCCGTGACGGGCTAAATGAGCGATTGTCACAGAAATTGCAGCCCCCCTTCGCAACTGCCCCATCGACGTTGGGGCAAGTAAAACCGGCATCAATGCTGACCCGTTGAGTTCGGCCGCCGAATTTGCGTTTCAGAAACGCGCCAAACGAATTCATCAGCAAATCCTCCTCCTGCCAAGCCAATCGTGGGTCAAAATCTGCAGTAGAAGACACGTCAACAGTTGCCAAATGGAGGGGAGAAGCCAAAATAGAGTACACTGGAGCAATGGCAACAGCATGAGGTCGTGCGAGCACTGTACCAAATCCGAGCCAAATTATGCTCGGATACGGGGGACGCCGTGAGTCGCCCCACTGAACCTGACGCCCGAAACCTGACGCCCGAAACCTGACGCCCGAAACCCGAAACCTAAAATCCAAAACCTTGCACTTGACAGTTTGTACAAGAATGTGCGGACCTGCCGATCGGGCTGCACGATCTAGGCTACCTGACCTAGGTTCCGTAATCGTCGGTTCTGTTATTGTCGAGTTCAAATGCGATCACTTGCATAGTTTATCGCGGATCGATCAAGACAAAATTCCCCTCCCCCGGATTATTGAGAAAACATTGTGAGTAGCAGCGAAGAACCTGTATTCGCCGGAGAATATGGACAACTCACTCCTATCGGTGGTGGCGACCCAATTCCGCTACTGAAGAAACGCTTGATGATCGGCCGCCGAGGCGAAGCCGATATCCAGTTGGGTTTCAAAAATATCTCAACACAACATTGCCGCCTGACACTGGAACAGGGTTACTGGTTCATCCGCGACCTCAACAGTCGCAATGGCATTAAAGTTGACAATCGAACCGTTACTCGCAAGCGTGTCGATCCGAACAGCAAGGTCGCATTCGCAAGGCACGAATACATCATCGAATACGATCCCCAGTCTCTTGGTGCATACGGTCCTCCACCAGCCGATGATGACTACATGGAGGAACTGATGCGGAGTTCGCTGATGGATCGTGCAGGTCTCAAGAAGCGAGACCAAAAACGCACCGATTCATCCCAACGCAAGTCTCTCGATTAGGCTTTTGCATTTTGCATGCCCAGCAGATCAGAGCGTCGACTCGCCGCCCCGTCAGGAGGGCGACTGCTCCCGAGAGGCACAACCGCGCGTACCGATCGCTGTTTGCGCAAACAGCGGGCTTGAAAGCGGCATCTTCCAACCGTGTGCCAGCCCGCTCGGAGTGAAATGCAGACGGATGAGCATGTACTGAGACGGTTGAGCATGCACCGAGTTTGGAAAGTGAAGTCATCCGGGATGTCCGGAAGCACAACGGTTTCGAGTGCTACCGCAAGATATCGAAGAGGTTTGAAAGTCGCTCGTGAATCACGAGCGGGTGAAATCGCCACTTCACAGGCCAATCTCACCAGTACATGTGTGACGAAACTCACACAAGTTCGTTTAGGTCACCTGACGCATTCTCCATGGACAAGAACCAACGAAGATGAAAATGTTACCGCACTGGATCAGCCGCACTAAAGTCGTACTCTACGAACAAGCGATAATGTGAGCGTTAACTCAACAGCCCCCCTCCCCTTGGTCGAACGGACATTTCCTTCCTGTCATTGATGAGGAAACCAATTCCCCAAGCCACGTCTGCTAAACTAATGAGACTGCTCTTTTAACATGGATGACGAGACTCGAGCCTGACGACGTTTCAATTCGCATTTCAAAAATGACTGCGGTTCCATTCCGTACAGACCTACCCGTCAGCAGTGCAACAGCTGTGACCCAACAGCTGTGACCCAACAGCCTGTGACCCAATAAACGACACAAGACCTCAACTACGCTGCCTCCTCAATTGCCCTCCATCATTGAAAGCCAATGGTAAACCAATTCCGCTTCGCACTGTATTTCTTCGTCCTTGCGTGCCATCTGGGATCGGCAGTTGCTGACGATCCAGCGACAGACAAGCCCGACATTGACCAACGTCCCAACATTGTGTTCTTGTTAGCAGACGATCAATGCACCTACTCCATGGGTTGCTATGGCACACCAGATGTTCAGACGCCCAACATGGATAGACTAGCTCGCGACGGCATGATTTTTGATTGTCACTATGACACAACTGCCATTTGCATGGCCAGTCGCGCTAATATCATGACAGGGATGTACGAATACAAGACTGGTTGTAATTTCGAACATGGAGCATTGTTGTCGGAACATTGGCACCGCTCCTACCCGATGCTGTTACGTGCCGAAGGCTACCAGACGGCATTTGCTGGCAAGTTTGGTTTTGAGGTTACTGAACAACCAGGCTCAAAGGGCGATTTGCCAGTGGCCAGTTTTGATCTCTGGGGCGGAGGCCCTGGTCAGACAAGCTACGAAACAAAGCGCAACAAATCGATGAAGGACTACGCGAAGGAATACCCTCACTCGACCGTCTCCTATGGAGCATTTGGAAGTGACTTCATTCATGAGGCCGCACAATCGGATCGCCCATTCTGCTTGTCGATCAGTTTCAAAGCGCCCCACAAGCCAGCCACGCCTGACCCACAATTCGATGCGGTCTATGCGGGAAAAAAATTCACGCGACCAGCAAATTACGGCCGTGAATACGGTGAACATTTTTCCCTACAAAGTCGTGCGGGTCGTCAGTTCGAGCGTTTCCACAGTTGGAACTACAGCGACAAGTACGACGAAGTGATGGCGACCTACTATCAACAGATTTATGCAATCGATGTAGCGTTGGGAATGATTCGAAAGGCAATCGACAAGGCCGGAGTAAAGCAGAACACTGTCGTTATCTACACATCCGACAATGGATTCTTCTGTGGCTCCCATGGATACGGATCCAAGGTTTTGCCTTACGAAGAATCATCTCGTGTACCGCTGATCATTTTCGATCCACGACACAGCAACAGTGGCAAACAACTGCGTTGTGATTCATTAACTGGCAATGTGGACTTTGCACCCACCATTTTGAAACTCGCAGGTATCCAAGTCCCCAGAAACATAGACGGTCAAGACTTGATGCCTCTCTATGACGATCCCAATGCAACGGTCCATGATTCATTGCCACTGATTAATGTTTGGGGCCCAAAGAAAGCACATAGTTACGCAGTGGTGACCGAATCATGGAAATACATTTACTGGCCCTACCGAGATGACCAGATTTTTCCCACCGAGGAACTTTATGACACTCACAATGACCCCGGTGAACTGACCGAGTTATCGAAGATTGAATCTGCTGCTGGCGACTTGATTCGCATGCGACAAATCTACGACGAGGCGGTGAAATCGTGGCAACAAGATGCAGTTCCCTATCACAAATACAGCCAATTCGGCGATGATTTCCAACGGCACTAAGTCATGACGAAACCAATTCATTGCGTGTCAACTGTTTGCTTCACATTGCTGACAATCTGCGGCAATGCCTTGACACTGGCAGACAGGCGCCCCAACGTGATCATCATTTACACAGATGACCAAGGATTTGGTGACGCTAGCTGTTTGAATCCTGATGCCAAATTCCAGACCCCGAATCTGGATCGGCTCGCCAAAGAAGGCATCACGTTCACCGATGCCCACTGCAGCGACACGGTCTGCACGCCCAGTCGATATGGGCTGCTGACCGGGCGATATAGTTGGCGAACAACGTTAAAAAAAGGCGTGTATGGCGCAGAAAAGACCTGTCTGATTGCTGATGGCCGGACCACGTTACCGAGCCTGTTGAAGCAGCGTGGTTACGCGACCGGCATGGTTGGAAAATGGCACCTTGGCATGGACTTCCCCGGTGACCGCAATATGAGAGACTGGTCGAAGCCTGTCTTGGACATGCCTCTGGATAAAGGATTTGACTACTTCTGGGGAATACCCGCATCAATGAACTATGGCGTTCTGGCATGGTTTGAAGGTCGTTATGCCAAGGTGCCTCCCACCGAGTACACCCAGAAAAAGCCAAACAAAATCGCCTTGGCGGATTACCGCATCAAGCCTCCCTACGACAAACAACTTTCCAAACCAGGCACAACAAGCGATCTCGGTGTTGTGCGGGGACAGCTTGAAATCGCCCCGGACTTCGTAGATGCAGAATGCCTAACTCGGTTCACCAATAAGGCAATCGAGTGGGTTCAGGGACGTGCGGCAGCTGCCCGGCAAGGTGAACCATTTTTCTTGTATCTACCTTACACATCACCCCACAAGCCAGTCATTCCCATTGACCAATTCCGTGGCAAGAGCAATGCGGGCGCCTATGGTGACTTCATGATGGAAACCGATTGGCACGTGGGACGCATTTTGGAGATACTGGATCGCGAAAAAATTTCAGAAAATACAATGGTAATTTTCACGAGCGACAATGGTCCCGAGACCACCTGGAAAGAGAGAGCCAAAAAGTTCTCACACCAGAGCAATGGGATCTTCAAAGAGGGCAAGCGTTCCATCTACGAGGGAGGACACCGCGTGCCGATGTTCATTCGCTGGCCCGCAAAAATCTCTCCCGCCAGCCAGTGCAATCAACCTGTCTGCCAAACAGATATTCTGGCAACACTGGCAGCGATCACAGACAACCAACTGGCCGCGAACGAAGGTGAAGATAGTTTTAGCTTTGCCCCCGTGCTGCTCAACCCCAATGCAAGAATGAATCGCGGCCCCATGATTCACCACAGTGCCTCAGGTGGTTTTGCGATTCGGGACGGTGACTGGAAACTGGTAATGGAGACTCCCAAGTCCAAGCGTCAACTGTACAACCTCGCCACAGATCCTGGAGAACGGAATAACGTGCTGCAGCAAAATAGTGGCGTTGCACAAAAACTCCACGAGCAGATCACGGAAATCGTGCTCAATGGCAGATCAACCACGGGCCCCCCGCAAGCGAACGACACTCCGTGGTGGAACCATCTCATTTGGATGGATAAGTTCTAGACGGCAGGCTGCAGTGCAGACGAACCACCAAAATTGAATGATCAGGAACTTGGCGTCGCATTGATCGTCCCGCCCAGAGCTTCAGCCAACCGGTTATCATCCGAAGCGGAAATCCACCGCAGGTCGACACAAATGGCATCTCCGACACACTCCACAGCGACTGCTGGTATGTCGTCCATCAATTTGGTTTGCCAATCCTGAGCCGTCATCGATTCATGCGTCACGCGAATCTGTCGTGATGCAAAACACCAGCGTCCATCGCGGGTAAGCCGCGCTTCCTCTGCTGTGATTTGCACATTTCGAATGCTGTCACTGCCGCTCAATCTGGTAGCCAGACGTTCCGCACGCCCGCGAAGGTTTTCCTCACTGGTATTGAGCAGTGCCAACGCAGGAATTTCATCGGGATCGGAGGCGGCCACCTCAAGAGTCATCGCCAGCATTGCCTGAGCAGCATCACCGGCCGCAATCGAGGGCCAAACGCGTGACGATTTGATACTGTCAATCTGTGGTTTGCGTCCAATGATGATGCCACAATCGGGCCCACCCAGCACGCCCTGTCCTGACAAGATCACAAAGTCCGCACCTGCGACCAGCATCGACTCAGCCGATGGAATTTCAGTCGCCCCGAACGCATCTGGTTCAGCTTGCCCCAGTGTCGCCACAGGCAGGATCACCGCTTGCATCGCATCACGGCCGGGCAGTTCCAGCAGTTCCAACGGTTGCTCACCTACATCAGCCATGACCACGCAAAAGGAATCCAGCCCATCGAAATCTTGCGGCAGAATATTGTCGCGGCTGCCGACTTCCTGGATGACTGGCAAAAACATGCCGAAAGCGTCAGGCAACGCTCTTCCATTGGGCAACCGGACTGCCTGAGACCGATGCACAACCAACTGCCGCTCATCAACCAGCAGCGCCAATCCCGTGAGTGCAGAAGAGAAGTTGGATGTAACGGCAATCGAATAATCTCCGCCGGCCGGCAACAAACGCTGCAACCTGCGCGACAACCGCTTGTCCATCGACACTCCCGTGACGCTATCGCCCAACAGCAGCTCATAGCCAGCTTCACTCACCTGAGGTGCAAGTGGTACTCCGGAACCGTGCTCATTCATGAGCACACCGCTGCCGTTGAGCAGTGGTACCGCCAAGGCTGTATGCTTTCGCGACCATCGCTCCACTGTCTTTTTGCTGACCTCTGCAGTCCGCATCATGGCGTCGATGCTCTTCGCTGCAGTCTGTGGTAAATCCTGCAGAATTTCTGTCGCCTGATTTTTGATTTTCTCAATGGTTTCAGGCTCACTTGCCTTGCGGGCGACATCGGTAATTCCGCGTCGCAGAAGCTCAATCGTCCAAGGTGGTAACGCCATCTAAATCGCCTGTGGCAGGAGATGAATAAGTTGCAAAGTGTCTAAACGCCTTCAAAGTTCAGCCCTAGGATAATCGCTGCTGAAGTGTTGCGTGACAAGCCTTGGGTTCGAACAGTAAATCGATTCTGTGGTCAACGCCACCGGCATCACGGCTGGAAAGCTGCTCAATCCCGGTCTGGCGACCTACAAGATTGCAATAACGGGTATCATGTAAGTACCCCATGAGAGCATGCCCCACCCATCCTCGAGCAGTTCGGCACCCTGAGAAAGACGTGGTTTGCCGGCGGCCTTGGCATGCCTCGAACCACAATGCACTTCCACTCATTTCCTGCATCACGACTGCTATGAAAATTGAGCACCTATTCGTCCCTCTCACATGCGTTCTCGCGGTTTTGCTGGGCGAGTCGCATTTGAACGCTGCCGATGCCGTGATGATCGACTTCACCAGTCAGATCCGGCCAATTTTGCGTGACCACTGCTTAGACTGCCACGGGGGTGTCAAACAAGCGGCGGATCTTTCCTTCATCCATCGTGATGCAGCCCTCGAAGTCATTGAAGCAGGCAGCCCCGACGAGTCGGCTTTGATCCAAAGACTGCGATCAAAAGATGCTGACGAAGTCATGCCCCCACCAGAACACGGATCACCACTCACTGGGGACGAAATCAAGTTATTGACGCGATGGGTTGAGCAGGGTGCCGCATGGGAACAACCGTGGGCGTACCAACCACCGCTTGCCCCGAAGCCCCCTAGTGTGTCAGCAGCCCAGTGGTGCCAACAACCTCTTGACCGGTTTGTGCTCGCGAGCCTCGATCAACAACGGATCAGTCCAGCACCGCAAGCACCACCCGAGCAGTGGTTGCGTCGTGTAACGCTTGACTTGACTGGCCTGCCACCGACACCTGAACAGATCCAACAGTTTCTAAAGTCGGTGAAAACAGATGGTCAGGATGCTTATTCCAACACGGTTGATGAACTCTTGAAATCTCCAGGTTACGGCGAACGCTGGGCATCGGTATGGCTGGATCAGGTCCGGTACGCTGATTCGCGTGGGCTTGGTGCAGACGGCCGTCGCGAAATCTGGAAGTACCGAGACTGGGTGATTGATGCAATCAACGATGACATGCCGTTCGATGAATTCACCATCAAGCAAATCGCTGGTGACTTGTTACCGTCACCCACCATTGATGATCGCGTGGCAACAGCAGTGCACCGCCTGACTCAAACCAATGAAGAAGGTGGAACTGACGACGAAGAATTCCGAATCAACGCGGTGCTGGACCGAGTCAGCACAGTTTGGCAAACTTGGCAGGGTGTCACTTTCGGTTGCGTGCAATGCCACGCTCACCCGTACGACCCATTGCAACATGAAGATTTTTATCGGTTCGCTGCTTTCTTCAACAACACGTCAGATTGTGACCTGAATTCGGAACTTCCTTTGCTGGCAGTCCCAGTTGATCCAGCTGATAACGCCAAAGCGGGCAAGCTGGATCAAAAGATCACAGCGCTCCAGCACTCGATTTGGAAACGCGAATCCGCGGCTTTGGATGCACCTGAAGCCAACTGGCAGTTCCTGACCGCCATGACGGCCTCAGCGAACAAATCAACGGAGGTTGCTGTGGAGCAACGGCACGACCGGGCAGAATACTACACAATCGACACCCTGTCGTCGAACACCGAAATCACTCTCGAAATGCCACTAAAAGCGAATTCAAAACGGGTGACAGCCATCCGAATCACGATTGCTCCGGGAGACCCAGAAAAGGCCAAGAGAGATTCCGAATGGGGATTCGTCCTGTCTCATGTACAGGCCACGGTGATCAACCAAAAAGGCGAGACGAATCCGATCACCTTCACCCGAGTCATTGGTGACGAGGCGGCACCTTTTAAAAACCCGGAAGACAGTCTGAATGACAAAACCAACAACGGCTTTGCAGCTTACAGCCGGATCCACTATCCCCGCACTGCGGTTTTTGTGCTTGAGTCTGGCGTCGAAGTCGCAGAAAGCAGCACCCTGAAAATCAAATTTCGCAACGGGGTGACGGAACTGGGTGCATTCCCACTGATCGCGAAACGTGGCTATGTAGCCGTCAGCCGAGAGCCCATTTTCAAGCCTTTACTGAATGCTCCAGAACTGCTGTCCGACAAACAGCAACTGAGCTTTTTGCGAGCGGAACGTGCAATGATTCCCAGCAGCAACATTCCTGTACTTTCGGAACGCCCATCACATCTCAAACGTCCAACCCACGTGTTTACGCGAGGCCTGTTCTTAACCAAAGGCAAGGAGGTTCAGCCTGGTGTTCCCGCAGTTCTCGCGCCTCTTCCGCAGCCAAACAATGATGCGACGGCGAGTGACGTATCAGCGAGCCGTTTGGAACTGGCACATTGGTTGGTCAATGGCGAGAACCCACTGACAGCCCGAGTGACGGTCAACCGTGTTTGGGCGAGACTATTTGGAGCAGGCATTGTTGCGACGGAGGAAGATTTTGGGTCGAGTGGTGAACCACCATCACACCCAAAATTACTTGATCAGCTTGCCTTCCAATTCCAAAACGACTTTGGATGGAGCCAGAAGCAACTGGTAAGAACGATTGTGTTATCCAGCACCTACCGGCAGGACAGCAAGATGCGTCCTGAGTTACAGGAAACGGATGCCACCAATCGCCTTTTGGCTCGAGGGCCTCGTTTTCGCATGCCCGCTGAGATGATTCGTGACAACGCCCTTCTTATCTCAGGCCTACTTTCACCGCAAATGCATGGCGTTCCCGTTCATCCACCGATTCCAGGTGGCGTGTGGAAACCATTCCAAGGCGGTGATAAATGGAAGACGCCCGAGATCGGAGATTCGGATCGTTATCGTAAGTCCATCTACACGTACACCAAAAGAAGTATCCCGTTTCCCATGTTTGCGGCGTTCGATGCACCATCACGCGAATTCTGCACACCACGGCGATTGCGATCAAACACGCCACTGCAGGCCTTGATGACGTTGAATGATGCGACCTTCGTTGAGTGCAGCAAGGCACTTGCCAAAAAACTGTTGGACTCACAACCCAAACTTGAAGCACAACTGCGGTACGGGTTCGTAGCAGTGACTTCCCGCGAGCCAAACGAAAACGAAATGAAAGCCCTCGCTGGCCTATACAAAAACTGCAGGCAGCAACAAAGTAACGAACTCGATTCGATGACCGCTGTTACGAGCGTTCTTCTGAATCTTGACGAAAGCATGAGCAAGTAAAATGCAACGCGAACAACTTGAACAACAAATTGAGCGACAAACGCTCGAATCCCGAACTCGACGCCACTTCCTTCAGAATTGTGCCACGGGCCTGGGCGGCCTGTGGATGGCAACCGAATCCCAAGCTACCGATCCAGCCGCCACGAAACACAATCAACTCAACCCGCTGAATCCTTCTACGCCACCGCTACCAGCTAAAGTCAAACGGGTGATTTATCTGCACATGGTTGGAGCTCCAAGCCAACTGGAATTATTTGACTACAAACCCGAACTGAACGCTCTGGATGGTAAAGATTGCCCCGCATCATTTCTGGAAGGCAAACGCTTCGCCTTTATCAACGGAACGCCGAAGATGTTGGGGCATCAGTACAAGTTCCAACAACACGGAAAGTCGGGAATGTGGGTGTCAGAACAGATGCCGCATCTTTCAAAAACGGTGGATGACATCTGTTTCATCAAAACGATGCAAACCGAACAATTCAACCATGGACCAGCCCAGTTGATGGTTCATACGGGAGCATCACAAATGGGTTCTCCTTCGATTGGATCGTGGGTGACTTGGGGCTTGGGTAGTGAAAACAGTGATTTGCCCGGCTTCATCGTCTTACTTTCCGGCGGACGTTTGCCGCGAGTGGGAAAGGCGTTGTGGAGTTCGGGATTCCTGCCATCGGTCTACCAAGGCGTTCAATGCCGCTCACAAGGTGATCCTGTTCTGAATGCGTCAAATCCCGAGGGTGTTTCGAGGCAACAACGACGGCAGGTGCTCGATACCTTGGAACAACTCAACCGTGAGTCTCACCAACAATTTGGTGATCCCGAAACCCTGACGCGGATCGCACAATACGAAATGGCTTTCCGAATGCAAACTGCTGCACCGGAAGCAATGGATCTGTCGAGTGAAACCGCTGACACGCTGCAGGCTTACGGGGCGGAACCAGGCAAGGAGTCCTTCGCCAACAATTGTCTGCTAGCCCGACGACTGGTCGAGAAAGGTGTCCGATTTGTGCAGCTTTTTGATTGGGGCTGGGACACGCATGGTTCGAATCAGGGTGAGTCACTGAACCACGGCTTCCGAAAAAAATGCACCCAAACTGACAAACCGATTGCCGCGTTGCTGCAAGATTTGCGGCAGCGGGGACTGTTGGAAGACACACTTGTCGTTTGGGGGGGCGAATTCGGCCGAACACCCATGCGAGAGAATCGCATGGGAGGAACCATGGCGTTCATGGGACGCGACCACAGCCCGGATGCATTCACGATGTGGATGGCAGGCGCCGGTGTCAAAGGTGGCTACAGCCACGGCGTTACAGATCCGGTTGGCTACACACCTGCCGAAAATCCAGTGCAGTTACGAGACCTGCACGCGACCCTTCTGCACCTGATGGGCTTTGACCATCGAAAGATGTCCGTTCCCTTCAAAGGCTTGGACCAGCGTTTGACGGGGGTAAAAACCGCAACCGTCATCAAGGATGTGCTGAGCTAGCCGAGTGAACAACGTCCACTGAAGTTAACTCAACTCGGACATCGCATCGGCATCAGGTCCGATGCGGTTCTAGCTATCCGTATCACCACGGGAAACACGATTACCTGTCTGGGTCAGACGCGAGCAAGGGAAAGGCTATTTCCCGGTTTTCGCGGCCCGCAGATTCAGCTCTGCCAGCTGGTCTTTGTCGACTGCCCCCGGCGCTTCCGTCATCAGGTCGGCGGCCTTTTGGGTTTTCGGGAAAGCAATCACCTCACGAATATTTTCCAAGCCGGCAAACAGCATGACCCAGCGATCGATGCCCAATGCGATCCCACCGTGAGGTGGAGCACCGTACTTGAGCGCGTTCAGCAGAAAGCCAAAACGATCCTCAGCAGTCTCCGCATCGATCCCCAACAATTCAAAAACATCCGACTGGCTTGATTGATCGTGAATTCGAATCGTACCACCACCGGCTTCACTACCGTTGATCACAAGGTCGTACGCCTGGGCACGACAATCTTGAGGATTGTCCTTCAAGGAAGGCAGGTCACTCTCCAACGGGGCAGTGAATGGATGGTGCATCGCATTCCAACGCCCCGTCTCCTCATCACGATCGAACATTGGGAATTCAGTGACCCAACTGCAATTCAATTCTTCAGGATCGATCAGGCCCAGTTCACTGGCGAGCCGCTTCCGTAAGCCAGCCAATCCCTTGCAAGTGACATCCCATGTGTCAGCGAGGAACATGAGCAAGTCACCCGTTTCCCCGCCGAGCAATTCTTTGATCTCAGCGAGATGTTCGGCGTCAATATTCTTGCTGATCGGACTCCAAAGAGATCCGTCTTCCTCGACACGGAACCATGCNAAACCTTTCGCCCCGAAGTCTGCTTTNACATACTCGGTCAGTTCATCAATTTGGCGACGTGAGTATTTGGCCGCCGCATTTTTGACAGCGATTCCACGAACAAATCCACCCGAGTCAGCCGTTCCNCGGAACACTCGAAATTCTGTTTTCTTNGCNANNGGAGTAACNTCNACGANCTCCATNCCNAANCGCAGGTCAGGAGCATCTGAGCCAAACCTTCGCATGGCTTCCTCAAAAGTCATGCGTGGCAATGGAGTTTTGACTTCTTTGCCAAGCACTTCTTTGGCGGTCTTGGCAACCAACCCATCAATCAATCCCATCACGTCATCGGCATCCACAAATGACATTTCCAAGTCAAGCTGCGTGAACTCGGGCTGCCGATCAGCTCTTANNTCTTCATCCCGNAAACACTTCGCAACNTGNATNTAACGNTCAAATCCAGCGACCATCAAAATCTGNTTGTANAGCTGNGGTGACTGCGGCANCGCGTAGAACTTTGNNGGNTGCACTCGACTNGGCACNAGATAATCNCGNGCGCCNTCGGGCGTACTNCGTCCNAGAATCGGTGTCTCGACATCNATGAAATCATGTTNNGCAAAGTAATCACGCATCGTTTTNACGATCGTACTTCNNAGCACCATNGCACGCTGCATTTCANCTCGCCGCANNTCNAGAAAGCGATACTTGAGTCGCAAGTCCTCGCCGGGCAGATCGGGCTGACTGGGTGTGAAGGGGGGCGTTTCGCAGCTGTTCAAAACTTCGAAATGCACACTACGAACCTCAATCGCACCAGTGTCGAGTTTTTCGTTTGTTTTTCCTTCCAACCGATCGGTCACTGTTCCACGTATCAGGATGACACTCTCAGCAGACACTCGCCCCGCCTCATCGATCAGATCGGCATTTGCCTCCGGTGGACCGATTACCACCTGAGTGATTCCGTATCGATCACGCAGGTCGATAAAGACAGCGCCACCATGGTCACGCTTGCTTTCAACCCAACCACAGAGGGTTACTTCAGTTCCAACATCAGATTTGCGGAGCTGTCCGCAGGTGTGGGTGCGTAGCACGGTGAGTCAGGGGTTTAACAGGAGGTTTTAGTTTGAACTGGGAGTATTCTAGACAGATTGAAGCAAATTGCTGAGGGGACACAGCGGGGGTAAATCTCAGGTTTCTGATTTAAAACGATGTCGATCCGCCTCGAATCAGACACCAACCTGCATTCCCGCAATGCTGTCAATTGCTAACAAAGCAAAAATAGCCCCAGAAAAAAGCCAGCGTAAAAACGCTGGCTTTTCGTTGATGCAACCATGAAGCATGTGAGTTACATGCTAAGGCTAAAGCTCGGAACCTGCCGCCGCATCAGCTGCGTGGGCATCACCCTCATCTTTGGGTGCCTTGAAACAAACGATAAGAATCAGATAAAGCACTGCCATCGTTGCTGGCACAAGAGCGGTCATTCTCAATGCCATTCGACTACCGTAGAGCGTCGCGGCCTCAACAGGCGCTTTGTCCTGAACAGCGAATTGCTTGTTTGCGCCCCACCAATCGAACTGGTTTTTCAAAGCACTGAACGCGTCATCGTTGATCTCACTACCCGCAATCGCCGCCTCCTGCGTGATCGCGGCACCGTCGTCCTCGATCATCCCCGCTTTCGCACCGTCGATTCCAGTGATTGCTGGAAAGAAGAGGAAGTTATTCTCATTCGGTGCCTTCACNCGAGCATANGTNTCTGGAGCNTTNTCTTGNATGTACTTCGAAGCGTAGTAGTCCTGCTTGTATCCAATNCCNGGACCNCCCAGAAGACCAGCAGAGGTCATACCNGCAAANCCCATNAGAGCCATAGCGACCGTGGCNCTTTGTGGGAAACGTTCNCCNACCACACCCANCATCGTCGGCCACAAGAAAGTNTTACCNAANGCNTAAACNGTAGCNGCAAAGAACATNAACGGNANGCTNTCTCCGATGCTAACGAGGTANAGACCAANGGCNCCNGTCACAGCACTCGCGAGCAACAAACCGAGCGAAGAAATNTTGTGNACGATCGGCCCAGCGAAGAATCTTAGGGCAGTCATNAACAANGANGTGTAAATGAANAGCGTGGTNCCCAAAGCNGCACTNCTGAGGATTTTTCCAGTGATTTTGTTGATCCAACTATCNGTNCCAAGCTCNACNTANCCNACACAGGCGTGAGCAANNAGCAAGATNAGNAAGAACGGACCAANCAAACTNGCCAGCATGCCACCATAGGAAACGGCNCCCTCTTGAGCTGCNGTTTTNGGGAACTGNTCCTTCANAACGATCACTCCNTACATGACAACNGGAATNANGAATGTTGCCATCAAAATTTCCCAACCNACGNTGCCCTTTGCGAANACAATNAGGCCACCNATCACCAAACCAGCAGGCCAACCNGCNTGNANAATGTTCAGGTAGTGAGTCTTCTGCTCCGGATAAAGAGCNGCGGTGAGCGGATTAATCACCGCTTCGCAAATTCCATTTCCAATCGCGAAAATGAACATGGAGATGTAAAGCAGTGTGTAGACAGATTCTTTACCCGACGCGTTGAAAACCGGCGTGGCAGCGAACAGCATGACGGCTGAAATCAGATGGCAAGCAAGTGCAATCACCATTAAACGCTTGTAGCCGATCACATCGATAAAGGCTCCAGCGATGAGAATCACGATACCGAAGCCGAGCAAACCGCCTCCAGTAATCTGACCTAGCTCGGTCATTGTGAAACCATACTGCTCAGACCAAATGCCCAAGAGACCACCACGCACGGCGAAGCCGATGCCGGCGGCAATGAGGGTCAGAAACCCCGCTGTCAGAAGCTTTTTACGATTGTCCATAGTGCATTGATAACCATCAGGGAAGAAATTTATGTGGGTAGCGAGAATGCTGCCAAGACGCGCAAATCCCGTCACGTGTCCAAAACAAATTCTCTTGAGAAAGAAAACGTAATTCCCCGACGCTTCCAGTGCCACTGTCATGGCCCCTATACTTCCCTTAATAATGGAAAATAAACCTTCCGGATCTTTCAGCCCTTTTACCTTCATCGGAGACAAATAGATGCGTTCCTTCCTAACTCTCGCCTTGGCTTTTGGAGTTTTAACGACCATGGCAACCGCCGACGACCACGAATGTGCCCTCAATTTCAAGGCAAAAACCATCGACGGGAAGACCGTCGACCTGGAAGATTACGAGGGAAACGTCGTCCTCGTGGTCAACACAGCGAGTCAATGTGGGTTAACCCCGCAATATGCGGGACTTGAGAAGCTTTACGCAGAGTACAAGGATGACGGACTCGTCATTTTGGGGTTCCCATGCAACCAATTCGGGAGACAAGAGCCCGGCAGCGATGCCGATATCAAAAAATTCTGCACGGCAAAGTACAAAGTGACCTTTCCAATGTTCAGCAAAATCGATGTCAATGGCGACGGCGCCGCCCCAATCTACAAGTACTTGACCAGCAAAGATGCCAAACCGGCCGGAAAGGGCAACGTTAGCTGGAACTTCGAAAAGTTTCTGATCGACCGCGAAGGCAACTTGGTGAATCGCTTCGCTCCGCGAACCCGTCCGGAAGATGCCGATCTGNTCAAGCAAATNAAGACGCAGNTGGACAGCAAGTGAAGCCAGAGCCCTCAATTGGATCCGCGATCGATAGAGCCACCCAAGTTAGATCGGCTACACGACTGGGTCCACAAGGAAGGGTGCATGATGAAAGGTCAGTGATGGATTACATTCCTGAGTGCTGATATTTCGCTAGATCNCAGGTAGCTCCGNTGCGATCCGGACAGATTTATCGCGGAGAGACTCATGTTTATTTGTTTTTTCGGTCAATCGGCGGGTCAGCTGACTTTCACTGATTGTTCGGGACGAAGTCAAAATTTTCCAGATCGAAGGCAAAAANGGGGGTGACTTTGTCGCTCCACAAATGCCCGTGCACCAAGTGCACGGGCATTTTTTCGTCTATCATTTCAAAAGNCGACTGCTTACTCCAGAACGCTGAACCTGCTGGTNTTGAGCTTTGTTGGAACCTGACCCCCCAAGAAGCACTCNACCCGATACCCCTCGATTACTTTTNTCCGACTCTNCNATGCCGCTAACGAAATTCATGCGATTCAACTTNTCTCACCTGCTCATTTGTTTAGTTCTCTTCTGTGCCACAAGCTCANTTTTTAGCGACGAACCTCTTTTGCGGCCGTCTGACCGGGTCGCGATTTTGGGGGGCACTTTTGTGGAGAGGATGCAGGCCTCAGGTGACTTTGAGGCAGAGCTTCAATGTCGTCAGCCTGACTGGAATTTGAGTTTTCGCAACATTGGCTGGTCTGGCGATGATGTTCATGGCATCGGGCGGAAGCGGTTTGACAGCCCCGCAGATGGCTTCAAACGCATCCTGCAAGATGTGGAAACCTCTGACGCGAACGTTGTGTTGCTGGCCTACGGATTTGCAGAAGCGTCGGATGGTAAACCCGCCGTCGAGCGATTTGGCCCCGGCCTTGCGAGACTGTCGGATGCACTGCTGAGGGAGAAAAAACGTGTCATTCTGCTTACTCCTGTAGCGATGCCCGGCTACAAGGTCACGGGATACGACCAATGGTTGAGTGAATGTCGTTCCATCATCGAGCGGGTGGGGAAAGAGCATGAAATCCCCGTGGTTTCGGTTCAATGGGTCCCCTCGAATCGTCAAGTCACTCATGACCAGCTGCTGCCCAATCCTGAAGGCTACTCTGCCTACGCGAACGCTGTCGCGGATGCTTTGGTGGGTAAGTCCAACTCGGGAACACTCAGAGGATCTGAAAAATCCGCATTAAAAGAGCTGATTAGCAAGAAAAACCAGCTTTTTTTCCACCGCTATCGTCCACAGAACGAAACGTATCTGTATCTGTTTCGAAAACACGAACAGGGCAATAACGCCGTAGAAATCCCCCAATTTGACCCTCTCATCAAGAAGGCGGACAAGGCAATTTGGCAAGCATCTGGATTCTGAGAAGGCTTTCAGGCTGAGGGGCAGACTAACAAAATGGCGAAGCCAAGCCGTCAAACTTCTGCAGCAGGCATTCTTCTGCCTTGGTCATTGCCAGTTCTCCCTGTCGAGTTTACGCTTTTCCGTTTGCGCTGCGGTAGATCTTGCGGCTTTGAGAATTGAAAACCTGGAGTTTTGTGGTGTCTGGTACCTGTGTGATTGGTCTTCAGTGGGGCGATGAGGCAAAAGGAAAGCTCGTCGACTTACTTGCGCCGCAGTTTGATCTGGTAGTTCGTTACCAAGGGGGTGCCAACGCTGGCCATACCGTCGTGGCAGGCGATGAAACTTACAAATTGCACCACATCCCTAGTGGCATTCTGCATCCTCAGGTGAGAAACCTGATCACCCCGGGTGTCGTGATCAACCCATCCACCATGCTGGATGAGATCGAAGGTTTGGCGAAACGCGGAGTGATTTGCCGGGACAACCTCCGAATCAGCGAACGCGCGCACTTGGTGATGCCGTGGCACATGGCAGAAGATAAATTCATCAACGCCACCGCCGTGCGTGGCGAATCAATTGGCACGACCAATCGTGGCATTGGCCCTTGCTACCGCGACAAGGTAGGCCGAACCCACGCGATTCGCATGGCCGACCTTGTCCAAGCGACCCGTGACGACCGGATTGCAACGGTCGCTGAGCAAAAGGTAGCCATACTTGAGAAGATGGGCGCACCTCAGGAAGATCTGGATTCCATCGCACCAGAGAAAGTGGTCGCAATGGCTGCCTCGTGGGCCGAGCAACTTGACGAGATGATCGGAGACACGACCGATTACTTACTGGATGCATGCGAGTCGGACAAACGAATTCTGTTTGAGGGAGCTCAGGGCGCTCTTCTTGATATTGATCACGGTACTTTCCCATTCGTTACCAGCAGCAACAGCAGCGGTGTGGGTGTTTGTGCAGGTGCGGGAGTTCCGCCTCGCTGGATTCATCAAGTCCTCGGTGTTTGCAAGGCCTACAGCACTCGAGTGGGTGGCGGTCCCTTTCCAACCGAGCTCGACGATGAGATTGGCGAGCGGATTCGCAAGCTGGGAAATGAATTCGGAACGACAACCGGAAGGCCGCGTCGGTGCGGGTGGTTTGATGCCGTTGCCGTTCGGTACACATCACGACTCAGCGGCGTTACCCGGCTGGCTTTGATGATGATGGACGTACTCAGCCATCTCGACGAATTGAAAGTTTGCGTGGCTTATGAACTGGATGGCAAACGAATCGAGACAGTCCCCAGCCATGCCGAAGAGTTGCGCCGTTGCAAACCTATTTACGAGACGATCCCCGGCTGGAAAGAGCCCGTGGACGATGTTCGTCGAGAGGATGAATTCCCTGCTGGCGCATTAGCTTACGTGAAGCGGATTGAAGAGTTGGTTGGAATTCCAGTGGGCGTACTTTCTGTCGGCCCAGATCGAACTCAAACCATCTTCACTGAAGCTGCAAACGAATTAGCACTCCAGCCCATTGGTTGAAAGATGACCGACCAGGGCTCCGATGCTTGCGAAACAGATCTGTTGGCAGATGTCCCTGTGGATGCTCGCCCTCGGCATATCGCGATCATCATGGATGGCAACGGTCGCTGGGCCCAGAACAAGGGATTGCCGCGAATCGAGGGTCACCGCCACGGCGTGAACACGGTTCGTATGATCAGCGAAACAGCCACCGAGTTGGAAATCACAGCGATCACACTGTACTGCCTATCCAGCGAAAACTGGAAACGGCCTCAGACAGAACTCGATTTTCTGATGCACTTGCTCGAGCAGTACCTGATCGAAGAACGCCGAACGATCATGGATCAGGGACTGAGGTTAAAAGTGATCGGACGCCGGGACAGACTGCCAGAAAATGTTCTGACAGAAATGGACCGGACCCTTCAAATGTCAGCCAATAATGCAGGGACCGAACTGGTGCTCGCCATTGATTACGGCGGGCGAGATGAAATCACAAAAGCAACTCGAGAAATCGCGAGCGAGGTTGCTGCAGGAACACTGAGTGTCGATGCCGTCGATGAGAATACCATCAGCAGCAGACTCTACACGGCCGACCTTCCGGAGGTTGACCTGTTGATTCGCTCAGGCGGCAATATGCGGGTCAGTAACTTCCTGCTTTGGCAAATCAGCTACTCTGAGATTTGGATCACCGAAAAGTGCTGGCCTGAATTCAGCCGTCAGGATTTCCTGAATGCGATTCGTGAATTCAATTCAAGGCAGCGACGTTTCGGAGGTCTTAACGTTAATGAGTGATCAAATTTTGATCGAACCGCGATTCAATGTCACCTTCACGCACGTGAAGCATCACTCGAGTACGAAGTGCGACGCGATTTTCGAATGCGAATCTGCAACGGGTTGCATGAGGCCCCGGAGTGGGCAAGCAAGTGTATGTCACAACGCTGGATTCCCAAACCATGAAGGCCTAAACAGAAAGGCACGGATAAGTTGTTAATCGATCGTTTAAAAACATCAACCGTCCTGATTTCCATTACAGCGATCCTGCTGTATTTGGATGCCACCATGTCGCCAACGGGTGCTGAGGGAATTTGGCTACTACCTTTGCTACTTTTCTTCTCGTTGGGCACTGCATGGGATATTTCGGGGCTCCTCTTCAACAGTGGGCGTCCGATTCGACGCAGGGCAACGCTTTTAGCCACTGCGATAATCACTCTTTCTGCATGTCTGCCGATGATGTGGCCATTGTTCGGATCGGAATATCCTCCCAACTGTCCGGTTGGAAAATTAGGCTGGATTGTCATTGCCTCCGTGGCCTCTGTATTCCTGTTGCTACTTGCTGAGATGTTGGAGTACGGCAAAGGTCCGGCTGGGGCAATTGAACGAACCTGTGGCGGAGTTTTTGTGTCAGTTTACGTCGGTCTGCCCATGGCCTTACTCGTATCCCTCAGATCGCTGGGGGATGGCAACTGGGGTTTGGCCGCAATCCTGACGATGATCGTGGTCACCAAATCCACCGATGCTGGGGCTTATTTCAGCGGCAAAACGTTTGGGAAACACAAACTCATCCCACGACTCAGTCCGGGCAAGACCCGTGAGGGGGCGGCGGGCGGCATTCTAATCGCGACGATCGTTGCATTCGTCTGCTTGAAGTGGCTTTTTCCGGCAATCGCAACGGGGGCTTCTGGGCCTGTGGAAGTGGCTACCATCCCTGGGTTGGACCGGCCGCTTTGGGGAGCATTGTGCCTCGGACCCATTTTGGCAATCACTGGAATGCTCGGTGATTTGGCGGAATCCCTCGTCAAACGGGACTCCGATGCAAAGGACAGCGGGAATCTTCTGCCGGGACTCGGAGGGGTCTGGGACGTTACAGATTCCCTGATTGCAGCGGTTATGCCAGCGTTTCTGTGTTTCGTCGCCGGTGTTGCCGCGTAATTAAAACGGGGATTTCCCGGTTTCTTGACACCTGATCCTATGATTTAACCGGAAATGTATAGAATGCAGTTTGTTGACCCATCGATTCCTGCAGGCAGCTGAATGACCGAAGCCACGCTTTCGATCACAAATCCTGACGAGATTTTGACCCTGTTCGGGCCTCGCGACCAGCACCTGAGAAAGTTGCGTCGGTTGTTTGATGTACGCATCACCCAGCGGGATGGCAGAATCCGCATCTCCGGAGAAGGAGAGGAAGACGTCCAGCGGGCAACTCGGACGCTGGAAAAATTGCGTCATCTCTCGCGTCAAAAGGGCGAACTGAGCCCCGGCGATATCGATGTAGCTGCCTCGGAAGAAGGAGCACGTGTTGTTGGCGGGGTTAGTAGCCTCAGTCAATCTGCGGACGAAATCGACGTTCAACATGCTGGCCGCCGCATCAAACCGCGCACGCCAGGTCAAGATGAGTACGTCAAAGCGATCCGTTCTCACGACCTCACCTTTGCAACTGGCCCAGCAGGATGTGGCAAGACCTACCTGGCTGTGGCCACCGCCGTCGAGGCATTGAGAGCTGGCAACATTCGTAAAATCGTGCTGGTCCGCCCTGCGGTTGAGGCTGGTGAAAGCCTCGGATTCTTACCGGGTGATCTCCGGGCAAAGCTGAATCCATACCTTCGCCCTCTGATGGACGCACTGGGTGAGATGGTCGACTATGACCAAGCTCGTAATTTGATGGAACAGGACGTGATTGAAGTCATCCCGCTGGCTTACATGCGTGGACGAACATTGAGCGATGCTTTCATCATCCTGGACGAAGCACAAAACACGACCGTTGCCCAAATGAAAATGTTCCTGACGCGTATGGGTGAACGGAGCAAGATGGTGGTCAGCGGCGATGCAACCCAACAAGATTTGCCACGAGGCGTCACCAGCGGACTGCGTGACGCCATCAGGCGACTGGGTAAGATCGACGCAATCGGCATCGTCAAACTGCAGGCCAGTGACATTGTCCGTCACCGTCTGGTTCAAAAGATCGTCGAGGCTTACGACGACCTCGGAGAACGACAACAAAATCCCGCATACGGGGACCAAACCGAACAATGATAATCTCGGCCTGTTGGGCAGCGACTAACCACGCTTGCGAACAGGACAAAACGGGTGACACTCACACCGAGATGATCGATTGTTTGATTCAAAACCATGAGCGGTGCCAACAAGACACGAACGCGTCAGGAACGCATTAACTCGCTCGGCATTCCAAAGCCGCGTTTGGCTCAGTGGTGGCAGAACGGCAACAAAGCCGACTTTTCCATTCGCGTTGCGATGGCGATCATCTCCGCCATTGCTCTGCTGGTAATTTGCGAGGCTTGGCAACCACCGTTCGCCTTCAGAAGAGATCAGGTTCCCGCCCGTGAATTGATTACCCGAGTCGACATGCAGGTGCCGAATGAAGCCAAGACGAATGCAGCCCGCGATCAGGAGAGCAAAAGCTTCGTCACCTATTATCAGAATAATACGCAACCCATCGACAACTTGATTGCCTCTTTAAAAGATGAGCTATTTCTCGTCCTACCTGTTCCCTCTTTTGACGAACTCAAGGGTGAGGAGCTAACCGCCTTTTCAAACTTTTTCATTGGTGATGAGACCGAGACAGAAGACACTCCTGCGAGACGATTTGGGATCATGAAGTCTGTCTTTGCAGACGACCCCGAACTGAAAACGCTCGCGGAGGCCGTCGATAGCGCGACTCGGGACAATCGTCGATACGGACTCATTGAAACGCTGTCCCACCGCGACGACCAAGGCAGCAAAGAACGCATTCGGGTGTCCCCAAGCGGTAATCCCGAACGCGTTGAATTCGTTGAGATGGACCAATGTCGCACTGCGGTCGCTGCAAACGGAATCGCCACACGGCTGAAAGAACAATTTCGGCAGAAGTACCCCTCCGAAGGCAACCAGCAAGTCGCTGCTATGATCAGCGACTGGATTCGTCAGCGTCTGGCCGATCACCAGACCCTAACTTACATGACCGAACGAAATGAAATCGACCGAGCCGCAGCGCGCGATTCCGTTGAAGTATCGATGGATGTTTTATCCAGTGGCAAGTCTGTTCTGGCAGCCGCGGGCACGCCGCTCACAGAATCAGAACTGACACTACTCCGCAAAGAGTGGGAAATCATGTCGGACAACATGTACTTGAGTGACATGGTGGTCCGTTTCTTTTCCTATGCCGGCATGTTGACCGCTCTTTATCTGCTATGCGGCAGCTACATATTCTTTGTCGACGACCGTGAACTTCTTCAGGACCGTTGGAAACTAGGTAAGCTGCTGGGACTCATGGTGGCTGCCATTGCGCTAGGATATTTCGCTGCACGCGATGAATGGCGAGGTGAGTTGATTCCGTTGGTACTGGCATCAATTATCGCAGCGGTTGTTTACGGACGAGAATTGGCACTGCTACTGATGGCCGCGGCAAGCCTGAGCCTTTCTTTGTTCTTGGGAGATGGACTCCCGGAATTGGTGATGCTTGCGGCAGCCTGCACAAGCTGCACACTTCTGCTGGGACGAATTCGCAGTCGCACCCACCTGCTTTACGTAGGTGTCAGTTCGGCTGTCATCACGATGCTAACCGTCGTTGGGGTGGGTATTGTCGCCAGTCAAACACTTACACTTCCAAGCCCCGACGAAGTCTCTGATCTTGTCTTCAAAGGCCCGGAATTCGAAACGGTATTGGACAGCTTATTCAGAAATGCAAGCTGGGCAGGCTTTTGCATTCTGGTTTCAGCCACGGCAATGACCGGCCTGCTGCCGCTGGTTGAAAAAGGCTTTGGGGTACAGACAGATCTCAGCCTACTTGAACTGGGTGATGCAAGCCATCCGCTGCTCCGCCGACTCGCGCAGAGAGCCCCTGGCACCTACAACCATTCGATCAATGTCGCTTCCATTGCTGAAGCTGCCGCTGATGAGATTGGGGCCAATGGACTATTAGTTCGAGTCGGTGCGTATTTTCATGACATCGGTAAGATGTTCAAACCTGAATACTTTATCGAAAATCAAATGTCGGGTGAAAACCAACACGATTCACTTCAACCTGCCATGAGCACGCTTGTGATCATCGCCCACGTCAAGGACGGAGCTGACTTGGCAAGGAATCACCATCTTCCTCAGCCGATCATCGATTTCATCCTGCAGCATCATGGCACCACGCTGGTGGAGTACTTTTACCGAGAGGCAGCCAAACGCAGTGAAGAAGATCCCAATGCGGAAACGGTAAGCGACAAAGACTTCAGATATCCGGGGCCCAAACCACAAACGCTCGAGGCCGCAGTGATGATGCTCGCCGATGCCGTTGAAAGTGCGAGTCGCACGCTTGTGGACCCAACACCCTCGAGAATCCAGGGACTAGTTGATTCAATCGCCCAGAAAAAAATGAGTGATGGCCAATTCGATGAGTGTGGCCTTACGTTCCAACAACTCCACAAAATACGCAGCAGCCTTGTTAAATCTCTTACTGCCATCTATCACGCACGTGTCAAATACCCAGGACAACAATCGGCTTAAAGCCGACGAACCGATCTTGCTGAACATCGAAATCATCGTGGACGAAGACGTGAGCTACGTCGCCAATGAACAAAGACTGCGTGATGCATGCACCACCGCACTATCGTTGCGTGATTTTGATCAGGGAGAAATTGGAATTCGGGTGACAACTGACGCGGCGATTCATCAAATCAACCGTGATCATCTGGGACATGACTATCCGACCGATGTGATCAGTTTTTCCTACTCAGCGAATTCACCTCGAATCGAGGGGGAATTGGTGGTCAGCGTGGACACCGCCGCCGAACGCGCCAAGGACCTGGGCTGGTCGCTGGAGCATGAATTACTGCTTTACGTCGTCCACGGAACACTGCACATTACGGGGATGGACGACCATGAACCACAAGATCGCCTTGCCATGCGTGGTGCAGAACGAAAGGTAATGTTGCAACTCGGCATTAACAACATTGATCAATATGCTGCTGACGGCGCGAATCCTGCCAACAACGCCTCTTTGCTGACGCCTGGCAAGCTGCCACCAGACCATCGCTTGCAGCCGAATGACCAACACCCGCCGGAGGACTGGACGTGAATGACACGTGGGTCTGGGGATCGTTTTCTTTGATTGGCTTCGCACTTAGCAGTGTGGGTGGCCTGGGTGGCGAATTGCTCGACAGTTTTGCTGGTCGCCAGCTGGAAGCTTACTGCCGTTTAAAAAAGAATCGTGATCGCTTTGGCGCCGTCCTAGACAATCAGGATGCAGCGATCCGCGGCAGCGAGTATCTGCGAATGATTGGGACAGTTTTGTTCCTGATCGCGGGCACCGCCGCCATCTTTGTTGACGAGACGCAACCAACATCGTTACGCCTTGTGTATTGGGGCCTATCAGCTGGCGTGTTGATGATGATGGTTCACGTGTGGCTACCTGCCGCCGTGACCCGCTTCGCCTCGACTCAGGTTCTCTACCACACGTGGTCTTTTTGGCGCAGTCTTTCCATCTTGATGAGTCCTCTTTCCGCGCCAGGCGAAGTGGTAGAACTGGTCACACGCAGGCTGACAGGGACTGCCGAACACGAAGACGAAGAAGAAGAACTGCTCGAGGATGAAATCCGCACCATTGTCACCGCAGGAACACGCGAGGGCTTCTTTGGACCAGGTGTGCGAGAAATGATTCAGGGAGTAATGACGCTGCACGAAGATACGGTCGGTCATATCATGACTCCACGTAGTGATGTTGATGCCATTGATGTCACGACCGACTGGAACCAGACGCTGAAGAAGGTTGTCGAAGCCGGCCGAACTCGTTTCCCAGTGTACGAAGGAACCCTCGATCATGTCGTTGGAATTTTGTACGTCAAAGACCTACTGCCTTATCTATCCAGCCAAACAATCCCAGACCAGTCACTGCGGGAAATCTGCCGGCGTGCGTGGACTGTGCCGATTGACCGCTCGGTCGAGATCATTCTCAGAGAATTCCTTCACAGTCGAAGCCACATGGCGATCGTGATTGATGAATTCCAGCAAACGGCAGGGGTCGTGACCATCGAGGATGTGCTGGAAGAAATTGTTGGCGAAATTGTTGATGAGTCTGATGAAGAAGAAGAGTTCGGCATCGAGATCATTGACTTGGACACTGTGGAAGTTGATGGGCGAGTGATGATGGATGACCTCAACGAAATGACCGACTGGGAACTACCGGAAAGCGATGATTACGAGACAATTGCCGGCTACGTGCTATTTCACGTCGGTGCCATTCCCAAAGCGGGAGAACGACTGGTCATCGAAACCACAGAGATCGAAATCCTGAAGGCGAGCGTTAGAAAAATTGACTCCATGCGAATCCACCGGATCGACGAGCAGGATCAACAAGCGGGCTGACCGGGTTCCGAGCGGGCACGCACAGACGAGCCATTTCCGCAAGGGTACGCTTAGCGGCAAATCGCCGCCCATTAGGGCAATTAACCCCGCGAATCAGCGACAATGCGTGGGTACGTCTGATTGTCCGAAGGTTTACACACCGCTAGACTGCTGGCAGCGTGACGAATCTTCTATCCACGCCTCAGTAGCAACGTTCCCGACCAATCCAATGTGGGGAAACAGTTGCCGAGACATCCTGATTTTCTTCTGGAATTGCCGATGAACCCGACATCAAACCTTGAAGTCCGAAACGCCGATACAGTCAAAGTGTCCTACGAGGGTCAGGAATTTGAACTACCGGTGGTTGAAGGCTCGGAGGGTGAGCGAGCAATCGATATCAGCCGGCTCCGCGGGCAGACCGGATTGATCACGCTGGATGAAGGCTTCGTAAACACGGGCAGCACCCGGAGTGCGATTACCTTCCTGAACGGTGAGAAGGGAATCCTGCGGTACCGCGGCTACCCAATTGAACAACTGGCAGCAAAGTCTGATTTCATCGAAACGGCTTATCTGCTAATCAACGGTGAACTCCCCACCGCTAAACAGGCTGAAGATTTCCGCGTCGGAATCCGCGAACATACGATGATCCACGAGGACATGCGGTCCTTCTATAACGGGTTCCCCCGAGATGCCCACCCGATGGCCATTCTCAGTAGCGTGGTTGGAGCTCTTTCCACGTTCTACCAAGACGCGATGGACGTCCATGACAAGGCCCAAGTTGAAATTTCCATTTACCGACTTCTCGCTAAGCTTCCTACGATTGCAGCGTACAGCTACAAAAAATCGATGGGCCAGCCTTTCATTTACCCAAACAATGAACTGAGCTACTGCGAGAACTTCCTGCACATGATGTTTGCCACCCCGGCACACGAGTATCTGGTCGACCCAGACTTTGCCGAAGCCCTGAACCTGCTGCTGATCGTACATGCCGACCACGAGCAAAATTGCAGCACCTCAACCGTCAGAATGGTAGGCAGCAGCAACGCGAACCTTTTCGCGTCTATCTCTGCCGGCATCGGTGCTCTGTGGGGGCCACTTCACGGTGGAGCCAACGAAGCCTGCGTGAACATGCTGGACACGATTGCCAAAGACGGCGGCAACGTTCAGAAATATGTGAACATGGCGAAAGACAAAGAGAACGGATTCCGCTTGATGGGCTTTGGACATCGTGTCTATAAAAACTTTGACCCACGAGCCAAAATCATTCGGGCCAGTTGTGACAAGCTGTTAGCCAAACTGGATCTCGACGACCCACTGTTCGAAGTGGCACAGAAGCTCGAGGAAGTTGCGTTGAAGGACGAATACTTCATCGAACGCAAGCTATACCCCAACGTCGATTTCTACTCGGGTGTCATCTACCGTGCGTTGGGAATTCCAATCCAGATGTTCACGGTGCTGTTCGCCATTGGGCGACTTCCAGGTTGGATCGCACACTGGAGCGAAATGCACAGCAACCCAGCAACGCGAATCAACCGCCCACGTCAGGTCTACACGGGCAGCACCGAACGCGATTTCGTACCTATCGAAAAGCGCTAACCTGAATTGTCAGCTGGCAGTTGATAGCTTGGCTGCCGGTTTTCCTGCGGGGGGGGGGCGACGTTGAGAGCGGTCACTCTCGCGATCGCTTGCCGTCCATCCTGCCCAAAGTCGGGTGAAGATCAGGTGCCGATGCGAAGCGTGTGGGTCGCACAATCGGAACGGCCGAGCAGGGCAGTCGAAACGAGAGGATTCTTAAAGCAATAGGCCCGCGATAGCCCCGGTCATGCAACAGGCCAACAGCCCACCAAACATGGCTCGCAAGCCCAATTGTGCCAGGTCTTTCTTACGCGATGGCTCCAAGCCGCCGATCCCGCCCACTTGGATTCCGATCGCGCCAAAGTTGCTGAATCCGGCCAACGCATAGGTCATCACGATGGCCGTCCGCTCGCTGATTGCTTTCCCTACTCCTACCTCAGCTTTGCCGAGGGCGTCATAGGCAATGAACTCATTAGCGACTGTTTTCAGCCCAATCAATCTGCCAGCCTCAAGACACTCCGCCGCGGGAATCCCCATCAACCAAGCCAGAGGCCAGCAGAGGTAACCCAAAACAAGCCCCAATGATAATCTTGGATCTCCCGCCGCATCCACAAATCCGACCTGCTCAGAAGCGAAACCCAAGATGAGGTCGACCAGAGCGAGCAACGCCAGAAAAGCAATCAACATCGCACCGACGTTCATTGCCAATTTAAGTCCATCACTCGCACCGTCGACTGCTGCGGCGATCAAATTAACATGCTCCGATGGAGCTGACAGCGTCATTTCAGCGGACACTTTTTCTGGCTCTACCTCGGGGACCATCACCTTCGCAATCAGCAACGCTGCCGGAGCGCTGATGACAGAGGCAGTCAACAAGTGCGAGATATCAATCCCCATTCCAGCGTAGACCCCCAACAAGCCACCGGTCACCGTCGAAAATCCACCGGTCATCATCGCGCAGAGTTCACTGCGAGTCATCCTGGACAGGTATGGTTTCACGACCAGCGGAGCTTCCGTGTGCCCAACAAAAACATTTGCTGCTGCCGACAAAGTCTCCGCACCACTGGTCCCGAGTGTAAATCTCATCACCCATGCCATGCCCCAGACAATGCGTTGCATCAGGCCGAGATAGTACAGAATGCTCATGAGCGACGAAAAGAAAATCACGGTCGGCAATACGCCAAACGCAAACGTTCCCAATAGTGACTCACCGAGGGGATTTTCTCCGCCAGCACCAAACAGAAAGCCGCTGCCTTCGGTCACCGTGTCCAGGACCGAGGTGAAAACATCACCAATTTTTTCAAAGACCAAACGCCCCATAGCGGTGCGCAGCACCAAAAAGCCTAACAGGAGCTGAAGAAAAAGACCTCCCGCAACAACCCTGACGGGAAAACGTCGACGATGACTACTGATCAGCCAAGCCAGAAGAATGAAAACGAACAGGCCCAATAAACAAATGAAACGCGCCTGCATGCCTATCTACTCTGGTCGATGTACTCGAAACAAGAAAATGGCTTAACCCGGCTGCGGTGTGTCAAAAATTCGATCACCTGCATCCCCTAAGCCCGGCACAATATACGACTGATGATTCAACACGGGGTCGATCGCAGCCACATAAAGCTTAACGTCAGGAAAATCCCGCTGCACCCTTTCGACACCATGTCTTGAGGCAATGATGCTGAGCACACGTATTTCTTCAACCCCCCATTCCATCAACCGTTTTACAGCCAGCTCAATCGAGCCACCTGTGGCCAGCATCGGGTCCAGCACTAAGGCAGTGTTGGGCGCCCCCGACTTGGGAAGTTTGTCATAGTACTCAACCGGCTCTGCAGTTTCTTCGTTTCTGTAGAGCCCCAGATGCCAGACAGCAGCATCTGGCAGCAAATTCAACAAAGGATCGACCATTCCCAAACCGGCCCTTAAAATCGGAACCAGAGCGACACGGCGTGTCACCTGATGACAACCAGCCTCGGCAAGAGGAGTCTGAATAGCAACAGGCTCGACGGCCAGATCTTCGGTCGCATAAACGCCCACCAGCACAGAAAGACGATTCACGGCAGCCCGAAAGTGGCTGGGCACGGTGGATTTGTCCCGCACAGTGCAAAGATGGTGCTCAATCAAGGGGTGCTGAATCTCGGTAACGTGACCCACAGCAACACTATCCTGCAAAAAAAGGGATCAGCCAAAGAAGCGGATGGAGTGGGATTCGAACCCACGGTACGCGCAAACGTACGCCAGTTTTCAAGACTGGTGCCTTCGACCACTCGGCCACCCATCCAAAAACGGCAAACCTGCCGTTCGTATGACTGATGTTTTAAATGTTTTCCCGCCAGTCGTCGACCGCACTTTGATTTCTTGCTTGCAGACAGAATCTTTTGTTAATTTCAATATGAAACAGCCAAGCAGGCCCGATTGCTCAAACAAGAACCTAACCATAACTGCAGTAAATCCTGCTTACCCAATCACCGCACCTGAAGCACCGCTGGTCGCAACGGATGAGACCCGGCAGCCCCACGCGGCATTCCCTTTTTCATTATTAAACTTCTATGACCGATAGTTTAGTTTAAAGCGTAAAGCAAGTAGCGAGAAAAAGGTCAGCCGCCTCGAGGCGGCAAAAAACGTTTCCGATTCATGGCATTTGATAAGTCGCCTGAGCATTTATCAAACAACATCCCGCAGCTTGTCCACTACCTCCGCAAACCAAAGAAGCCAACGTACCATCAAGAAAACCGCAGGGATAATACGGCAAGTGCCACGCCACAACGCAAATGAATCGCACCTTTATGTAACGTTAGTTCGGTACTGTTCTACAATTAATCAGAGCAGAGAGGATACATGCTGGCACACAGTTCCAGTCGATTACTACCGTGTAATTGGTAATACGAACACCACCTGTGAGTGACCAAAATCGTCGCTGACAAAACAAGTGGTACACGCCCAGGTTCAAAGAAATTCAGTCTTCATCTTGCTGAGCAAGCCAACACAAAACCTGATCTGCTCCGTTTTGTAAACCTACACATCTAGTGTGAGCCCTGACCGAGAAGACCAGAATGGACTTGCTGTTCCGAATACATCAAAGATCGGCGACACGTCGTTGACGACGCGACCTGACGCCTTGGTTCTGACGAAAATGTGGTTTTGGAACTGGGGTTCCCGGGTTCTCAAACGACGTCTCGCTACTCGAATCAATATTGCCAAGATACTCTTCACGAACCTTGGGGTGCTGCTTGACTTCATCGGGCGTTCCGTCGATCAGAACCTGACCTTGATAGATGACATAACACCGCTCAACGGTCTGCAGGATTTCACGAGCCGCGTGATCAGTAATCAGGACGCTGATTCCACTATCGCTCAATTGCTTGATAACACCTTGAATCGATTGTACGGTGACGGGGTCAATGCCAGCGAAGGGTTCGTCGAGCATGACAATTTTCGGATTGGAGACGAGGCATCGTGCAATTTCGAGACGCCTACGCTCGCCACCGCTCAAGCCACCCGCACGACTCTTTCGTATATGGGTGATATTGAACTCTTCCAACAATTCATTGGTCCGACGCTTGCGAGTTGTACGATCTACACCAAGAAGCTCCAGCAGCGAGGAAATGTTCTGCTCAACCGTCAGTTTCTTAAAAACGCTGGGTTCCTGAGGTAGGTACCCCATATGCCCATCCTTGGCACGGCGAAACATCGGCCAATTCGTGACATCACGCCCCCCGAGGTACACACGGCCTCGGTCAGGCTCGACCATGCCACAGATCATCCGAAAACTGGTTGACTTTCCTGCCCCGTTGGGCCCCAGCAAGCCAACGATTTCGGCTTTGCCCACCGTAAGATTGACACCATCCACAACACGCCGACGCCCATACGTTTTCTGTAATCCAACAGCCTCGAGAATAGGCTGGCGCTGCGTTTGCGGCTCTGTTTGATTGAGCGGAGCATTCATAGTTTGGGAATCCATTCCACACTTCCTTATTATCCTTAACGGATCAATTTCATCCGTTTAAAGTTTGGCAAAAACGGAACAGGCGAGTTCCACGAGTGTGGCCAAAACACCACAAGAGCCTTACCTACCAATAAATCACGCGGCACGAATGAATCATCTGACCAACGCCAAGCAGGCTCATTTACGCCACGCGGAAGAGGCGTTTGTGGCTTGGTCCCCGCCCAACAGCGCGCATCTAAACTCTCAGGACTGTTGTCCCCCATGGGGAAGAACTGATCTTCACCCGGCTCGTCTGGAAACGACCGGAGTTCAAACTCCACCGTCCGCCGAGCACTCCAACCAGGGAAATTATTCCAACTGGAAGGATCGGCAAGAATCTCTTGAATTTGAATGGGCCTGGAAACAGCGCCGTCAGTGAGCTGCCACAACAAATTCATATCGTAATCATAAATACCAAAGTCGCTGCTTGTGGTAGAGATGTAATACTTGTCACGATGAATGCGTAGAGATGTCACCGTTGCATCACCTCCACGAACAGCAAGTCCAACCGGCGCACCATCCAAGGGGTGCTCAGGAAGATACATGGGGTGATTTTCTTCGACCGTGCGAAACTGCCGCGCGTCAAAGGTGGTGGGGCGGTCAAATTCAACCAACGAACCATCAACCCAAAGCAGCAACTGATCATCGCAGTTGCTGAAGCGTATATCGTGAAGTTCCCCGTTCGTGACGGAAGTGATAGCAGTTGGCACACCCACACTACCGTCTTCGGCTGGATTAAAATCGCGTGGTTCGACATCATCAATCGCCAAGCTTGCTTGACCGCTGGACAAGTCAATTCGACAGCGGTACTTAACGCCTGCCTCCACCAACTCGAGCATCAATTCCTTACTGTTATTGGATGTTTCGATTTGAGCTTCCACCATCAAATCGCCAACCCAGTCCATACCATCGCGTCCAAGACCTTGCTTGCCGTTATCTGCTCCGCCCCAACGCGGCAAACGCCCAAACTGATCGATACTTTCTCCAGACTTGAATCCGGGTGTAAACTCACCTCGCGAATACCCACTGTTCATCATTCGAGAAAATGGTGAACCACCTGAACTGGAGGGACGATTTCCATACACCGCATTTGCAGGTACAAGTACATAGGAACCATAAGTATAAAAATCGGTGATCGCTCGACTGCTGTATGGATTGACATTTGCGAGTGACCCGCCCGCTCTTGCCAATTCCCATTGCTCGTCGGTTGGCCAGCGGTGGAAATAGCGAAGCCACTCAAAACGTTCTGGGTTACCGTTTTTCAAAACGGCTTCCAATCCGTCGCCTGTTCTCGCAATCTGCCAAGAGTCCTCGGGTGGCATTTCTGCTTTTTCACGCCAAGGTTGCCAACGACTGGGATAGTTAGCCGCAATTAAATCCTCGGATTGATGGTCTGTGTCATACACCAATTGACGCATCGCCAGCAACTTATCCGCCGGTTTGCGAAGAATTTCACTCTCCTCATCGGTACCGGTCGTACGTGCGTAGACATCACCATGCCTGATTGTGAGTGTCTCATTGGGAAGACCTACCAAACGCTTGATGTAATTCTGCTTTGGGTTTCCGGGGTACTTAAAAACGATGACGTCCCATCGTTCTGGCTCATTCAGGGTGTAGGTGAATTTACTGACCAGAATCCTATCGCCGTTAAAAGTTCTTTCATTACTGTCATTCTCGAGATCGAGCGGATTGACGTAACGACAATTTGGACAGATCCCAGCAACCACGACATCATCAGTACTGCTACCAGAACGCTCCCGACTGGCTCCCACCTGAAACGACGTTCCGCATTCATCGCAAACCAGATCCTTGTGTGCCCCCATCAGAGTAGGTGCCATTGACCCTGTAGGAATGACGAACGCTTCGGCGAGAAAAGCCCGGAACAGGAGAGCAAGAATGAAAGCCACAACAAACGCTTCAACAGTTTCCCGTTGAGCAGCAATCCGAAAGGATTCTGCCCGGATCTCGGCGGGATCCCGGTTGTCCTTCGCAGGCTTGCTTCCGGAGTTCTTCGTGTTACGTTTGCCCATGGATGGCTGCAAGAAGTGTTCTTGGGTGTTGATTGCAAATAAAGGAGGCCGCATCCTAGCTATTCTACGTGCCTTGCGATACTTCGATTCAGGGTATGATCCGAGAAACCAGTGACCAAATTCGACGTTTTCCCGACTTTTTTCTGCGTCCGAGCGTCAACATTGCTGTCATTCAAACTCTTTTCGCCTTGTTCGCCCGAATCTTTGTCAGACGCCTTCAACAAACCGCATAATACCGTGGACTGGTGATTCGAACCGACTTCTGAAATCACCGCGTAACCAACCGAGCTTGGTAAAAGCACCGCCCACGCTGAGACAAATACAGCCCGACAACCCAACGCGTTGATCGAGGACTTATTTCATGCAGTGTGACGACTCTCGCAATCCAGTTAACGGTACGGATCAATCCTCGCGTCTGTTTTCAACANTCCATTTGGTTTCTCTGGCAATGCAATCGGGACTGGGCCCCTGCACTCTCTCTGCCTTGCTTCATAAATTTGGGACTGCAAAATCCGTCTTGGCAGCCTCAACACCAGAACTTCTTTCCATTCATGGTGTAGGAGAGAAAACAGTCAAACAAGTTCGTGAGGCGAATGATCTAGATCAGGCTGCTGAAGTACTACGTTGGTGCGAAAGGCAAAGAGCCAACATCATTCCACAGGTGTCGGCTTCCTTCCCGCGCAGGCTCGGAGAAATTCCGGATGCCCCGGCTCTTCTTTATGTGCAAGGCGAGCTGGTTTCGGAAGATCGCTTATCGGTTGCAGTGGTCGGAACCCGGCATGCAACGCCATACGGTATCACGCAAGCCAATCGATTCGGCTATGGCTTGGCAAAGGCTGGGATCACAGTCGTCAGCGGTCTGGCTCGCGGCATCGATGCAGCAGCGCACCGCGGCGCACTTGATGCTGGGGGACGAACGGTCGCGGTCCTCGGCAGCGGCCTCGCAAATATCTACCCCAACGAGCACGCAGAACTCGCCGATAAAGTATCCCGTTCCGGAGCAGTCATTAGCGAATACGCCCCCTCCTGCCCACCGCGAGGTGGGCAGTTTCCTCAGCGAAATCGACTGATCGCGGGTCTCACACTCGGGACGCTTGTGATCGAGGCGCCTGACCGCAGTGGAGCCCTGATCACCGCCCGTTTAGCTGGAGAATTGAACCGTGATGTCTTTGCTTTACCAGGTCCCATCAACAGTCGTGCTTCCCGCGGTTGCAATCAGCTAATACGTGACGGCGTTACTCTTGTGCAATCGATCGAAGAACTCATCGACGAACTTGGTCCTATGAGCGAAGCACTCCCCACAGCGGCTGGGCAATCAATACGCAACAGCAGTGAACTCAATCTGAACGAGATCGAAAACTGTGTTCTGAATGCCATCCAACCCACGGGTAGCTTGATCGATGAAGTCATTGCCATCACTCCATATACCGCTCAGCAAGTCCTTGCTGTAATCAGTGTGCTTGAAATGCGTCGTTTGATTCGCCGACTGAGTGGCCAATACGTTTCACGCATCTAACACATGTAAACGCACAATGAACGAAAACAGGCAACGGCCAGCAAACGCCCCAATGAGCTTCAGAATCAGCTAACAACGCGTTGCTATACGTGCAGCCTCTGTCCTGGTGCATTCAACTCAAGGCTTGACTAGCAAACAAGGTTGCCAAACATCAATATTCAAGATTTTCCATTTCCCATGAGNGTTATCGCTGTCGATCTGCTATCAGGCCAGCGGGTAATACTCGAAAATGGACCACTGCGAAAAGCTATCCACGTCTCCACTGCCATCCCTGGCATATGCCCAGCGTTGCGATGGAATGACATGCTTCTGCCGGATATTGGAATCATTGAATCCGTACCTGCGTTGATCGCAAGTCCCTATCCCAGCGACTTTACGAGTAGGGTCGACGACGGCAAAACGTCAAACGCATCGAGAAATGCAGCAGGGCAATCGAAGCCACGTTGCAAATGGCTGACATTTGCGAAAGCATGATCCGCCAAAAATTAATGACGGCAGCGGAAATCCTGATTCAATCCAAAGTCGATCATTACCCATGGCTTGACTGCACACATCCTGAGCCACTGATCGAAGAAGGACACCGCGCCGCAAATCTGTTCGTGGCGAAAATCGAATCCAACCGAGCGGCCTGACGGAGCAATCAACATCTGGCGGCATCTTACAGGGTCCAAGAAATCGTCTGAACCGCGTACTCCCTACTCTGGCTTTTCTTTTTTCCCGATGACCTAGTCAGGTATCACTTCACCACGAACGAGATCTTCGAAAGTCTCACGTTCTCGAATCAGCTTGGCCTGGCCTGATTCAATCAGAACCTCAGCAGCACGTGTTTTGCTGTTGTAATTACTCGCCATCACAAACCCGTAGGCACCTGCATTCTCGAGTACGACAAAGTCTCCAATGCGGGTCATTGGCAGACGCCTTGAATCGACGTAGCCGCCCTCACGTTGCGTGAAAATATCTCCCGACTCACACAGCGGCCCACCGATAACCACCTCTGCCTGCTCTCGCTCTGATGCATCACCGTTTTTTGCCGCCACAGAAATCGGGTGGTAGGATCCGTACATGACAGGGCGCGCCAGATCATTGAAGCCAGCATCGACCAGCACGAAATGGTTGTCACCCACCTGCTTGATGCTTCGAACCTCGGCGACCAGAAAGCCACTTTCAGCGGTAAGAAATCGGCCAGGCTCAATCTCCAAAGCGACATGGTGTCCAAAGTCCTCGCTCAACCGCGCACGCGTCGCGTCCCAAAGCTCGTAGTACTTTGCCAAGTCGACGTATGTTTCATCAGCTTTATAAGGAACGGGCAGTCCACCGCCCGCACTGATCGTTTTGATGGTACGCCCGACTTCCTTCGCAGTACGCTCCATCGCATCGCATACCTCGCTAAGGTGCTCCAAATCGGTGCCGGATCCGATGTGCATGTGTAGCCCCGTCACGGTAACGCCAGTCTGATCCGCCCGCCGCAGGCAATCGTCGATCTGCGTGTGCCAAATACCGTGCTTGCTCTGCTGTCCACCCGTATTGGTTTTCTGACTGTGCCCATGCCCAAAGCCGGGATTGATCCTCAAGGTGACGTCAGCTCCCGGTCGAAGCTCACCCAATTGGCTGATCATGTCAGGTGAACCACAATTCACGTGCAGTGAATGCTTGACCACCATTTCCAGTGCATCACGATCAAAGATGTCCGCCGTGTAAACGATTTCGTGCTTACCCGGATCAACGGAGTACCCGGCAGCCATCGCCCTTCGGATTTCGCCAGCACTCACCGCGTCGACGACCACATCCTGCTTTCGCATCCGATCCAGCACTGCCAAGTTACCGCAAGCTTTCTGTGCATAACGCACCACGTCAAAAGCTTTGAGTTCAGCAATCCGTTGATCAATGACTTGCTGATCGTAAACGTAAACGGGTGTGCCGAATTTTTCCGCAAGCTCAGTGACTGCGATTCCGGCGATGTGGTTTCGAGAGGTAGCGAAGGTACGAACTGTTGACATTTGACTGGGAAAAAACGTGGACCGGTTGGTGAGTACCACGCATTGTGCCAAATTGGCGGTTACCCCGATAGGATCGATCTCGCCGCGCATCTCTGGAGCCACTCGGCCGTGACTCAAAAATGGCCAAGCCGACACCCCCCATCTGGTTTGCCATTCGCCCTGAGATGCTCAAAAGCGCATGGCACTAAGCAAGCGGGGCCAAGAAAAAGAGCCTGACTTGGCTGCCGCAAGCTCACCTTTGCCACCACCGAAGGACGGTTAAAGCATCCGCTCTCCAGGCACAACGAACCACCGAAACGCATCCACACGACACGCCCCCCCCAGTAGACAACACCCCACACGACTCCTCAAACAGTAGTTATGTGCGATATCGCCTTTGATACAACTGAGGCCAGATCCCTCTAGTCAGACAACGGCTACTGAAGCGGTGTTTGATCAGTCACGACATGCGTCTCTAATGTCGCAATGTCTTTTTTTCGTGGCCCTTGAGGCCCCGGTCTACGGCCTCTTCGACGCCCTTGCTGAATGGGAATGAATCGGCTCTCAATTCGCTGCAACAACTTACTGATGCATAGCTTATTGATACTCAGATTCATCTCTTCCGACTCGATTCTGAGCGCGTCATGAAGGCTCTTGGGAAGTCGAATCGTGATCATTCTTTCGGGCTCGGTCGCGTCTCCTTTGGACGCATCCTGGCTCCGCATCGCCGCCACCATTTCCTGCAGTTCAGCAAACTCACTGCTGTCCTCGAAGTACCTCATTTCTTCAGAGGTTGAGTAGAGCTGGCGGACGACACCGTCGGTACCCAACATCTCACGATAAAAGACTACCCACGCTCCAGTCTGAGCGAATGCTGATTGAGCGAGTCGCAGGACTTCCTGCCCCCGCTGTTCCAGCGGCAAATCACAATTTGGTACATCGATACTCAGTCGCGAGGCAATTTGCTCAGCCTGTTCTGGGTCAGGGTCGCTCGCATAGCGCAGGTCAGTAGTTTCTGTTTGAGCCATCGCAAGACAGTCCTTTTTTGTGAGAATGGATCGGCGGTTGATTTGTTTCGCCAATCGTTACATCCCGTCAAACCGTCACACCCAAACTATGCTTTCAAAACAACTTACGACCCCTGCCTAATCTTCAGGCATGCCTGCCCAAGCTGCCGCCGTGCGGGCATGCACGCTTTTTAAGCAGCCGCGGAAGTGCAAAACCTAAGTGTCCACTATTTTGCGTGGCTCGCTTATTTGCCTGCATTTGCCGTGAAAAGNGACTAAACCGCCATTTTTTTACCGAAAACAGCTGCTTGGAATCGCCAAATCGGAAATAACCGGCTTGGTCGGCCAAATGGGTCGGCCGAAGAAAATCACCCACCGCCCGGAACACAACCAAGGCCAACACTCATCGGCCAGCGACAAGCACTAGCCAACCACCACAAGAGGGGGTCCTGAAAACACAACCTGCGGCGTCGTGGCTAGCCCCTGAGTCAACCCCTGAAGGCTCAAAACTTGGCCGAATCGCAGGCATCTGCTAGCAACTCCACAGCCCGATCAATCTGCTCGCGACTCGTCGTCCAACCAAGGGAAATCTGCACAGTGCGAGCGATCTGCTCGGGAGACCTACCAGCGGCAGCTAATACCCGGGTCATTTCACAGGGTGGCTGACTAGCCTCAGGCGACCTCACCACCAAGTCCCTTGCAATCTCCTGCACCTTGCTAGCAAGAACTGGAAGCTCTACACAAAGCGTATTTGGAAGCCTGACCACGCCTTCACACCCCAAGAAAACGGACTCTTCAAGGGAAGACAAAAGTCCACTAACAAACCTCCCTTGAAGCTCTTGAAAGGTGGCTTCCACCTCCTCGATGCAACGACTGACGAGACTGGCGGCGACCCCCATCCCGACCCATGCGGGAATGTTCTCAGCACCGGGNCGCAACCCCATCTCACGCGACTCTCCATAAGTTATCGGGGACAGTTTTAGCCCCCCACGAAGGTACAGCGCGCCGCTTCCCCGAGGCCCGTAGAACTTGTGCCCACTGATGGACATCGTGTCCACGCCAAGCGTTACCGCGTCTACTGCAATCTTGCCGAAAGCTTGGGTGGCATCACAGTGCAGACGCACCCCCCGTTTATGGCAAACATCTGCGATTTGCCTGATAGCCTGGATCGTACCCATAACGGGATTCGCCAACTGAACACAGACCAAAGCGGTATTCTCTCGAAGCCTCTCCGCGACCGAGTCGGGATGAATTTGGCCCCAACAGTCACACGGAACCTGGTCAACCTGCCACCCGTGACCTACCAGAGACTCGGCGGCCAAGATCACCGACTCGTGCTCAATCGAGGAGACGAGAATGTGCCCGGGCGATTCGTCTTGGGTGGCCCCAAGGATTGCGAGGTTATTCGCCTCTGTCCCGCTGCCGGTAAAGACCAGTTCAAAGGCATCGCACCCGACCAAAAACGACACGGACTCCCTCGCTTGCTCAAGCGACTCACCGATAGCCCTAGCGAGGGGATGGTGCTGACCCGGCAGGTAAAAATGGTGGCTCCAATAAGGCTGCATGGCCTCTTGAACAGAGGGCGCCGTGGGAGTCGTACGATTGAAATCGAGATAAATGATGGACACGTGGTTACTTCGCAATGGCCAAAACCTGACCGAGTAATTCGAGCAGAATTTGTTGAGTGTGTTTCACTGACTGGCAACGAGGCGTCGAAAGCAATGGTTTACAAGCTGAAAACGGGTTTTCGGGCTAAAACTGAACAAAAAAACGATCCGCATAACCGTTTTTTTGTTCAGGGCAGATCGGCTGCGACGCGTTAGACTATAGAGAATAGATTGCAACTTGCGGTCTTATTTGGGATAATCTACAGGTCCGGTGCCCTGCGAGCGCCCTGCGAGCGTGGTGCACGGATCTTTTCAAACGCACACTTCACCCCCTGTCCGGGTCAACGGGCACCCTTTGTTTGGGTGAACACAATGATCACAGGGCATCCTCGCGAATTTCCTCGTCACCGAACGTCATCCGATCTGGAGTCTTAAAATGAAACGTCAACCTTCCGGTTTTACTCTGGTGGAGCTTCTGGTGGTGATCACCATCATCGGCATCCTGATGGGCCTGCTGATCCCGGCTGTGAATGCAGCAAGGGAAACCGCTCGCAAGAATCAGTGCGCCACCAACATGAAGAACTTGGCGTTGGCAGGCGTTCAACATGAAACCAACAAGAAAGCATTGCCAGGGTACATCCAGTCTTTTGGAAAATTTGACACAGGCATGGATCCCAGTGATCCTCAGAACACGGCAGCCAACCATATCAAAATCGGGACATGGGCNGTCGCCTTACTGCCTTGGCTGGACGGGCAGCCAACTTACGAGCACTGGACTCAAGATCGATATCCGGTCATCACCGGATCAGAGGCACTCGGGAAGTTGGACAACGCGTCCGGGCTGGGCTTACATCCACTTGCTGCACCCAACTTGGCGATTTTCCAATGTCCCAGTAATCCCGTCTCACGTGGAAACTTTGGGAAGAACAGCATGGTATACAACAACGGCATGCACCCGAGGCGACAAGACGGCACGGTATTATTGAATAACGCTCTTGCGGCCTCAATGGACAAGAACAGCGGCGTGGGAACACAACAATATGGAAATTTAGGCGTTGATGCTGTGACACTCGATGACATGAAGGACGGCCAAGGCTTCACAATGATGTTCTCGGAAAACGTCCAAGCTCTCCCATGGCACCGCTCTGGCTTTACAGATTCCAGTGGATTAGTGCAAGCTTACGCTGACCCAACGGATGCCACCTTCCAAGACGTAGTGGTGTACCAGTCGCGATATACGAACGGGATGGTATGGCACTATGAAGACACAGAGTACGCCAACACCACACTCGAAGGTTACTGGAATGGCTCATCCAAGTTTTTGCCTGGTTTAAAGAACGGGCAAGGCAAAGTTCAGCCCGAAGATGTGAGCAATTTCCACAGAATCAATGGACGCGGAGCAACTGTTTCGGATGACATTTTCAACTTGGAACTTAACGCCGCTAACAGCAATCGGCTGGCACGTCCATCCTCAGCACACGTCGACGGCGTGAACTGTGCGTTCGCGGATGGAGCCACACGTTTCGTCGTCCAATCGATTGACTATCGGGTTCTGCAAGCTTTGATGACCCCTCGAGGGAAAGCCAGCTTGGTTCCTTATCCTGAGTTCGTGTTGACCGACGAACTGGGTGACTGATAACGGATTTGCACAAAACCCCGCTGCAGACAGATACATCTTCCCCAGAAAAATTCTGGTGTAAGTGACATCAGATACGGCGGGGCGGAGGCAGCTTTTCTGAAATCCACTGCCGAACAACGCGAGATGGTTTAGCAGCCATTCGCGAATGCGAAAGACACAGCCCCGTTCTTGCAATCGAGGGCTGGCGTCCCATCACAAGATTGATGGTCTGAGAACAACGAAGCTTGGTGCCGTAGACACAGTCTGCGGTGAGAAAACGTGGTTCGAAGGAGAGCAGCATGGCAACACACAGCCGCTGGAATCTCATTGCCGCAGTGGCAGCGTTCTTGATTTTATGGTCATTNGTTGCGATGTCCATTCCTCGTGAACGCGTCAACAGTCGCACGAATCAATGTGCGTCGAGGCTAAAGCTCTTCTCCCTTGCGGCTGCCCAACACGACTTCAGCCGTAACGGCCTTCCAGGTTACGTCCAAGACTTTGGTACTTACTCGGGTGATGGATCAGATCGATCTGACCTGACCAACCACGGAGTTCCCCGCCACAAGAAACTAGGCACGTGGGCAATCGCTGTCCTACCTTGGCTCGATGCTCAACCCACCTACGAGCACTGGACCCAAGACAGATACTCGATCATTGTTGCCGATCCTTGGAATCCGTCTCGTTTAGGGTCAGTGAGCGGTTCGGCTGGCAACGGCTTTCACGCCCTTGCTAACCCCAACTTGAACATTTTCCGGTGCCCAGCCAGTCCTGTAGAGGAATCGCAAAACGCCCCCAATAGCATGATCTACAACAATGGCTTGGCTTGGTCAGCCAACCGTCGCTCTCTTGCGGTGGCTTCCAACCACAAAAATGGGGTGGGCAACAACAAGTACAACGTCACGAAAATTGATCCCAAAACAGGTTTAGGAATTCACACTAGCGAGGCAGCCAACATCGGGCTCGACGATTTCACAGATGGCACAAGCTGCACCATTCTGTTTTCAGAGAACATACAGGCATTGCCGTGGCATCGTGCGGGTTTGATCCACAGCGCCGACCTGATCATGAAAAGCCCTCACCAGAAAGACGTCAAATTCAATCGAATGATGCCCAAAGCTCTTGCAGCCCAATACACGCAGGGCATGGTTTGGCATTACGAAGACGCCGAAGCTGCCAACCTGAAACTAGCAAGACACTGGAACAAGCTCGGCACAACCGCGCCAGTACGACCCAATGTTGTTGCCCCTGTTCATCGCATCAATGGATGTAGCAATAAAAACAGGCAATCACTGTTCAATCTACGAATCCGTGACGCAGTAACGGCAGCTGATCTTGCACGACCATCATCAGCACATACCAGGGGAGTCAATGCAGCTTTCGCGGATGCATCGACACGTTTTATCGATGAGAACATTGACTATCGCCTTTACCAAGCCTTGATGACACCCTCCGCAAAAACGAGTTCAGTTCCTTATCCAAAATTCATCCCACCAGCTCAATTCCGCAAATGATGCACCGGCCACTAAGCATCATCTTGACAGCCTGACAGCCCAAGTAAGTTGGCGGACAGCAGCCCTCGTAGCCCGCCTCACCTCCTTGTCACGAGTTGGCCTCCAACGGACCTTCCTGAAGCACTTGGCAGATCCCACTGATCTTCAACGGCAAGTTCAATGCCACCAAGAGGCTGACTCCGATTATCCCGGTCATCCAGTTGTGCCGATCATTCAATCGAGCTGGTAAGCATCATGAACTTTAACGGTCAATCGCTTCAGATAAGCGTTAGGGTCAGTCGATGTCCATCATGCACAAGGAAAGCAAGAGCGTTCACTGTACGCTCGAATCGCTAATGGCAAGGTTGCCGCTAACTGAAAGCTGACATCCGCATTAGGCGAATACGTGACGAAGACTACCCCCAACTACCTGCGCATCCACCGTGGCATCGAGCGGCAAGAACCGACCAACAGTGAACAGCCACCCAACCTGATCACAAGCTTCTGGAACTCCTATTCAGACGCCACTGGCTGGAGAATTGACTCACGAGCATCTCGTAAGAACGCCATGCTTGAATTGTTACCTGCCGTGACAAGCGAAACGCACCATGATCATGATGACGAGTTTGCACCGGTCATGGGCCGCATCGCAGCCACGCGGCTTGCCACGGCTGCATCCAACTTGGCCGAGCAAATGCTACGGACCCGGGAATGTCTCCGACAACGCGAAGCAGAACTGGCTGCTTCGGCTGCCATGATCGGTGTGGACTACGACGGCAAAGTCTCGGCTGACCAGATTGAGCAAGCACTCACAGATGCGATGGAAGCTTGCAAATGCGAGGCTGCGGCGCTGTACATGCTGGACGAGGACACTCGCTACCTCAAAGCAAGGTCAGTCGTTGGACTGCCACCGGAACGCTTAGAAACTCCCCCACGGGAACTTCGGGGTAGTCGCGGGGACCTGGAAGCGATGGTTCATGATATCGTCACCATTGATAACATGACTGCAGACGCAGTTGAAACATGGAACAGTCCCGAGCCATTTGCTGCAGGAATTTGTGTCGCGATCAAGGTGGATGACATTCCCATTGGTACGCTTTGGCTATTCCGCGAAACCACAACTGAATTCGGCAGCACAGACTCAGCGATCGCCCGCCTTGTAGCTACGAATCTGTCACTCTTACTCAGGCAAGCTCCGCAGTCGGAGATTTTTGATGGTCCCCAACCGCACCAGGCGATTCAGGAAATCGCACAGTGGCAATATGAATCCCTGCCAGTCGGTTCAGCGCTCGCCGAAGGTTGGCGAGTTGATGGGATGATTGAATCATCTGAATCCTGGGCGACAGGCTGGCACCACTGGGATGTGCTTCCCGACGGAACACTGATGCTCGCCATCGCCGAAGCAACTGACCCGACCGCGACAGGGGCGATGCACGCTGCCGTCGCCCGAGCCGCTCTTACTGCACACTCCGGATATCGCCACACCCCAGCTCAACTGATTCAACGGGTCAGTGACACGCTTTGGCAAACCAGCACTGGCGAGCAACTGGTCTCACTGACATACGCGCATCTTGATCCTGAAACCGGCGATGGAATCGTTGCATCTGCTGGAACAATCAGTGCATTGATCAGCAGTCGCTACGGATACCGGCCACTGATCAGCAATCTCAGCGCCCCGCTCAACGCCAGTATGGACAGCAATGCGGCGAACCATGAATTCCACATGCTGCAGGGAGAAACTCTCTTGGCTTACTCAAAGGGCTTTGCCGCTGCCGGGGCTGATCAAATGACCCTTGGGGGGCACATTCGAACCGCGATGCAATCTGAAGATCGCAGCCCGCTCGCGATGCTTCGTCGAAAGCTGATTGATCTCCCGCTGATGGAGGAACGCGGAGCACTGACGCTTCTACGCACTTAGCCCAAATACTGAACCACTCACACTAGATGGCAAGTAATCCAGATCTACCTATCACTTAGGCTCAGCCAACAATTGCTCAATCGTTTTACGCATTTGTTGCTCGCCATTGCCACCCTGCCAATTCAGCTCACCCTGCCACCAACGCCGAAGAAAACCTTGTCGATCAATCAGATAGACGGTCGGCCACATGGTATTGCTCCAACTCTTCCAATTGGAGGACTCAAGATCCAGCAATAACGGATACTTGATTCCCTCGCGTTTGGCAGCCGCTAACACCTGATCCCGATTACGTTCAGCTGCCGTCTCCGGGGTCTGAATTCCAATCACAACAAAATCCCGATCCTCATAGTCTTTCATCCAGGCTTTGTAATGCGGAAGATTTCGTTGGCAATTGATGCACTGAAATGCGTAAAAGTGGAGTGCAACCACTTTACCCTGCAAATCGGCCAAACTGATTGTCTCACCCTGAATCCACTGAGCATCCTCAAGAGACAATTCAGGAGCTAATGGATAGGTGCGTCGAACTGTCGCAAAATCAAATGGTGCACCGGTCAGTGTGCTCAAACGGCGTTCTTGAACATCTGTCAATTCTTGCTTGACGACGCTAAGTTCCTGCTGTTTGAGCTGCTCGCGTCGCTCATTGCTCGCTTCCTCATTGGGCAGTTGACTGTTCGCGCTGTCAGTCGCATGAAAAGCAGAAGTTAGCGTCTCAACTTGCTGCTTGGACAACTCAAGCCTCTCAATCACATCGCTCCGCAATAACATACGAGTCCCAAGGGCTTGGCACCGCAACTGAAGTAACCTCTGTTGCTGGGCCTCCGTGAGAATAGCTTGCAGTTTCGCCTCCAACTGCCCAACAAGCTTGCTAATCTCCTGTTCACGCGTCAGCGTCTTCAAATGACGACTGCGAAACCAAGGGGCATCTACCATTCGCAAAGCAGACAGGATTTTTTTCTTCTGCTGATCGCTGATGCGTAATTCTTGCTGCACAGCATTATCACGAATCATCTGCAACAGGACTGCTGAACCTGCCAGGCTTGGTTTACCAGCAATGCACCAACTGCAAATACCTAAGTTAGTCCACGCGACTAATAAAGCGACACAGATCCACAAGGGCCTTTTTCTCATGAACATTCCCATCCGTGCTCTGCAACACAAAAGCGAACAGATACTTCATCGCAATCAGTCGCCAAACTTTCGCCACTGACGACTCAGACACCATTAAGAAGCACTTTCACTCGTTAAAACCCTGCGTAGTTCAACCCATGCGTTACTCACGCAAAAATATCCGTAATGACTTCGCCATGAACATCGGTGAGCCTGAACTCGCGACCACTGTACCTGAAGGTCAGCTTCTCATGATCGAGTCCCAACAGATGAAGCAAAGTCGCATGCCAATCATGCATGTGAATCTTGTCTTGTACTGCATGGTGGCCGAACTCATCAGTTTCTCCATAGGAGAAGCCAGCCTTCACACCACCACCCGCGACAAAGGAGGTAAAGCCGTAGGGGTTGTGATCACGCCCGGTACCATTCGCCTGAGCATAGGGCGTTCTTCCAAACTCACCTCCCCACCAAACCAACGTATCCTCCAAAAGTCCTCGCTGCTTCAAATCGGCCAACAAACCAGCAATAGGTTTATCAACTTTCATCGCATGATCGGCATGCTTCTCGAGATTTGAATGCTGATCCCAACGAGGGTTATTGGTGTTGTCACCGTAGTTTACTTGGATATACCTCACTCCAGCTTCGGACAAACGCCGCGCCATCAGACATTGGCGACCAAAGTCATCGGTCTCCTTTTCACCGATTCCATACATTTTTTGGACATGCTCAGACTCAGAGGAAAGATCCAGGATATCGGGCACCGACCGCTGCATACGCCAAGCCAACTCATACGAGTTGATCATGGCATCCATTTCGGTATCACCGGCATGTGAATTTTTTTGGATCGCATTGATTTTCCTCAAAGCCTCAAATTGCCTCCTTTGCTCACCTGACTTCAACTTTGGGTTGGTCAAATTTCGAATTTGGGCCTCAAGTGCAGACACCCCTGCACGGCCCACAGGCGTGCCTTGGTAAATCGCTGGCAGAAATGCGTTTCCATAGTTACGTGGGCCACCGTTTCCCATGGATGGTTGCAGAGTCACAAAGCCGGGAAGATTTTCACTTTCACTTCCAAGTCCGTACTGAACCCACGACCCCACTGACGGCCTGACAAAGTTGATAGATCCCGTGTGCAGAAATAACGTGGCTGGACCGTGCGCAACACCATCCGTGTGCATTCCCTTGAGGAAGCAAAGATCATCAACATGCTGCGCTATATTCGGAAAGAGGTCCGATACGTACTGACCACATTCACCGTACTGCTTGAACTTCCACGGCGATTTGAACACGCGATGCTTCGTAATCGTCTTAGTCTTGGCAAGAACCCGCGCATCGTCAAACGTCCGATCCTCCCCGTCATGTTTCTCCAATAATGGCTTGTAGTCAAAGGTATCAACATGGCTTGGGCCGCCTTGCATGAATACAAATATGACACGCTTAGCTCGCGCAGGAAAATGGACAGGCTTGGCCGCAAGTGGATTCTGACTTTCCGCACTCGCCTCGCGTTGCGCCATTGACGCTGCCGCCAAATACCCAAATCCGCATGCCGTTGACTTCAGAAGATTTCGTCGATTCGATCTCATCCGTTCACCCTATTTATCCTGTCAATTCAGATATCGGAAATCGATACACTGAAATAGCAATCGATAGATCATTGCCCACTGAGAATATGTTTTCGGCGGATTATTCACCGCCAGTAAATCCATCATTACTTGCTGCTCCTGCTCAAGTGGCTCACGCCCCAAGACCTCTTGATACACTCGACGCAACATTTCATGCCGTTCCCCAGAGTGTTTTTCGACAAGCCTTTTTGCTGCATCAGCCGCTTGTTCCATTACAAAGGGCTGATTCATCAACAGCAGAGCCTGCGAAGCCACATTACTGGCCATCCGCGCACCACCCTGAATATTGGGATCAGCAAAATCAAAGACCTCAAATATCTCAGGAAGTCTGTTCCGAAACACCGGCACGTACACGCTGCGGCGACGCCCTTCAAATTGGTATCCATACTCACTGGATGTACCCTTTTTGATTGTCGAACCACCCATCGTCAGATCTAGGTTACCCGAGGCCATGAGCATCGAGTCGCGGATATCCTCAGCACGAAGGCGTTTGACGGCACGACGTCCATAAAACTGGTTGTCCGCGTCCAACTGCTGTCCATGCTCTTCAACGTGAGTGCTCAGTTGATAGGCCCTGGAACTGACAACCTCGCGTATGAGTTTCTTGATCGACCAGCCATTCTGAACCAAGGAGTAAGCAAGATAATCGAGCAGTTCAGGGTGCGTTGGCTCGTCTCCCGTGCTGCCAAAGTTATCAACACTGGCCACGATTCCCCTTCCCATGGTCCAGTACCAGACACGGTTTGCGATCACGCGGGCTGTCAGCGGATTGTTCTCATGGGCAATCCAATCGGCCAGTTCTGCACGTCCACTTGCCTCCGTATCAACAGACTGCAAACCCTCCCAAGCTGCCACCTGCAACACGCCACGTGGGACCAATTCACCTTTTTGATGCGCCATTCCACGAATCGCAATGTGAATATCAGTCGGTGATTCAGTGTCGCGTGGTGCCATCGCAACTTGCCGTTTTGGTATCGACTGCTTGAGCGACTTCACTTCCTTTGTCAAACGATCAACTTCCGCCTTTGCTGCGGCGGCTTTCTGCTGCCGTGCTACATCCGCTAAACTCTCTTCCGTGCTCGCAAGTTCTTTTCCCGCTGCCCCAGAAACCAATCTCCAAATGATCGCATCCGCAATGACAACACCGTCATCCGTTCCCTGTGTCGCAAGCACCACCGTCGGTTCGCGCTGATGATCAAACTCGAATATGCCCAAAGACTCCATTAAAGCATCAATGGATGGTTTGTTTCTTTGATTTACGTGAACAACAGTTTCACCACCGATGTGTTTTATTCGGTAGGGGACGTTTTTCGCTCGGTTCGCACCAGGTGAATAGGAAGCAAAGACTTCGTAGCGTCCGGACTCAGTAAGCTTCGGCCGGTAAGTGACCGATTTTGCTCCCTTGTCCATCTGTTCATCATGAGTGTAGTCAGCCCCAACGTATCGCTGCACCGAAGTTGATTTCTTCCAAGCCCCGACAACTTCTGCGTCGATACTATCAACCACCACACCAGACAGAGATTTGGGATCGACCGATGCTCCACCAGCGTTACCCGTCATTCGCTTCCAAGTACGGGTGGCTGCCGCCAGCTGCATTTCAGCAACTTTCAGTTTTTGAGAACTTGCAAGAAAGACATCCTCATCCCGCTCAGATAGCGGCAGTTCGACGGTGTTCCAAGCAGATACATTCGAGTGATTCATCGAATGTGTACTCTTTAGAATCCCAGCCAGCGCGTAATAGTCTCGTGTCGGGATCGGATCAAACTTATGGTCATGACACCTCGCACATCCGATGGTCATGCCCAACATCGCTTTGCCCATCGTGTCCAACTGTTCGTCAACGACATCCATTTCAAGGATATCTTTGTCCTGCATCTCGTAATTAGTGGGCCCCAACATCAAAAATCCTGTGGCGACCAACTTTCGCTCGCGATCCAGCCTGCTATTTGATGTCAATAAGTCCCCTGCAATTTGTTCTTTTAGAAACTGATCGAAAGGCATATCCTGATTGAATGCATCAATTACATAATCCCGGTACCGCCAAGCATCTGGGAACAATAGCGTGCGTCCACCACCGCTTGACTCGGCGAAGCGAACAACATCCAGCCAATGCCTTCCCCAACGCTCACCAAAATGTCCTGACTGCAACAAGCGGTCGATAAGTTTGTCTGTGGCATCACCAGATTTATCGGTGATAAACCGCTCAATCTGAGCTTTTGTCGGAGGCAGACCAGTGAGATCGTAAGTCAAACGACGCAGCAAGTTCTGTTTTGCAGCATCACCAGCAGGTTTGATACCCTTTTCTTCGAGCTTCGCCAACACGAAGCGATCAACATCATTCTTCGGCCACGCCTCATGCAAGTTGTCCGGAACGACTGGCGGCTTGACTGGCTGAAATGCCCAAAACTCTTTCCCATCCGCGAGCGTCGGGGCACTGGACTTGGCAGAGCTTGCCATTTCATCATTTGAACGCGGGTCAAACGCGCCATCACGAATCCACTTTTGAAAGTGCTCAATCGTCTGCTTTGGCAATTTACCCCGCGGTGGCATCTCAAGACTAATGTCTTCATAACCAAGCGCCTTCAAGAGAAGACTCTGATCATCTCCGGGAACGATGGCAGCACCTGAATCGCCGCCTGCCTGCCAGGCCTCGCGACTATCGAGACGCAGTCCACCTTGAATCTTTTCTGGCCCATGGCAGCGAATACAGTGCTGAACCAGAACCGGACGAATATGCTTTTCAAAAAACTCAACCGACGTGTCCTCCGCAAGCACACGCTCATTCGTGGACAGCGTCAAACACTGCACAATGATAACGAAGGCAATTATAAATGGAGAATTCGGCATCGTCTAAAACTAACTTCAACCCGGGCCCATGATCACTACTGGAGAAAGTAAAACGCCTTCATATTAAGCAACGCATGAGCGAGATCAGCCCACGCCCTGTTATCATCTTTTCCGTATGCCTTTGCCTGAACGTCAAGAAACTGCTGCAACTGCTGGATTTGCTGCTCAGTCGGCACAACGCCGTGAATCCGTTCAACCATGATTGCAATTCGTTGCTCCCTCGTCTGATCCGGCGGCGCAAGGCTCTGGTCAGCAATGACCCCAGCCTGCCCAATGATGAACGGATCATTCATCAATGCCAGAGCCTGAGCGGGAACATTGGAATTACTTCGCCGCCCCTTAGGCCCGAAGGGACTCGGCATGTCAAAGGTCAACATGAACGGGTTAAGAAAGTTACGATAAACGGACAAGTAAACGCTTCGCCGACCATTCCCGTCCAAGGGACCACTGGGCCTTGCTCCGCGCCCCGTCATGAATGGCGTTCGGTGTGTCGCAACACTGGGACCAAATGGTTTCGGTTGCAACCGTCCCGATGCTACAAGAACAGCATCCCGAATTGCTTCGCCGGACAACCTCCGCACCCGCATGCGATACAGCAAGGTATTCGTTGGATCAACACTGGCAAGCAATTTTTCACTTATTCCGGTGTTTGCAACACTGGACTGCCGATAAGTGCTGGACAGAACCATCTCTTTCATCAGATGCTTGAGTGACCAGCCGCTGTCAACAAGATCTGTCGCCAGCCAATCCAATAATTCTGGATGACTGGGTGGCAATCCCTGAGGACCAAAGTCATCAACGGTAGGCACGATGCCCACGCCAAACAGATGATGCCAGACACGATTCACAATGACTCTGGCAGTCAGGGGATTCTCGTCACTGGCCACTCGATCAGCCAATTCCAATCGCGTACCTGCTTCTCCTCCCAACGCTTCAAGGAACCTAGGGGGAACGGCTTCTCCGGGGTTTTGATGACTGCCTCGAATGTAGACGTGTGCCTCTTCCGGTGTCCCTTGAGCCATCGCGATGACTCGCCGAACCGGCGGCATTTTCTCGGCCAACTTACCCGCCTCACCTAAACTTGCTGCCGCCAATGGGCTAAGTTCTTCGATGCTTAAAATCTGATTTTTCAACAAGGCAGAAAGGAATTGATTTGATGCACCCGATTTCAGATCCGACAACGCTTGATCGTGCAAGACATTGAGGGCATCAGCGTTGAACTTCGATTGATCTGCTCGTTGCTTCCCCGGTGGCCCACCATCTGAAAAAACAATTTTATCGATCGCAATCGTTGCATCGCCGGGATCGATGAATTCCAGATAGCCTTTATGCCCTTTGTACTTTCTCAAGTCACCTGCCAGACTCTTCCATTGCCACTCTCCCCGCGTATCGGTTCCCTTGTTGTTCATGAAAGTGCCACGGAACAGCAGCGCGTTGAACTCTGCCATTTGAAAGTTGTCAATCACAACACGAACCGCAGCGTTGGGCGAAGCCTTCATCAAAACATGAATTCGATCCGTTGTGATTTCGAAAGTTGGCGAACGCAGAATTCCTACCTGCTTCTTACCCCCGATGCCACTATCCACCGTATCGGGCGTCAGCAATCCACCATCCGCAGCGAATCCCAAATCTGAACCTGTGGGCAAGAAAGCGAGCCCGGATGTCGACCAACCCTCTGGCAAGGAACCACCATGAAAATCAACCAGCACATTTTGGTTCTCCAAGTCATACCCGGCATCCGTCACCGAGTTCTTGATCGCCTCATGCTTTTCAACCCAACTCTGCAAACGCGACGCCTCAAGCCCCTCCGCTTCCGCAGATTTCTGCAACAACACCTCAGCGGCTACATCCGACTTGGCAGCAGCCAGAGTTTGCATTGCCACCCGATAGTAGTCTCCTGAGCGTTTATTCTTCTCACCCAACCGATCAACAGACTTCAAATCATTCGCCGCAGACTTGCGTAAACGATCAATTTCCTGCGTTGCCTCAATACGTTTCCCAGACGGGTCTAACGGATACTCCTGCCGACAACTGCTTTGCAAAAATGCACTCAAAGCGTAGTAGTCAGCCGTTGTGATCGCGTCAAATTTATGATCGTGACAACGGGCGCACGCAATGGTCAGCCCGAGGAACGTTTTCCCAAAAACATCAATCTGGTTATCCATGATATCTGCTTCGTTACCAAGCACATCCGTGGGAGCATGCGTGGCCTCATGAAGGTACCAGAACCCCGTTCCGATGATCGATTCATTCCAGCCCTCGTCTGGATTCTGCCGAGGCTCCGACAGCAGGTCCCCCGCGACGTGTTCGCGAATGAATTGATCGAAAGGGACATCAGCATTGAACGCTCGAATCAAGTAATCTCGATACTCATGAGCGTGCCGCAAGGGGTAATCAAATTCATGTCCATAAGTTTCAGCATAGCGAACAAGGTCCATCCAGTGCCGCGCCCATTTTTCCCCAAGATGTGGTGACTGCAACAATTGATCGACAACAGTCTCGTATGCGTTCTCACTCTCGTCGTTCAGAAAATCAGCAATCTGCTCGATTGTTGGTGGTAAACCGATCAAGTCAAAATAAACACGTCTGAGCCAAGTCCTGCGGTCTGCTTCGGGAGCAACCTTCAAACCTGCGGCCTCGATTTCCTGAAGGATGAATCGGTCCAAACCAGACTTTGGCCACGCGTTATTTTCGACCCATGGCAACTCAGGCTCCGCAATGGGCCGCCAACTCCAATGCTCACGATAACGCTGCTCAAGATTGAATCCATTGGCAGCGGGTTTTGTAGATTTTTTTGCTGCACGCGGATCAGGGGCCCCCATTTGGACCCACTTCTCCAAAATCGCAATGTCCTTGTCCGACAATTTTGATCGTGGAGGCATTGCCGTGACTTTATCCTCCTGATAACGAACAGCATCGATTACGAGACTCTCATCTAAGTTACCGGGGATGATCGCTGGACCAGATTCTCCACCCGTAATCCATCCCCATTTCGAATCCAGCAGCAACTCCGCTTCCACTTCATCCGCATCTTCGGAATGGCATTCGTAGCAATGCTCGACAAAAATAGGCCGCACCTTCGACTCAAAGAACTCAAACTGCTCTTCACTCAGGGTGTCCTCTGAGATTGCGACCAGAGAGCCTGGCAAAAACAGACAGACAGCAAACCTGAGGACCCACCCAACGTTAGCACGTTGCCGGAACATTTGAGACACGCTCAGCGATTCCCGCGAGCCGACAAACAACTGAACGATTTGGTTGAATCGAATCATGCGATCACCTCTTTGATCAGGTTCCCGTGAACGTCGGTCAGTCTCATATCCCGACCACTGAAACGGAAAGTACTTTTTGTATGGTCCACACCAAGTAGATGGAGCATGGTTGCATGCAAATCATGTATCTCAAATCTGTCTTCCACCGCACGATACCCCCATTCATCGGTCGCACCTACTGACGCACCGCCTTTGACACCACCACCTGCCATCCAGATAGTGAACCCAAAAGGATTGTGATCACGCCCATTGGACCCTTGTGCAAAAGGGGTCCGACCAAATTCGCCAGCCCAAACAACCAGCGTAGATTCAAACAGACCTGTACGCTTCAGGTCTTTAATGAGACCAGCAATAGGCTGATCCACGGTCCTGCAATTTTTATTGTGCCCATCAATCAGTCCACCATGTTGATCCCAACGATCACCATTCCCACCGGGGCAAGTCAGCTCGATAAATCTGACCCCACGTTCAACCAAACGCCTTGCGAGCAAACATTGCATCCCGAAGGTTTTTGTATTGTTGAAATCCGATTCCAAACCATAGAGTTTTTTTGTTTCTGCAGATTCGCCACTCAAATCCATAAGCTCAGGGACAGCCGATTGCATTTCAAAGGCTGTTTCGTAATTCTGGATCGCGGCTTCGACCTCAGGGTCTGCTCCAAGATGCCCATTGGTCTGCTGGTCAAATTCACGAATCAAGTCAAGCTTCGTTTTCTGCAACTGAGGATTGCTTTCACTGGGCTTGATATTTGCTAATGGTTGCGATTTTGGAAGAAACACTGATCCCTGATATGCCGACGGGAGGAAACCGGACCCAAAGCAGTCCAATCCCCCTGGAGGAATCAAGCCGCCATTGAGCACAACAAAGCCTGGCAGTTCCTGATTCTCGCTACCTAGTCCATAACCCAACCAAGCCCCCATACTTGGCTTTCCCTGAAGCCCGTTGCCCGTGTGCAGAAAGTAATTAGCAGAGGTATGCTCAGAAAACTTTGAAGTCATTGACTTGACCATCGCCAAGTCATCAGAGACCCCTGAGAGGTGCGGAAACAGATCACTGATCCAATGTCCAGCCTCCCCACGCCGTGAAAATTTCCACTGGCTCTTGAGCACTTTACCAACTGCATCAAACTGCGTGGGCGCCAATTTGCCGATCACCTTCCTTGGGTCCTGACCATCATACTTCTCAAGCTGAGGCTTGTAGTCAAACGTATCGACATGCGATGGCCCGCCGTCCATGTAAAGAAAGATGACGTTTTTGGCCGGCGCTTTGAAATGAGACGGTTTAGGATCCCATGGACCAGATGCCAAAGCAGACGAAGGCCTGTCCGATAGTGTGCTCAACGCCAGAGCGCCGAAGCCATTCGCACACCACTGAAGCATCTCACGACGGCTTGTGGGACGAGAACCAAAACGACCACAGTGATGCTGTAACTTCTTCTTCATTTTCTGTTTTCAATCAGAGTCGAATCAGAGGGTAAAATCCGTGGGAAACAGACGAAACACCAAACGGAATTCACCATCGTGGCCATGAGCGAATGAATCACTTCGCGTGAACGGCCGGTAGGGCATGGTGGATAGTTCGCAAGTCTTATTTCACTGCTGATTCCCATTGAACCAGTTTAGCATGAGCTGGCAGCTTTTTGTCCGTCTCATGCCGCTGAAAACCCGCGGATTTGTAATGCTGGTGAAATTTGCCAACATTACGCTTAGGGTTTAACAGTGGCATGCACGAAAAACGGCCCAAGGATCATGAAAGGGCACGACAACAACGATTTTCGGACGATTTGAGCAACTAATTTTCACTTGTCTGATGACAAGTAAGTGGCGTAAACACGTGCCACATCACCCATGTAACTGACCGATGCGTCATCAGCCGCTAAATCCAGATACTGTTTCGCCTTGGCTCGATCTCCAGCTGCATCAGCATAGAGCCCCAGATAAAAGTTCCCATAAAAGTCCGCAGACTCACGAAGTCGCGTCTTAGCTGGAAAACTTTCCATTTTCTCGACCACCTTCTCGGTATTTCCTGTGCTGAGCATTTGCAGCACCTCTTCCATGGGTGCGCGTGGGTCATTGGGAGCAGGCAATACCACTGCTTTGGCCTTCTCAAATGACTGAGCTTTGGCCACACAGAGAAAATGCCAAGCCGCATTTTCCACATCATTAGGATTCACCTCTCGGTGAACCTCAAATTGCTTGACTCCACGTCGGTAGTCACGAGCGAAGTAAAGAGCAATTCCGCGTTGCCATAGCCCAGCCAAGGCGTTCGGCTCCAGTTTTAAATAACGGTCAAACAAGTCTACAGCCGCTTTGGATTTACCGCTTCTCAAGTAAACGTCACCTGCAAGTCGCAAGGTCGAAGGGTCTTGGGGCATCGCTGCAAGAAGTTTATCAACAGCCTCGACCGCTTTCATCGATTCGCCAGCCTGCATTGCTCGCAGCGCTGCAGCACGAAGTGCACCGGGACTCATCTGACCGTTCTCTTTCACACCTGATTTTTCTTGAGTGACTGCTGTTGAACAACTGACAAGCACAAACATCATGCCCAAGATCATAAACAAAGATTTCACGACGTTTTTTCTTCCCTAAATATGAGGTTTCCTTCTCGTGTCCAGCGTTAAACACAATCAAGCATTTAAACATCCAAGACGGATGCCGGAGAGACAATCTCCAGAAGTTCAATCGCGGGCGTTCGATTGCAATGAATCAAAGCGGTCCGCCCATAAACTCGACTGCCAACATCCAACTGCATCAGATCAGCAAGACTGTTACCTACCTGGACTTCCCACAACCCACAAAGCTGCACTTCTCGCAACACATTGTGATCAATCAGCACCCGCCCCAAAGGTGTGGTCCGGCTTTCAATCTGCTTCCAAACACCATCGTCCAATGCTCCGGTATCAAGACGAACAATGCCATATTGCACGATGCGTCCGGTGTGCTCTGTTACCAGAGTAATTTCTCGCGAGTACCAGGCGCCACTTCGGTGACACCGATGCACAACGACGTTCACCTTTTCGCCGTAGTGTGATTCGACCGTCACCGTCATATGCCCATGGTGATCAAGCAACGAGTCATAGGGCGCAGGAACTTTCTCGGCTGAACCGAACTCCCCTAACTGCGAGTGGCCAACTGGTTCGCTGTAGAACTCGTTCAGCAAATCTCTGATGTCGATGCGAGAATCATCTGAGAAAGCCACGTCGGTCATAGTGTCATTCACTGTTCCTGCTACCTAACCCAAGGGTGCTGCGATGCCAAGGGAAAAAACAGCGGGTGTCGGCAACTCAGGTCGCTCCAGTACAGTATCGACAAGAAAGTAAAGCAGGCGACGCAGTTCTTCTACATCAATTTCATCAGCCACTTTTTCGGCTCTTGCCTGATGCTTATCAACCAACTTCAAAGCCGTTTCAAAGACCCCAGCCTGCTCGTACAGTTTGCGAACCTGCCTCAATCGCTCAGCGTCCGAGAGACCGCAGTCGGACTCCGCCAATTCCAGCAATCGTGCCGCATCTTTTTCTGGCAAACCTTGCAAGGCCAATGCCCACAACAGTGTAGGCCGGCCGCCGAACACGTCTCCCCCCGCGGACATTTTGTTTGAATCGTCACCGATCCAATCGTCAAGATCATTGAGGATTTGGAAGGCGACCCCCATGTTGCGGCTAAAGGTACGAATGGCATCCCGATATGGCGTTGAATCTCCGGCCATCCGCACACCACTGAGCAAGGCTGCTTCGAACGCAGGCGATGTCTTCAACGCATACACTTTCAAGGCATCAAGCGGAGTCAAACGGCGATCTTTTCCATCACGCCAAAGCAACTCCGAACCCTGCCCTTCGGCAAGCCGCATGTGAGCAACGGCCAACGTATCAAGCACATCAACCCTCGCCTCACTTGGGACATCATCCTCGTTACGACTCAACAGTCGGTACCCAAGCCCAATCAAATAGTCGCCTACGTTGATGGCAGTGGGTATACCAAATCTCCGATGCACAGCTGGCTGACCGTAACGGAATGCATCATCATCCTCGATATCGTCATGCACAAGACTCGCCTTGTGAAACGTCTCGATGCTCATCGCAGCACGACGGACTGAAACCGGAAATTCATTAAGGGCAGCCTCTGCGTCGGGGCCCGTTGCCCGCCCCCCGGTCATGGCGTCAAACGCAGCCAAAGTAATGAATGGTCGTGAATGCTTTCCACCGCGACTCAAGAAGTCGTAGGCAATATGCTCCGTTGCGGATATTGCGTCCATTGCTTCAATGTCCGACACACCCACCGCATGTTCACTCAACGCAACCTTGGTGCGAATGCGGGGGGCGAGTGTATCCATGGACTCCGTCGTGAACAAATCACTGGCGGCCCGCATCAAATGCACATAACTTCGCGTGACGCTTTGAGACGGCTTGTAGGGCGTGCGGATCATATCATTGACCCAGGGCTCATCTACTTTTGTGTTACGGCAATCACTGCTCAGCAGAGGCACAGCCATGCAGGGGATCCCCGCCAGCAGCACTTTATCAATCGCTTTTTCCAACACGTTCAAACAGGCAACACCCACAACCGCATCGACATAACCACCAACAATGATCTTCATGACTACCGGCGACCCCTCGGCGACGAGCACCCGGTACCCCATGTCTTCGGCTAGACCACGAAAATCGGCGATACTACAAGCGCCACACTCTTTGCAGTTCATCCCGAATTGGTCGTACTCTGCAGGGCAGCCTTCTGCATGTTTCAGACAATGCGGCAAGAGAAACAGACGACGTTCTGGCGGAACTGCAGCCAGCGATTCTTTCCAGAACTCGCTACTGATCATGACCATCATCCAGCCAAGATATGCTTCCGGTAAATCAGCCTCTTCCAAAGCCCGCCGTGCGACTTGCTCCATCTCGTCCTTGGTCATTGGGGTAGCCCGATCAATTCGAGCCGCAATGTCTGCACAGCGAGCCCTTAAGCTCTCGCGCAATTCAAGTGTGTCAGGCACTTCTTTGAGATGGCTGGTCTTCCGACGTGCCGGCCTACCCGCAGGGTTAGTTTCCGACGTCGCCGCAGTGTCGCTGGTGCTGAGTCCGCTGGACAAACCTATACCTCAGAAAGCGTTTGTGTGTGGTTCTGTTAGCAAGTCGTTTTGTTTGTTGACCCGTTTTGGGTCATTTTGTCTGCCGCAAGCTGAAGGTATTTCCCCAACGCACCCGTCGTGAAGATCAAAGGATAAAGGCGTTCGTGATACCAAAGCTTCGCAAAATAAAAACCAATTGGCCAAGGCAGCCGATGCCGCTTCTGATCAACACTGTCCAACAGGAATTCGACTCCCTCGAGTATAGCCTGACTCATCGCTTTGGTCCCACCATGCTGGACCACAGATTCTGGATCGAAACGCTCGGTTTCAGATATTTTGTCACGTTTTGTATCCTCGCTCATGGCCTGAATAGTCGAGTTTTTCCTGCAAAGTGCAACGGTTACCAACGCTTCGACCGCTAACGCCGTTTCCTCGACGCTGCTGACAAATTCAAAATCATGGAACTGATTTTTTTTTAGCCAAGAGGCGACAGACCCGCCACCTCCCCAACCACCATCACTATTTTGGTTGTTTACCAGATATTGGCACCCGCGTTGCAATACCTCCGGACCCAACGAGTCAGAGTTCGCAGCAAGCAAAACCCTCGATGTTCCATACACCGGATTCGACTCATCCTCACGATCCTGGTTGCCAAACCACAGGGGAAACCAAGATCCGTCCGGCTCCTGGTTCTTTTCCAAAAATCGGGCCCCCAAGGCAATGTGTCTCGGACTCCGTGCCTCAATTCCTGAGATACGATTGACAACCAACGCTCGCAGAGCGTGGGCCGTTAAATCATTACTGCTACGGTCAAAGGGCAATTTCCCCCAACCCCTACAAAATGTCGGCCAACCGCCATCCCGGTTCTGCAGCTTCAACAGCCAAGCTTGGCCTGCTGCAATCGCTTCCTCACAGCTCTGTTTTCGATCCCCATCCAACGACGCCTTGATGTGTTCGAGTGCTAAAATCGCGGCGGGTGTGTCGTCACTGTCCGGCACCGCACCGCTCAAATCACTCCAGCCCCAACCGCCTGGCTCGGCTCCTGTAAAAGGATGACGCACTTCATGCTGGCACCCAAGATGCCAATCCACTAATTCAGGAGTGCACCACGCGCGATCATCTGTTGGATCAGCCGCAAGCGCATTCATTGAAAGAGAGGTGACCCACGTTGCCAAGTTGGTGTCAATCGGCCAGCTACCGTCATCATTCATCGACTCCCTTAGAAACTCAAGGCCTCGCCTCGAGACTTTGTGATCGGCCCGCTTCGTTACAGCAAGACTCATGACAACAAAAGAGGTCAGCGGTGTTGCTTCGAGATAACCTCCGCTTTGCGGTTGCATCTTTTCTAGCACTCTCACACTGCGACCAATCGCTGCTTTACGCATTAATCGGATCGGAAAAAAAACTTTCGGCCCATGAAAGTGTCTCGCCTGACCAATCGCGACTAACGCAGGAATCGCATAACTGACGACCGGCATCTGAAGTAAGCGATACATCGACTGCGGAAAGATAGCCGCTTCGAACGGTAACGCAGCCACTGTTTCCCAAGGGACCAAGCCTGCGATTGCCATGTTGGTGAGGATGGGAACCACGAATGTCTTGTCCGTACCATATCGCTCTTTCAATGCATCCAAGCCTCCCATCTGCGCTATGTACTTTTCCAACGCAGCGATCATCCCAGAAGTCAGCTTGCTACCAATGGCCTGATCCGCCAACGCAGCAGCAGCTAGCACCAAATAACTGGTTGCGATATTGGAATGACTACGATCGGTATCCCCAAATCCACCATCTTCATTCTGCTGGGATTGCAGATACTGAATCCCTGATGCGATGCAATGCCTGATCTGCTCATCAGCGATGGATCGAGGATGCGGAGACCCCACGGAATGAATCAAGACTGATGACATTGCGCTGATAGCCGTAGCAGTACTTAGCGCAGACGGCGAAAGCGTCCCCGTCCAGTGGATTCCATCATTCCGCTCAGCCAACAATTCATCACGAAGTTGGTCGAGCGTGCCTCGCGTTCGTTCAAGGAGCGTTCGTTCAAGGAGCGTTCGATTCATAAAAGTGGTTTTCCAACAATTCGCGTGTCTGTTTTTCTTCGCCCGAAGCCCGACCGACAGGCACCCCGCGGATCGCGATCAACTCTCCGTTTGCGGCTGCACGTTCTCTGACTGCCACCTCTCGCCGCCGCCCACTGTCGCTGACATAAGCCACTTGTCAAGATCCTGCAAAATCAACAGGGAATCTTGCCTGACCACCTACTCACCCGTTAAAAACGCAAAAACAGGTGCCCCACGCGACGGGATTCTATCGTTGATGCAAGCTGGCGACTATCTTTTTCCATGAACTCCCGCGTTCCGATGGCATACACTGACAGCGAAAATCAAAGACTCCGAAACGCAACCCTCTTGACTAACGGATGGTAACCTTTCATGCGACGACGTGAATTCATTGAAACATCTGCAATGGGAACGCTAGCAGCCTGCGGATTGAATCTGAACAAGACGCACGTAGATGCACGAGAACCCATACAGCGTTCCGGTCCTCCACGTTTTGAGGTAGGGCTCGCTGCGTATTCGCTCCGGAAATACTTTTCCCACAACAAGCGAATTGCACAACAACCATCCCAGGATGGACCAGCCATCGACATGGTCGGTTTTTTGGATTATTGCGTATCACACAATTTTGATGCCGCTGAACTTACGAGCTATTTCTTTCCACCTGACGCAGACCGCGATTACTTTCTCGGCTTGAAGCAAGCCGCATTCATTCGTGGTGTGGCAATTTCTGGCACTGCGATTGGAAATAATTTTACCGTAGGGGCAGGACCAAAACTTGACAAGGAAATTACCGAAGCGAAACGATGGATTGATTGCGCCAGTCTGCTTGGCGCACCACACATCCGTTTTTTTGCTGGAACCAGTCGGCAACTTGATGGGAACCCGAAGCGTCTGGATGAGGCCACTGAGGCCTTGAGCCAATGTGTTGAGTATGCTGCCCAACACGGGATTTTCATCGGCGTAGAAAACCACGGGAATCTTACTCCGACCCAATTGCTTGAATTCATGAAACGGATTGATAGCCCATGGATTGGCATCAATCTGGACACAGGAAACTTCCACTCAAAAACCCCCTACGAAGACCTTGAACAGTGCATTGACTTTGCAGTCAACATTCAAGTCAAAGTCAGTATGAAAACACCAGAAGGACAAAAATATCCCGCCGATATGCAACGCATCGGAAAGATCCTGAAAAACGGCAACTACCAAGGCTATGTGATTCTCGAATATGAAGATGAAACGCCTTATCAACAGATTCCGCGTGCACTGTCAGAACTCAGACGTGTGCTTTGACCTCACCTCAACGTGGTTGAACAATTCAACGACTGCTCGCCCCATTAGTGGATCCACGATGTTTCACGCCACCGTGAAACTGACGACCATTCTTTATCAACATGATGGGGCATTCAAAGTGGACGAATACCCCGCCACTGAGCTTAAGTTCGATTGATTCATGGTGACTTAGGCAGCCAAGTCTGTTATTGAACGTGGGTGAGAGCTTCTCCCCAAACACATGTTCAAGGCACGACGACGTTTTCATGAACGTTTTATCTCCGAGAGCCCATTTTCTCTCGCCATGCATGATCGCTCTGTTTCTCATAACCGCTTCGAAAGTTCGCGGACAGGCAGCGGAAGATACGCCAGCGTGGCGAAATGGGATTTCGACTTGGAATGGGGCAGATTACCAATCACCAGCCATCTCAGAGCAAACTCCCCGATTGACCTTGCCCATGGTGGACAACAGTCCTCGGTCTTACACGCTTCCAAGCGATCCCAACACACCTGACGCGGCACGGGCCATGTCAACACAACACTTCGCAACGCAACCGACCGCATCAATGATCCTCGGATCACCGCCGCCGCAAAAGCCACTTACGCTGCCCAACAAAGTTGCCATTCGCCAAACCGCGAGTACCGATACGAGCTCTGATGTCCCGCCCGAGCAACGAGCCGCTTGGCCATCACACTTGGAATCTTCTGCGAGCACCACAGCACTCATCACCTCCACCAGCAGTGAGCAAGAAACCTCCATTCCAATGGCAGTCTCATCTCTGCCCACTAGTGTGCTGCCGAATAGTGTCTGGGACAATTTTTCGAGCACAGATCCCAAGTCTCTGGCATGTGAAGACGCGGACGACCACGCTCCAAGGCCTCTGCCCATCCGATCGACAAAAACGAACCAAAACGCTGAGACATCCTCGCCCAAAATCTCCTCCCCCCAAGCAACTGGCAATGAAGTCGATTCTGATTCCAGCCCAGCAGACACCAGCGAATCCCATCCATCCTCACCAAATGATCTCAAGACCGTGGGCTGGGATTCACCTGCATCAGCACCACTTCAGACAGAAGTCACGCGGTGGTATCAGTATCCACGCGAGTGGCTCAAAGGCTGGGACTCCCATGCGGAACTCGGCTTAGATGGGAGTGACGGCAATGCGAAAACCCTCGCGATGCAGGCTGGTCTGGAACTGAAGCTAAAAACCAAGGTTTATACACTGGGTATGGACATCAACTACCGACAAGCCAGCAGCCGCAACCAAACGACCGAGCAGAACGGTCGTTTCAATGTTCATTTTGACCGTCTGCTAGGCGACACATCATGGTCTGCCTTTGCCAAACACGGTATGGAATGGGACAAATTCAAGCCGTTTGATCTACGCCTGAACCTAAATGGTGGCTTTGGTTACTACTGGCTCAGAAACAAAAACTCAACATTTGCCACTCGGTTCGGTGCTGGTGCATCCCGAGAAATTGGCGCTCCGATTGACAACTGGATTCCTGAGGCCGTCTTTGGGATGGAGGCTGAGCGACAAATCACCTCACGACAAAAACTGAAGGGAAAGTTTGATTACTTTCCCGCATGGGAGTACTTTGGCGACTACCGTCTTGTCAGTGATGTGTCATGGGAAATCCTTCTTGATGGCAGCGAAAACCTCAGCCTGAAGCTTGCTGCGACAGATCGCTACGACAGCACACCGCAGGGTGCCAAACCGAACGATGTTTACTACTCGCTTTTACTGCACTACAAGTTCTAGACAAGGAACTTCCATAACAGCTGATCATGCGACCAAGGCGTAAACATGCAAAGGTTGCGAGGCGAGCTGGAAAACTTCTTTGCCGCGGCTCGCATTTTTCAACGCACAAAAATCTCGATGGTCGCATCATTACGCGGCCTGGGAATGACTGTTTGAGCCCAGGTCGGAGGCCCCATCAAACCTCTCACGTTACGCGAAAATCCATAGCGTTCACTTGGAAAACCGATTGCGTTCTTGTTGAGTACACTGTCGTCATTTTCATCGTGAAAAACCGCTATCGCAATTTTCTCTGGCAGGGCGGTGAGCGGCACGGGAATGTAGACCTGCCCACCTGCAATCGGCTCCACACTCGCGAAGACAGCATCAGCAGGACGTTCAAAAGTGGATTCCGCTCCGTAGATCGCAATCTTCATCGTCCCATTATCATTCGCCGCGCCAAGAATTCGTATGATCGCGGTTCCTGAGGCTCCAACGGTATCGTCAAACACGGCGTCAATATTGTCGGAATCTGGAAAACGTGGCGCTGAAAACGACAGATTCTGCTTGTAGAACAGCACGCCGCCACCTACCAGGAAAATGAGCGCAACAAAACACAGCAACAAGTTGCCATGGTTCGCGTTCCACGGCCCTGGCTCCTTGCCAGAGTATTCTGAGTCCGGGATGACGGGCAAATCCTGCGTCAAAACAACACCTATTCCAAGAGATCAGCAATCAAATCAGCAAGTCCTCAGTCTAACACTTTCCCCAACGCTGCCCGAAGGGTAAGCAATATTTTCTGTATGCCGCAGGCCACAAGTTCAAATCCCTTTGCCACGAGCGCTTTGCAGGCCTTCAATCAGTTCCTGCTGATATTCAAGCCAACTTTCAAAGTGATCCGCTTCATCGTCCCATCGCACCCACATCTCTGAACTGTCGGTCAGAACGAGTTTCAAGGCTGCGATGGCACGGGGAATCAAGAAACCGCAATCCAAATCACGATGCTGTTCACACCACCCAACAGCAGACTCTGGAAGCCCCGACCGCGGACCTGACTTGATACCACACAACATTTCTGCGGTGCATACAACGCCGATGCAAGCTAGAAAATCAAGGTGGTCGAGGCCTGCCAAGTCCAAACACTTCACGAAGAATGCAATCGGATCAGAATCATGAAGATCCTCGAGCCAATCACAAGCAATCCCATCCTCAAAAGTTTGGTAGCCCCAGGAACTCATCAGATTCAATCCATCGCAACTGGGTAACAACAGTTGTGCATCGACATGGCATCAACGCGCGATACCCACCAAAAAAGACCGCGAGCGGGAATAAAAATCACAACACCCGATCAAGCCAGAGACACAAGTACGCAGCCGGCGGCAACCACAAGGGACATCGCTCGGAAAGATTTCAGGAGCCTGTTGCGTTCCGCCATCTACCTCTCGGACACTGGAACAACAATCATCAGGTGTTCACTGCCCTCTGGGATTCACTACTGCTGTCCTCTCAAACAGTAAACGTTTGAGTGCAGCAGTTCATGAAGCAGGGGCTACTTGTCCCACCACCAGTTCTCGCTTGTGCCGGCAAGTGCTGTGCTACAAACCTTCGCAAGGTTTGCATCAGTTTGTTGCTTCTCGACAACTTCAAAGCCATTGATATCGACACCACCTGATGCCGTCACAACCCATTTACCTCCGCGTCCACGAATGAAACTGCACTGCGGGTCAACGGCTTTCGGCGTAACATAGCTGGAGAGTGGCAGGTCATCGCTTTTCACCGTGAACAGGTCGAGGTCAAGATTTGCCTTCTGTGCAAGACGCTCCTGAGAGATCAATGTTGCAACAATGGTCATGTCCATGATGTTCTGGAGATCTGAGAAGATCGGCATGCGACGTGATAGCTCTGCGTACTTCTCAGTCATGGCGTCAGCCCATGCTTGGGCGAATTTATCTTTCCTGCCAGTTTGCGATGCTGTTCCATCGTCGCTGATTGCGTCGATTTCTGTCATTGTTTTCACACCTTGACCACTCAGCTTCCAAGCCAATCCATCTTCGCTCTTGGCAAGAGAATCGTAATCGCAGGCCATCCACCAGCGAGGATTCTGGTTGGATGCATGAGCGCTATTTTTTGACATCTGAAGGTAACTGTTCAAACCATTGACTTGCGAGGGAGTCAAGCCCATCGCTACGCGTTTCATTTCGTAATCAGCGGCGACCATGGTTCGAGCAAACCGTGAGTCGGTGGGTACGCCTGTCAGTTGAATTGTTTGTGGCCCAAACGCTTCTCGCATGGACGCTTCATAAACAGCAGGATTTTGTCCCGGCCGCAGAGTGATCCGACGCATTAACTTCTGAAGACGCAGACGCCCTTCAGCAGTTGGCTCGATCGAGCAGCTGATGCCTTCCTGTCGAGCAGTCTCGACGCTTCGCAAGGCAACCACAAGATCCGACAGACGCATCGTTGCTCCTCCGGTCACTGTGCCAACGACAAATCCATCCTCACGCACTTTCCATGGTTCTGCTGGACCAGCGATGATGACGTCATTCTTATCTTTATCGACAAAGACGTATTCGATTCGCTGTAAGCCAGCAAGATACTGAACATCACGCGGAATCTCGCGTCCCTCTTCATTCGCCTTCTTGATTGCATTTTGGATTCCACGTAGCGAAACCATACGCATGTTGGCCTGTTTGGCGATCTCGCCGGCAAGCGGGGCCCACCCCTGCTCCATAGCAGTCGTGAGGTCCTGCAACTCTTGGACGGTAGCAGTCCGCATCACGCCTGCAGCATCAATCATGACACCACCGACAGCACGGTTTCCACCACCGAATTGTCCAGCTTGAACAGTGGAGGTCAGCGTTAGAACGCCGAGAAAGACGGGAAAGAGTGAACGAACGATACTTTTCAAGGCAAAATCCATCGCGGTGGATCTCCGGGATTGCNGGCGGTGTCGGACACCACCAGAAGTTAAAGGTTTTATTAGCTATAGCTTATTGTGACCAAGGTTTCGCTATTTTTCGAGCAAAAACTGCTTCATGAAGAAGATAGTTCACTCAAAAAACATCGGCAACTGAAGGTTATGCGGTCTCGTCCAGATATCAACGGTGGACGGGAAATCCCCCAGATTCTAGTTTGGAGGGAGCAAAAAGCGGAACAGCAATGGTCAAATTTAGGTGTCAAACGCCAATCCCACGACCTCGGAGCGTGCATTTTGCCTGCAATGGATCGTAATCAGTCGAAAAATTCGCCTCCTCAACCANTGGGAGATAGGAAGGCAATGGCAGCTAGGAAAGATCAAGGTGCTTACTTAATTCTGCGCAGCTCGGGGCGTTGGAGCGACGTATTTCGTCTTTCCGCACCCGAAGGCGCGGTTTTGGGGCGGGCCTCGGCAAATGAGATCGTCCTTCGCACGGAGCAGGCTAGTCGACAGCACGCTCGGGTGTCTTGGTCCGCGGACAGCTGGATTCTTGAGGATCTGGGCAGTCGGAACGGTACACTGCTGAATGGACAGAGGATCTCTTCGCCCACGCGTTTAGAGGACGCGGACTTGATCGAAGTGGCTGGCTTCGCCATCACGTTTGCTCGCAAAATTGAAGGTGGCATCGGTGAACCGGCACGCTCTCCCGCCGCAGCGGGCCAAGCCACAGACGATCAGATCACACTCGAAATGGATCCGTCTGCCATCACCGATCGGCGGCGGCACAGTTCCTATCTTTTCGATCCTGCCGGTTCTGCCAAATCTGCATCGGAAGCCAACCACGGACAATCGAGCCGAAATTTGCTTCAGCTCGCCTTTTCCTTAGCGCGATGCGACGAGATTGAACAAGCCGTCGACATTGTGCTGGATTGCCTCGCTGCTCATGTGCCACTGGACACTGCAGGTGCTTATGTATGGCACACGAAAAAAACGCGTAGCAACCCGCAAGACATTCCACTGGCCGGAACCCGACAATCAGGTTCACGCAGCTACCGTCGCCCACCTGAATCCCTGCTGGCATCCGTTGTCACGGAAGGCGGTGAGGCAGTATTAGCTCGCAACGTCATGGGCGACGAGCAACTGGCCACCGAGAATAGCCGCGGGGAACTTGATGCTGAAAGTGTCGTCATGGCGCCGGCGAGAGATCAGCGAAATCAGCTCCGCGGTGTCGTACACGTCACCACAACCGCAGGCACCCCACCGCTTGGCTCAAATGAACTCGAGTTCATTGTTGCGACCTGCGAAATTTTTGGTGAATCGCTCGGGAATCTTGCCAACCGCAAACGCTTGGATCGCTCTCTTCGCCAGAGTCAAAAGCAGATCAAGGAGTTACAGGACCGGCTTGGTAACAAGGTCAACATCGTCGGCAAAAGTTCTTCGATCGGCGAAATCGTGCAACAGATTGGAATGGCTGCCCCTACCAACGCAACCGTCCTGGTGCGCGGCGAATCAGGGGTCGGGAAAGAACTGGTCGCTGCTGCACTGCATCATGCGAGTGACCGAAGTGCTGGACCGTTGATATGTTTGAATTGTGCAGCGCTGTCCCCGACGTTGCTCGAGAGTGAATTATTCGGCCATGAAAAAGGCGCCTTTACCGGAGCAACGGAGCGGAAACGTGGCAAATTTGAGGCAGCCGACGGCGGCACCTTGATGCTAGACGAAATCGGTGAAATGAGCCCGGAGGTACAAGCTAAATTCCTCCGAGTACTTGAGGGTCATCCGTTTGAACGAGTGGGCGGCCACGAAGCAATCAAAGTCGATGTGCGAGCCGTTGCAGCCACTAACCGTGATCTGCAGACGATGGTTCGTGAAGGCAAGTTCCGACAGGACTTGTATTACCGACTGCATGTTGTTGAGATCGTCGTGCCACCACTTCGAAATCGAGGCAAAGACTGTCTGCACCTTGCCGAGTACTTCCTGACCCAGTTCAACCAAGAAATGGGGCGGCGAATCGAGGGATTCTCTGATGCTGCCAAACAGGCTTTGCTCGAATACTCGTGGCCGGGAAATATTCGTGAGTTGAAAAATGTCGTGGAACGTGCGGTCGTACTGAATGCGAAAAACCGGATCGAAGTTACAGACCTCGCCCTCGCACCTGCCACGCAAGGTATGCCGACAAGTGCTCAGACGGATGAAACGGTAGAAATGACTCTCGCGGCATTGGAACAAATTCACATCGAGCGCGTGCTACGGCACACCGATGGGAATAAGAGTCGAGCCTCGGCAATTCTGGGAATCGAACGCAGCACGTTGGATCGCAAACTAAAGCGTTTCTCGGCGGCTCAATGAGCCATGCCCCAATGACGAGAGATGGAACATAACCGCAAACTCACAGACGGAGGTGGTTCGGGTCCCTCGACCGCCAGAAGAAGTTTGTCCGGTTCACTCGAAACCTTGCATGAATTCGATCGTTCATCCCTCTAGATCGAGATTTGCTCCGGCCTCACCTGGAGTGTCTCGATGGCTGCTGGGAGCAATCCCCTGAGCATCAGTGTCAGATCGAGACTCATAATCAGGCTGACCGTCGGTTGCCGTCGATTCATCAGCGTCATCATGACGTTCGAACTGGTCCAGCATTTGGCGTCCATTGCCATGGCGGTCTCCTGTCTGATCACCGGCATCAATCGCGTTGGAATCACCGGACTTTCCGCCTGGTTTCTCCGCAGTTGCTTGCTGCCGAGTTGATTCAACGGCTTGCGAATCGGCTTCGCCCCCACGGGCAGCCGCACGGCTGGTACCGGCGATCGATGCTGCGGCAGCACTGGGATTGATGTTCATTGACGTGTCCTTCTTTTTTTTGGAAGCCTCAGTCAAACATTTAAAATGGCAGCCAATTTCCCAATCCAGTTTTCGGTTCTTTTGCAATTTCNTNNGGGTCATCAGAGATNNCNGGNAAAATCATTTCCAANGTCTCTTCGACACCTTCNAGNGCCCGNCNNTGATANGTNAGNNNNTGNAGNGGNCCNCGNACATCNATNGTCCANANNGTGTACTGCTCNCCCAANGTCAGNAGCCCCATCAGGGNATTNCGNGGGTTNACCNGNGTTTGAAAGCTTACGTCAAGTTCNTGNCGATTGTCGAGTTTNCCNTANCCTTTCAACGCAATCAACTCGCCCGAAACGTTGATTTGGTCAAACGTGATGGTTTCTCCAAAAAGCTCAAACTGAAGTTCAGCATCCGTCAACGCAGAATAGTCCTGTTCGTCAGGCTTCTTGATCCTGAGCAACTCCATCACCTGATCCATCAGCGGCAACTTGTACAAAGTAGCATCGCTTACCAACGACCAGCCCTTGCCACGCAACATGCTGATATTGCCAAGCTTGCCAAACAGTCGCGTGCGTCCCTCAAGAATTCCAGACATATCGCTCCCATTTTGACCAAAATCCGCAAGGATATTAGGCACCATGGCATCATCAACACTGACGACAACATCAAAGTCACCGGTCGACAATTGCACTTTGCCGTCCATTTCGATCGTACCGCCAAACAGATCTCCACGAAGTTTGTTTTCGGGCAGTGCGGGACTCAGCAATTGGCCCGAGCCAGCAGTATTTGTCGAGTTGGTACCGCGAGTGGCATTCCCCAGATACAACATCGTATTGGCGATTGAAAAAGGACCTTGAATGTTGGTCACCTGCAAATCAAACACGTGCATCGAGTCGATCTGGATATTCCCATTCGCAAAGGTTCCACGGTCATCCTGCCTGCCGGTGACCCTGACACTGCCACGCATGGAATGGACGGGGCCAACCTCCGCAATTCGGTTACCCTCCAATTGCAACGCAATATCCCAATCAAACTCAGGGTTCACGTGCATAGCATCGGGGAGGGAAATCCGTGTTGCCCCGGAAATACCAATGGGTCCGCGCAACTGCAACGCCTTCATCCCTTCACGCATCTGTGATGGCATGGCGGCGATGAGCTCTACATCAGGCAGCAGCCGACTGCCGGTATGCAGATTCATCATCAATTCCCATCTTCCTTCTGCATTCTGGCGGCAAATCCCGTTGGCCGACAAAATCGATGCATCATGACGACCTTTCAACGAAATCAGTTCTACCTTCGAGCCATCGTAAAAGACTGATCCAGCCGTCACATCAATTCGATAGGGTAAAGAACTAGGACGCAAACTCAGAGTACGACTGGTGACCAAATCAGTTTCAAGTTCCTTGGCACTCAGTTCAAGATTGAGTTTGCCATCCGACCCGAGCTGTTCGAGATTTACCGTCAATTGATCGAGACTCCCCGTAGGGGAAATCGATTCCCAAATTCTTCTTGCATCTCCTGGCAAGGAATTACGAAGCGCGTCATCCATCAATACATTGGTCGCATCGAATTGCAGCTTCAAATGAGAGGGCATTGCGTTTGCCCTCTGCAAGTTCCTTACGCTGACGGTACCAACATTCGGCTGGGGTTTCCCAGCAATGCGATAAAAACCTCGACAGACAACATCATGCCCATTTGCACTCACCCCTCTCAGGTCATTCAGCTTCACAACATCGTCTTCGACCTGCAGCTTGCCCGTCACTTTGTACAAGGGATAGCGGAATTTTTCATATCGAATGTAACCGTCACTGACTCGCACATCAATCTTGCGTGAAGACCGACCATTTGCATCGGTTGTTATTAAGGCTGTTACCAAATGCAAACGACCACGTGGTTTCAGTGATCGCGTGAATGATTCCAAATTAGACGTGGGACCATCCCGCGGCGACATGGCCTTCAGAAGGGTGGCGTCAATCGGAATCGGACCATCGGTTGTGATTGCAAACGCCTTCTCGAGCGTGATGCCTGGCTTGACCGGCAGTCTAAACGCACACTGCATCTGGTTGGATCCAATGGTACCACCAAGTCTTTCGGCGACTGCAATGCCGTCGCGAATTTCAATCTTCCCAAACAGGTTTTCGACTGGGTAGGGAAAGCGATCATACTGCACATCCACGCCTTTGCAGGTGACGTGTCCATCGAGCTTCCACTGCAAATCTTTGTGCAGCAGTTTACCTTCAATATCTACTCGCCCGTAGGGTGAGAACTTATGCCAGTTGGCTTGCATCTTGGCAGGCAAGGCTGCCGCCAAACGATCGTCGAGCATGATGTTGCCGGCGTTAACCTGCAAATCCGCAGTGCAGGGCCACGCGTGACCATGAAGCCGGCCACTTGTCCGCACCAAAGAATCGCCAAACATGAACTGAGAAGTTTGAATCGAAACTCCGTTTGGATCACAGATCACAATCCCGCGGAGTTGTGAAATGGGTTGCGGAATCGACTGATGAGAAAAACGGCCTTCATGAATCGTTGTTTTCAGCTTGTAGTCGGTTTGTCCAGCCGACGACTTGTGTACAGCAAAACTTGCATCGCAGATACACTGCAAATCTCGCACCTCTCGGACGACCTTGCGCCATTGCGGTGGCAAACGATCAAACAGGTCACGGCTTAAATAAGCACCTTTGACCACTCCCCGAATATCCACTCCCCTGCTTGAGGTATTAATCTGAACAAGTAGCGAATTTGCAAAGTCAGTCGATCCACGCAGTGTGATCGCATCATCGGTCTTGCCCTCGGCATTCGGAGTGCGAACAACCAGGACCTCGGGAAAGCTTGCGATCATCGGCCGGCTTTTGGAATCAGAATCAACCAGATGCAGGCGTAAGCGACGGACTTCCATTCGTGGCGTCACCGGACCGAATTCAGGCATCGGCAATAATTCGCTGATCGATGGAGTGCCATTCTGCAACAACCGCGTATTGACATGCACACCGTCTAACAAAATACGATGCGTGTTGAGCGGTAAACCTCCCGAGCCAATCTTGCCCGTGTCCAGCTCTGCTTCGACTGTCAAACGCTCGATGCGTACTAATTCGCTATCCTCCGCACCATCAATTACCGCCAGCGGATCAAGAATTCGCAAGTCTTCGAAAATGAAACCGATGTTTTTGTCAAAGTATCCCCGACGAAGCGAAACAACGTGCTCGGGATAGTGTTCCTGAAAAACTTTTAGAACATGTCGGCGAGCTGTTTCACCCACCGTTTGCGGCGTGAGGGTATAAACCACAAAAGCGACGCCGGTGCAAACAAGCGCAGCACTGACCAGCCGCGAGAAAAGTCTCGGCTTGGCGGAAATCGGCGCATCCTTAATGCCATTCAAACCCGAACCTTAGAGCGTTCAGTTGTTGCGAGCGTTCCATCACCTCGCAGCCGGATGATAGCCCTGTTTTCAGGTACCCAGCCAGCCCAAAAACTGCCAAAAGCGGTAGAGCCACGGCGATTGCCAAGGACTTTCCAGCGAAGCAGACATCGAAAACACACTCAATGCCAGCATTACATAGAGCGTGCCGCGACGCGTGGGCGTCGTTCCAAACCAAGCCATGACGGGAGTGATGACAAGTAACCACAAGGGCGCGAACCATAACAACCAGCGAAAACACACGCTGACACCACCGTAATTACGGTCAATCAACGGACGATTCAGATAAAACAAAAAGCAAACAATTGAAGCAACTGAAATCGCTAGCACCAAGCGTCTGGACTCTGGTGGACCACGCAACACTCCTGCCAGAAGCCCCACGGGCACTAATAACCACATCGGCGTCAGCGAAAACAGGCCATGATGGCCAAATGTCATCTGGGTGAGATAGACAAGCTTGGAAGGTTCGCCTTGGTCAACGCCACGACGTACTCCGTCTTTCCAGTAGGTGTTGGGATACTCATACCAATCGTCCCAGCTTGCCACGGACCATCGATTTTCCTTCAACAGCAAGGCAAATTGCCGCTCGTCGCTCCTCACAATCCAGCGTGCTGCCTCATCGGATGCAGTGACTTGAATTTCGTCTGTGCTGGCGACCAAACCCACCTCCCTCAACCGCGTTTGAACCTCTTTTATGATCGACTCGTCAGGTTCAGTCGAGCCGGCTTCCAACGAATCGAGCACGGCAATCGTCGAACCGTTTCCCCGATGAGCATACGGCGGGCGCAGGGTTTGATGTGCTAGCCAATTCGTTCCAAAGAAGCCAAGAGCAACAATCGCCACCCCTGCCGCAAAGGGCAACACTGACGCACGCGTCGCCCAAGCAAATAAACCAAACCAAAAGACCAACATCGACAGCGCCGGCAATTCATTAGCTGCCGCGAGTGCTGAACCGGCACCAGCCAACAGGTACAGCACCACATGCGATCGCCTCTGTGAACCACTGCCACTTGAACCACTGCCACTTGAACCACTGCCACTTGAACCACTGCCACTTGCATCCGGGCCGTTTAGCTTTAGTTTTTTCGATCCCCCGCAAGTACTTGCCGCAGAATTTGCATTGCCAATTCCACCGGTAGCCACCAGATAAATCCAAGCCACCACTGCCGTCGCGGTAGCAGCTGGCAAGTGATTGTTCAACGAGATCGTAAATGGCAGCAGCATTGTCCCAAAACAGCACCCCAAAGCAGCCATTCGTTTGGACCAGTCATCTTTCCCGATTCGTTCGATGCACCCCATGGTGGCAAAGAAGAAGAGAGCCAAGAGAGGCAGGTTGACGAGCGTTAGCAGAATTCTTGTCAGGTAAATCGGCTGATCTGTCAAAGTCATACCAGTGACAACATTGACAACTTTGTAGATGCCCGCGACCGCAGTTGGAAATAGCGGTGGTTTACTGCTGTAGTAGTGCTGCTTGTCATCAGCTCCCAAGTGCCGCACTTTATCGATTGTCTGCCACGGACGAATGTGGCGACGAACCGGATCGACAATTTCGATCTGAGAGTCGATCGCATAAGTGCCGTGCTCAACGAGTGATGCTACCGTACACCATCGACTGCGATCATTCGCACTCAGAAAAGCAGTGGTCCCGTCACGACCTGTAACAACCGAGATGCGTCCGGCAGTCAAAGCCAACGCGATTAAAGCAAAAACCAGGTAGGCAGAGCGTCGTGCCTTTATCTCACATAGGTCATGCTCGGTCATGAACTTTGCGCCTCAGTATCATCACCGCTCTGACTGTTCGAATCATCGAGTGTTCCGGCAACATGCTCCGCAATGCTAAACGCATCACGGGGTCCGTGCGTCCGCGCGACAACCAACTCAGCCAACAATCCAGCAAGAAGAAACTGTGCCCCGAGCAGTAAGGCAACGATGCAGTAGTAAAAAATTGCTTTTTCATGAAGGTGCACTGGATCCGCGTTTTCGATCAATCGAGAGAGAACCCACCAGGCGGATAGCGATAGAATTCCAACACCACCTACGGTGAAAAACAACATGCCTCCCACTCCAATGAGATGTAATGGACGACTTGAGAACCCGGTTAGAAGATAGATGGTCATCAGATCAAGAAAGCCCTTGATCATTCTTGAGAATCCGTACTTCGAATGACCAAATTGGCGGGCGTGATGCTCGACAACAATCTCACTGGGTTTAAAACCTCGAGCAGCAGCAAGAACGGGAATGAAACGGTGCCGCTCGCCATAGAGTTCCACCTCTTCAAATATTTCCCGGCGGTATGCTTTGAAACCGCAGTTGTGGTCATGTAGTTTCACCCCCGTAAGTCTGCTCACCAGCCAGTTGAATACTCGACTCGGCAAAACTTTGTGCAGCGGATCATGTCGAACCTGTTTCCACCCACTAACCACATCAAAACCTTCATCCAGTTTTTCAAGAAAACGCGGAATTTCCTGCGGATCGTCCTGTAAGTCAGCATCCATCGTAATCACGATTTCGCCTGCGCAAATGTCGGCACCCGCGGAAAGTGCAGCAGCCTTCCCGAAATTACGACGAAAGCGGATCGCCTCGGTGCCAGCGTGGGTCTGGACCAATTTCTGCATGATCGCCCACGTGCTGTCGGTTGACCCATCATCCACAAACACGACTTGGGCTTGTATCTGATGATCGTTGCAAACACTCAGAATTCGCGTGTGCAACTCCTCAATCGACTCAAACTCGTTGAGCGTTGGGATGATGAACGACACATGACGGGTTCGCTGTTGCACTTTTGCCTCTCCACTTGGATAAAAATGAGGGGTCGCGTTGCTTTCAGCAGCGGAACTGCCAGTCGTTTGATTTTGTAAATCACATTGTGCCCACAGTACCGCGGGCGATTTGTTCTGACCTGACGATGGGCACAGGCATCAGAGCTTCGCGGTCGAAAGTAATACGTATTAAGTATTACAGAACGATGCGAGTCAGGCACCGATGAACGCTCAAGGCAGGACCTCCATTATGCCCATCTGTCGGTCCCGTGCCAGCGGCAACCTGAGTCAAAGAGGGTGTTGTGGTGGGAATAAGCTGGAGTTTGAGATTCAATTATCTTCGTCAACCACCGTACTTTACTCGCCTCCCAACTCCGATCCGCGATACGTCACTGGCTTAACGGATTCCGCAAAATGGCAGATGTCAAGGTATAGAACACTCGCGACGGCATGTTCAGTCGTTTATAAACTGGCGTCGCACTCTTTCGCGAAGCGTTTTTTTGACGCTGGCACCGCTCTCTCAAACAAGTTGCTGTTGGTTCATGAACACTTCAGACTCACCCTCCCCGCAACGCCGGTTCAATACCAGGCTGGGCTTGTTCTTATTTCTAATCTATCTGACTCTGTACACCGGATTCGTACTGATCAACGCTTTCGCTGCTGACAAGATGGAAACCATAGTTCTGGCAGGGCTTAACTTGGCAATCGTCTACGGCTTTGGACTGATTGTGTTTGCATTGGTCCTGGCTCTGATTTATGGCCTCATGTGTCGCAGAGACCCAGCTGAAAATACTGAGACGGGAGAAGTAGCCGCAGTTCAGGGGGATTCCAAATGATTTACGACCCCGCACCACTCGCTATTTTCATTTTTCTGGGCTTCGTGTTCGGTACCGTTGGACTTAGCTTCTACCTCGGCCGCAAAGCAAAATCATCCGAAGGATATTTCGCAGCACATGGTCAGATTCCATGGGCCGTCAATGGTATCGCGTTTGCTGGTGACTACCTTTCCGCCGCATCATTTCTTGGTATTTGCGGGATGATCGCGGCCTATGGTTACGATGGATTCCTGTACTCCATCGGATTTCTGGCCGGCTGGATCGTTGCTTTGTTTGTGATCGCGGAACCGATGAAGCGACTTGGTAAATTCACATTTGCGGACGCGTTGGATGCAAAATTCAATTCACGAGGTATCAAAGGTGCTGCGGGCATCAGCACGCTGGTTGTCAGCATTTTTTATCTCATCCCACAGATGGTTGGTGCGGGCTCACTGATTCAGCCACTCTTAGGACTTCCTCACTGGGTCGGCGTGGTGATGGTTGGTGTTGTGGTCATCATGATTGTTGTCACGGCAGGTATGGTCTCAACCACATGGGTCCAGTTTCTCAAAGGATCACTGCTTGTCATCTTCAGCACCGTGCTCGTGGTCATGTTGCTGCAAAAAGGTTTGACAACCGACACAAGCAGTTTCCAAACGATCGGTCCAGTGAGTGAACAAGATCTGAAACAAAAGACCATCGCAGATCGAAAAGTAATTCCGCCCACAGGGGGCTGGCTGAGTACTGCCGAGAAGAAACAGGAATTCATACGATTCGTCCCCAAAGATGGCAGGGCGGGGTACGACATTTTCCATATCGATGATATCCCTGGGTCGGATGACAAGTTGCTGCGACAGGCACAATCAGTCACGGGTTCAGGAGCATCGAAAGAGATCGATGGTGCTCCGAATGGTCGTGAAAGCGGCGAACGAGAATTGCAACCGATTGGACATCTTTCCAAGCTTCCCGGAGGCGAAACCTCAACAGGGCCTCTGGGGCCCATTTCATTCTTCACGACGATCGGAGACAGTGAAGTTATCCTATGGGGAAGTACGACAATTACGAACCCCGAAGGCCCCAAGACGACGGTTTACTATCAGAAGCCAACCGCAGGCAAACGTGTCTTGCGTCCCGGTGAACATCCAAAATTTGCTGGCATCCGAGGAGATAGCTTTGGTGACAGGCTGAACTTCCTGTCGTTGATGCTCGCTTTGTTCTGTGGAACCGCATCGCTTCCTCATATTCTGATTCGCTACTACACGGTCAAAGATGGTTCAGCTGCACGCAAAAGTACGATTGTGGGAATCGCCACGATCGGCTTCTTTTACGTTCTGACGCTCTACCTCGGATTAGGAGCGATGACCAGCGGATCACTTGACCTGACGGACACCAACATGTCCGCGCCTCTACTGGCGAATAGTATTCGTCCGTGGCTTTTCGCGGTCATCTCAGCGATTGCCTTCACGACCGTTTTGGGTACCGTCAGCGGCCTGATTCTTGCCAGCAGTGGTGCAGTTGCACATGACCTGCTGATCGGTGTCATGGGTATCAAGCTATCCGGAGATGCTCAAGTCAAAGTCGCGAAAATTGCGGCCATCGTTGTTGGGGGAATCGCGATCATCCTCGGAGTGCTCTTCAAAGAACTGAACGTGGGTTACCTCGTCGGCTGGGCTTTTAGCGTTGCCGCGAGTGCAAACCTGCCTGCTCTGGTCATGTTGCTGTTCTGGAAAAAGACAACCAAAGAAGGAATCATCGCCAGTGTGTTGGTAGGAATGATCAGTTCTCTCGGATGGATCCTTCTATCCGCGGACACCTACAAATCGGTTTACGGACTGGATCCCAATGACGCGATTGCACCGTTTAGCCAGCCAGGAATCATCACGATTCCGCTTGCTTTCATTACCTTGATTGTCGTTTCCTTGTATTACAGCAACAAACAGGAGGAGAGCACAAGCAAAGCAAGTGTTTAACGACTTGCAACGCTTCTGACTCGTTTCGGCCATGATTTCTTACAGCAGTGACTGCACATCTCACTGTTGCGGATGGTTGTGTTTTTTTAGAGCGACCATCTTGGGTGGAATTTTGTCAATTCATTACTATGGGAAACCCCTTGTCATTACTATGGGAAACCCCTTGGAGCCGTTCAGCGAAAGAGTTGACGTCCGAGCCCAGAACGATTGTGAGTTGATAGCAAAAAGTACGAAGCGAATTCAGCTACTTTTCCAATCAAAAAATCTGACTTGGCCTGAAATCCAAAAATTCATTAAACTCCCGGGGCTATGTAGCCGGGAAGCGGCTTGTTCGAAGGGGATTCACACGAGGTGAAGGCCATCGAAATCAATTGATCAGAGTATCAAACGCATAGAACAAGTCACGAAAGACTTGAGCGGAGACAGGTGTTCGGCAATAGGACCGCAGGGAGGGAACCAATGCCAGGCGAGTCGTTCCGATTCATACATGCAAGCGATTTTCATCTGGAAACGCCATTGGGCGATCTGGATTCACTGCCTCCTCACTTACGTGAGGCCATGGCTGAGGCTCCGCGACAAGCAGCTCGTGCCGTGTTTGAAGCATCTTTAGCTGACAACATTGATTTCCTGGTGCTATCAGGCGATCTTTTGAATCCGCAAGCAGCGGGTCCACATGGCATGTCAATGCTGCTGGACTATTTCGAGCAACTCAATCGCAAAGACACACCAGTCTTTTGGTCGGCGGGCTTGGCCGATGCCCCGCAGAAGTGGCCGGACTCGGTGCCTCTGCCGCCGAACGTCACTTTGTTCCCAAAAAACCGTGTGACGGCGACACCAGTTCAACGCGGTGGACGTTCCATCTGCACCGTAGTGGGCCGCAGTAGCGACGGGCAAAACGTGTTACACGTCCCCAGCTATCGTATTGACCCCACCGAGGATTATACCGTTGCGGTTGGGTATGGCGATGCGGACGCAGACGCACTGGCCGAAGGACGTTTTGATTATTGGGCCCTTGGCGGCAAACACAACCGGACAGAAATTGCCGGCGGCGCAGAAGCAGCGGCTGTTTACTGCGGAACACCACAGGGCAGGTCACTCTCGGAATCGGGAGCTCACGGTTATTCGACAGTGGATGTGGATGGTGACGGAACCACACGAGTGCATACAGTTGAGTCAGATGTTTTCCGTTACTGCAACATTGAGTTGGATGCGTCAGAAATCGCAGCTGTTGGAGGCATCCGCAATCTGCTCGGCGAGCGGATTTCACGCTTGCAGCACGAGAACGGTGGCCGCCACCTGTTGATTGGCTGGGACATTTCGGTCGCCTCTGGGGAAACACTTGCATCCGTGGGTGACACCGAGGAATTACTGCAGTGGGTGCGCAGAGAGTATGGACATGGCAACCCATCGGCATGGACCTCAACTCTGAACCTTCGCCCTCCAAGGCAATACCCGGCCTCATGGAATGATGAAGACACCATTCTTGGGGACTTCCTGCGTGCCTCTGACAAACATCGAAAACTGGATGGTCGTGACTTGAATCTCATGCCAACCACCGAAGAACACTCGGGTCTCAACAGCACAACAACCACGCTACTGGCAGAAGTCGCTGCCTCTGAGCGGATGGATGTACTCGATCAGGCAACCCTGTTGGGTGTCGAATTGCTCCGTGGCGGAAAGCCGAACTTGGTGCAGAAATCATGAAAGTTAAAGACATTCAGATCGACGGATTCGGTGTTTGGACCGGTCTCTCCGTAGACTCCCTTCCTGAAGGGATGACGTTGTTTTACGGCCCTAATGAAGCCGGCAAGACAACGTTGATGCAGTTCGTGCGCGCAATGCTGTACGGATTCACGGACGAGCGCCGCGAAAAATATCTGCCGCCTGTGCATGGCGGTACGCCAGGCGGTGCCCTCCGCGTTAGTGGTCCCGGTGGGGGCTATGAGATCAGGCGTCGGAGTCAACTCACAGATACGGGATCAAGTGGCCAATTATCCGTCACGGGACACGATGGTCTCAGTCAGGGACAACACCGACTTAGCAGCCTGCTGGGACAAATTGATGAATCAATTTTTACCAATGTGTTTGCGATCGGAATGCGGGAACTGCAGGAACTGAGCACTCTCGATGATACTGCTGCCGCCGACGAACTCTACAAACTTTCCAGCGGGCTTGATCGTGTATCGCTGGTTGATGTGCTGCGATCCTTGCGTGATGGTCGCGAGCATTTGATTGGGAGCGAAGCTTCCCCTAACGAAGCAGAAGCAGTCAAACTGCACGGCCTGATCAACAAACGGGAGCAGCTTCGTGATGAAGTTCAACAACTGACTCGAGGTGGTCGTCGCTGGAGTGAATTAGCATCGCAGCAACGGGCACAGGATCATGAAATTGATCAGCTTGTTGAGCGGACTTCGGGTTGGGAACGTGAAGCCCGTTGCATTGAGATTGCATCTGGCGTTTTCGATAAATGGCAGGAACGCGAACTGCTATCTCAGTCCATGCAAGAGATGGAAGAGGATATTCTTTTTCCTGAAGAGGCTCCCTCACAATTGGTACAAATCGATGCCATGATGGAGGAGCGTCGTGCGCGACTGGAGGATATCAGAAGCAAGCGGCGTGTTGTGCGCGAAAAAGCCGAGCAACTTCCGGTCAGTCGACGCCTGCTTGATTTACGGAGCCGAATCGAGGCTGCCGCAGAGCAGGCAACCTGGATCGAAGCACTGGAAGAACAATTAGAGCGTCTTGATCAACAAATCGAGCGAGCTAAAAAACAGCTGGAAACCGATGCTGATCGGTTGGGCATGGATGACGAAGACCGTCAGGCGCTGCTGTCGGGAGACCTTTCCCAACTACCCGAGTTGTCAAAACAGACAATGGGCTCATTGTCAGGCCCCGCCAAACAAGTCAAGGAGCAGACTTTCCTGCTGAAGCAGGCGCGAACAGATGCGGTAAACTACAAAGAAAAATCTGACAAGCTTGCTGATTCACTGCAGGAAACCCTGGAGCGAGCAAACGCCACCAACCTACAACAGGCAATCCGTCAGAACACGGAAGTGATTGCAACGCTGCGACATCGCATGCAACTTGGTGAACACCTCGAGAAGCTAAAAAGGCATTATCGCGATCTTGAGAAAGAGACGGTTGATCTGACAACCGCTGAAGCTCTGCCAGTAGACCGTCTGGTGTTGCTGGGCGTGCCATTCATTGTGGGGGGCATGGGCCTGATCTACGGTATGGCCAACGTCTTCGGCATCACCTGGCTCGTTGCCAGGCCTGACCCCACATGGGGCATGCTGTGCATTCTCTTCGGCTTCATGAGCTTACTGACGTATTATTTTGGCAGGGAGAATGGTCAACGAACAACTTCGCGTGACCGCGAAGACTGCGAACGGCAGATTGATACACTCCGGCGACAAATCCGCGAAGTTGAATCAGAACGCAACAACATTGACTCCACCTTACCTACGACAAACGAGTCGTTGGAATTACGAGTTCGTGACACACAGAACCTGATCACAGAACTCGAAGCAGCGTTACCGACTTACCACCATCATGAATCCGCGTTGCAATCCTACAAAGCAGCTCAGGAGCGCGCGACAAACGCTGTTGATGGGCTAAGGGACGCCAAACGTGCGTGGGCTGCAACTTTGAACCAACTCGGCCTGAGCGAGTCCATGTCACCCTCCAGCGTCCGTAGTCTTAGTGATGGCTATGAAGCATTGCAAAACAGTCGCCGAAGACTCGATGAACTCCAGAGCGAAAAAGATCAACGTCGTCGTGAGCGTCAAGCAATCGCCAAACGCATTGAATCGCTTTACTGCGAAGTCACGTCGGATGACACATTCGAAAGTGGCGAACAAGATGACAGTGAAGATCCCGAGCTCAGCCGAAGCCAGACTCCAGTCTCACACAACACACCTCTGGATAAGCTGAACTACCTGCAAAGCGAGTTAGCGCGACAACATCACTGGATCAAGCGACGCAGGGAACTGAAGCAACAGGATGTGCAACTTAAACGGCAGCAAAGCGGACACCGCCGAACCATCGAGCGAGGTGAACAGCAGCGTCGCGCCCTATGGGCCAAGTGTGGAGTCGCCACTCCTGAACAGTTCTATCAAATGGTTGACCGCAAGGCACAGTTGGTCGAAATGAACAGAAAGTACGAAGAACTGGACAAGCAGATCAAATCAATGATTGGCAACCATGTTGCGTACGAGGATATCGACTCCGCAATGGAAGAGGCATCAGCCACTGACCTTGACCGGCGTTGGGACTCGCTCACGACCAACATCACTGAAACAGAAGCACGAGTTGCGCAACTGCGCACACAACAAGGCCAGATCTCGCAGGAGATGAAACAACTGGGAGAGGATTCTCGACTGACGGTGGCACAACTGGAACTTGGCTGCATCGAACGTCGGATTGAATCTGCCGCCCGTCGTTGGCAAACCCTCTCCATGGCAAGCTGCCTATTGGAAGATGTTTGCAGCACATTTGAACGCGAACGCCAACCGGAAACACTTCGCGAAGCATCTACCTTTCTCAATCAGTTGACCGATGGAAAGTACACTCGCATCTGGACACCACTGGGCACAAATCAATTGAAAATTGGTGATGCCAACGACAAATCCATTCCGCTGGAAGTCCTCAGTCGCGGAACGCGTGAAGCTGTATTCATCGCACTGAGATTATCCCTAGCTGCAGCCTACTCACGGCGCGGAGTCATGTTGCCTTTAGTGTTGGACGATGTGCTTGTCAATTTCGATCGGGATCGCGCAGTCTGCGCAGCAAGAACACTCCAAACCTTTGCGGAGCTCGGACATCAAGTGATGATGTTCACCTGTCACCAACACATCGTTGATATTTTCCATAATATCGAGGCTCAGGTTCGGCTGATGCCCTCACAGGGTTCTCCGGGAACAGCCACCATTTTGGAAACTGAGTTCGAACCCGAACAGGAAGACGAGGAAGACAAAGCCGTTACTGAAGAAGAAACCGTCGTGGAGCCGATGGCTGAAGAACCAGTGGTCGAGGACAGCACAGAAGATCGAACAGTGGAAACACCGGAAGATAAAACTGCTGCAATACCTCAGCCCGATCGTCCACCAAGCGTCATCTACGTCGAACAACCAAAACGGCAACCGCCCAAGATCGAACGAATCAAAACATCCCCCCCGGAACAGGCACCAGCTTCCACTTTGGGCTGGGCTTGGTTCGAGCATGACTCTGACGCCAATGACTCGGTAGAACGATTGGAAGAAGTGGAGGATGCGTTAGCATCGATCACGGGTGAAGATTGGCGAGAAAATGACTTACTGCAATCTCCTGATGATGTGCCGGAGGACGTCTGGAACCGCCCCAGTTCATGGTGGGGAGACTCTGCATCCGATGCCCCGGCATCGAGAACAAGCTTTGATCACTAATGCTGATTTCTGCAATCCCATGATCCCGAACCAATACTCGAAAATCGGGGCCGTCACTGACAAGCAACCCCGACGGCAGCTTTCCAGACAGAAAAGCGATCTCGCTTTGGGCGGGCAAAATTGCTTAAAGATCAAGACGTTGAGTGCCTTATCTCCCTTCCACTCCACAGGTGATCTCCATGCTGCGTCTACTTCTTAAACTCTTCTCATTCGGACGGCAAAAACCAACTGCAATTAACCAAGAATCAGACAACGTGGTTCTTTATGCTGCAGTCGAAAATTCCGCCCGGAACAATCCGCGACCAGTTTTGAGCCCAACCGTTCTAACGAACGCACGGCCGTTACCACACCATCGTGAACGACTTCTGTCGATGCGATTGGCACACGCAAAACTTTGCAGCACTCGACGGTGCCTACGCCTCAACAGCATGGGAATTTCAACCACAGGAGATCTAGCGACGGCAGACTTGGCAAACCTCGCCACCCAATTTGGTGCTCCCAAAAAAGCACTTAAAGTTCTCAAACAATACCGCCGGGCCATCCGATTTTCAGCATCGGTACCCGGAATGATGCCACGAGACGCATTGCTATTAATCAGCATTCACCGCAGAAGTGTGCGAGGATTGGCCATGGAATCACCGGCGCGATTGCATCGCGACTTAGAGCGATTTGCTGAAAGTACTCAGGGCAGACAGCAATTGCGTGGACGGAGAATCCCCAGCACCAGACGACTGAAAAAATGGATTTCAGAGTGCGAAACGGCAACAAGTGGTGCACGTTTCCATGCGTTGGTGGCTTAAACTCAAAATCCAGCCAGCCGCACAAACACCCTAGGCCTCGTTACTGGGCACCTATTGAATTGCAACTGTGGCTGTGAAATCCGAGAACACAACTGCGCAACCCTCCATAGCTGAGCTGAAAACACAAAATCGGCTACGTCGGCAGCAAGCTATCGTGAGTAACACGACGAGGGGTCACGGAAGCATTGAGACAACCTCCAAAAGCATCCTTCATCGTGGTCTCGCTAGCGTCCCTCAGCAAACTGGCACACAAACCACGTATCGACTTAGGGCATAGCGAATCACGAAGGAACTTCGAATAAAGTTCCAAACGCCTTCATTCATAGCAGCAATCTTTTTTCCACGTCTGAATGGCCAAACCGCCGGGGAACAAGACCTCAGAGACTGGCAGTTTGAAGCACTGAAACACAACCGCTCCTAAACTTCATTATGGGAGTTTCTCCTATTCACATCGTTGCTAATTGTCCAGACACCGATGCCAGGCCCTGCATAGGAAAACCACACGTGTATATTCCGCATTGACCGACGCCTGACCAAAACGAATGTGATTTGAGAAGTAAAGACCTTAAAGGGTAATGCACCGACGGCAACAACCTCCGACACAGTCCATAGCAGCGGATATTTTTCAAGGTACAGGTGATTAAGATAGCCGGCATGACTGTTCATGGTCGAGATATTCCCGGGTGTCGTACCCGACATAGTGTCGGTTTCGGGAAATTTGTAGTGGTGCCAACGTGAGAGACAATTTTTCAATCCTGCGAGAATGTGCAGACCAGTTCGAAGCGCAGACCATTCGCATTCGACTCGCTACTGAGAAGATACCCGTGCTGATTACGGGAACAGATCCCAACGTCGCATTGAGCCTTGGTGGCGCGAGTACCTCTCGACCTATACGAGTCGAGGTAAAACACTCTGACTTCGAGCGTGCTGACACTCTGCTCAAACAGGATCACTTACGTGCGAAGCGGGTTGATTCATGGATTTGCCGCCGCTGCCATGAACAAAATGAACCAACTTTTGATGTCTGTTGGTCCTGCAACAAAATCCATGAGGAATCAGACGCACGCGGACAAGGCAATTCTTGCCCCGACAATCGTGAGACAGTTAGCAACTCGCCAACTGAAGTAACAGAACAAGTCCATGAATGTCAGTTGGGTGCAGTTAACAAAAGAAAACACAAACAGGAAGCGCGCTCGCACAAAAAGCGACATCAATATCCAACCGACCAAGTTCAGGAAGACCTGACGGAGTCGGTATCACGCTGTGCGAGGTCAGCCGTCGTGGGGCTTTTGCTGTTCCCACCTTTTCTGAGCATGTACTCGATTTACCTGCTGCTGAACCTTGACCCATTAGTCTACCGCAACGCCGACACGCAACGCCGGGTTTGGAGTATTTGGATTTTAAATACAGCAGTGGTCAGTCTGGGAACCACGCTTTGGTGGTTACTCATCTTTCGTGAATGAGTCGACGAGCACGTGTCGGCTTGCGCGACCCACGAGCCCAATCTTCTAATTTTGCGTTCCATACTCATTGCGACGAAAATACTCTTGCGGGAAACCTGCTTTTCCTGCCTCCTCGGGATGTCGCCATGGAAACCGCGGTCCTCGATCCTCGAGCAGTGGCACTTCTCGTCCGTTGCTTTCGAAGAGGAGTTTCCAAAGCCGTTTATTCAAAGCGACAATTCGTTCGGCGTGCTCAGGCTGGTCGATCAGGTTATTCATCTCTGCCGGGTCTTGTTCCAGATCATAAAGTTCGTCCCGATCCCAGAGGCCGTGACAGCGAATGTACTTCCATCGCCCACCAATGATGGCGTGCAGCGTAGGCGTGTGGGGATAATTGCGTTCCCAATAATACTCGTACAGCAAATCAGGCCGTTTCAATTTTGAAGGATCCGCAGAACATAAGGCGGACCAGAAACTCTGCCCATCGACATTTTCAATTGGTTGCGACAGGGTCGCATCAAGAATAGTGGGCGCTATGTCAATGTTGCCAACCAGCCCCTCGAACCGCAGTCCCGCAGGGATCTTCCCTTTTGCCATCATGAGCAACGGCACCTTTGCGCTGGCCTCGTAGGCGGTGCGTTTGTCGATCAGCCCATGATCACCAAACTGAAACCCATTATCCCCCATATAGATAAAGAGAGTGTTATCCAGAAGTTCTCGATCAGCAAGGTATTTGGTCAAGCGACCAACGCTATCATCAACCGCAAGCAAAGATTCGCAATAGCGTCGATAATATACTTCCGGAGAGAAATTCTCGATGTTGTACCCAAAGTCTGCACCATGCCTGCTATTCCGCTGATTACGAACCCACATTGGCAGGTTACCCTTTTCCATTTCTTCAACGGTGGGAGTGCGAATGGGCAATTCGGCACTGTCGTATCGCCCTCGATGACGATCAGCTGGAACAAAATCTGCATGAACTGCTTTATGACTCACATACATGAAAAATGGTTGATCTGATTTCCGCTCATTCAGCCAATCGATGGCATAATCAGTCAATTCATCGGTGATATAGCCCTTTTGCGGTACACGCTGCCCATTGACATTGAAACCATCATAGGTGGTTTGAGGTACTTCCCGCGTGGTTCCATGTCCATCAGGCCAGTAGGTCCCCTGACCTTTGAACGCGACCCAGTGATCAAACCCACGCTGACGATCATCGATATCGCCCCCCATGTGCCACTTACCAATGAAAGCTGTTTCATAACCGGACTTCTGCATCTGCTGAGGAAAGAAAACGAGGCCGGGATCAACCGGATGATAATTGTCGACAACTCGATGATTGTGAGCATATTGACCCGTCAGAATCGATGCCCGACTAGGGGAACATAGCGAGGTAGTGACGTATGTATGCGTCAGCATGGCACCTTGCGATGCCAATGCATCTATATGCGGCGTTTCTAAAAATGGGTGCCCTGCAGCTCCCAGGCAATCAAAACGATGGTCATCACAGAGAACAAAGACGACATTCATCTTTGGATCCTGTGCGGCCACGTTCGTGAAGGTCCCCGCCCCTGCCACAGTCAGCAGGATGAGGAAAACATAAAAACGAAGTGGTTGGAAAATCATGTGTTTTCTTCAAACTCGAAAATAAAATTCTGACTCACAAAAATGTGACATCGCTTCCACAATTCAGCAACAACGCTGAAGCAAATGCCTCCGACATTGATTCGGGACTTCAAGCCTTGAGCAATCACGCAACCGAGGCTACGAAGTTTGGACTGACCAGTCTACCGATAACGGGCTTTGAGTCGCACAGCCTAATTCTCTGAACGCATCCCGGTGCCGCCTCAAGATAATTTCTGATTGGCAATCAGGCGAGGATTCCATGTACGCGACTATACTCCCGATCCTCGGGCCCCAGACGCTGTCCAGTTTGGTAAGCCTCAAGCATCGTATTATAGACATCGATGCCCTCTTTCCCGACATTTAAAATCTCGCCGGTTTTGAACCGACCATTTGCACCCGAAATTGCGTGGAATACGCCGGACAATTCGCGTTTCACATCGGAGTGGCGACCATCACCAGACTCAGTCGAAATGGTAATACACGAATTCTCGAGGATTGATTTTCCGTTTGCCTCCTGAACACCATCAAGTCGGCTCAGGAAGTATGCAACTTCCCGCATTTTCATATGTGCATGGGCTCGCAGTTGCTTATTTTCTTTCTCCGGGTTGAACTTGTGCCACCACTCGTGACTACATCCCGCCGACCCACTTTTATTCAACTCGTTTGCATCGTCAAACGAGTAGACATGCTTACCGTTGTACTGATACTCCCCAGTGACTCTCAAGCGTTCACCAGCCGCCAAAAACGTAACAGACCCGAACCTGGCACGATCCAATTCGATCGCTAACGCGTAGAGGTCAGCCATCAAACGCCACTCCCGCACAAGGTCATCGATCTTCATGTCGATTCCTTCTCCACCCGGATCTGCATGACCGCCATGTGCAAGCATCGACCTTGGCGGCATTGGCGGTGAATTCGGGCCCGCATCTTCCATTTCGAACGCTCGCTGCTCGAACTCGCGAATCCGCTCCAAGTGATCTGACACACGGCCCCGAGAAACGCTTCCCAGCGGCGAGCCATTGCCAGAATAAAATCGATACTGCTCCACCACGGAGTCGAGAACACTTCGCCTTAATCGCTGTTTGCGTGCATCACTTGAGTCGCCTGTTCCCTCAATCACACCAAAGACACGATTAAAAAGGTCGCGGGGTCGTTCTTGGATCGTTGCCGCGACCGTACCATCCTCGTTGTAACTATGGACATAGCGACTCACTCGACTCCGCCGAAAGAAAGTTCCGCCGATCAAAGTCGGAACCATTCCGGGCGGCACCCCTTCTGGATGACAACTTTTACGGATCACTTGATCCATCGACGCGCCACCTGCTTTTGCTTCGCCATCCGGTGGTGTAGCAGTAAATGCCCCACTGGCACCATCAAAATGTGCATTAATACCCGATTCATCACAACGCACCTGATCAACATTCCGCATGATCAGCAGCTTCTCACTCAGCGGCTTCAGTGGTTCTAAAACACCTTCAAAACCCTCCGTTTGTAGCGGCGCAGGAATCCCCAGTCCGAAAAACACATTGAATGCACGTACCGGAACTTGAGATTGAGTCGCAGCTGCTGCAGGAAGAAGCATTTCTTCCAGTAGCGGCAAGCCGATCAGAACACCACTCGCTCCACGGAGCATCGTTCGGCGGTGGATTTGAGTCGGTTTCATAGCACTATTGCAAATTCAGATGAACAAGGATTGGTGAGCAAAGCAGAAGAAGTCTCAGCATTTCAACAGAATACCAGAATTGAACCGACAACTGGATTTCAGCTCCCGTCCTGGCACAGGAAAATCCCCAAGGCTGCGTCAATGCTCAGGTTCTGGCTCAGTTTGCGTGGTACGAACAAGGTCACTGAGCACGATCGCCGTGACCAAACTCTGATAAGTACCATCATTCTTTTGTGAAACTTCATGAACTTTCCGCACACTGGCAGCATCACTTAAGTTCAACGGCCGCCCTAATAAAAACTGGGTTACCTTCCGAGTCAGACATTCCTTGACACGATCACTGCCGGCAAGCAGATCCATCATCTCTGCCGATGTTTTGTAGGAAGTCGATTTTGCGTCACCAGGGAACAAGATTTCCCCATCCTGCCGCAATTCATTTCCATGCTGATCAACGGTTTGAAAAACTCCAATTCCGTTATAACGCTCTAACCCGAACGCCAATGGCTCAAAACGGGAATGACAACCACCACAAGCCTCACTTTGAACACGCTGTGTCGCAATCACGCGGTGCGTTTTCCCCGGACTTGTTGGAACGGGTGTGATATCCAGTCCTGGTGGTGGATCACCTACTTCACTGAAAAGTAAATCACTTAGCAAAAACAATCCGCGAGTAACCATTGATGCATCATCTCCACCCATGGTCAAGACACTCGCATGTGTCAGCAAGCCACCGCGTGAGGGAATGTCGGATAGATCATAACGTTGCATCCCCGCCCCTGCTTCCGTGATTTCATAATGCTTAGCGAGTTGTGGTGTCAGGTGGGTAAATTGAGCATTCAACAAATCTGACAAAGGTCTCTTCTGCTCCCACACGAGATCCAGGAAAAACTCGATCGTTTCCTGACGCATATCCCCGGCAAGCGAATCCTGCCAATCCGGAAAACGCTTTCGATCAGGCCTCATATTTCCGAGGCGATCAAGATTCAACCATTGAATAATGAACTGTTCGGACTGAGCACGAGCCTTACGACTTTTTAAAAGTCGCTTCACCTGCAGACGTAATTCCTCAGAATCACTTAACTGTCCTGACTCTGCCGCTCGCAGTAATATGTCATCGGGAGCCGAGCCACAAACAATAAAGCTGATTCGAGATGCGAGTTCGTAATCGTTCACCGGCCAACGCGTTCCATCTCCGAGTTGATTCTCTATGCGATAAAGAAATCTCGGCGATTGCAACATTCCCTCAAGGATCATTTCCACCGCTTCAGCAAAATCTCCCCCAGCGCTGACGACGGTCGTCGAGATTCCACGATACAGAGCAAGTTCCTGCTCAGTCAGCGGTGCACGCAATACCCACTTGCCAATATCGGAAATCAATCGTCGCATATTGTCATCCGTCAACTTTTTGCTCTTTCCGAACCGGCCTGCAAACTGCACAGCGTCAACTTGTCCGACAATCAGAGCAGCCATTTGAGCGTAAGCTTCCACATGCTTCAGATCGACATTCAAATTGTATGCGGTATTACGGAAACCATCCGCCCGCTGATCCTTCGGCAAACTCTTCATGGCCTCTTTCGATATATCGACGTCAAAGATCGCCTTCACCGTAGCCACATACTCAGAGATCGTCAGACGCTGGACCCAATTACCTGCCTGTCGCACATGCCGATAAATTGCAGGATCGACAAAATCGACACTCCAAACAGCACCGTCATCTATCCACTTCTTCAATAGCTGCTTCTGATTGCCAGTAAGAGCAGGACGATTGTGAGGCATCTCATTTGAATCAATCGACCGCCAGAGAAGACTTTTGGTGGCTTGCCCCGCAATGATCGCCTTGCCCGCATCGCCCCCACGAAGAGCCATATCTTTATGCGACAAATCCAGACCGCCTTCATGCGAAACCGAGTCGTGACATTCAAGACAGTGATTCGAAAGGATAGGCGCTATTTTGGTTTCAAAGAATTTCGGACGAGTATCGACTGCCACTGCCAGTGAACCCGGACTCCGATCGGCAGGAGCGTTAGCATAACGTGCTGTAACATCGCTTGGCCGCCAAGCACGACTGTAAACAGCGACCCAGTGCAAGTCTCCTACCCACGGACGATCGCCTGACAATTCATTGCCAATGCCCAATCGGTACTGATCATTCCAACCACTGAAGTCACCGAGAACGCGTTCCCGTTGATTGAGCCTACCATTGACGTAAATACTGACATTGCCACCGGAGTCCCGCGTATACACAACGTGCGTCAGTTCTTCTTTGAGAATGCGACTTTTGGATGTCACAGCAGGGATGCCATTCATGGAAGTTTTCGAGGTTCGCAACCTAACCTGTAGACTCGCATTTTCCTGACCAAGAGTAAAATTCCTTGCGCCTGAATCCCTCGAAAGCGTCACGATTCGAGCCGGGCCATCCTGCTGCAACGTTTTTGGTTGCATCCAGACTTCAATGGTGACCGCCCCAGTTCTCTGAATCGCTTTGACCAATCGTTTCGCTGCAATGTTACTTGTGATCTTGGTTGCCCCACGAATCGTCAGCACACCATCCCTAAGTTTTACCTGACTCATTTTCTCGATTTGCAGATCCAGTGCAGGAAGCTTACCGGAACGATCAGGGACCTGATTACCTTGCGAACTGCGAAAATCGTAGAGGACTTGAAGACTGTTTTTCAGATCTTCATCTTGAAGAGTCAAGGGTTCCTCTGCACGCAAACGAACAAATCCTGCAAAAGCCGAAGCAACAAGAATGCAGGCAACAAAAAACCGACGCTTCACAAACATATTTTCCAAAATTCGATTCCAAAATTAATGCCATCAACAGCACTGGCCAACCAAACCAAGTCGTCGCCTCGCACCGACATACAAGTCGAGGGAGCAGGACACCGCCTTTCGACCAGCTATTCTAACTGACAAGTGCCGGCACTGCACGAAACTGCACGGGAGAGCCAAACTCCGTGCGGGAGGATGACACCCATTCACACGCCACGGGAAAATTATTCATTTACCGCATTTCATGAAATAGGCTTGCCGCTTTGAGACAAGCTCATAACAGTTTGAAGCTGCAGCACCACCATTCATGCTCAGAAATGAAACAGAACCACGACAAGGCATTCCCCTGTGATACAAGTGAATGGAATAATCACGTTTGACTCAAGTAAATCTACGAAAGCGAGCTATGCAGAAAAATCACATCCGGTACCCACATTCCCACTGAAATCTGCCGGGCAACCACCAAACAACAAGGAAAAGCCATGCCCTTCATCGATATCAAATCCATGCCATCCACCGAGGTGTGTCCGGGATGCCGACTCCGGACGCCACACGGAAAGAACCTAATGCTTTCCTACCTGGAAATGGACGCCGGTGCTGTAATCCCACTTCATGACCACATGCATGAACAGGCTGGCACCTTGCTGGAGGGAAAACTGAAACTCACGATTGGTGATGAAACGCAAACGCTCGAACCGGGGGCGATTTTCTTCATCCCCGCCAACGTGCCACACCAGGCGGTTGCCCACGACGGTCCCGCGGTCGTCCTCGATGCATTCAGTCCAATTCGCGAGGACTATGCCAAGCTTATGAAAGATGAAAAATTCAGCGTCTGAATCGCATCCGTATCGCTGAGGGCGCGGTAACTACTTACAGCAAAACCAACAGAAGCACTGAAACGGTCAACGCAACTCTCATTCGATCACATTTCTAGGCGCAAGCACTTTGCTCCAACGACCCAAAACCATGCCTCTGGCGTTCTATTCACCCTCTTGGGTGAATAGACAAAATAAAGCAACTGCGTGATACACGAGCACAAGAAAGTTACCCAACAAAAGCCAAGATGGATTATACTTCAAGTTCCCACCTTCCTTGGTCGTGAACCACGCTCTCTTATTAGTGCCCCGTTAGTGCCCCTCGTGAACAGCACCGTGAACAGCACCGTGAACAGCACCG
>NZHC01000121.1 GCA_002689655.1 Rhodopirellula sp. | reverse complement strand
GGAATCAAAAGTGAATACAAAGGTGATCCGAGAAAACAGTTGATCGCGTTGGGTAGAGTTGCAAAACGCCTCGAGGAACTCCATGGCGACTGGAGACTGCCGTGGGGTGAGGTTCATCGTCTGCAACGAACCGCGTACAGTGCCGACACCATGGAGGCCGGTGTCTCATTGCTGCCGTTCGCTGCCAGTCAAGCGTGCGCAGGTGCCCCCGGTCCACTGGGAGTCGTATTCACGATTTACTCGACGCCCAGTGTCCCCCTGCTACGTCCACAGCGCTTTGCGGTGGTCGGGTGTTCGTACATGTCAGCCATCGCTTTTGGCAAGGACAAAGTACGTGCGGTCTCGTTGGTACCCTTCGGAACATCAGGAAGTCCCCGTTCTCCCCACTTTCGGGATCAGGCAAATCTGCTGGGTAATCAGGAGTTCAAGCAAGCGTGGTTCTATGATGACGATGTGAAAAAGGCAGCACTCCGTTCTTATCATCCTGGTGAAAAAACAAACACGATGCAAAAGAAATGAAATGAAATCAATCACAATGAAAATCGCTGGTGCAATCTGCCTGCTTGGCTGCATGACATCTGTCACTTGGGCTGAACTGCCAAACATTCTGTTCTGCATTTCAGATGACCAAAGCTATTGGCACACCGGTGCCAATGGTGATCAAGTTATCGAGACCCCTGCATTTGACAGGGTTGCCAGGGAAGGTATCCGATTCACGCATGCCTTTTGCGATGCTCCTACATGCGGTCCTTCACGCAGTGCAATCCTGACGGGGCAGCATATTTGGCGTCTTGAAGAAGCGGGGAACATCCACAGCACACTGCCAGCTCATTTTGCGACCTACCCTGCCATGCTTGAAAAACAGGGTTACGTCACTGGCTTTACCGGGAAAGGCTGGAGCCCAGGTCGCCTTGAGGCGGGTGGAAGAACAGAAAATCCGGCTGGGAAAGAATACAGCCGCAACCGATTGCAACCACCCCAGCGTGGAATCTCAAACAAGGACTATGCTTCCAACTTCGCAGATTTCCTTGATCAGCGTTCCAAAAATACTCCCTTCTGCTTTTGGCTTGGGACGCATGAACCCCACCGAAACTACCAGCAAGGTGCTGGCTTGGCAGCCGGCAAAGATCCATCCAAAGTCGTTGTGCCGCAGTCTCTTCCCGATACATCATTGGTACGCAATGACATCCTTGACTACTACACCGAGGTAGAACACTTCGACCAAATGGTTGAGCGTGCTCTCAATCTACTTGAGGAACAAGGTGAACTGGAAAACACAATTGTGGTGGTGACTAGCGATCACGGCATGCCGTTCCCTCGAGCAAAAGCGAGCCTCTACGACTCGGGAACACAGGTTCCTCTTGCTATCCGCTGGGAAAAAGGAATCCAAAATCAAGGACGAATCTCAAATGACTTTGTGAACCTCAGTGACTTGGCTCCAACATTTATCGAAGTTGCTGGGCTTNCACCACCAGCGGAAATGACCGGAAACAGTCTTATGGATATCCTGCAAGATGAAGCATCCAAGCCACAACCTGCCCGAGATCATGTGTTGATCGCAATGGAACGACATGATGGATGTCGCAAGGGCGGGAAAGGCTACCCGTGTCGTGCCATCCGTACATCCAAGTTTCTGTTTATTTTGAATCATGCACCAAGTCGCTGGCCGTCAGGAAGCCCCGATGCTTCTGTCTGCGCCCGAGCGATTCCATACGGTGAAATCGATACCTCACCCACCAAAACCCTGATGATGAAGGCTACCAACAACAAGCACCTTCAGCAGTTACAGCAACTTGCATTCGGATTACGGCCAGCAGAAGAACTCTACGATCTAACGTCCGACCCTTGGCAAATGAAGAATGTCGCCAGCGACCCAAAATACGCTGCAGATCTAAATCGTCTACGTACTCGTCTTACCAAACGTTTGAAAGAGACAAATGACCCACGGCAAACGGGTGGTGCAGTTCTATGGGACTACTATCCATACTATGGATTACGCAAGAATCACAACTGGAAAGTCGATCCCATGCCATCGGAACCTGTGAAACAGTGACCCAATTCAAGATCGCCTAATCCGCAGTCAACCAAGAGTCTTGGCTTTTACTGAACATTGCAATATCCAAATAACCCGATCAATCTCACTTCCCTGTTTCAGTATCAGCGAAACCCAACGGTGCTTTTGGTGTTCTACCCAACGTTGCATTCTTACAGTGTGATCGTGTGTTAGATTTACTCAACGAACAAAGTGCATGTCGGTTCATGCCTCACATGAATCAGAAAAACACTGATTCTGCTTCACTCAACGCTGCTTATCACAATCTGCAAAATCGCCAGAACAGCGACAAGCCAAGCAAACAATCAGGTCTTGGAGCAAACGATCAATGGAATTCTTGGAAGTCCCGTTATTCGACGATGACGTCTTTAAAATGCTCATCAGGTTTGCTTTCAACCTGATGATGCTTACCCTGATCGTGCGTTTTGCCATTCTGCCCGGACAAAAGGTTCGAGATTTTTCATTCACAGTGATCATGCTGAATATCACAGTGTTCTTCATCTGCTTTGCACTGAAAAAACTTGAATTGGGGCTGGGAATGGCTCTCGGTCTATTCGCAATTTTTGGGGTCCTGCGATACCGTACAGACGCACTGCCAATCAAGGAAATGACTTATCTTTTCATCGTGATTGGCATCGCAGTGATCAATTCTCTGGCGAACAAGAAAACCAGTTACGCCGAGTTGATGGCCGCCAACGGTCTGATTCTCTTGGCCGCGGTTCTAAACGAAAAGTTTGTCGCCAAAGGCGAATCAACCCAGGGACTCCCGGCCAAGTTTGCAAANAAAGCCAAGAAGCATTTCGTTGAGTATGATCGCCTTGACCTCTTGGCACCTGAAAAAGCAGATGAACTTCAGGCCGACCTTGTTCAAAGAACTGGCATGCCCATCACGCGAATCCAAGTTCAGAGCATCGATCTGAAAACCAACTCAGTCACTCTCAACATCTGGTGCAACGAAGCACCAGCAACGAATGCACCCTAACAAGAAGAAGCGATGCGCATCCGAAGTCAGCGATCTCAAGCACGCAACCACAAAGCTGAAAGCAAAGCATATTTTTGAACTTTTGGTTTGTGACTGAAATCGAGGTTCCACGACAACCAACACAGACAGCAATCTGCCCAAGCCTACAGAAACGACAGCAGGCGGCCTACAACCCCCGCCCATGGCCACCCGGAGCACATGGCGAGGAAAGCAATCTCGAGGCCACTGCATCGGCTCTTTAGCTACTGGTAAACCCTCACATAATCGATCAGGTACTGAGCCGGGAACTTGGTACTTGCCCCCACGGGGCCAACAAACCCGCCCCCAACCGATAGATTCAGCAGCAGGTGGAACTTCTGGTCGAAAGGAGCAGGAAATGCTCCACCAATCGTGCTCCACTCGGTTTGAGTTTGGACCAGTTTGTCATCGACGAACCATTTTATTTTTCCCGCCTGCCACTCGATCGCAAAGTTATGGAAACCATCAGTAAAATTTCCTTCCGGCAGTTTGTATTCTTTTCCTGATGACGTGTTCTTTGGCCACGCGTCCCCGTAGTGCAGTGTTCCCAGCACTTCGTTGGTGTTCTGCCCACGAAACTCCATGATGTCGATTTCGCCACTTTTCGCCCATCCGCCATATTTGTCACCAGTGGGAAGCATCCAGATAGCTGGCCAGAGCCCTGCACCGTGCGGCAACTTGGCTCTGACTTCAATGCGTCCATATTTCCAGTCACCACGATTCTTGGTGCGAACGCGTCCGGAAGAATACTCCCGAGTTGTCCCCATGATGTTCGCGTTGTCGCGACGAGCTTCCAAAATCAGATTCCCACCTTCAACACGAATGTTCTCTTTTCGGTCAGTGAAGATCTGTAACTCTCCATTACCACCTCCGAATGCATTCACCTCGACACCCCACTTCGAGTAATCAAGTGAATCTCCATCAAAGTTATCTTCCCAAACCAGCTTGCGTTCCGCGTTTGCCGTTGGCTTATCGGCCAGCGATGAAACACTCAGCAAGGCAAAACAGGTGCTGGCGAAAACGATCCGTGAAAAGACAGTTGAGTGCATGAAAATTTCCTTTGCTATGTTATTGCACAGTGCGTGCGTATGGAGACAAGACTTGTGAACGTGAACCACGCGAAAATCCTTAGTGTGCTCTTCCAAACCACGCACAACGTCAACAAGCTTGCTTGAAGTTGTAAAAGACATCGATACGNTTTATCGCACCGGTGCGGGCGAAGATATTTCTTGTTTCATTCGGCGTCAGCAGTAAATCACAGCGATCCTCCGGTTCCTCACCGATTGCTGACACGATGATTTTGGCTTCCGTTGCCTGATGATATACGACTGGAGTTTGGCAGATCGTGAATGCAAAACTGCCTGCCGGCAAGACGATTTCTACAAATTCATCCTGACGATCCACAAACTGGAATTTTGAGTTACTACCCAACAACTCGCAAACCTCAAGCATGAACGGATCGAACCCGAGTTGGCCATTCTGAATCCGAACTCCTAACTCAGCAAAGCGAGAAAGAATATCCTCCTTGACCTGACCNGTCATGCCCGGTTGCTGCACGCCAGCATTTTGTGGCGTGTGTGAGTAGGGATCTGCCGGAAAAGCGCCATACCGTGCCGGGGACTTTGCCAAACCAATCCCATCACGAATCCTCCGGTAGTGTTTCTGCAATTTTTCAGTCAACTGCGACGGCGCGCCACTATGTATCGACCACATACAATTCTCGATCGCAGTCAACGCTAATTTCGAAACCATGTGCCAATAGATCGATCCCAATCCTTCATAAGCAAAGAACGTTCCACTGCGTCCGGTGAAACTCCTGTGAAAAAAGGCACTCTCAAAGAGATCGCAAATAAGATCAGCATCAGCAGCAACCCCTTTTGCATATTCGGGGTGTGCAGCAAGCGAATTCAACGCGGTGCGCAGATCGGCGACATTACGAAAATCACCACTGAAATGGACTCCACCCTCGTTGTCCTGCCGTACGACCGAACCATTTCCGTCTGCGATGAGTTGCTGTAGCAACGCCGATTTTCCCCAACACTCAGTGTCAAGATTATTCTTGTTCAAGAACGTCGCAAGTTGCCGATCCGGGTACAACATGAAGCTCTGCTGATCTGCCCGATAAATTGGACTCTCATAGAGGGCATCGATGATCTGAACTGCTTGCTCCGCAGACAACAGACCGCTATTTAGCACAGCAACCTGCCCCTCAAGCATTTCCTGCAGCGTTGTGACGGTGTAGCCATCAGAGTGCATCCCTATCAGGTTATAGGAGTGATAGAGACCATCTGAACGACGATTCACGTGGATCGTATGATCAATCATCTGCAAGCACTGCTGTAACAGGCTTACACACTCGTCCAACGGCAACTCAACTTTTTCACCAGACAAACCAGCATCATAAAGCTGCTGCCGATAGTCGGACCCTGCTTGCGAAAGAGCGTCAACCATCTTCATGCGTTGAGCATCGCTCAAATCACCGGAGAACGAATCACCGGAGAACAAATCGCTGTTTGAAGCCAAAGTTTTGGCAATATTACGAAGCAAGGAAGTGATTTCGCGGGACACGGGGATTGCCTCTGGCAAATCATCCCGTGACAGCCACCGTATCATGAAATCACAATATCGGCGAAGATAACACGCCGTTATAACGGACAAGCCACTCCCCACCAGAGCATTATTTGCATCGTTCCATTCTGGCCGTTGTGTATTCAGCCACACGCCGCCACCGGGAACGAAGTTTGTCACCTTCACAAGAGCAGGAATCAGCAGTTTTTCCAACATCGTGACATGGTGAAACGTCCCATCAGTTCCGGGCAACAACTTTCCGTCAGCGCCCATCCGAGCAACTCGCTGTTCAATCACCTCAGCCAAGTCATGATCAAAATCGATCGTTTCCTGTGGATTTCGCTGAATGGCTTCGTAGTCCCGAATTCGATAAGGGACCTGAGCATAAGCACAACACTCGGTGGTCAACCACTGGTCAAGGTCGGCAGGATAAAACTGCTGTGAACACTTCAGGAGCTTCAGCAGATAAACGATTTGATGATCTCCCCAGTACCCAATGTTGCCCCATGGATCCTTCGGATCAATGGTCTCCCATTCGAATCCATCTTTATTGACTCGATAAGGGTTATAACCATCAGCAGTGGAAGCATTCAAAAAGCGGAAAACCATGCTTCGAGAAAACTTCGGAAATGACCAGGATAGTGCTTCCCAGTTCTGAAAGATGTCTCGCCAATTACCCTCGTAACAGAGCGACTCAGTACCATCGGCACTAAAGAAGTCGATGGAAAAGCTGTTCCAAGGTCGCGTGGGGTCCCCATGGCGCCGACTGTACGTCAACGGCAGGTACTCCAAAGCAATGCGTTGCAGATCTTTGTCATTGCTTCGAATTGCTTTGGCTAACAGTCCATCAAGATCAAGTGTCGAATCCGCAGCAAGACTTTCCAGAAATTCTGGATTACGTTCCGCCGCCGGACGGTTGAAGTGCAACAGGTGCTGCCGAAAATCCTCAGCAGAAATAAAATACTGATGCCTCGGAATCCCCCCACGCATGACGTTGAAGAGCACGTTGGACTGATGCCGTTGTACACGCAACGAATCTCCCCCCATCTGTCTTCCATCGGCAGCAGAAACAATGGCCAGCAACCGCCTCTCGTTCGCCACAACATCCTGATCAAGCACCGCAGCAACGTCAGACACTCCGTCCAATTCTCCCATCAGATTTACAACGTCAGTCTGATCGCGACCAACATTAGCGACGATGCTCCAATTCACTCCTCCGACACGATGACCCAAGTCAGTACCATCGATTCGTTTTTCGACGTGGTGCTGCGAGATGGGATCTTCCGCGATGGGGAGCACGTGCTCCGCGACTGTAAAATAAGCGCCTCGACGACCGCGAACGTCGACCTCCTGCTCAACACACTGTCCGTCCCGAAACCGATCTAGTTGTTCCGCACTTAATAAAATCCTGGGTTGATCCAAACCATTTTGCCAGGCGATCGTGGCTCGAAGCCCCTCGCTTGGTTCAGCACGATCCGTAGGTATGGAACTCAGGTAGTAAATTCCAATTTCATGTCGGTTAGCCAATTCAGATTTTTTATACGCATCCCCAAGGTTGCTGTACCGCAATTGGAAGTTTTGTTCGATTCCAGCAGGCAAAAGGTTTTGAATACCATCAAGCACTACCACACTTGCGTCTTCTTGCCCCACATTTCTCAGCTTGCATTTTCGAACAAAACCAAACCGATTACCGAAGGTCCAACTGTAGCTGAACGCGAGTCCCAACTCCTGATTGATCTCCTCGAACAAAAGACGATTGCCGAGCCAGTTTTTGTACAGATTTCTTCTAATCGCAGCACCCGACGCAATTCTTTGTGCAAATGGCTCCCAGGTTGCAAATCCCCCATCCCCGATCTTTTTTCGAATGATGGTCTTTGCCCCTGTGCAGGAGGCATGGTCAATCAATTTGTCCGATGAGTAATACGGGAAAAGTGCAGTGTCAGGATTCCTCCGCCCAGCCGTCAGCGCTCCACGACTGGAGATGAACATCCAATGATCGCCGGAACTCACCGGGCTCATGAAAAATTCCGGCATTAGGTGAACATCAGCGATCCGAAACCACGATTCATCTTCGATGATAACGTAGCCGTCAGAAACTGAATTCTTAACTTGAGTCGAATTGAGAAGAGCGTGGTTCATAAAATTAATACAAGTAGCTATGACACTTCAATAATTTGGCAACACTATCATCACATGCAAGTGAATTTGCGAGATCCGATCACGAATCGGTTATTTCAGCATTTTTCCTGGCTTGCAAATCGAATTCAATTTCATCGAGAACACGATCGCTGATGCTGTAAAATGCCAAACAGACAGCGGCAGCCAGAAAAAAACCTGCGGGAATCAAACTCATCATCATGCACAACCCGTTGAGGGTGACAGCGGCCTGCAACTGCTCAACACCATCGACAGGCTCTGAATATTGGAAGAACTCCAAAGCAAAGCCTGTCATCGCGGCACCGACCGCACAGCCCATTTTTTGCGAGAAGGTCGCTGCCGAAAAAACCAACCCCGTTGCCCTACGCCGAGTTCGCCACTCTGAGTAGTCAGCAGTGTCCGCATACATGGACCACAGCAGAACCGGACTTGGACCGCCAATGAATGATGAAGCGATATACAGGGCGAACATCCAGATCGTGTCGTGAGGGTTCAACAGACAAAAACCAGCTGTGATCGCAGCGACCCCAACATTCATGTAGATCATCAACATCTTTTTTCCAAAGATGCTTGTCAGTTTTTTCGTCAGTAGCATACCTGTAATCGCCGCAATGCTGCCAGCTACAAAAAAATCAGGGACTACTCCCTCGTTGTTGCAGTAATACTTGAAGTAATAAAGGATCGCTCCACCTCTGACAAACGCTCCCATGAGCTGAAACAACCCGAATCCAAACAACACCATCCATGGCTGATTGGCAAGAAGATCATTGAAATCCAGTTCCAGCGACGATTGCGAAACGCCTGCCTCGAATTCATGGCGGGACTGGTTGAAGAGCTTCAGCAACAGGCCAGCAAGGGTCAGTGCGAGATAAACGCCAATGAGCCAGTGGCGTGCTGAGCGTTATCCTGCCTGTGATCGTGGATTCTTCCAAATCAAGAAGGAATCCAAGTTCCGCGACGTGCTGGACGGATT
>NZHC01000120.1 GCA_002689655.1 Rhodopirellula sp. | reverse complement strand
CAGAATGATCCAGAGCAGGCGTCATGAAGATGGGATGTTGTAAACTTGTTAGCCTGCCAGTCGTGAAATCCGATTATGTGGCTGCGCTAATTCTTCATCACTTGGCTGATAGCGGAACTGCATCAGATAGGCGTCTTCGACGGTATCGTCGTAAAAGTCACGCAGAACCGAGATGGCACGGAAGCCAACTGACTTGAAGAACAACTGCGCTTCCAAGTTTGTCTCGCGAACTTCCAGCATGATTCGATTGCGACGCTCGTGCGAGAGCTTGCCCAGCAACTTGGTAAGCATCGCCTTGCCAACTCCCGACCTTCGGTGTTCCGCATGAACAGCAAAGTTCAGGATGTGCAATCGGTTCTTGTGCAATTCATAGATCATGAAGCCGACAACTTGATCGTCTTCCTCAGCCACCATGCCTATGCAATTACGCTGTCGCAAACATCGAATGAAATCGTCTTCGTTCCACGCGAACTCAAAACATGAGTTCTCAATGCCCAGCACCGCGGGCATGTCACGACGAATCATCCAACGGATATGAACACAGACAGAAGTTTGATTGGTTTCCACGTTGGACTCCTTTCCAGCGAAACACCACTTCTCAACAGGCAGTCAGTCTAGCCTGATGTGCCCACGTCTAGATTTCACCGCGGGCGAAGCGGAGAGTAGCAGAAGCCTGTTTTCTCACCAAGGCGAAAAATCCAGACGCGAACAACAAGTTCCGTTTGAGTGCGATCGTGCGGTTTTCGCGGTTCCTCAGCCTGCTCAGGCACACCGCTACCGACCAGTCTTTTGCATCTGCAGAGAGCACCGTTTGCTACCTGTCGGTACAGCCATTTGCACGCCGAACACTCATCCTGTCCTGCGTTATCGAAAGCCTTCCATATCGGGAAAAATAAAGCAAATCTCCTCGCAATGCATCGCTTCAAAAACCAAAAACCAGGGCTCCAAAAGCACGATTAGCTGCGTTGCAGCGCAAAACTCGCTCAAAAGTTGGACTTTTGCAGTTCAATTACGTACATTCTGTTACATCTATTCTTCAATCTATCCTCCAGCCTTTTCAAACATGAGGATTTCGATGAGCTACAAATTTGTCTTGGTCAACTCCGACAGCGGAATTCCCGAACAAAGCTGGGTCCTGCCCACCCCCATCGTCGTGGGCCGTTGCCCGACCGTCGACATCACGTTGGACGATGCTTCAATCAGTCGCCGGCACTGCCAATTTTTGATTGATCCCTACGGAGCACTGATCGTGCGTGACCTCGGCTCCACCAACGGTGTGTACGTGGACGGCCGAAAAGTCGACAAGGCCACCCTGTCGATGGGAACAGAGGTTCGCATTGGCGTCCTCACAGTACGCGTCGATCTTACCGACGATGAGATGGATGAAATTTCACAGGAAAAATCAGGAGCGGTCTACGACTTGGTAGACACTGAGCGAGTCCAAATCGTCCAGCCTGAGGAAGAGCGTTACGAAATCGGCTGAGAAAGACAGTTTGGCTGACCGCAACACAACGTTGCTGAGAAATGTTTAATTGCGTCTTGCTGAGCTTCGAAAGATAGCGTCAGACCTTCCCAAGCAGCAACAAAAAAGTCCGACGAGTATTACTCGCCGGACTTTTTTTGATTTGTTTTGCCGCATATTTGTGTTGCCGCGTGAGGTGCAGACGCCTCAAGACAATCTGCCGTTAAACAGGCTGCCTGTAATTTTACTCCGCTACGATCGCGGGTGATGCGATGACACTGCCTCCGCCATCGTTGATCGCCGCTCCGGCAGCTGCTGCTGCAAGGATGGCTGCCGCAGCACCACCACCGCCTGTACCACCGCCACCACTACCGCCGCCAACTCCTGCAACCATTGGGACACGCGTGGGCTCAGCCGGAGGCTCGCTTGCCTCATTCAGGGTGTTGGGTGCAACTTGTAAACTCAAGTTCGCGTTTTCACCCTCTTGCAGCGGCAAATTGGACACGAACCGATTCTCGCTATGCGTGCCAACATCTGCTTGGCCACCATCAGCATTGCGAAGCTCGATTCCCACCACAGCAACACCCGATTTGCCTTGAGCTACGAATGCGTACACGCCGGCATCCAAACCCGCAATCTCGAACTGACCCTTTTTACCAGTGACACCGGTCGCAGCCTGAACACCATCTCGGAGCAAGGTAATCTCTTCCCCAACTGCTGGCACAAAGTCGCTACCCGCCTGATGAAGTACGCCTGACAACTTACCCTCGGTCAGCATCACGACTGAGGACGAGGGAACGATACCACTTTGCACAACACCCAAGCCTTCGGGAGCCACCTCCACATCTTCGAGCGTCAACTCGCCCTCGACATGCTTTGCCAGCCGATTGACGGCAGTCTCTTCGATGAATGCACAAGACACCGTCGCACGCTCGGGATAGGTATGAGCGTCAACATCGTTTTCAGCAGCTATCTGTAGAGCATAAAACGCAAATAGTCCCGGAGCTTTCACCATCAGCGAATACGCCCCTGGCTTAACATCCGTAACGGTAAACCGACCCAACCGATTCGTCTCGCCTTCTCCGACCCAGCCATCCTTTCCTCGCAGCACGACCACTGCATCATCGACCACAGCGGCGGCGCCACCTAACACTGGAGCAAAGATGTCACCTTTGAGCACACCCGCTGTCCGAGGCTTGACCCACTGGACGACCGATAAAGCCGCACCGTCGCCCGCTTTTTCCTGAGCCAATCCGTCCTGCGCATGACATCGCTTTTCAAGGCCAGCGCAAAGANGCACTATAAGTAAAAGGGCCACTGAGCAAGAAGTTCGTCTGTTCATAATGCCAACCGAGCTTGTAGCCACCCTCAAGCACAAATCGTGCAGGGCGATGGAAAATAGTGTAAGTGAACCTAGATTACCCAGACTGCATNTTTGAATCAATGCTTCCAGCCCGAATATCCGTTCTTTCCCGGTCAACAGAAGCAACCACGAGCAGACCACCCACTATCACCTGAGCAACGTGCAGGCATCAGGCCACTCAGACCCAATCACACAAAGTTNNGACCCAATNACACNAAGTTCNNNCCCAATGACACNAANTTCANGCCCANACGCCTTGCANGAACATGTTCTTTTGTNCACATCCTCGCTGTGCTTCCGCCAAAAACCCAGCAGCCAAAGCTCGGTAGNTCGCTGAGAATTNCCGCCAGAACCGAGCATTCCCATCGGAANTGGGACTCGNTCAAGATTGGACACCAATCGATCCAAGNCCTACCTGTCNCCCTAAAAACCGCCCTAAAAANAATGGCCGGGGGGTCGATATACGGGACCNGTGTGCTAGGTGGTTGGCTGAANCAGATGCTAGATGTTGCNAGACTTGGCTTTCCGCACCACCAAAGCTGGAGCCCACCAACGATGCGTCCGCCTAACTGTCCGGCTCACTGTCCGCTCCAACAGCCGTCACAGACAGCACGATCAACAGGAACAGAACAGCTCCAGACGCTCCTCCCAAAAAGCCACCTGCCAAAAGATGAGATTGCAGTTCCGGCGCGACTTGAACGCCAGCACCAGCCGGCACCAGCAATGCACAGCTGATTTCTGGACTGCTGCGTCCCTGATTCATGCTCTTGAGTTGCTCGATCATCGCGTTTCGCATGCTCTGCTGCTGCTCTATTTCCAACTCGATACTCTCGCGTTGCCGCAATGCTTTCGCTTGAGCCGCAACCATGGTGGATAGCGTTTCGAGTTCGGGGTCGAGTCGCTCCAAGTCTTCCGAAACAACACTGAGCTCGGATCGCATCGCCTTGAGCAAAGCAACCATCGAAATTCCGTCCGCTCGATCACGACTCTCTGCATTCCCTTGGTTTGCAACAGGTGAACCTTGCGTTGCAGCAGGTGAACCTTGAAACCCCGCACGGGTACCCGGAGCAACACTACCCAAGCTGTCTGGCTCAGGCGGTAAATTAGCAAGCTGCGCCCGAACCCGCCCAATCTGGCCTCGAAGGTGAGAAACAGCCGGGTGGTTGGGACCATACTTCTTCTCAATCAGCGCATCTAATTTTTTCTCCATCGGAGCTACCTCACGCTCCACCTTCTCGATCAGGTCATTCCGCATCTCTAGCCAGCTGCGATACTCCTCTGCCGCCTTTGATGACTCACTGTCCCTGATTTGTGTGAGATCCGCATCCGTTGCTGGCGATTGACTCGCGAGCTTCACTTGCGACAACGTCCCAAGAGCATCCAATACCAATCGTCTGTCAGCTCCTTCTGCGAGCAGTGCCTCAGCTCGACGCAGATTCTGCTTCAAGCCCTCACGCCTTCGCTGAAGCCGCTCGAATCGGTCAACGNCGGCGTTGAGACGAACTGCGTCCGAGGAAACGACGTCTCCATCACGCAGCATGGCATCGTTGACTGACGGAAACTCACTCAGTCGCGTTTGCAAATCACGGAGCGTTGTATCGAGCTCTGCACGGCCTGAGGTCAAAAGTTCCAGAGCTTTCGCGTGTTGTTTTTGACGGCCGCCGTTGTCGAACTTTTCGATAGCTGACGCTGCAACGGCCTGCACTACTCTCTGACTCGTACTGGGCAAACGTGAACGGAATGCAATCTCATANACGCCCCCTAACGAGGTTTCTCCGGACTTCTCCACNCTCAAACTTCCGCTATTCACCCAGGTACGAACAAATGCTTCTGGNCTCTGATCACGAACGCTTACCATCCACTGCAATTCTTGAACGCCATTAAGTTCTCCCAGCTCCATAGCCCGCTCCAAAACCGCCTGACTGCACAACAACAAACTGTCATCAGCCAGCTTTCCTCGCAATGACGACTGAGCCGGCTTGGATTCGCTTGGCGTGCCTGCGTTTGAACCCACAGAACCGTCCCGAACAGCGTCTTTCTCCCGCGGTTCCGTTGGCGCAAGAGGTTCCGTTTGCTCACTCAGCACAACATCCTGAGATGCATCATCAGTGATCCGAAACGCCGCAACCTGATCCGCACCATCATTTGGATCCTCATCTGCTNCGGCCAACTGCAGCGGTAACTCCCCAGAGTCGGCTTCAACGACGTTTGCGTCTATTTCCTCACGCANGACCTTCAGGATGGCCACTGACTCGAATAAAGGCGTCTGTCTGGCGTAGACGAAGTAGGCCACGCCCATGCCCAGAATCGTCCCCACGAAAGTCCACAAGAAAAAAATCGCAAAGCCGCGTCCACGTTGATGCGTTCGATTCATGTGCATAACACCAGGCTTTGAGGGAAGCGTCGAAGTCGTTGGCAGAGAAAAATAGTAGCGGAAATATACATCGTCGTTCTGTACCGCAATGAACATTGCCCACAGGTTGATGGTGAAGATTGTCGCGAACAGCAAGCTAAACCNGAAATACAACATCGCTGCACGCGGTCTGCTTATCGTACTCCGTTCAGCGTGCTACGAGATGGTGTAATCCAATTGTTATCGCGAAAAGAATATGAACGCAGGCGGGAGACAACGCGGTAACTCATTCCCGATGATGCCCAGTACCTATCCGCCCCCGGCACTTCACATCTGCGGCCTTTGACCGTTGGCTGAAGGTTTTCACTGCGTCAAGTTCCACAAACCTCTGAAGCACGACCGCACTCGCTGCTGGAGTCGCTCTAATCAGTCGAAGCTATCTTGCCCTTGATCATGTAGTTNCTAGTTGCAGATTTCGCCGTTCATCCTCTTCAACTAGGGAGACTTGATCACCTCCGGTGCTTTCCGCGGACGTTCAGCACGCGGACGTTCCGCACGCAGACGTTCAGCACGCAACGTTTCCCGCATCGCTTCAATTTCTGCCAGCCCCTGAACACCAGGGTGATCTTCTGCAAGCCAAAGTAAGTACCGCAGGAAGGAGTCGCTTCGCGGACGCAAGCGTGCCGCTTGCAGCAACAACTCGGCAGACGCACCGTTTGCCTTCGGAGCGACCATATCCAACTCCAGCAACGAGATGCGAACGCTGGGGTCCAACGGATTTAGAAGTAGCGATCGAAGGAAGTCCTCTCTCGCCTCAACATACTCGTTGACAGTTTGTGTTGGTAGCAAGCACGCTTCAAACGAAACAGGCTCTTCACCATAACAAGCGTGTCTCAGAGTTTTTGTCGATAACCAACTGGCATGGGAATCAACAGTAGCCGGTTGCAACTGAAACAATCGCAGGGCACCTAACCGCTGCTGTTCAGCAAGCCGCAATTCGCCAAGAGCCTTCCAAATCATTGCATTGCGAGGGTTTGCTAACGCCAAGTCTTTCACCTGTGCCAGCCGCTCAGGCAAGCTTGGCATGTCTACAAGCAGTTGCTGCTTACGCTCACGCCGCAACCAGATCATTTCCTCTTGAGCAACTGATGCAACGTACAGCTCCTTGCCCACGATCCCCAGCGCGGCGATGACCAACACCAACGCCACTGGGCCTGACATTTGTCTGCAAATACTGAAGACACTTGCCTGGCAAATTTTCGCGAACAGCCTGCCACTCGGGATCGATTTTGATGGCGAATCCTGTTGCCCATCGCTTGCAGCAGTCTTTGCTTTTCTCAGCTCCACGATCGTTGTCGACATTCGCAAAATTGCCCCACTGATCCCTGCAAACGTCAGCAACACAGGCATCAAGGTGACACCAAAATCAAAACACTGAGTCACCAAAAGTGCAGGAATGCAGAAGAGAGCAACGACCCAAATGCACTTGGCATAGGCAACACTGGCANCCGCCGANCNNGAAACTTCGNNATCACTACCCTCGAGATACTTCAAGCCTCNGTCGATCCAAACGACATCGCGGAGAAGGATAATTAACCCAAGCACAATAAGCGGCAGCAGCCAGACACCACCCTCAACGAACCACTCAATGGGCATTCCATCTGCATTCACAAACCAAAGCGGTGCACCGTTTTTCTGAAATGGCAGACAGGCGTACCGATAGGTTCCCAACCCGGAACCGTACGGCATGTAATGAACCGCGGCGACCAATGCATCCGACCAGTGATCTAAACGCGGGTCGTCCATGATCCGCTTATCCAAGAGAGTCTCAACACGACTTTGTGACCGAGTCCCAAAACCCAAGCCAAAAATTACCAACCACGACAATGAGACGACGCCGGAGATCAACAAACCCAACTTCAGTTTGCTAAACCGCGGAAACAAAAACAGCAAAACCACCAACGAACCGGCAAGCAAACCCAGAAATCCGCCTCTCGAATTACTCCCGATGACTCCAGCAACCAGCGTCACCAATAGAGCCGCAGCCCCCAAACGTGCGATGATCAGACCGGGAGAATATTCATTGCGGCAATCCGAACTCCTTGCTTTGCTGAAAGCAAACAACTGCTCAACAAGGACCAGCAGGCCAAGCGTGCAACCAATGGCGAGGCACAGAAAACCTGATGCATTGTTGTTATTCACAAAAGGACCAAAAGGGTCGCCCGCACCAACGGGAGAAATGGCCAACATTTGCCTTAGTTCTGCTTGCCAATCCCGCACCAGACGAACGGTATCGATCAGCCCAAAGAATGAGAAGGCAGCACCCGAACCCGCGATCGCCGATAAGAACACAACCATCGTGCCGGAGAACCTGAAACACAAAAAGCAAACCCAGGTCATGACAGCGAATGAGGCTGGCCCCAGCAGAGCCAGACGAGTGTAGGTTGGCGAGATACTGACGCTCGCAACAGCTGCCGTATCAGAATGGGCGAACAACTGAGCCCCAGAATCGGCTGCCCCACTCATCATCGCTACCGGCAACCAGTCTGATTTTAGATCTTCTACTACTGGTGCCATGATCGCCGCAACGCTCTTGGGCATTGGCAGCGTTTGCATGAACGCGAAGCCCAAAACAGCAATGGCTAAACCGACCAGAAGGGGCGGTTGCATTTGATTCAAAAAACTTTGTTTCGTACCACCGGAAGTGGCAGGCCTCAGCTGATACTGGGAGAGAATCGCCAGGAGTCCGAGTGGCAACAAAGAAAAAGCCACGATCATTTGGGTGCTGTAGTAGCCCCCACCACGGTCCCATGCACTCCACGCTGTCAGCGCAGAACACGCGACTATTAAGGCGTAGGCGACAATGTAAGTCAGTTTCATCTATGACCCATCGCGGTGGCGAACGTGGCATCTTCAACGCTTGCAACTGGTTGGCTCTCGACGACCTCAACCTTACCAGGTCATGCTAATCACCCCAGTCAGCGATGTCTTTCTGTTTTAATCAAACCCCGTTCCAGTAAACCAATTCCGCCCGAGGGCTGGCCACTTCAAGGCCCGAAGGCTGGCCACTCCAGCAGCAGTGCAGAGTGACATAGGAGCTTCCGACCGGAGCATACCAGCCAGCATGCTTGAAACCTCGTGTACCTGTTTGCCCAATTCGGTGCTGGACGAAGCGCCGAGGAAAGGCAACACACCCAAACTCGGCCACAAATAGTTCAGCAAGGCTCACTTTAGCCGCATACAAACTGCGTAAACACCCAAATCGCACCCGAGAAAGGGTGCATAATCGTCGTCATTTTTCCAGCGAATCCTGAGAGCTCCCGGTATCGATAACCCCAAATCAACCTCCATCCGGCACCACGCTCCTAAATCGGGAAGGCAGGGAAGAAAAGGCTGAGCGGACAGCTAGGAGAATCTTCTTGGAGAAGCACACTAAACTGGCAAATAATAGCTAGAACACGCAGCAGCAGTAACTAGACTGCAATGTCTTATCCAAAACCCGAAGAGAAAGAAAATTGCCCCACTGGCCAGTTTTCGATCGTGTGAGGCTCATCGATTTTCCACAGCGGAAGCTGTTTTAAAAGTGCCTCGTAAGGTCAAACTCAAGGAAAAGTGTTTTGATTACCGGACAGATAAGTTGTTTGATGAAAATTTATGCCATAATTAGGATGAATCTGCCATTGGACAATGATTCCTGCTCGCAACGAAGGCGAGCATTCTGGCCGAGGAACGGCAAGGGCAGATAGAGCGACGCGGTTTGACAGCGAAAGCCGCTGTCCAGTTTTTGTGTGTACAACACTCACGACCGATACGTTCCTCACAAGTGGATGGTTTGTACCACCCACCACGACGAAGTCGCGCAAATCGCATTACATCTAGGTGTGGTTAGTAAAATTGAGTAAGAAAAAGAAAAGCAGGAGAAAAAACCCGATCGGTCGGGAGGCCCTCCGCGACGTGCAAGAGCGCGCGGTCCCGCGTCCTTCGCAGTATGCTGTCGGTAAAACCCCGAAGAAGGGTAAAGCTCTCAACAAGAGGGTGGAATTAGTCGAGGACAAAGGGGACAAACTTGCCGATGCTTCGAAACGGGCGGCGAGAAGCAGTGAAGCGCCTCGCACAAAGAAACGCAGCAATCACTTAATTCCAGCTGGTGAACTCGTCTTCAACTGGAAACTTGTGACCAGCCTGATCGCTGTTTTGACCGCAGCGATCATTTACGCACTCTGGCCCACCTTGGCTTGGGCGGAAATGGCTTGGCGGCTTGAGCCTGACTATTCCCATGGCTATTTGATTCTACCGCTCGCGTGCATTCTGCTCTGGATACGAAGAGACAGCTTTCCGGGGCTCCGCGAGCGATGTGAGCCAGCAGGCCTCCTGTTAATTGCACTCTCCATCGCGATGAGGGTCGCAGGGCGACTCCTGTACATGGATTTTCTGGATGGATACTCGCTTATTCCCTTAATAGCAGGACTAGTCTGGTTCCTGTGCGGGCTGCCTGCTTTGAAGTGGTCCGCGCCAGCAAT
>NZHC01000119.1 GCA_002689655.1 Rhodopirellula sp. | reverse complement strand
GGCCAGTTTGTCCAGTTCCGGTGTTTTGCACTGAGGGTGCCCGAACCCGCTCAAGGCGGTGTTGAGGTCGTCCGACATCAAAAACAAAACATTCGGCTGATCCTCTGCCCACGACGTCGTGACAGTCATGCTTGCGGCTATGAGAGTCAGGCACAATAGAAATCGAGTGAATCTGGTTCTTATCATTTTTAGTTTGATCACGGTTCTCGGTGAGTTCGAGTTGCAATATTGTTGACAAGGTGCGACTGTTTTTGCCAGGAGTAAACCGGGTTTCAAGACGCAGAGTCTAACGGCACTGCCACAAAATGGGGCTGCAGTTTGATGTGGAAGCCACAAACGTGGCTCCCATCCATATTAAGCGAAAAAGACTGAATGTTTCTCTCATATTGGAAAAAGAGACATGCAAAACGAACATGGAAAATGAACTGACATGACTAATGTCGCATTCGCGGCAAGATCAGCAAACGACGTCAGTCTCACTTTCTTGAGCATTCCACCAAACTGCAAGCAGCAACACGGTGAGGGAACAGACCGGTCAGGGTCACCTACTGCGGCCGAAATCTCAAAATTTCACTCCGAAGTCAACCAAAGTAACGTCAAAATCTGTATCTTCGCTGATCACCAAAAGTTGTTGTCCATCCACAACTGCAGTATTCTGGCATGATTGAGTCGGCGACAACATTCCTACCACCTGCAAAGCCATGGCCCGTCAATCCACCTCTCCAACGTTGAACCCACAACGTCGACAATTCTTGAAGGGTGCTGGAGTGGCAATGGCCCTGCCGGTGATGGAATCGATGACGTCTGGGCGTGCCGAGGCGCAGGCTGCGTCCAGTGCATCCGGCGTGAAACGCATGGTCGTCTTTTCAAATGCTTTCGGAATGTACCCCTCTGCTTTCTTTCCCAAGGAAGCTGGTGCCGCCTATCGCATGCCGGAATTGCTTTTGCCGCTTGAGCGTCATCGCCATGAAATGACGATTTTTTCGAATCTGGATCATGGGCTCAACATTGGTCATGCGGGCACCCCGACTTTCCTCAATGGCATCGAGTCGAAAAATGCCCGCTACCATTCAGACGGAAACATCAGTGTCGATCAGAAAGCAGCCGAGTGGCTCAAAGCCACCACACGATTCCCTTCGCTACAAACCAGGGTTCGCGGCGCTAAGAACAGTTTGAGCTGGACACGTAACGCGGTGAACCTTCACGGGATTGGCTGCAAGGACTTGTACGACAAACTTTTTCTCGATCTTGATGCAAACAGTCGTACCCAGCAGGATCAACGTTACGAGCAGGAAACGAGTATTTTGGATGTTGTCCGCGAGCAGGCCAAAACGGTACACAAAGGACTTGGCAAGAACGACCAACGCAAGCTTGACGAGTATCTGAATTCTGTCCGAAGTCTGGAAACGCGTTTCGCCCAGGAATCGCAATGGCTCCACAAGAACAAACCCCAGACCAGGTTGCGGGTGCCCCAAGACAAGTTCCAGAGAATCGAAGACGAATACGACGCTCATNTGGAGTTNCTGGCGCTTGCCCTGCAGACNGATTCCACCCGAGTCATCACGACTGAGTTTGGGATGAAACCAGGCGACCATGATCTGTCCCTGATCTATCATGCCTACTCGCATCACGGTGAGTTACCGGAACTTGTAAATGGCCTCATCACCATCGAAAAANACCAGATGGAATGTGTGGCCCGTTTTCTGGATCGCTTGAAAGGCACTGAAGATCCGCTCAATGGTGGGACTCTACTTGACCATACCATGGTGCTGTTCGGCTGCGGTATGGCGACCGGGCACCACTCGAACCGGAATCTGCCAGTGTTTCTTGCGGGNGGAGGTTTCAAACATGGNGCGCACTGCGCTTCTCCCGAGGATAAAAAGGTCAAGGTACCACTGTGCAATCTGTTGCTCTCGATGCTCCAGAATTTCGGCATTGAGACCGATCAATTCGGGACGAGCACCGGAACTTTTACGCAACTGGAAACGGCGTGATCGTCATGTCGACTCACGACACGGGTAAGGGTGAAAAAGAGAACTGTCGATTACACACCGGCAGAACCAGATCTGTGCGCCTTCTCGTCGCCTGGGCAACCAGTTTCGTGTTTTGCCTGGCCTCAGGGAACGCTTCCTTCACGGTCGCATCCGANAATGCCTTTGCTCCTCGCGGTTTCCTGAAAACTTACTGTTACCAATGCCACGATAGCGAGAGTCAAAAAGGCGACCATCGTTTTGATACACTTCCCTCCGGTCGAATNGATGCCAGCGACATTGCCAGCTGGCAAGCGATTCTTGATGTCCTTCATCTCGGAGAAATGCCACCNCNNAGNGACGGCATTGAACAGCCTCCCNNGGACCAGNTTCGTNGNTTNATCGGCCAACTNGAACAACAGCTCGCAGCGGCCTATGCAGCGGAAAACAGTACGGGTGGNAAAACCATTTATCGGCGCCTCAATCGGTTTGAGTACCGCAACACGATCCGTGACCTGCTGGGAATCAACACGGCTTACGTCGATCCGACCGANTCGTTCCTGCCAGATGAAGAAGAACAGGGCTTGGACAACATTGGCCGGACCCTGGTGACCTCGGACCATTTCCTGCAGCAGGCAATGCGTGCAGCCGAGCAAATGATCCAGCGGGCGACGCACTTCGAGCAGCGACCAAAAACGATCCTCCGTTCGATCGACGGACCAGTGATGAAACGCAAGGGAGGGACACTCGCACAGGCGTCCCGCGTGATGAATCCCTATGATGAAATCTTTGAACAGAGTGGCCGCGAGTCTCAGGCGGGATACGTTGCCATTGAGGACATGCCCAATGGTGTCAATGTATCGGGACGGTACCGCGTGCGAGTGACGGCGTCGTCAAACAACCAACGTCATCCCTGGGACGCAGTGATCAAGAATGATCAGGACCAGGCGCTGCAGTTGGGCGTTGTCATCTACAACGCCGAGAAAGGCTACGCACCGAGATACCACGCGAGCGAGCAGGTGATTGGTGAGTACGCCATGCCCGAATCAGGTGAAAAGCGGAGNGTGGAACTGGAAATCTGGCTCCAGCAGGGATGGGCACCAAGGTTTACTTGGGCCAACGCACCCTTCAGAGCCTATCGCACGGGTGAGGGATTGTTGCAAAGGTACCTTCCAGAACTTTATCAACCGCGGCCCGACCGCAGCCTTGGGACTCGCGTCAAGGGTGACTATCTTCGCTTGATTGCCGATCGTCTGGTACAAAACAATCAAGGGCCAACGCTACGCATTCATCACGTCGAAATTGAAGGCCCCTTGATTGATCAATGGCCACCGCGGGGTCACAGACTGATGTTCGGGACGGAGGAAGTGCGTAGCGAAGACATCGACCGGCACTTGCTGNGGTTCGCGACCCAAGCTTTTCGACGACCTGTATCTTCCGCTGAAATCGAANCCTACGCGGGTCTNGCGCGTCGATACGAAGCAGCAGGAAAAACGACGGTCGAGGCTTTGCAGATTGCTTACAAGGCAATCCTCTCCTCGACACCCTTTCTGCACCTGCCTGAACTGAACGAGCAACTCTCGGACTATGAACTGGCCAGTCGCTTGAGTTACTTTCTGTGGTCTTCCATGCCGGACGATACGTTGTCCGCTTTGGCGGCACGGGGCGAACTTCGGAATCCCAACGTATTGCGTGAACAGGTTGAGCGAATGCTCGATGATCCAAAGTCCGCGGCGTTCGTTGAACACTTCCCCGACCGCTGGCTTCGACTGGACAAAATCGGCAGCATGCCGCCCGACGTAAAACGCTATCGGGACTACTACTCCGAAAATCTCGATCTTGCGATGAAACAGGAAACCCATCTGTTCTTTGCTGAGATCCTGAAAAACAATCTCGATATTTCTACCTTCATCCAATCCGATTTTACGTTCGCCAACCGTGGACTCGCAAAACTCTATGGAATGCCCCCGTTGGATGATGCAGAATTGGTCAAAGTTGCGATCGCGGATCCGCGTCGCGGAGGACTACTGGGACAGGCCAGCGTACTGACTGCGACTGCCAATGGCATTGATACATCGCCAGTGATTCGCGGCGTCTGGGTGCTGGAGAACTTGCTGGGAACACCGCCCTCACCACCGCCGCCTGATGTCGAACCACTCGCGCCAGACCTGCGCGGCGCCACAACGATTCGAGAGCGGTTGGCGAAGCATCGCGAAATCGCCAGTTGCAATGATTGCCATGCAAAAATCGATCCCATGGGATTTGCCCTGGAAAACTATGGCCCCATTGGTGAATGGCGCGATTCTTATGAGCGACAGCGCGAACCGATCGATGCATCAGCCCAGTTTCCAAATGGCAGTCGATATCAAGACATCACCGAATTCAAAACAGAGTTAATGAAACGTAAGCACTTGGTGAGACGACACTTGACCAGAAAACTGCTGGAATACGGCACGGGTCGAATCATGGAAGCCAGCGACCGCCCAGCCATCGACCAGATCAGCGATTCAAAATCGACAACCGAGAACGGGTTACGGGATCTAGTACATGCAGTCATCCAAAGCGAGACATTTCGAACGAAATAGTCAAACTCGCGAGCGGGTCAACACCAGAGCTTGCAATGAACGGGACAGCTCTGGTCCTGCAATCCAACCACGCAGCAGGATCAGCCACACCCCATGTTTCAACGCGTATTTCAACGCGTGGCGAAAAAGAACGCGACTATCTCGCCGCCGTCTCGTCAAAATTCAAGACCGGCTGCCCTTTTCGGATACGTTCATTGTTGGGATTGTTGTATCCATAACCCTGATGCCACAGAGGGCTTGGATCGAATCCGTCATCGTCCTCGTCGATTCCCAGAGTATTTTCGATGATCGACTTGGCCATACCGTAGCCCACCCAAACAACACCAGTGAGCACGGCCTTGCCTGCCATGCGGAAACCTTTTTTCGACTTGTCGGCGACCAACTCAAAAGTTGACATGGATTCCTCGGCCTTCTCTGTCACGGTGGGCTCAGCCTCCACTGGCATTGCTTCGGAAGCGTCAGTCAATCGAACAGACTCGGGCAGTTGGAGACGATAAGAAACCGGATGTTCAATCGCGTCAAAATGCTTTGATCGATCGACCAGGGAGCAACCTGAGCCAAATAGGCACGCAACCCAAACGGCAAAAATGACTTGCCGAATCGGAACATCGGCATGCCTGACATTTGATCGTGCGCTCTGCAGCATCGTGAAACTTGCAAACGAGCCACCAAGTCCAGTCCCCGTCACGATGTCGAGATAGAAAAAACTTTTCTTTGTCATGTCAAGCTTGGCGTCCACTGCTTCGTCGACGTGCCCAAGTCATGGCACGCGTGATTCCAATCAAGGGATTGCAGAAAGAAAACAGGTACAAACGAAAGAAAGGGCAGCCACGTTTGTGCCACCCTTGGTGCCCCAACCCTTTATGCCACTGGTTTGTGTCAACGTTTTGTAACGCTGTTTCTTACTCGCTTGGGGAAACGTGTTTCCCTTTTCGAATCATCAACGACTGCCTACGACAGCCCGATCGCTACGGAACAAAACGATCAGTATCGACCGAAAATTCGATCCACGAGCCACCATCAAAGCCACCTGGGGCGAACGCGGCATTGTAGAAATTCAAATCAAGCTTCTCGAAAACATCACCCTTGGGGGGAGTGCCGGCACCAATCACAGCAGACAGCAACTTCATCGGGTTGACGTAGCGGTAAGTCACCATCATCGGTCCAGTACCTGGTGTAGCGACCAACCCGTTGGCAAACGTAGTTCCCGGGCCAGAACCGAACGTGTTCGACCCAAGAAGACTGACCCGGTCAAATGCGGTTTGACTGCTGGGCAACGAAATTTCGACGCGTGCAATTTCAAACAGGCCGGCTGCCAACGGTGTACAACCCTCGAACACCCATGGTGTTACCGACGTGTTACCGGCGATCTTGAGCCGCCAAAGCGGTCCACCGCCACCCGGAATCTGGCCACCCTCCGCCAAGCCATCTACGGCGCTGACGGGCACGACCACAGCAGAATCATAAGCGACACCCGAATGATGCGCAGCGTACCACACATGCACGACTGCACCGGCTGTACCGGCACCAGTGACATTTGGAAAAAACTGCGTTACAGCAGACGATTTTCCTGTATCGGGCAATCCAATCACATTGATTTGTGCAAGTGCTATATTTTGCAGGGCGAAACACATAGCGGCAAAGAGAAACGTTTTCATGACTAGATTCCGGCTGGAGATGGGAATTGACGAACAACGATGTTCGTGAGTTGCAAGAATTACCCAGCAGCCTTCACGACCTTTCAGAGAATCCCAGAATTAATTCCAGTAAACAGGAAAACCAGATGGTGCAGCGATAAACGGCTCGCCATTGCCGAGCACCTCACAAATGCGGTTTTTCTTGTATTTCGATGCACAGCCCGCGGGCAGTTGATGGTTTTTGGTAGGTCGCAAAACTGCAAAATACAGTCAGGTGTACATTTTTTTCGTGGAACCAAAGAAAATTGAAACTCAAACGTTAATCACCTGACCTATTTGAAGTATCGCACTCTGCACATGAGCCTCATTTCATGCCCAACACATTTTTCAGCTTCACTCTACTGATCACGGTTTTCGTCACCGCGGCAGGTTGTGAACCAGCAGCCGTGGCGAATCGTTCTGGCTACAAAAACGAGAAGACAAATCCACCATGGCCACGACCAGGTGCGCGCACGGAATTGCTGAAAAAACTGCAGAATCAGTCGAAAGACCAAGAACAGCAGACCCTGCTGGCGATCGTCTTGCACGACGAAAGGAATAAAATCAGGTATGACGCGCTCGAGTATCTGAGCACCATGGGTAACAATGCAAGTTCCCTTGGAAAACCTCTAGCAGAACAACTGCTGGTGGAATCCAATCCGTCGATCGTCCGGAAAATTCAAAGCACCCTTGTGGAGATCAGAGCAGATGTTGAGGATTTCCTGGCAACGGCTACGGAAACAGCCGACGAGGAACAGATATCCCGGATCGTCGAAACTCTGGGAGATGTTTCCGCGAACAAACCAAGGTCGCTTGAATTCCTGATCCGGCGACTCTCGTCGGCACGTAATCCCGAGCAGCAGGCAGCTTGTGAATCGCTTGCAAAAATCGGCCCTGCTGCCCAGTCAGCGCTTCCCAAATTGATCGCAATAGCTGCTCGGCCGCGGGTACCTTTGAAAGGAAACCAGGACGGCGGTCTTTCGCATCGGGAAATTCGGGACTTACATCTTGAGGCCATCGGTGCCATCGCGGCGATTGGCGCAAATGAGCAGGCAATCCCAAGCCTGACCTCGGCACTGTCGGGCGACCCCTTCTCGGCCCAACTCGCCGCAGAGGCATTGGCAACCCTTGGACCCCGTGCTGCTTCCGCCCTGCCCGAACTCGAAAAACTAAGGGCACAAAATGATCATCACGGCAGGGCGATTGCCATCGCAATGGCCGTCAAAGCAGCAAAACATGCCATCGCTGCAATCAAACCCGTTGGCAAATGAGACGCTTGCTGCCACGCTCAGGAATGAAAAGAACAGACCGTCTTTTGCCATCCTAGATCACTGACTATGGTGCAAACGGTGCCGAACTTGTGGGTCTTGTCTTTTCCAAACGATTTCTCTCTCGACAACCTTGAGGCGGCCACACTGGATCGCACAACACTGTGCCCTCAACACTGTGCCCTCAACACTGTGCCCTCAATATGAATCTGCGTTAAAAAAAGAAATCGTTGTAAGAAAGCTGCCTCGCCGCTGTATCTACCGTACAGGGGCGGACGTTCCGCCACGTGAAAGATCTTGAGTTGTGGAGAAAGATATGGCAATCACAAGTAAAAAACTGACACTCGCGATGGCATTTGTTGCCTGCAGCTTTCAAATCGCGTTTGCCGTTGATGGCAAAACACCCTGCACTGACATTGAAGAGCCTAGATCATCCAGCGTAACGATTACCCTCTCGCCAACCGATCAACCGGGAGTGATGCGGGGAGACGATGATTCATGGTGGTGGCAACCCAGCAACGGTGAACCTCCGTTTCGGTTACCAGACCCCGATCCAAAACCAGAACCTGATCCGGAGCCAGCACCTGAACCTGATCCAAAACCAGACCCTGGTCAAGATCGAGTGTCAGGCGACGGAGATGATTATCTCTCGTTGAATCTGGAAATCTACTTCTGGTTGGAGATACTTATGAAAGACGGTGGTCTCACTTTCGACGAGGCATGTGACTCTGTGTTGTCTGAAATCATTTTACCCAGCCAGGACGATGAAACCGAATTCAAGCGGCCCACATTCGGCCCGCATATCGTCACTTTTGACAATATCTTGAGCTCCAAGCCTGCGAGTGAGTGAAATTGATGTGTTGAGGATAAAGAACAGGGGACAGAAACAGCCGTCTTCCGGCGACTGTCCCGGGCGTTTTGGGAAACGAGGCCTGTGCCCGAACTCAAAAAACGAAAGGCTCAAAATGCTCATCACAGCAGGGCGATTGCCATCGCAATTGCCGTCAAAGCAACAACACAGGCGATCGCTGCAATAAGACGCGTTGGCAACTGAGACGCCTGCTGCCACGGTCAGCCAATCCTTTTCTCCATTGATTCATCCATGACACCAAAACGAGAGAAAGGGACAGGCGTACTGCCACATAGAACTAATTGGATTGCGGAGAAACCTATGCGAAGCGTTTTCCTTCTCGCGACTCTTGAAAATACTCGATGGGCTTCGATCCAAGTTCGCGTCTCAACAGTCCGATTGCTCCGATGTGTACGTGCTCGTGATAACCGAGCCACTCCAGTGCACCACCTTTTTGTTCAAAAATTGGATGGTGATCAAACTCTCCTTCGAGAAACTCGCAAGTCTCACTCAACTCTTCTGCGGGCATCGCTCGTGTTTCATCGAGTAGTGTTTTGTGAACGGAGCCAAGTACCTTCAGTATTTCCGAGGGACTGGGATAAGAAGACGGATCAGAGGTAGCAACCGAACCATATCCAAAAAGCTCTACATAAGCTTCTGGAATAAAATCGCGATCTTTTTCGCGTGCACCGCGGACAAAAACCAGCCCCAAAAAATATTCAGCAATCGCCATGTGTCCAACGTTCCAGGCGACGTGTGTCACCCCCGTCGGCATGTCAAACCACTGATCGTGCGGGACGCGTTCAATCATCTGGAGAGAAAGCACACGAGTACGCTCAAGTTGATAGATAATTCTGTCTTTGTCATACATGGGATTCAACAGCCTCTTAATCATGTAACACAGAAGGTCAAGTTATTCAGTCTTTCAGCTGTCAGCGAGTCGGTTCCATCAAACAAACAGCTCGTTAAACCGCCCCGCTTGCAGCGACTGGCCAGCCTAATGATGACTGCAACACGGATTTTGAACCATGACTTCGGGATACGCGACAAAACCCGCGTTTTGACTTACCAGCATCACAAACGTAGCAAATTGCCCGGTGGTGAATAGGCCTGACTGGGATCGATAGAGCTGGCTGCCACCCGTTCGCACACAAGACAGCTCTTCTCCACTGTTGCTGATGAAAGAAGCACTGCAGGCTGGGCACGATTGCCTATTTCTTCACCACAGAACACCAGCACCACAGCATGCGTTTACGCTACTCCGGCTGGGCAGTCCCTGCACTTATTATCGAACAGGCAGCGCCATCCTCCGTGCAACAGTGAGTTTTCAAATCACATTTTCTTAGTGATGGATTCGATGTAGGCAGTCACTTCTGTCCCACTCAAGTCACCGGATTTGTCTTTGTCGGTGCGACGAAAAACATTGTCAATGTGATTTCCGCTGGTGCAGATCGCCTTGAATTCATCGAGCGTCAATTTGCCATTGTCATCTTCATCCGCGTTCGCAATCCAGTCAGCGGATTGCTTGCGAGAAAATTTCCACCAAGCGACCGTACTCAAACTACGATTAAACTCTTCTTGATTCAGTCCGCCGTCGCCGTCTCTGTCATATTTTCTAAAACCATCTGGTCCATGTTTTGGCGAGTGGTAGATGGAGCGGGCGAATTCGACATAGCTCACCATTCCATTCCGATCCTCGTCAATTTTTTCGAATAGTTCACGCTCTGACATCATCAGCCGTCTTTCACCCAGTGGCACCATTTTGCCGATGGGTTGCGTGAACAGAATCGATTTGATGCTGCCATCTTTTTCCACTTTGGCTTTGACACCGTAACCCGCGACCGGATGGTGAGCGGCCTTGTCATGCATGCCAACATAGTGGACATGGCTCTTGGGACGGAGCACGAGTTTACGAAGCAATTCGCCACCTTGCAGCACTTTAAACTGATTGCCCTCCACCGACTTCAACTCGCCCACCACCACGGGGCTACTCGCACCCTTGCTGTTACTTTGGCCGTGGAGCGTAGCGGGCAGGAGAAAAAGAATGAGCAGGTGGGTGCATGATCGCATTTTGGACAGCCTGAGAACGTGTTCCGGGATCGATGAAGGGTTGAATTACTGGGTGGCAGTCGGCTCAAACACAGGGTTGATCATCCGCGGCGCGGGCAGCTCACAAACGAGAAAGCGTTATGTCATGCGAATACATTCATGACAGGTTTTTCCTTATCGCCAACTGTGAATGGTCTTCCACTGGGTGAAACGGCTTCGGTGGACAGCGGCAGTCCCATCGCCCATCCGATGGTGGCGTGAAAATTGCCGATCGTCACTTCGTCTCGATCAACGTAACCCCCATCGCCATTACTTGCTCCGTGCACGTAGCCTCGCTTGATTCCCCCGCCCGCGAGCACTGTGGAAAAACAGACCGGATGATGGCCGCGACCATTGCCATCGAACTTTGGTTTCCGACCAAATTCGGTCGATACAACAACAAGGGTGTGATCCAAAATTCCCTGATTTTCAAGATCACGCAGCAAGGCTGAGAAGGCCTGATCAAAAACCGGTGTCAGTTCGGTAATATCATCTTCCAGATTCTTGTGCATGTCCCACCCTTCGTGGGCCACTTCAACAAATCGCACCCCCGATTGCACAAGCCTGCGGGCGAGCAGACAGCCTTGCCCAAACCGAGAACTGCCGTACGCTTCACGGACCTTTGCCGCTTCCTTTTTCAGGTCAAATGCATCGAGCTCACTGCTCTTCATCAGCGTGACCGCGTCATCGTAGAAACCGTTATAGGCCTGTACCTGCTTATCCTGATAACGCTTTCGAAAATCGGAATCCAGTGCGTTGAGTAGCTGTGTTCTCTTCAGCATCAAGTGGTCCCCAGTCAATGCATCGATATTACCGATTCCTGAATTCGGCTCTCCGATGGCCAACGGCGCATGGCTGCTGGAAAAGAAACCGTTCCCCCGAGCACTGCGCTGGTTGATACACACGCTACTCGGCATTTGGGCATGACTGCGTCCGAGATAATGTTGGGCCCACGCGCCGATATTCGGATGCACAACCGTACCGCGACCGTTGTATCCGGTTCTCATGACGTACTTGGCCGGGGCGTGTACGCCGACTTCGGCGGCCATTGATCTCAGCACGCAAATCCGGTCAGCTACTTTGGCGATTCGCGGCAAATACTCAGTGACCTGAAAATCGGCCGCAGTGTTGATCGCCTTGCCAGGACCGTTCCCTTTTTTGGGATCCAAGGTATCGATATGGCTCACTCCACCATTGAGCTGCAAAACGATCACGCTTTTGGCCGATCCGAAACCGGGCCCACTGCTGGGAATCTCCTCGGACTCGTCAGCCAGCGAACTTGCGGTGGGCAAAATATTCAGCCCAAAAGCCGTCGCCGCCATCCGCTGCACAAACTGTCGCCGAGTCGCGGAATCGAATTTCTGAAGTGGATCATCCATCATGGTCAGTGCTCAGTATTGTTATTGAATGAACATGAATTCGCGACTGTTCAGCAACGCCCACGCGATGTCGTTGATGCCCATTCGAAGTTCAAGTACTTTGGCACAGGTCAGCTGTTCAGCACGGCTTGGACTTCTCGTCAGGAAACTCCGATACAGGAAATCCACTTTGTCCGCATCTTGACTGCGAAGTACAGCCTGCTGCATGACCAGTGATTCATTTCCAATCACGGCTTCGGCCGCTTCTCCATTCATCATGGCCAGCGCTTCGGTGATTCCCCCCTCGGTCGCAGAGTCGTCGGGTACGTTCCGATCAGACTGTCCAGCGATGCGCAACAGGTGGTCAGGTCTCGCGGGCTGTGTCAACTCACTCGCCCGTATCCAATTGACGCCCCTACGTTTTCCTTTTGAAGAGAAAAGACCACGACCTCCCACACTCATTTTTTCCCCGTTCACCCCACGTTGAGCGAGCACATCGCGAGCATGGGCAAAGACCTGTTCACGTTTTCCAACGTCCCAACCTTCTATCTTCTCGGGAATCACAAACGAGGGAATTACCAGTTCAGCGATTTCTGGACCCAAATCACGGACATATCCTTCCGGTTCGGTTCCACTGTTCAAAATCACAATCGAGTCCCACACCTGCTCGGCTGTCATCCGCCGAAGCATCGGGCCGGCAAATCGGAATGGAACCCCTTCGTCAGGTATCGGGCAGGCCTGACGTCGATAGATATTGGTACGCAAAAGTACCCGTTGAAATTCACGCAGGTCAAAATCGACTGCACACATCACAGTACTCAGAAATGTCAACAGCTCTGGGTTGGTCGCCAACTCTTTCTGATCCAAGTCGGTGATCGGTTCCTGAACAGCAACTCCAAAAAATCGCTTCCACATCCGGTTGGCAATCGCCGAAGCAAATCGTGGGTTCCCCTTGGCAGTCATCCAATTTGCGAATTGGGTTCGCAATGTCTTCGGCGAACTCGCGTAGGCAGCGACTGGCACAGTCGGTGTGTCTTCCCATGTGATGAACTTGGCAATGACTTTCTTACCAGGCAGTTCATCATCGTACTGATAATCTTCGGGATACTTCAGAGAGCGACCCTTTTCGAATACGACACGTGACAGATTTGGCTGCAGGAGGGTGACCAGAGTGGATTTTTTGAATTCGTTTGTGGCAATCGATCTGGCGGGTTTTCGGCTATCATCTCTCTCGAATCGCGTTGCACCAAAAAAGGCAGCCATTTTATAAAAGTCGTCCTGGGACCAGTCGGCAAATGGATGATCATGACATTGCGCACACGCAACATTGGCTCCCATGAAGGTGGTCAAGGTATTGGAGAGACTGTCCAAAGGCATACCCGCGTCACGAAGCAGGTAGCCGGCGGCCCCGTGATTTCCGAAGGCTCCCTCGGCAGTCATCATCTCGGTAACCATGGCATCCCAAGGTCGATTTTGGCGAATCTGTTTCTTGAGCCAACTTTGATAGCTGTGCGCCGTCCCGACTCGATAAAAATCATCAGAAATTCGCAACATGTCGGCAAAATAGTTGAACAGATGGGAGCGGTGTCCTTGCGAATCGAGCAACTCGTCGATCAAGGAGTTCAGTCGGTCAGGATTCTTAGTCGACTGAAAACGTTCCATTTCGATGGCGGTTGGGATACGACCGATCAGATCCAGATAGACACGTCTGAGTAAAACCAATTCATTCGCAGGCGGCGCGGGACTTTGATTGTACTGTTTCAGATTAGCAACCACCAACGCGTCGATTTTTCGAGCAGCGATCGAGACCTGTTCATTGGTGATTTTTCTCACAACGGGTTCAGTAATCGGTTCCGAATCAGGTTGCGTTGCGGTGTCTATCGGTTTGTTTGCTTCCGCTTTTTTTGTGCGTCGCTTTTCAAGCCGTTCCTCTCGAATCTGCACCTTTTTCTCTTGACGCTTGGTTTTCTGACCCTCTTCACCCGAGACCGGCAAACACAAGAAACCTGGCGTGCAAAATAAAGAAAGAACGGTGATCAGAACTGATGTAGCTCGTCGCCATTTTCGATGTTCGGCGTTCATGCCATGCCCTTTTTTGATTGGCGAACTTTGAATCATTATAAAGGTCAATCTTTACTGTTGACTGGGATCGCCAAGCAACATTAGGCTGTCAATTTGTTGGTGACTCAGCGCCTTATCGAAGATGGCAACCTCATCAATACGACCTTCCCAGCGATGCCTTCCTCGCCAGTTTGTTCCAAAATGGAGTATTGATCCACGAGATTCAGCAAGCGATTCACACGGCTGTGATTCACTCATTTCGCCATTACGAAACAGTTTTAGCATGTCACCGTCATAGGTGCAGGCAAAGTGGTGCCACTTTTTCAATTCAATGGTTTCCCGCGTCACACACTCAACCAGTTCGCCATCTTGATCCCTCACCCTCATCTTCATTCGGCCACTGTCATCATCAAGCATCCACGCGAAGCAGCCATTGTTCTTTGTGATGTTTGTCGCCAAAACTGCGTTCTTAGCACGTCCCTCGGCATAAACCCAGGCCATGATTGTAAATTCACTTGAAATCTCAGGGGCATTCTGAACGATCGCACCACGTCCGATAGATCGACCACCCACGCGCAGTGATCCGCCCGAAAAACCTGGAGCACAGGCAGGTCGGCGACCTTCACCCGTCAGCACCCGACCGGAGTACTCTTCCGGCAAACAATGCAATCCTTGCTGGCGAATCGGCATGCGATAATAGGCTGTAGGATTTAAATCACGCACCGCATCGACGTACGCCGCTTTGGGCTCTTTGATGCTACGAATGAACCGGTGCTTTGCCAAATCGATTCCTGAAGCCTGTCGGGTCGTATCAGCGATCCGGACTGCCTCGTCAGTCCACAGATCGACTGCTTCGGATGATTGATCGACCGACTGTTTTGGTTGTACGCGCACATGCCCGTCAAACACATGTACTTCGCTCTGACCCAGCACGGCTTCGACCGAAAACTCCGTTCCAAAATCAACGACTTCTGCTTCTCTCGTTTCGACCGTAAAACCGACACCCTCGGGAGGCACGGTCGCAGACAGTCGGCCCTCATGCAGAACCACGCGTTTTCTATCCACTGCCTCGAATTTTGCAGGGGCTTCCAGATAAATGGTCACACCGGATGCGTACTTGATTTGCACAAGACCCTGATTCAACACGTACTGTCCTGCACGAATTTCATCTTGGGTCCACTCACGTTGGCCCGCAAACATCGTGGCATGCACATTCTGCTCGATAGATGCAACCACTGGACCAGTCGGTATCGCGTTGGAATCTCTCAGCGACCAAGTGACAACTGCAATGGCAAGTAGCGTTCCCGCGATCGCAGTCATCCATCGTAGCCGGGCGGGTCGATTCCCTGTTGTCTTGTAGTCCACCACTGGCGGCGTGATGTCGGCAATGACTTGACCATGTTCCCATGCCAATGCCGCATGCATCTCACAGAAATCGATGTACAACGCCATCGCATGTGGGTCGGTTCGGAGACGCTGCTGCAACTGATCGCCTGCCTCGGCGTCAAGTGTTCCTTCAAACAGTTCCAGCAGCAATGGTTGCAATTCTGGTGGGACCTCCGACTGATTCATGGTGCGTCTCCGGTGATCGGTCCTTCCGAATTGGCTCGCACACATTCAATCAGCGCGGCGCGAGCTCGAAATAGAGCCTGCTTGATTGCGTTAGTTTTCCGGTTCATTTTTTCGGCAATCACCACCAATTCATATCCATCACGGTACCGTGCCCGTATCAGATCACGATTTTTGTCTGACAATTTTTCCAAGCAATCCTGTAGCAGCTTCTGTCTTTGTTCCATCTGCGAAGTTCGCACTTCTGACGCAGTCGCCAACTGGGCAGTCATTTCATCATCAAAGACAAGGCGTTCACGAGCACATTTCTGGCGATGTGCCATCACCTGATAGTAAGCTGTCCTCATCATCCATGCGGCAAAGTTGGTCCCCAATTCAAACTCACTCGACTTCTGCCACAGCACCTTGTTGGTTTCCTGCATCACATCGCGTGCCTGGTCAACATTGCCTAGCAACGAAAACACATACGCATACAATCGCCCTTGGTGGGACGTCAACAATTGAACAAATTCAAATTGGGTATCACGCATTATGCACAGCAAGATTCTGACGTTGGATGTCGGGAAATAACTTTGAACGGAGAAAGGTTACGGATCAATTTCGTAAAATATGGAATGAGTTCCTTTGACTGCTCGTTTCGCTAAATACTAAACATCTGATTTTCTCCTGCACCAAAACCACCGATCCAGTCGAGAACACGCTCAGAGCGGGAAATTCGCACCCGTATTACAAAATCCAAACACATTGGACTGAAGCATGCTTTTTGAGCTTAAAAGCGCCGATCCAATCTGAAAAGAAAAGGCTCCGTGAGTCATCGCAGACTCCTAACACCCCGCCGTGTATCGCCCAACAGCCACCACGAAAAAATTAAGTCATCAGGAGAAAGCGGAAAAGCTGACCTGCAAGATCCTCGAATAGATGGTTGAACTTGCTACGGAGGCACCACTGGGAAACCGGTTCAGCATCGAGTTGGACAAACTTGATATTCTAGGGGATACGGATGAAATGCGGCAGTTGATGGCCCAGAAGGGAAAGCTCGTTCGCAGCACATTGGTAAGCGAAGCTTATAGCGCAAGGCGTGTTGTAAATTGTTGTACGGCGGATGCACTGAATCAGGACAACCTTTTTTATTCGCTCAATTCATTTAACCTCAAGCAACCTTTCGCCATGGTTAAGGCAGGACTACTTTTTAATTCGGCCAAACTGAAATACAGATGTTCATTGGGAACAGTACCGCTGTACTGAAATAAAACAAGCATGCCGTTTGTGTCACAGATATTGTCACCCTACAAATACCGAACAGCGGTTCATGAGTGATCCCAATGTCCCGCCTCGCATCCAAGAGTTATTCTCACTAACCGACCTCAGTGTGGTTACCAGCAACCCATTTGAAGTGAGAAGTCCGTCGCACATCGCCTTGTAGATTGTGAGCTGTGAATGGACATGGTTCTCTCCTTCACAAGCACAACACCGCTTCTTGTTTGGACGGTGAACCGCGACAGGAAAATCGTGATCGCGTTGTTGCCACTCGCAGTAATTATCACGTCAAAAGCTGACCTAAAACAGATTCGCATTCGAGGCCTAGCGAGTCATGCTATCGTGAGGTAACGTGCGCAATCATCAGCCCCCCACGATGAGAGATAATCCATGCAGCAACCGCCACTTGTCTTGCTCGCTAACTTTTTCCTAGCAGTAGTGTTGAGCGCGAACGTTGGATACTCACAGCTTATGGTCCAGGAAACGATTTCCATTTCCGGAACGGTAGAATCTGTTTCAGGCAATGTGCTCGTCGTGAAAGATGAGACTGGCCGAGCTTATACCGTTCGTGTTCAATCCATGGACAAACAAAGCGTACGACTGGCAGGTGGCCAGTTCCTTCGATCACCGGCTAAAATCGTAGTCACTGGCAGTTACGTGGTGGATGATTTGAAGGCGGGTCAAAACATCCAATTCCAGTGCCGTTTAAATCGGCTAGGACGCACCACGGGTGAGGTCGCTGAGATTTCCCTTGTGACTGGTAACGACGATGCCAATGGAATTCGAGTTCTTGAAGTTGGAAATAAAGCCAGTGCTCACTCGACATGCGAAATCGTCGCCGAATTGAGTCGAGTGACGAATGGTCGTTTGGTCGTGAAGATTCCAGCGAATAATGGATTTACAAGAAAATCCACCTTATCCATTCCGACAGCAAAAGACGCCACTGTCGGGTTCATTAGCGATGACTTCGGGCGTGCCGGCGCCGGAGCTAAAGTTACGAAGTTGGTAGCAGTACGGCTGGATACGGGAGATATCGTTGCGAAAACCCTTGAAATTGAAATCAGCAACAAAACGACAGCGCGAGCGAGCGTTGATGATGCACTACTCACCAAGTATCGGCATCTATCTGACGAACCGCACAAACCACGGCTGATTCGTTCACAACACTATGCGTTCATGACAGACATATCAGAGCGGCAAGCACGAATCATTCTTGATAAGCTGGAAACGATGGTCGGGATTCTGTCACAATATTTTGGACAGGCACCCAATGGGATCGTTGAAGGCTTTATCGTCCGCGATCTGGCTGGTTGGCCTGACGGCTTGCTGACCGAACCCGCCGGGATCGCCAAAATTCAAGGCGAAGCTGGTATCTGTTTCAACTCCTCACTTGGGAATCGGCATCGAGCAGTGCTGTACTCATGCGATGACCATGGCGTCATTCAGCATGAGTGCACCCACGGATTTTGTCACCTTGCGTTCGGTTCCACGGGTCCCACGTGGCTAGCCGAAGGCTTGGCAGAAATGGGACAGTACTGGAAGTTTGATAAAAGGGCCGTGGATATCAACCCCCGTGTGATTGCCTATTTGCAAGGTCACCAACCCAAGCGGAAGTTGCGTGAAATCGCCGTACCTGGACGAGTCGACCCAGGTACATGGCAAGACTATGCATGGCGCTGGGCATTGTGCCATCTGCTCGCCAACAATCCCAATTATGCCGACCGCTTCAAGCCTCTTGCGATCGCTCTGATGAAGAAGCAGAAGGGTGCAAGTTTCGAAGTGGTGTACGGTCTCACAGCGCAACAACTCGCATTTGAATACGAGTTGTTTCTCGACCAACTGGATAATGGATACCGTGCTGACCTTTGTGCTTGGCAGTGGAACCGGAAATTCAGCCCGCTGGCTGGCAAACGGCGAACTCAGGTCAAGGTCTCTGCTTTGTTGGGTTGGCAGGCGACCGGGGTTCAGCTTGACACAGGAGCATCCTACGACCTTGCCGCCGTCGGAAATTGGAAGATCGCAAAAGACGGTGGCGAGTACGATGCTGATGGCGACAAAATCGGGCGGGGCCAACTGGTTGCAGTAATTTACAACAACTTCAAACTTTCAGATCCGTTTCCCATTGGCAAGTTGAAAAGCTTTGTATCGCCAAACCACGGGCAGTTGTTCCTTCGCTGCCAAGATGACTGGAACAGACTAGCTGACAATGCTGGGGAACTGATGGTTCACATCCGCCGCACTCCCTCCGCTCAGTAACTCGTTCCACCGTATGGTTATCCTGTGGTCGTGATCACACTTGCGAAACGGTCAAAGCTGCGACATCAATCAGGCCACATCGCCAAAGATTGGGAACACAGTCAGCCGAACACCATATCAGGCCTCACTGCGCGGACGCTACCGACGATTGGGGGTTGAACTCAAACCCAATAGTGACAGCAAACAGACATCGAAAAAAATTGGACATGGTTGGGCCCGGCCAATTAGATTGGTTTGTGCGTTTACTTGCTGCAACTGCCAACTGAAGTAAAATTGACCAAATGATCGAGAGCATATTATTGAAATCGTTGCTGGCTTTAAGACTTTTATTCTGTGGTATCTTGCTGGTATGCATGCCTGGATTTGCCTGGGGTGATATTCAACCGGACTTAAACAAATTTCGCCAACAGGTGAAGCCGCTGCTTCAGAAATACTGCGTAGCATGCCATGGACGCCAAGATTTCGAGGGTAAGATACGACTCGACAACATCGATCCGAATATCGTTTCCGGCCAACACTCTGGAAGATGGGAGGATATTCGAGAAGCTTTCAACTCCGGCGAAATGCCCCCCGAAGATCAACCGCAACCGACGGTAACTGAACGATTGGTGATCACCAACTGGCTAGACAAAGAGTTCAAGAAATGGAAGCGGTATGGAATTCCGAACAGGCAGGGCAGCGTACGACGCTTGACCCGATATGAGCTGCAACATGCTCTTGAGGATTTGCTGCAAATATCAGTAGCAGATGAAGTCAGCGTACTTCCCGAAGAGAGCACGAGCGTAGAAACCGGATTAAAGAATAGTTCTCGACTGCTGATGATCAGCGGGCCACACCTCGAATCCTACTTAAACGTTGTGCTGTCTGTTATTCAGAAGATGAAGCGGATTACTGCATTTGAGCCCTATTTCGAGAAGTTCGACATAGCGAATTTGGACACCGAGCCAGCTGTTACTTTTGCCTCCGAAGGTCGTAAGAATAAACCGCCTGTGGACAAAGTCGAACGTGCCGGCACAGGTGTGTTGGTTAATCAGGGTGGATACATTGATCTGCCCATTCGATCCATTTCCCAATACATGTTCCAAACATCGCTATCAGCAAAAGCAGAGAAACCTGGAAAGCTACAAGTCGCCATCGGCTTCACTCACTCAGAAGTCGATCCACGCCAGAAAACCGAGGTGCTTGGAACCATCGACATCGCAAAAAGCGATGAATTGCGTACCTACTCGCTGAACTCCTATCCCGAGATGTTACCGACAGAAATGACACGGGCCTTGGATCGCCCGTTCTTCATTCGCATCACGAATCGAAGTTCGCAGCCAATTTATCTGGAATCGTTTGACTACAAAGGAAACGTCAATACTGAACTGACCGCGACCCTGTTACCAGCTGACATCCCCGGCTTGGACATGACAGACCACCTACGTCAGAAAATTTACCGTTTTATTGAAAAAGCATTTCGACGGTCCCCAAGCGATGCAGAGTTTCAAAAATATTACGGCATCTATCAAACACACACTCGAACTGAGAAGGCAATCACCGCTCTGCTGAGCACGTACAAAGAAATATTGTGTTCACCCAGTTTTTTCTATCTGGGCATTCCCGGTGATCTATCTGCCGAAGACAAGACGAACTACAAATTAGCTGAGAGGCTAGCGTTTTTCCTGTGGTGTTCAGTCCCAGATCAAGCATTACTGGAATCGGCTTCGATGGGCGAATTGACAAAACCTTCCAATCTTTCTTCACACATTGAACGAATGCTCCGCGATAAAAAGTCAAGAAGATGGGTTGAACACTTCACCGATCAGTGGCTTCAGACTTCTAACCTGTTCAACGTCGCGGTCGACAGAAACTACTATCCAAGATTCAAACCTTCCTTGAAAGAGCTCATGCGTTCGGAAACGGTCGAGTCAGTCAACGATGTTTTCCGACATGGATCCCCCGCGCTTGATCTTCTTGATGCGAATCATATTTTTGTGAATCAAACCCTGGCTGTATTTTACAAAATCAAAGGAGTCAAAGGAACCGAATTCAGGAAAGTGGTCGTGAACAAGAATGCGAATCGTGGTGGGTTGTTAACCCAGGGAACATTTCTCATTGGTAACTCTGACGGCATGAATTCACACGCCATCCTGCGTGGTGTGTGGCTGTCTGACGTAATCCTGAACGACGCACCCCCAGAACCACCCAAGAATGTACCTCCCTTGGACGATAGCATTCCCGATTTCGACAAATTGACGCTCAATGAAAAACTGTTTGCCCACCGCAATAAAGCGGCTTGCAAAAGTTGTCATGAGAAAATCGATCCTTGGGGTATTCCGCTCGAGAACTTCGACGCAAGTGGTGCGTGGCGCGATCAGGTGCTTGTCGTTTCCAAGGCCGAGAGCGGACCTGAGAAAGCGAAAAAAACGAACTTCAATCGGGACTATATCCCTATTCACCGAGAATCGATATTGCCGGACAAAGTAAGCATTGATGGTGTGAGCGAACTCAAACAATATCTCATACACCATCGAAAGCACGACTTTGGTCAGGGCCTTGTGGAAAGGCTTCTGGCTTACGCGTTGTCGCGAGACCTCGATTACCATGATGAGGATCTGGTAAAACAGTTAGTCAAGCGTTTCGAAGCAAGCAATTACTCTGTACCCGTCATAATTCATGGAATCGTCCAAAGTGAACGATTCCGCCGAGGATATTAGTGCAATGGCCGTGAAGACTTGGCATCTACAACGAAGAACATTTTTGCGCGGGGCAGGTGTCTCGCTAGCACTCCCATTCATGAATGCGATGGCGGCAGGGGGAGAAGAAAAAGCACTCCAAAGTTTGCCAAAAAGAGCAGCTTTCATCTTCTTTCCGAATGGGGTGAGCCTTCCACCCGAAAAAGATCCCCAGCACGAGGATTGGTATTGGTTTCCCAAAGGGGAAGGAAGGACGTACGAATTCAGAACCAGCCAAGCAGCATTGAATCCGTTTCGTGAAAACATCTCAGTCATATCAGGACTCTCACATCCACAAAATCGCAATAGCGGCGACGCTCATGTGAATCCCACGGGATTTATGACAGCCAAAGATATCGTGAAAGGAAAAACCAGCCTCAATTCCATCTCGATCGATCAGGTCATCAGTGATTTCCACCGTGGCCAAACGCAATTAGCTTCGATGCCTCTTTCAACGGTGGGCGGCGTGGGCAATTTATCTCGAACCTACACGCTGTCTTTTGATAAGAACGGAAAGGGAATTCCCGCGTGGTCAAACCTAAAAGAAATTTACGAAAGGATGTATGTTGCAAATAGTCCGGCAGCCAAGGCCAGACTGCGCGAAAAAACACAACTGCTGAATGAAATCTATCGAGATGCCAAAGACCTCAAACGGAATCTGGGGCAACAGGATCAAGCAACACTCGATGAGTATTTAGCATCGATTGCAGAGCTGGAAAAGAAAGTCGCTAACGACAAGTTGTGGGCCGATAAGGGAACCCACGCAGCACCTCCAGAGATGAATCTTGAGATTGAGTTCACCGATGTGGAGAACTACATACGGACGATGTACGACTTGATGTACCTCGCTTTCAAATCAGATATCACGCGTGTCGCGACCTATCAAATCGCCTCCGAGGGCGGAACAGCCCCCACCAATAACCTGTCCAAACATATTGGTATTGGCAAAGACCTTCATCAATTGAGTCATTCCGCCGCCAAAGGCAAAGACGGGTTCAAGGATTGGGGTCAGTGGGATCAATTCGTAGCCCAACAACTCGCTTATTTCATCAAGCGGCTTGGGGATGCGAAAGAAGGCGACGGTTCTCTTCTTGATCGATGCCTTGTCTTTCAGGGTGCAGCAACCTCCAAGGTGCACGACAATACAAATTTTCCTCTCATTCTTGCCGGTGGAAAAAAGATGGGGCACAAAGCTGGCCAGTTTGTCAGTTACGACGAACAAGCAAATGCCTTGTCCAACCTATTTGTCAGAATCGCCAATTCGATGGATGTTCCCATCGAGAAGTTCGGCGATAGTTCTGGGATCCCAATGAACGAACTTTTTGCATAACGCGTGTCAGATGCAGTTGGGATTGAATTCCGAGGTATGCACCGAGCATGTCCGACAACAGCAATTCATGGAACACGCAAGAGCTTACCCTACCCCAATGAAGCGACAGGATCTAAGCTGTCAATCCGCATGCACGGTGACGCAAACCAACTTCATGTCACAAAAATTGCTACATTTCACAACAGGATACCCACGGATTAGTTCATGAAGTCATTTCTAGTTTTTGCTGGTCTTTCGATTTTCACTCTTTCAGTGCACGCAGCCGATTGGAACCAGTACCGCGGACCCAATGGTGACGGAAAGTCCTTCGAGACAATCGATTCAGCTCGTTTTGCGTCCGGAATGCAGGAACCAGTATGGACAATTCCAACTACTTCTGGATTCAGTTCGTTCGTTGTCTTCGGTGATGCTGTCTACACGGTAATCAAGCGAGAACATGAAGGTGAAGATCGCGAGACATGTATCGCTCTCGACTCGGCAACTGGTGAGGAACGATGGGCAGTGCCTTTGAGTTCCAGTGATTACGAACATGACGGCGGCAATGCTGGTGCCCGTGATAATCGCGGTGGCGATGGCCCCCGAAACACACCCACCGTAGATAACAAACATGTTTACGTGTACGACGGACGCCTTGTTTTAAGCTGCCTCAACGCATCCGACGGATCAGTCATTTGGAGACATGATGTGGTCAAGGAATTTTCGGGACGCCACATCAAATGGTACAACGCTACCTCCCCGTTATTGCACGGCAACATGCTGTTCGTCAGTGGTGGGGGACCCGGTGAAACTTTTCTTGCATTCCAAAAAGATACGGGGAAAGTTCTGTGGAAGACTGGCGATGAATTAATGACTCACGCCACTCCTCACATCACAACGATCGATGGCAAACAACAAGTTGTCTTTTTCATGCAGTCGGGCCTCATTGCTTTAGCCGCAGAAACAGGCGAACTCGCGTGGACATCCCAATTCCCGTTTAGCGTATCAACAGCCGCTTCCCCGGTTTCCAGTGGCAACCAGATTTTCTGCTCGGCTGGTTACGGTGTCGGTGCCGGACTTTTCTCTGTCAACGGATCTAAAGAAGCAGAGGAAGTCTGGTTCAAGCCAAACGAATTGATGAATCACTGGAGCACCCCGGTCGTCCACGATGGGCATCTGTATGGAATTTTCGAATTCAAAAAATATGGACGAGCACCACTACAATGCGTTGAACTGAGCACAGGTGAAATCAAATGGTCACATTCAGGATTCGGTCCGGGAAATTGCATTTTGGTGAATGACCAGTTAGTTGTATTATCCGATGCCGGCAAAGTCACACTCGTGAAGGCAACACCCGAGGAGTACAAAGAGCTAGCCAGTACGGAAGCCATCGAAGGAAAATGCTGGTCAACACCGGCATTCAGTAATGGTCGGCTCTATGTAAGAAGCACCCAGGAGGGAGCCTGTTTTGATCTATCAAACTAGAGTCCCGGCAAGCCACCTTGTAGGGCTTCCGCGTTAGTACCCGATGCTACTATCACGTCCTGTCTTTTTGGACTTTCATTGACGTGCCTGACAGAAAATCGGATCAGCAACCGTGGCCGTGGGATGTTTAAGATTTTCATCACACAAGAAAACACCACCTGGGTTCAATGCTTCATTGGACCCGCGTTTTTCCTCAACTCTCAACAGTCAGCACGAAGATCGCAACACTTCCTCAATTCACCCAGACGATCTGGTCTACTTCTTGCGTGCCGCCAAAATCTGTGACAGCCAATCTTCTTTGGAATCGTCACGCGTGAGGTTCCAATACGCGAGACCACCATAGTATTGGATCTGCACCGACTTGATTCGATCATGCTCTGACACCAGCAGTTTGATTGGCTTTCCTTGCACCGCCTGTTCAACTGAACTCAGCATTCGATCGGTGCTCCATTTGTGATCACCCACAGCAACAATCATTTGTCGAGGAGCCAACATTGCTTTATCTGCGGGGCTATCAAGTAACACATTCCGAACTTCACCTGAGGATGAGAAGGAAACCCCCAGTGAGTCAAGCAAGTCAACACCTGAGCTTTGACGAAATGTATTGGTCGGGATCTTGGGCTTCTGATTAGTGATTTCAAAACTGTAACCCAAAAGACTCGCTACCTCGGGATCAAATTGCTGCTGGAACGACTCTATCCGGCGAGATATCAAACCATCCCAATCAAAGGGTGCCACCGCATGAAGCTGCTTGACAACTTCGCTTCGATCGAACGCTGCTGGCTGCTTCACCGATCTTTGCGATTTAAAAAACGAGTGACAAAAGTCATCCAATGATTTATTGCCATTTGTCAGATGTCGTATTCTCGCATCGGCTTCCAACCAAAACAGCATTCCTTCCATGTAGTAATCTTGGCTCCGTCTCAACCCACCCCAACTCGGGCTGGCACCACGAAGGATATGTGATGCAGCCGCCGTGTCTGCAAGTGTCCGCCACTGCCGGCCCTGTTGGTTCATGGCATTTCGAAGTTCTACCAAGAGCCGATTCTTGAATTCCTCATCAGTCATCAAACCGCTTCTTGCTTCTACCAACTCTCCCAAGTACTGCGTAAGCCCCTCGTAAACCCAAAGCAATTCGGTGTCTTTCGGCGTATGAAAATCACTCGTCAGCATTCCCTCAGGGCGTCGAAACTTGCCGCACCAAGCATGCAGATATTCATGGGGAACTAAAAGACGATCCCAACCTTTCAAAGCAGTCACCGATTTCAGTGACGACGGTGGCAGCACGTTGAAAGTTGAACGTGCGTGCTCAAGACCATTCTTGGGCAGTGCATCGGTAACCCCAAGTAAAATATCAAATCGGTCAAAAGGATGAGAACCAATCAGATACGATGCCTGCCGCACCATTTCAGCATACTTTTTGACGACTTCATCGCTGATACTTTCTGCAGTTTTGTGGTCAGAGAAGACATGAAGCGTATGCGGAGGAGATAGTGAGGTGTTCGTGACAAGCTCAAAACTACGGTAGCACCTCCCAAGCATCACAGGGCTGTCCACTAGCGTGCGCAGAGTGACAGGTTGGAACATGAGTTCCTCTTCTGGCTTCACCCCCTTGTTTGACTTTGCCAAGGCAGAGGCCACGTACCAACCAGCTGGAGGGCGCACGCGCACTTCAATCTGTTGCTCATCAACATCGGACCCTTCTGGATAAAGCAGTAAGCAACTTGGGCTTACCACTCCAATGTTTCCAGCAAAAAAACAGTCGTGGCCAAAGGAGGTGGTTGTTGGTTGGTTCACAACATATCGTACCGCGACCTGAACTTCTTTCGCTCCACGGGGTACTTCGACCTCCAATCGGTAAACCTCACCCGGCGCCCGTCTCCACTTCAAACGCTTGCCATCCGCGCCATGGATTTGAAGGCCGGCAATATTTGCGATGGGGCCGCCAGGCCCGTGGGACCCTGGCACCCACTTCGGATACCAAAGCGATATCTTCCCCACCTTCGCGGCCGCAGCAACGGGGATTTGCAGCGTCGCCTCAATCAAACCCCGGCTTGGTTTGCTGCAATCGATTAGCAAATGCATCAAATTGGAAGCTTCTTTTTTTTCCTGAGCGGAAACTACGTCCGTCCCAGCGACAACTACAGCAAGCAGCGTAAAGAGCAGAACTTTTCTAATAAGCGAATCATACATGGCGTTTTTTTGCTCAACGAAACTAGGGATTGAATCTCCACTTTGCATCGCGGACGGACAGCTTTCAACGAGAAAAGAAACGAATTGGATCATTCGATACGCGAGAAAGTAAAAAGGGGATCATTTCGAGGCAAACCAGGGTGTTTAGACCTGAATTGAATAAGATCGTCCGGTTGTTACCACCGACGGGTGGTCTCGCCACTACTACGTGTAACCCCCAGCCCAATTGAATACTTTTTTGCTGGGACTAAGAATGGATTGATGCCAGCGAATCTTTGACACCCACAGGCAGATTACATCAGCACGACACAGCGAGCAACACTCGGAATCTGGCTACGAACAATCTTACGAAGAGTCCGCCACACTGGACCAAACACACGAACAGTTGTATGTGGGGTTTGACTAAACCTAACTCCAAGCCCTCTTGAACTTGAAAGCCAGATAATACTCGACACCTTCCCGCCAGCATGGTGTCGTTTAATTTGACTTCAACGGTTCAATATTTTGCTGGCCAATGGTATCGCCCTTACGTTCGATGATACCTCAGGTACTGCGAAGCCCGTGATCAAGAAAATGATCAGGAGTCAACTGATAGCCATTGGCATTGGCATACCTGTCGTGATCTGTCACGCCGAGAAAATCAAACACCTCTTTCAGTTGCACGACGGGTGTTTTTTCATCCAATGCTCTAGCACGGGAAAGATTGTAAAAGGGAATATAACACCACTGATGATGTTCGTAATGCATCCACACGTTGTGGGGAAAGAGGATCTGCTGCAACAACCAATGAGTCTGATAGCGATGGGTCTCAGCAATGCCACGATGCTCGGTCCATCCCCGCAGTTCGATCAAGGCCCAAAACACTGTTGGAATAGCGATTGCATAAAGACCTAACAACCAAAGGCTGTCCAGCATCCACAATGTCAATGCGAAGCACGCCCACCATATTGGGATACCAACCCACTCAGTTTTTGTTTGTGGCAGCAGGCTACGAATCAACTTTGCATAATCAAGCAGTTGCATTCCTAGACAGCCCTTGATAAATCGCCAAGCAGGAGCACCTGCTTTCACAGGAATTCTCCACTCGCTGGACTGGAAAAAATGCCTCTCAGGATCATGCTCTGTGCCGAGGTGGCGGTGATGGCGGTGATGGAAGCGACGATAACCAGTGAGCGATCCGCCAAGCGGCCAAAAACAAAGCACCATGCCGATGGCATCATTGACCTTCCGCCGCCGAGTCACCGTGTAATGCGCTGCTTCATGCCCGAGAACACCGAGTGCGTGTTGTCGCGTCCCGATCACCAGGACACTTGTCAGACAGACCCACCAAGTTGGCCAAATCGCTGCACAAAGCATCGTGGCGAGGATGATCATCCAATCCATCGCCAATGCCACGGCCACTCGCCAAACCACCGGTTTGGCGAGTTGTTTCAACTGACGCTGAACGTCACTGGTACTGACACCAGCCCCCTGCAGTTTAAGTTCCCCAGGTCGATGGGATTTCTTGTTCTGGCTCATGGCTGTCTTCTCGTGCTAGGTTGTTTGTTCAGGTGGAAGGTGTTCTGCAAATGTTCTGATTCAACAGGCGAGACCACTCGCGACGTGAATACCTGCCGAGATCGTTGCGTTCACAGAGGCCAATTGGCGACGCATTTCTGGAAGTAGTTCCCGCATCTCCGCCGCTAGATCTTCTGGCAACTGTTCAATTTTGAACTGTGTCGTCATTCTGAAAAATGATTCGAGACCAATCTGTTCACTACTCATGACCTCTACCTGTCGATTCACGTTGGCAAAGTGATGAGATTTCAGTAAACCATCGAGTGTTCGTCCAACGTGTCGATTACCACCGCCTTCGGTTTGAAAGACTCCGGCCGCTCTTGTCAATTGTTCAAAGGAAGAACACGCTGGTGTAACATCCAGATCGCGATCATCAACATCCACGATCAGGACGCGGCCGCCCGGCTTCAGAACTCGTTTGATTTCAGCAACTGCAGTGACAGGAGTACTAAGGTGCTGAAACAGAAATCTTGCATAAACGAAATCGAACGAAGATGCCTCGAACGGCAAGTTTGTGCAATCTGCTTTACGAAATGTAGGCGTCTCACAGCCGTCTTGCTGTGAATCATTGATGGCAACCTGCAGGAGTGATTCATTGAGATCCACTCCTGTCACATGACTGTCAGGCACAAGTGACTTGATTTTGCGAGTGACCACTCCTGGGCCACAGGCAAGATCAAGAATGTTGCAACACTCCTGAATACCATGCGCAACCAATACTGCCTTTTCCTGTTCCCAGAACGAAGTTGCCTGTTCTTTCAGGCGGGCTAGTTCCTGTTTCTTTTCGTCGAATTCATCAAATGAATAAGTGCCGAGGTTCGGTCCGCAGACTCGTTGTCCCTGAATTTTTGACATATCAAAAAAGTCCTTTGCAAGGCAGCCAGGAATTGTGATCCCGGCGTGAAATTTAAATGAATGGGATTTCAGATGTTTAGAATTTGGTAGTCGGGAAATTGCAGACAGGATTTATCTGCTGTTCTGCATCAGCATGAGGTACTGAGCTGGTTCTGATCGAATTGGTGAGTGGCTAGAGATTGCTGTCGTACGGCAGTCCGAGCGGACCAACGTTCAGCAAACTGTTGAATATTCAGGATCTGGGGGTACAGCGTGACTGACCGGGCATTCACGAGTCGCTGTGGCAAAACGCTATAACCCAGCCGCTGGTAAACTCGCGTCAAGGGTTTCTCTGACCAACAGAGATCAAATTGACTTCCCGCCTCAATTGCCAAACGAAGGCAAAATCTTGCCATCCCAATAAGTACCGTGCCACGCCGATACTTGGGATGAATGATCAGCCGATCCGTACGACTGAAGCTCTCAGGTTCACTGTTGGGAAGGCCAGTTTTGTTCTGGATTATCGAATCCGCGTACTGATCATCTCCAGCGACACTGATATAGGTACCCCAGCGAATGGTACCAACCGTTTCGTCTCCCAACCTCGCCTCGATCAGATGCAACTCATCATCAAGCCGTTGTTGCACATGACCTCCCGCGCCCTCCTCTTGAAGAAGGTCAGTTCTTCCCATCAATGAATAGCATTGGCGTCGAAAATCTCTGATCGAGCGTTTTCGTTCGCTGCTGGCGGCGAGTTCAAGGGTGACAGTCTTGCGGCGGCTCATCTGCTAGTACTCCGGAGTGAAAATTCGACACGCCTCCGATTGCGGTCATAAGCAGGAGGCAAGAATCGAAGCGTCAGCAAACAATCACTTGGGCGCGCAATTTCTAAAAAAATCCAAACACAGGAAATACGGCGGATTTGCAGGCCGAGATGCCTAAGGAATGAAGTCTGGGGCTCGGTACTGAATCTCGGCGACTGATCTTGACGAGGTGGAATAAGTTCCCGCGATTTGAATGACTCAGTCTCCTTAACGAATTCGGAAAATTCAAACGATGGAGAACTCTCATAAATGGAGCGTTCTTGCCACGGACCCCGCCACAAAGCCACCCGCCGCGTCCCTTGACGTGCAACCAGACCCACCAAGCATTCCCACTCCGGAGAGCTACAAAATGTGGGCTATCGCCCTGCTCAATACAAACCTGAGATCCCCCAACTCAACGGAACGGTGTTTCCGAATTTGGTGATTCGCCAAATTTGCTGATACCCGTACCCGACTAGGTTTAACTTCGAATCAAAGACTCACCGCTAACTCTGTTGCCTAGAGTGAAACTTTTTGTTGATAATTACCCTATTACCGCACGGCTACTTTTCACCGAATGAGAAGCCACGCCAACAAAACTGATAGACTTTCGAAGGCAAGAACGCTAAACGCGGCTTCGATTCATATTAAAGGGGCGATTCATATGAATTTCATTCTAAAACGTATGCGATTGGTTATTTTTCTCGCTGTCTCACTGCCCGCACTTTTTTGCAGTGGCGAAGATCTGATCAAGCCATCCGATGGAACCGTCCGTTATAAGTTGTCAAATTTCAGGATGAATACCGGAATCACAGGGGATGGAATGTCCTTTGATTATCGACAAGTCTCTGAGGGTAAGGGGCAAGCCAGACTTCAGATAAACACCAATCAAGGTCTAGTGTCAGTGATGGGATTACCGATTCAGATTAAAGAATCTGGAACCATCAATTTGCGAGATATGTTTGGACGTGCCAGATCAATTATCAATCGGAATCAGGACGATGGCATCGCATTCTATTTCATTGTTGATCTAAGCACAAAAAAGAAACAACTCGTCTCAAATATATTGCGGGGTGGTTCGCCTAAAGTGAATGTTCCGGTCCGCGAACTAACTCAGGAAGAACGCGACGAGATCGAGCGTCGTAGAATTGCCAGTTTGCCTCCCAAAACCCTTCCTTCTGGATACATACGCGGGACTGCGACGACGCAACTCGTACCGGGAGCTCCGATCATGTTGGGTCGCGGCGGCGAGTGGAAAAGTGGTGTGGTCGTAAGTCTTCCGACATCCAGTACCGTCAAGGTCAAGGCCGATGATGCCATGCGACTTCTCACACTTGCAAGAGCTGACTGGATTGCGGTTTCCCAACAAACCCAACGCGACATCGAATCCAATCCGGGCCAATTTTCAAACAAGTTCCGGACGTTAGCCGACGGCGATCTTGTGTTGGAAAACGATACGACCGCGTTCAGTGCAGACATGGCTCTTGCCCAAGGCTCCCCTTTGAAATGGGAGCGATATGGCAGTTGGGTAGATGTATTCTTTCTGAGCACGGACAACGTCTCTGTTCGTGTGTTAAGTCGTCAATACGGGAAAAGTAAAGTTGAATTTGTACCACTCAACGAGTTAGCTATTCTCAACAGGACTCTGACTGACCAAGACAACGAACAGGCCAAGGCCGGATTCGCTGCAAATGTGGCTAATCTCGGGAGTAAGACCGCTTCTCTTAGCAACGCGTCTGGCTCCATGAAGATGGTGGCCGGGCTAGCCAATACCTCAAGCTCACCAAAACTTGGATCTACGTCATCACCCAAGATGCCGGTGAAAGCACCGCAACTGGGGTCAGTACGTAAGTGGTCTGACCAGACTGGCAAATTCGGTATTGAGGCACAATTCGTCAAGCGGGAAGGAGACAACATTTTTCTCAAGCGGGCGGATCAGCGTACGATCTCGATTCCACTTGAAAAGCTAAGTGACGCTGACCAGGAGCATCTGCAGCAAGAAGAACAAAAACAAGCCATGGAAGCTGACAATCCATTTGGGGATGTCATCGATGGTGTGGCCATTTCGTCAGATATTGACTACTTACGATCCATGCGACCCAAGTTGACAATTGATGACCTCGGCTGGGGGGCCAAGTCCGTAGCGATCTGCCCAAAAAATCGATTCATGCTGATCGGACGGTCAGGTTCTTCCGCAACGCTTGTTGATCTCAATAGCGGTCAAAAGCTGATCGATTCTGAACGCATGGATCACATGGGCAATATCTTAGTCTGCGGGTTCAGTAAGAACAGTGAGTACGTAGTATTAGGAGGTTACAAAGGAGTCTTCGAAGTTTATCTAGCTGACGGCAACGGCAAACTGGAACTCAAAGGCCAGCACAAATTGCACAATAGTGAGATCACCACTTTGGCACTGTCAGCAGATAGCAAATTTGCTTTCTCTGGTGAAAGAGAGAACGTTGCACGATACTGGGAACTTGAAACAGGCCAACCCATTGCCACCATCGATGGATTCGACGGCAAGATCAAAGCAACTCACATCTCTCCCTCAGGTGACCAGTTGATGGCGACTGATGGAAAGACATTGAAAGTTTATTCTGTTCCTCAAGAGAAAGTGATTGCCACCTTTGAAGTCGCAAAATCTCACGTTTCCGGGCAAGCAGCGGCTTTTTCACCTGACGGATCCAAGCTGGCCACGGGCGACAGCTATAAGATCGTTATCTGGGACTTGGTAAATAGCCGCAAATTGGGCGTGATGGAAGGAGACGGCATCAACTGGTCCATGTCGTTTGCACCTGACAACCGCCACCTCTTGAGCGGTGCGAACGGCGTGATTCATGCTTGGGATTGCGACCAGATGGCAAAAGTCCAAACCAACCATATCGGCAAGCATTTTAACGTCCAAGCGATTGCTGTCAGCAACGATGGTACTCTGGTCGCCGCTCCCTCAGCTTTCAAAACAGTCGTTGTACTTAACGCGACACAGTAACGCGCAGCCATGACACGAAAAACCGAACAGTTGTCCTGCCCACATCAGCTCATCACGACTTAAAGGCGGCGGGATCAATAAGAAAGCCCGCTGCCCCGATTTCCGATCAAAAGGCATTCAGATATCCTTAACGCACAACGTTCTCTTGCGGACGCATCATGCTTCCTATTTGGGAAAGGGCCTTAAACCAAGAAGCATCTCGGCTCGCTCTGACAGTGGTCTAACAGCAAATTGAAGATCAGTGTATTCGGCAAGGTGACTCACAACGACTTTGTAAACCGCTTGGCGATCTTGGCTGGTATCCACTTCAACACACTTGTGCTTGCTCTTGAACAGTTCAACCGTGGGCAGCGTCTCTTCCTTGAACGTATCGAATCTGAGCTTCAGACTCGCGACATTATCATCTGTTCTTCCCGTGTACTTGGCTCGTCCGAGAATACGCTGCTTTAACACCTCATAAGGACATTCGAAGTACAACATTTTTGGTAGCTCAGCATCCTTCCCAAAAACATCGAACCATCCTTGCAGATTGGAAAGGGAACGCGGGAATCCATCAAGCAGAAAGTTATTTTTCCCTGTCGTTCGAATAATTTCGTCCATCGCTTTCTTCAGCAATGTGACAACAACTTCGTTTGGCACCAACTTACCCGCTGCAATGTAATCCTGAATCGTTGCGGCAGTTGCTCCACCCGCATCGCGTTCAGCACGAAGAAGGTCCCCCGTCGACAAGTGATTCCACCCAAGTTGTGACTCAGCAAGTTCACACATGGTTCCTTTGCCAGCTCCCGGTCCTCCAAGAACAAACACAACGTTCGGCTTGGGACACGGCAACCTTGGATCAAAGTGATGGACTATCACGCTGGGGGCAGGGGCAACACCCTTTTTATAGACATGCCATACTCGATCACTTGGAGGTATCTCGTCGTCACATGTCATATCGTACGCAAGATGACCATCCAAGCGGCAGATGCGCCACGACTTGTAGCTGTTTGAATATGACAATGCGGGACTGCGAGCCGATTTTCCATCAGCACGGTCCCATGCCAATTTCCCGTTCCAATAGCCAAGACTGGAAACGGTACCGGATTCTGATGTGGCAGGTGGTGCCGTTGATGGTACGTACAGGCCATCGACTTCGGGTAGCCCAGCACCCGCTACTTCAATGAAGAAAGTATTTGGTTTGTGTCCATCTGTTCCGGCCATTCTATTTTCCGATAAGAATTCGCTGCGTTTAAAAAATGCATAAGAGGTTTAGCGCCCTGAAGGGGGAATGTTCCTATGTTTTCAGGAGCCAGAACAGGTGTGGGGCATTTGACAAGAAAGTAGGTTGTTATTGTTTGTATCCATGATTCTACCATGTCGATGTGTCCCTCGAGAACATCAAGCTGGTCGACCTCAGTGGCAACGAAAAACATTCCATCAATGCAAACATCATCCACGATCCTCGCACTTCCTAACAAGGAGGCCGTTCGGAATGGCATGTGCATCCATTCACATGACCATGCACACACCAATTCAACTCGAGCAAAACTCTTCGATTTAAGATAAATCCAAAACGATCATTTGGCCGCACTGCTTTCCACACCTTGGACCCTGTCGAATAGTCTTGCAGCGTTACAGAAATTCGCGTGTTCAGACAACAAGTAGGATGCGATCGACCGCCTGCCATTGCGTGCTTGCAGGGCATTTCACCTGTGAGAGCAAATCTTCTACTCTGCGGCGGATCGAAGGCAAAATTTAAATCGAGCACATAAAGCAACGGCCACATCACTGAAATTTCATGCTGCTCGGTGTATCATGACCTTGAATCAAACTCAGGGAGACTACTTTGTCGATACGCATCTTTGCCACATGGTTGTTATTCAGTCTTGGTTGCCTTTCCAGCTGCGTGGCCGGCCGGCCAAATGTGCTGTTCATTGCCATCGATGACATGAATGACTGGACCGGGTTTCTTGGCGGCCACCCCCAGGCGATCACTCCGAATATGGACCGGTTGGCTCGACGTAGTGTGAACTTTACCAACGCACACTGCATTGCGCCGGCATGTTCGCCCTGTCGCCTTGGCTTGCTGTATGGCAGCGAACCCTTCCATTCGGGCCTGTATCCATTCTACGATCATCAACAGATTCCAGACTCGGTACTGGCGAAATACACAAGCCTGCCAGCACTGTTCCGCCAACAGGGCTACCAGTCTTTTGGTGCGGGAAAAATCTTTCATGGTTCCGTCAATTTGCCTGGTGACTGGGATGCGTATCACCAAAAAAACCAGATCAAGCTGACCTACGCTGCTGAGCTTGGTTATCAGCAGGGTGATTCCACCAAGATGGCATTCTGCCCCACTACCAATCCGCTCGAAGACCATCCTGATTTTCAAGTCGCATCGTATGGGGTGGATGTGCTGTCACGAGACCATGATCAGCCGTTTTTTCTGGCGGTAGGAATCGTCAAACCCCATCTGGCTTTCGTTTGCCCTGAAAAGTTCTTTAAGATGCAGGCGGAGCAGATTGAGGCACCGGCGATTGAGCCCAAGGATTTGATAGACGTACCGTGGGTCGGCAGGTCGATGGTAAAACTGGGTGATGATCACAAATTCCGCAAAGCAGAAGCGTGGCAGCGCGTTCGGCGTTCGTACCTGGCCTGCATTTCGTGGGCTGACTACAACGTTGGCCGTTTGCTCGACGCCCTGGATGCCAGTCCACACGCGCGTAATACCATCGTCGTTCTGTGGTCCGACCACGGGTACCACCAAGGCGAAAAACGCAGCTTTCGAAAGTTCTCGTTGTGGGAGGAGTCGACCCGCGTTCCGTTTCTGTTGATGGATACACGGCAGCAGAACGCTCCAGAAAACCGTTCCTCTGATGAAGCTGTCTCGCTGATCAACATCTATCGAACCCTTGGTGATTTATGCAGCCTGAAAGTTCCCCAGTACGTTGATGGTCAAAGTCTCGCCGGCTTGCTGACACAACCTGACAAGTCCATCGATACACCCGCGATAACGACGTGGGGGCGCGGCAACTATACCGTGCGGGGCGATCGCTACCGATACATACGTTATTTTGACGGCGGTGAAGAATTGTACGATCACCACACCGACCCGAACGAATGGAAAAATCTGGCAGATGATTCAACATACGCCGCGATTAAATCGCAGTTGAGCAATCAACTGCCGGACAAAGAAGCACCTCTAGTCAAACCGGGCATTGCGCTCTGGAACGTCATTGACGCGGACCAACCCCAAAAGCTCAAGAAGTTCAAGAACACAACATGGCCAGACTGGTTGAAGAAAATGAAACCCGGATTGCAATAAGCTCATCATCTAAAACAGGCGACGCAAGTAACCTTTGCAGCCAATCCTGCTTTCGTGTTGCCTTAATCATACGTGTGCCTCAGAGCCATAATACAACTCTCAGCTGCCAGTCTTGGACCTCAAGATTTACGGTAGCCGCAGGATTTCCAGCCCTCGTTAGGGATCTACAATTGGGCCAGAACACACAAGATTGCCAGCTTTAACCACTATTTCGGCTTGGGCACTAGTAACGGAATCGAGTGCTCCTAAAGTGATGCTCTGGATTCCACTCTTGCTCATGATGTCAAATTGTCTGTCGGTTGCAGACTTGACGCCTTTGCAACATCACCAAAAATTTCCGTTACCCAACAGCTCTGCTTGTTCATCAATGAGAGCCTTCACGCCACCCAAATTAAATTCTTGCACGTTGTTGAGTATGGATGTTTCAATATCCGTCACAGAACTCAAACCATCCATCCTGAGAGCACGCATCCCACTGAGACTTTTAGCCTGGCTAGCCGTGATCGAGCTCAGGCGATTCAAACTCAGTTGACTCATTCTGCTGAGGGTTTTGGCCAGCCTGTCGGTGAGGGAAATCAAGCCGTCCAGTTTAAGCTCACTGACTCTGCCCAATAGTTCAGCTCGCTTTTCTGTCATGGATTTCAGACTGTTTAAATCCAGACCTTCTTAAAAACTCAAGAACTCTGCCTGTTCGTCCGTGATGGTTCCGTTGGAGTTGACTTGCCTTGTTATTTCCTGAACATCAAAAGCACGTTTCCCACGGGATTGGCCTATGAGTTTCTGGCAATGCAGGAAGAGTTCCAGACCACGGCCCACCCGATTCAATGATTGTACCCTGATTCACATCCGAGCAAGCCGTGGCGACCTGGCGAAGGCAATGTCAGGCAACCAGATTGCGAGGTCGGCCGCCGCTTCTCTCGAAGCAGCGTCACTGTCACTCGCGACCGCAAGGGTAGGAAAAATCGCGATGGAATGAATCTGCATGCCCTCAGTCAGGATCGACCATGGGCCTTCGTTCGTGAGGTATCAAGGGTTCATTAAAAAAGACAAGCTGAGAAGCCTCATTCAGGAAACCCGTTTTGAAGAGCTCAACTCAGAAAATCCGAATCGTTCCTGTAAATCGCATCTACCAAGTTTGAGTCCAGGCCACCTTGGTTGCCAGGTCTGCCTCGTCCTCGACGTTGCCGATCGTCATCTTGCGAATCTGCGGCGACATCTTGCAAATCTACGGCTATCGCAGGCTCTTGGATCCTGATCATTGGTCGAGTAGGGGTTTGCTGACCCTGAAACTGACTTTCCTGATCTGCGTTCCTTCTCACGGTGTCGTCCTGCTGATTTCTTTGAAGATCCGGTGAAATCTGGTTCACAACATCACCATTACCAAAGGGTTGTCTTCGATCGGGCGCATCCCCCAAATCGAGTTCCGAGAAGTTATCAGCGACAGAATCAGCGATTGCCTGACCCACTTCCTGGCCAACAAGATCATCGAAATCGAAATGGATACCAAGATAAACCCGGCTACGTCCGTTTTCCGCCATTGCCTCACTCAATGAAGAAAAGGATCGTTGAGCGTCATCAAGATCCAGACCATAGGCAGTCTGTTTTTCTGGATCCTCCATCAGCATTTCCAATTCCCGACTTGTGAGATCGAAAGCAATCTCATCTGTTCCATAGAAGTTTTGCAGAGTTCCGAATAGCGCTCCTCCAAATGTTGCATGTCCAGATATGTAGGTTGGGAATTGTGGTGTGAATCCAACTAAATCCTCACCACCATCGGGTGCGCCCAGCGCGGTCCAGTCTGCATCAGGCACAGTGTCCGGGTTACCATCGGTATCGCCTGCACGAATAGCGGTCACGGGACGCCAGAATTCTTCCTCAAATTTAGTGTTCCAAGCCACGATTCCAGCATCAGCCATTGCAATGGAAGCCTGCGCGAACAGAGCAGCATTTTCGTGAAGCGTATTGCCTTCCTGTTCCGCGATGTTCTTGAGCACTTGATTATAAAGTGTCAACGGTGTCCCCATTCCTTCGCGATCGTATGCCCAGAAGATTCCGGCTTCCGTTTGGTCAGCGGTGCGAACAACACTGTCAACGGATCCCAGCTCCTTTACTTCTGCATAGGAAGCAGCGTACTGTTCACTGGTCAGATCAGGTGTTGTCACGGGACGGAAATCTTCGACCGCCGAAATCGCGAAAGGATCGACACTGCCCCAGGCTGGCCCCCAGACCGAGATGTCCGGGTTCAGGGGATCTGTTTGGAATGTCCCGGCACCAGACTCATGATTGTAAACCGTTTCGGCATCGGAACCATCATTTGCGCGAGCAGCAAGCACCTCGTTGCCGATCATTTCACCCAGCGACCTACTGGCTTCAAATCTGGGGTCACGCGAATGGGCCTCAAACATCTCATCCATTGAACCATTCAAAATGTCGCTGCCATCAGGATACAGCGACTGGAGTACAGTTTGCGCTGCATGAGACGCTACGACATCAGGCCGAAGGTTCGATGAACTGGGATTGAGGATCGCACTGTAATCAAAATATGTCTCGCTCGAGCCATTGGATGCAAGAGACAAGGCGTCATAGATCGCGATATTCAGCATGGCCATTGCACGAGATGCATAGCCCGGATTCTGGTTGGAGGTGGTGGCCTTGGCCACGTCTGTGAAGCGATCATTCCATTGCAGCACCACATCTGTGCTCGACTCCGTTGCTTCGCCACCCCGATCCACACTTGGTTGATTGGTGGTCTGGTCATTCCTCAATCGATTGAGAACCTGAAGCGCATCGAGCGGGGTGCTCTCCCCATCGTCATTCACATCGGTCATCGCGGCACGTTGCTGCTCGGGACGTCCAGAGCCTGAATCACCGACTCGCCCCTGTCTGGATTCTGCCTGATTCAAACGATTGACAATCGCCAACGCATCCATGGATGAAACACGACCGTCATCATTGACATCTTCCGGCATCAAATCGTTATGAAAAATATTGCCGGCAAGCAGATTGCGTTTCTCCAATGTCTCTGCCTGTAATCTTCGCCTCTGACCACAGCGATGCTGTTTACTGCTCGTGCTGGTACTCCGATTGACAAGTTGGTTTTTCCAGGGTTTCCACATGACAACACCTTCGATGTTATTTGATTTCAAGCTGCGGCGAACGTCACTGGCAACACATGGCAGTAACAACGCGTGACAGCGTCTCGCTACCTTTTAGGAAAAAAAACGCCGATGATTGTCACGTCGAGCTGCAAAAAAATCCAAAAGAATATGAAGTAGCGGCCATTCCAAACGACGAGCCCTCCCTCATTCGTGGGTGTAAAGGCATTGAAAGCCCGCACAAAGATATTCACGACTCATTGCAGTTGCGGGCCTAAAAATCCCGATGATCCACAATCGTGTGAATCTTATGGCTCAGGCGGCAACGATCATGGTTTACAATTTGGCTGCGAAAATACCAGTTTGTAAGGCAGATCAATGCGTAGCACATTTTTGATTATTTTGACTTTTTGGGCCGTCACGTCAGTTCATGCCAGCGAGCTATCGTGGTGGCAATTTCTGGGCCCCCAAGGAACAGGCCTTGCTGGTTCGGGCGAGTTGCCTATGGACTGGAACGATGAGGAAGGAGTGGCATGGAAAACAGAAATCCATGGGCGAGGTTGGTCGTCACCTGTGATCCGCGAGAATCAGGTTTGGATGACTACCTCAAGTGCTGACGGAAGGCAACTGTTTGCGATTTGCGTTGACCGGAATACAGGAGAGATTATTCACGATCGCAAAATCTTTGATGTAAGCAATCCCCAAAAAATCAGCAATGCAAACACCTATGCCACGCCAACTCCAGTAACGGATGGTGATCGTGTGTTTGTTCATTTCGGGACGTATGGCACAGCCTGCCTAAATCCGGAAACAGCCGAAATCATTTGGAGTCGTCGTGACTTGAAATGTGATCATGAAACGAATGCAGGTCCAGCAAGTTCACCGACACTCGTAGGCGAAAATCTTGTTTTTCACGTGGATGGGCGAGACGTGCAATACATCATTGCCCTCTCGAAAGTTGACGGAAAAACTGTCTGGAAAACCGAGCGATCCTTCGACTATACAGATGTGCCGGTAAATCAGCGCAAAGCCTACAGCATGCCGGGTGTCATTGAGACCACTACGGGAAAGCAGATGGTCAGCATCGGTGCACAAGGCGTCTATGCCTATGATCTGAATGGAAACGAAAGGTGGCGAGTCCGTCACAAGGGCTGGTCGATTTTTCCTCGGCCAATTGGTGGCAATGGGATGGTGTTCACCATTGTCGACCGCGATTACCCGGAATTATGGGCCATTCGTGATGATGGTAAAGGCGATGTTACAGAGACGCATGTGGCTTGGAAAGTTACTCGTGGCATGCCCGCCAGATGCACTCCCTTGCTCATCGACAAACTACTTTACGTGGTCAATCACGAAGGAATCATGACCTGTCTGGAATCAGACACGGGCAACGTCGTGTGGAAGCAAAGATTGCCAGGCAAGTACTCGGCTACTCCCATTTACACCAACGAACGAATCTATCTTTTCAATGAAGAGGCTCACTGCACGATCATTGAACCAGGACGCAGATTCCAGACCATCTCGGAGAGTTCACTGAGTCCACAACAACTGATGGCCACGCCTGGGGTGGACGGTAACGCTTTCATCATCCGAACCGCCGAATTTCTATACCGGATTCAAGATGGCGCGAAGCGAAAAGAGACTTTTGCGGGCAAGAACGAATTTGTCGGATCATGGGATATAGGGCGACCCGAGTCCGGAAGGAAACCAAAGTTCGTGATGACTCTGAAAGCTGATTACTCCGCTACCAAAAGCCATGCTCCCAACGCCACGGGTCAATGGAAAATGGTCGACGGCGAAGCGCAGGTCATCTGGAGCGATGGCTGGCGCGATATCATCCGAAAAGAAGGAAAACGTTTTCGCAAAATTGCTTTTGCCCCCGGGTCAGGCTTCGATTCGACTGCAGACAATACTGATACCGCCAATAAGAAGTGAGCCTGCAATTGCCGGATGGGCTATGAAAAAGGGCTGCCAGCCACCCTTTCCTCTGATGTCCGGGTGCGGCGATGCTTTTAACCATCCGCGTCTCAAAGCAACAACATTTTTCACTTCGCACGGACATGAGATCGTGATACACAGTCTGCTCGCTACTTTGTCATCTGGCCCACTCGATATCGTCGGTGACATCCATGGTGAAATTGATCCATTGCTCTCACTGATGCATCATCTCGGATACGATGAATACGGATCTCATCCACACAATCGCAAGCTTGTCTTCGTTGGTGACCTTACGGATCGGGGACCGGATAGCGTGGCCGTTGTCAACCTTGTGCAGACACTGACAGAAGCACAGCGTGCACAGTGCGTACTAGGCAATCATGAACTGAATATCCTGCTCAACCAACGTAAATACGACAACGGGTGGTTCTACGGACAAGAATTCTCAGATGACGGATACATCGTTCCACAGGCCCTCGCCAACGACAAGAATCGTGATCGCATATTGGATTTTTTCAAAACCCTGCCAATTGCACTGGAGCGCGAAGACCTGCGTGTGATCCATGCTTGTTGGCATTCACCAATGATGAAGTCACTCAAAGAAACAGAAGGTGTGATCGCCTTCACCGAACAGCATGAGGATCTCATCGAAAAACGGATCGAGAATTCTCACTTGGACGAAGTCGACATTTCGCTGGAGCACCAAAACCAGAATCCTGTCAGACGGCTGACATCAGGTCCAGAAGAACGGATTCACTCTCCGTTTTTTGCCAGCGGTAAAACGAGACATGAACAACGTGTTCAATGGTGGAATGACTATGACGAAACATTTTGCATATTCGGGCATTACTCGATCACTGACGGGAAACCACGGGGCAACCACTCATCATTCTGCATTGACTATGGTGTAGGCAAGCGTTGGACCGAACGGCGACAAGGAACGACCAAGGGATTCGCATTGAAACTCGCGGCCCTGCGATGGCCCGAGAAATTGGTAGTCTTCGATGAGGGTGGATCGAGCCAACTCTAATTTGCCGCGACCTTAAGTACAGTGGCATTTCAGATATCGAAAGTTTCAACCAATCGATAAGGTGCGTCCAATTACTGAGGCCATTCACGGATCATAGCAAGTGAAAATAATAAGAGACTTGGTTACACTGGAAGTACGCCGTCCTGAATCTTACGCATCCCACTCCGTGAGCCTCAGCGGGCGCGAAGCCTACCTCACAAAGATGAGCATGATTCCGACGTCTCTGCCCTTCCCTTCCCTGCTTTGCCCTTCCCTGCTCTGCCCTTCCCTGCTCTGCCCTTCCCTTGCACCCTTACCTTGCTAATGAGATCGCGTTCACCAAAGTTCGCGTCGACGATCCTGCTGGCAACCCTAGTGGGAATGATTACACAGCCTCAGTCGGCGAGGGCCGATGAAGATGCTGTCATGTCTGATGCAGCAGTCGTTGCATTCTTGCGAGATCATTGTCTGGAATGTCACAACGCTCAGGAAGCAGAATCAGGACTGGATTTGAGCACATTTTCCCAAGCTGCTGACGTCAGAAATTCAGTTACCGCTTGGGCTAAAATTGCTGCCCGAGTAGGCGAACGTCAGATGCCACCAGTGGGCAGCAGCATGCCTGAAACAGAAACACGGGCACAATTCGTCCGCTGGATCCACAACACGCTATCCAAGCAACTCTGCGATGATGGCATTACAGCGGGGCAACCGGTTATCCGGCGCATGAACCGCACAGAGTATGCCAACACTGTACGGGACCTGTTGGGAATACCGATCAACGCAGGACACGCCTTGCCGAATGACGGTGCTGGCGGAGAAGGCTTTGATAATGCTGCAGAAACATTATTCATTTCCCCTATCTATGCGGAGAAGTATCTACAAGCAGCGAAGTCAGCAATCGGCCATGCATTGAAAGATCCTGCCGATCGAAAGCGAATCATTGTGGCTTCGCCCAACGAGGAACGAACGCCGAATCAGGCTGCCCGTCTGGTCTTGAGTAATTTTCTTTCACGTGCATTTCGTCGCCCCGTGAGCGGCAGCGAAATTGATGAGTATGCCGCGTTATTTGATCAAGCGTTTGCAGTAGATGATTCCTATGACAGTGCAGTCGAATTCGCTTTGGTAGCCGCAATGGTTTCACCAAAATTTATATTTCTTTACGAGCAGCCAAGTAAACCCGGTGAGCAGACACTGGTTTCCCACCATGAAATGGCCTCACGTTTATCCTACTTTCTTTGGGCATCCATGCCTGATCAGGAACTGATGCAATTAGCCGATCAGGAAAAACTGCACGATGTCGACGTGCTCACCACCCAGGTAAAACGGATGCTTCGGAGCGAGGTAGACTCACGAGGATTGCGGCGGGATTCGAAAGTGCGTGGCTTCGCATCGAGCTTCATTGAACAGTGGTTGGGAACCCGCGCACTAGGCCGTGAGTTCAAACCGGATACCTCCGTTGCCCCACGTTACGATTCTGAATTGGAAGGTGGCATGAAGTATGAGCCCATTTTCTTCTTCGAGGATCTGCTATCAGATAATCGTTCTCTGTTGAACCTGATTGATTCGGATTTTACGTATGTGAATCGTCGACTAGCCAGCCACTATGGAGTACGAGGTGAGTTTCGCGAGCAACCGAAGCGAGTTGAACTGAAAAAGAGTGATCGACGTGGAGGTTTGCTGGGGATGGGGGCAGTGTTGGCCGTAAGCTCCTTACCACACCGAACCAGCCCTGTCCTACGTGGCAAGTGGATCCTCGACACGATGCTGGGCACGCCGCCACCTCCACCACCTGCTGATGTACCAGCACTGAACGAAGCACCCAGTGCCTCAGGTGAATTCACTTCACTGCGCAAGCAAATGGAAGCTCACCGTTCCGATCCCCAATGCGCGTCCTGCCATAACATGATGGATCCACTCGGGTTTGGGTTGGAAAATTATGATGTGCTGGGAAGCTACCGCACGCAGAATCGTGGGAAGCCAATTGATACATCGGGTACCCTGCCCGATGGAACACAGTTCGACGGCTCGGATGAACTGAAGCTGTGGTTATTAAAGCGAAAAGATCAATTTGTCCGTAATCTTACGCGTAAAATCTTGGGCTACTCACTTGGTCGTAGCTTGACCGGTGAAGATAGCTGTGCGATCGACTCGATCGTGGAAACGCTGGCGAAGGACAATTACCACACCCAAACATTAATCGTTGAGATCGTAAAAAGTGTTCCGTTTCGATATAAACAAGTGGCACCACCCACCAATTGAGATCCCCCATGGCCCGTTGTCTTCCTCAACTATCCCACTGGCGTCATCCACTGACAAGACGAAGCCTTCTTCGAGGCACCGGAGCAGCATTGGCGTTGCCGTGGTTGGAGGCCATGAGAAGCACGAAGACAAGGGCTTCGGAAAAAGATGATCACAGCTCCTCGGATGCTCCCACTCGGATGGCGGCGTTGTTTGTTCCCAATGGTGTTCGGCAGGATCAATGGACTCCTGAGAAAACCGGGCGTGACTATGAACTGTCGCCTACACTGCAATCTTTGGAAAAACTGAAAGATCAATTGCTGGTGCTGACCAATCTGTGGAACCAGGGAAGCAAAATCGGGGATGGCCATTATGTCAAAACATCAGGCTTTCTGACCTGCACCACCATCAATAAATCACTTGGCATCGACCTGAACTGCAACGGTCTATCCATGGATCAGGTTGCTGCAAACCACTCCGGAAAAGAGACTCCGATTCCTTCACTTGAATTGGGAATCGATCCAGTTACGACAGGCGTCGATACCAATGTTGGATACACGCGTGTCTATGGATCGCACATCGCATGGTCCGGCCCCACGAGTCCTCTGGCGCGGGAACTTAATCCAAGGATGGTGTTTGAACGTCTATTTCGTGCATCGCATCCAAAAAAAGCAACCCTCAAACGTGACCGCCTGCTGTTGGATCGTGTGCTGACAGATGCCCAAGAATTGAAACTGAAACTGGGATCTTCCGATCGGCAGCGCATGGATGAATATCTGCAGTCGGTGCGATCCATCGAGAAGCGTCTTCAGAATCAGCAGGCAGGTGGAATCAAGAACTGGCGTCCGCTGGTTGAACTCAATCCCAAAGATCGACCGGAGGACGATGCTCCTGATCAGTACCCTGAAAAAGTACAACTGATGTTGGACATGATCGCCTTGGCTTTCCAAACAGATACAACTCGAGTCTGTACCTTCATGTTTGGCAACGCTGTGAGCGGACGCAATTTCTCTTTTCTAGAGGGTGTCACTGGCGGTCATCACGATACGTCACATCACCAGAATAATGAAGACAAATTGCGGCAGTACCAATTGATCAACATGTGGCACATTGAACAGTATGCCTATCTACTGGAAAAGCTTGCCAGGATGCAGGAACACGAAGGGACCGTGCTCGATAATTCCATGATTCTGTATGGCTCTGGGTTGCGCGATGGGAATAGCCACAACCCACATAATCTTCCAATCCTTGTGGCTGGTAGCGGCGGCGGTAAAATCGCAACAGGTCAACATTTACAGTACGGACGGGATACGCCCCTTGCCAATCTGTACGCTGGTATGTTGAGTGCGTTTGGTGCGAAAACAAGCACGTTCGCCGATAGCACTGAGATATTACCAGGCATGTTGACCTAGGCCTTTCACCAGTTGATGCAGCTTAGGTCACGTTGGCCATCTTGTCACACTGGAAGTCTGAAACTGTGTGTGTAGCAACGTCTAGAGGAAGACTGGGAATACTGCTTAATCTGTCTCGTGAATACAAGTACCATCTATGCGAAGCTGGACGTACATCTGCTTTTTACTGTTGATATCATTCATTCTCGCTTGATAATCGTCGCCGTTCGCAAAAGGAAACCAGATGAAACAATTGACGAGATTTTCGACAGTAATCATTAGTTTGTTTGTGATTGTGCTCGTCGGCATTGGGTTTTCACCATCCCGATCATTTGGTCAATGCTGCTTGGGAGCGCAAAATATAGTGGCGGAAAGCCACGACGGGCGATTTCGCGTAGAAGCGACATCACTTACGGGAACCGGTCACCATATTCACGGTCCGTACAAATTCCACTTTCTTACACTAAGGGTGGACCCCAACGGCGAGACGGAAGAACTTGGCGTCTTTGAACGGAAATGGGTAACAGACAGGCATTTTCAGATGTCGATTTTCGTTTCATCCACAGGCAATGGGTTTGCGCTTAGCACTTCGCTTGAGAAACCGATCCACTTCTTCGCCCCTGATGGAATCGTCCTGGCGACAATTGATGGTCAGAAATCCGCAGAAATTTCGTGCAGACGCAAGGGGCACCCGGCCCTTGAATACACGCTGCGTGGCAGAACCAGATTCGGAATGCGGTCGACGAAACTATGGCTGCCGCTTTTTCACGTCACTGGGCCCGAGTCGGAGTGGACGTATGACCGACCACCGAGAGTTATCGTGGACAAAGCGAACATTGGCTTTGACCCCGTGCCGCCAAATGAGATTTCCTGGCTCATACAAATGCTTCAGTGGCGACCGGAAATCGGCAGCGGCGAGGTAATTCGTGCGAAGGAGCTGATCGCAAAAAAAGATGAAAACAGTCTGATTAGCCTCGGACTCGCGGCGTTACCGCTCATTGAAGAAACACTCGCGACAACAGCGCAACCTGACCTGCAGCGGGTACAAAGCGAGATTGTCCGTCGCCTTTGCGGACACCGTAATGCATGGCGTAATCTCAATCTTCTTGTGGCGCTCCTTGAATATCCTAATAAGGAACTGCGAGATTGTGCTCGGAATAATCTTCAGACGTTGCTTCCGGAGGGTAAACCCAACGCCGAGTGGGTGAACAAAAATCAGCGGTATTTGCATTGGGATTCGGAGCGAAATATATATTTTCTCAAGCCAAATATTGAAACCCAAAGGGAACAAGACCCTAAACCTAACCTTTGACACGACTGAAATCATATCGGAGGATTATTGCATCAATTTCGAGGGATCAGACCTAGCCCTTAGCCAGAAACGTGTTGGCTACAACTTTATGAAGACAAAATTTCATGCCCAAACATCTACTGGTTTTCCGTAATTTGGAATAGGCACAGTGCAGCGTTATTAAATGCGCTGACTCCCGCAAGCAGACAAATATCGCGTCACTCATCCCTCCAACTCAGATCCCACTAGACACAACGACTTCCAATCCACATCGTTCTATCATTGGGCGATATCGGGTACTGTACTAGCTGCACACAGGTAATCACTGCGTTCCACCGTATCCCGTGTTAAACAAGAATGCTGGTGACGACTATCCTGCACAGGTAATACTTTTGTCTAGTAAGGGCTGGCTCTCGTTCTGCGTAACACACCCAACAAACTCACGATTGTCGGTTTGAATGCATGAGTCACTTGCGTGTTCAGTGCTTGGCATGCCAGTACTCATCAAAGAATTCCGCAGCTACTATCTTACCCGGCCACAGAGAATCTGGCGGTGTTCTCAAATCGACAACTGCCCAGTCCGGCAACTTTGGTACCTGTCGTGCGTTGTTCAAGTAAGCATATTCCCGATAAGTGAAACCGCTATTGAGTACCACGTATCGATCTGGATTTGACGGATTGGGATAGATCAGTGCTGGAACATGGTGGTCAGAACTGTATTTTCGGTCTCCGATCCTGACATGCTGGTCTGTCCACTCCAACGGTAGTTTTTCGATCACCGATCTGACGACCGCATTACTTTGAGGGTCACCAAACAGAATCAGGTGATTGTTCTCCACATCCTGTTGGGTGATTTCAATATCATCTTTAACCACTGCATCACCGCGAAAATGTCGCCTCCACTCAGCGACCAGACGTTCCAGCTCGTGTTTCGTCCAGCTGCCCACCAATTTCTGTCGTGGCTTTCCGGTCGGCCTCACGACGATAAAGGAATCCATGAAAGCGTCGTCAATCGGACCCTGTAAATTGTGCTGCTTTCGCAAAGCTGGTGCTTGCTGCGGTCCCAAATGCCAATTTCCAGACTGTTGATAAAGTTCGCAATGCCACGAACCATCAGTTTCCGGGCGTGAGCCAAGCATAGGCATCTGATTTGATGCAGGAAAAACAATCGACACCGGCTGATCTGGGCGAAAGGGACTGCGACCCGCTGGGATCGTAAATCGTAAACTGGTCACTCCCTTTGCCTTCACTTCAACCGTATTGTTCTCAGGAATCAGCTTGGCCTGAACCGTAGCCTGTTCCCAGTGCCGCGCAAGTCCAGTCACCGTCAGCCAATGCAGCCGATTATATTTAAGGGTGAAAGTGGCGAAGTGCAATTCATGTGGTAACTTTGGACGCCCCACTTCTGCCAGTCGATCCATTTTCTCTTCAATGATTTTCATGGAAGGCGGATCGATCGTATGCTTTGTTTCAGCACCAATGATGTGTGTCAGTTTCAAATGCCGCTTAGCGAGCGCGATTTCCATGATATCGGCGGCTTGTTTTTGGATATCCAACTCACCGCTGTAGGCAACCACCGGTAATTGAAACAAGTTGTCGACATATCCAGGACAGTCGTACATCCTCCAAAGTTTTCGTTCGAATTCAGTAGGTGCCAGCGTCTCTTTTTGAAAGAAGCGGAGAAACTCAGGGGTTTCAGAAAAACCAGCTCCGGGGTTAGCTGCGAAAAACAAATCAGGATAATGTACAGCCATCTGCCAACACCCCGCCCCTCCCATCGAGAATCCTCGCACTGAAACACGATCATCATCAATCTTGTAGTGTCGCCGGGCATGTTCCAGCGCCTCCAACACATCGACCTCACCAGCAAACTTGAAGGCATTGCTGTAGCGGCCATAGGGGTGCAGAACAATCGTATCTTGAGGGGCAAAACGACCAACACGGCTCATACGTTCGGCAATGAATACGGATTCACTTGATCGCTCCCCCCGACCATGAAACCACAGATCGAGCCGGAATGGTGTTTTACCCAACTTTGTATACGAATCTGGAATCACAAGCCCGTAAGGCTGGACGGTACGATCGATGCGGGAACGAAAGCCACGCACCACCAATCCTTTTTGGGATGTCCACGGTGCTTCCCCATTCAATAAGGCATCCGCCCGTTGCTGTCCCTCTGCGAGAACGAGCGCGGCATTTTTCACATCTCGAGCAGAAAACAGTTCGCGAAAATTGACTCCCTGCTGTACCGCTCGAAGAAAAATCTCGACATCAGGCAACAGATCGACAGTAAAAGCATCCTTTCGCAGCCTTAATTGCTCCACTGACTCTTGAAGCATATCCAAACCAGTCAATAGTGCTTCCCTGTCACTATCATTCAATTCCACACCAAGAGGTGGTACGGCGCGCACCTTTTCGGGGACATTGTCTTTCGGACCATCCGCCCACAGCATGGTGCAGGAGCATGCAGCAAATAGCAACATCAAGCGTCGTTGGTATTTCATCTTGGACATCGTCAGAAATGGAAACAGATTCAAAGCGAGAATTGTAATACAAGCTTCCTTGCGAGGGTACGACTAACCTACGGTCGCACCATGAGCAAACCGCAGTAGGACAGCAAGTTCAGCATTTTCATTGATCTGTAATTTTGTTGAAACCACAATGCCACTGCTCAAGATCCAACCATCACGGCTGCCTGAGACGCAAACGAACCAGAGTGCCATCCATCGGTTTCGTCGACACCCCAGCTTTTGGATCGTTTCTTTCCTCGACGGCTTCAAACTCAAATAATTTAACAATGCCTCCCACCACAAGTGACGCCTCCAATTCTCCCAAATGCTTTCCCGGACAAACCCTCGCACCATGGCCAAACCCAAAGTGTAAATATTCTTTGCTGTGGCCAGTTTTATCGGCCGCCTCCCATCGCTCCGGGTGAAATTCATCCGCGGGATAGCCTGTTTTTTCAACACCCCAAAAATCCTGTTGTCGATTGGCATGCCATACATCAAGCAGCACATGCGTTCCTGCTGGTAGCAGCAGTCTGCTACCGTCTGACAGGGTAATCCAAGTGTCTGTGACAGCTTTGCGTGGCAAGAAGTAAAGCGATGGAGTCAATCGGAGTGTCTCTCGCAGAACATTCTTTAAGTGCTGAGCCTCATCTATTGCAGCGGTCTCAAATGAGTCAATCGACCGCACTTCGTTAAACACACGTTGTTGGCACTCAGGATTTCTTGCGAGATGCGAAACGGCCCACGCAGCGTACGACGTTGTTGCTTCAAGTGCTCCAGCCAGGAATACCTTAACATTGCTCCGCAAATCTTCATCGTTCCACTTATCATCGACACGTCCCCATGCGCAGGCTCCTTCTGATCTGGCCGCCATCGACAGGTCTGTTAATTGTTCAAACAACGCAAACGCACATTCCAACTCCGGATCACAACCATTTTTTTTCCGTTTACGAAAAGGGTTGAATTCAAACTGCTGATCAATGGTATCCCGAACAATGTGCTCAATGATTTTGTCGATAGCAGGAATGTATCGCTCGCGCACATCCTGAGGTTCTACTTTTGCACCAAAAAAATTGAATAACAACATCTCCATCATGATGCATTTAATTTCCGGCTCGAGTGTTAACTCGATTTCAGTGGTCGTGGTGGATTCAAAATAATGCTCAAGTTCAGTAATACGTTGTTGAACATTCGTCCGAAACGTGTGCTCGAATTTTTCAAACACATCATCTGTAAACAAACTAGTTTTTCCAAACGCTTTAGCGGACGCTTTGCGATGCGTCTGCCACTCGGGACCATTCGAAAACAGCAAGGTGTCCGGACCCGTCGCTCGTGCTATACCAGTCGACGGCATGGTATCCCGATCCAACCGACCCTCACCTGCACCCGTGGCGGTTAATACCGCCCGAATTACCTCCGGATCTCGCGTTACCATGAGCGGATCAAATCCGGGAATTTCCAAATAACGATTGTGCTTGGCTCGGCCCCGATCAGTATCTGCTTTGGCAAAGAAAGTAGCAAGAATATCGATTGGTTGATGATAATTTCCGCGTGTGGGGAATGGTAAGATCTTGCCACGAGTTGCGGGTCGCGTGATCCAAACACGTGAAACGGGCACATCACCTTTAAACGGATTGATGCAGCATAGCTGGCGCAAGATTCGGAACATTCAAGCCTCCATTGGAAAGACCACAAGTATAGATCTTGCGGGGCTTGCCTGCTTTGGTCAGTGCATCACGTCACGAAAAAAACATTACGATGTCTCAGAGCAGAACAAACATGATGGCTTATCTATCACGGTTCGCCGGGGTTGGTATCGTGCCCCCTGCTTATCAGTCGAATCTTTCTCAAAAGTGGTTTGGTAAAAAAATTCTCTATTTCCCCATTCCGTCGTAACCGAGGCTGGTCCAACGAGCTGCCAGATAGCGCGATGCAAATACAGCCGTATCATTCAATTGGCAACACTCTGACTGCCAGCGCACTCCAGCAGCAGCTTCACCTCGTCGTCGTGCTTCCGGAACACGTTACCCCAGTAACCTCCATCGAGGACTTTGCCATCACTCGACGTTAACGACCAAATTCCCGCGCCACCCACCAAACTTGAGTTGATAGGTGTTGTATGAAGCACACGAGCTTTCAACACACTGCCGCTGGCAATGTCAACTTCACCCGACCACGCTGATTCAAATGACTTCTGGATTGCTTCATGACCAACATGCACTCCCGACAATCCGGAAACAATTCGCACACCATCTTCGGTAAACTCATCCGTTAATGCCAACACATCGCCACGATTGTAGGCGTTTGTAAATCTTTGAATGGAACGATCGATTTTTTTAAAATCTGGTTTCTTCTTTTGCTGATACGTAGCTTCACTGACCGCAAATACTGGTGGCACCATCGAGTCGAGTCGTTCTGCGTACGCCGACTGCAGCAAAAACTTCGCGTTACCATCTTCCATCCTGAGCACATCACCCCACTTGCCTGATCGCACAACAACACCGTCTTCACTTGTGACACAGAAGTTACCGTAAGCAAGGATAGTATTTGAATCGATGAAGCGAGCATCAAGCATTTCCGCCACAAGAGTAGAAGTGTCGGGAGTGGCGTCACCCGTGAGCGACTGCGTTAACGATTCCTTGACCGCCTTGCTCCCTTTTGCAGGACCGCGTGACATGCTGACGGAACGAATCCCACCATCAACAAATTCATCCGTCAAGGCTTCGATGTCCTGCTTTGCGAAGGCTACCACCACTCGATTAATGTGCTCCTGCACTATGGCTTTGGCGTGCTCGGAGTCGGGCATGGCTGTTAGATTGCTGAGATCAGGTTCGTACATCCACGTCTCTGTCTCAACGATCGCATTCTCCTGCATGACAGCATTGTGCTCCTGCAGATACTTTTCCCACTCACCTTTTCCGTGCAATTCAATGAACGCTTGTCGCACTCGACCAACGCCTGGCATATCAGCGGTGTCGTTGTAAGCAAGTGTCTCTGCATAAATCATAAAATCTCCACCATCCTCCAACCTGGCAATACTAAAATCAACAGGTTGTTGAAGGTGATCAAACGCGGCGATTAGTTTTTTGTAATTGGCCTCGAGCCGTTGATACATCCCTGGCTTCATTCGCCAACGGCGATGCTGCGAAAAACGTGATTGGCCGCGTTCCGTAATTCCCCGAGACAACAGTCCCTCAATGGGTCGCCAGACTTGTTGGTTCCCCGAACTTTCCTGCAACGGTGAAATATGCTCCAACCAGTGGTTCGCCTCTGGAATTTCCCATGACGCTGCTATCCCCTGAACGGGATGAATGGGCTTGGTGTACAGCTCTTTCGATGTGCGAAAACCTCTCGCAAATTGATTTGCTCGGGGTCCCGTCAGAATCCGCCACGTGCCCCACTGTGCTGAATCCTCGCCCGTATTGAACTTCAACTGCTTGTCTTTCACCGCCTGCTTCCAGGTTGCCACATTTGCTGGCGCAACTTCAATGAATCGGAAAACATAGAGCGGAGATTGCTCCACGGCGACTTCATTCTCGTGCGCCCTGCCAACGGAGGGATCGCAAAGAATCGGCAGCAAACCAAGCACCAGCAGCGTTAAGAAAAAAGACAAACGTGCATAACGAGGATGCAAAGATGCGAACTTCATGCGGAGACAACCTTTTCCAAATACGGGGATCACAAATCATTTTCCAGTACCCACCTGACTACTGTGGGGCCCACTGCAATTGTCATGAAATGGCGGCTACCGACAATTGCTCCACATAGCCCTCTTTTCCTTCCCTCAGGAAGGCCTGCCCGTGCGTTAGTGCGAACTTGGCCGTGCTGATACCCGACACAAAGTCGCATATTTTTATTTGATTTACGAAATTACCTCGCACGAGTACCGGGTACTCCCGACGTTGGGGATTAATTGCTCACCCTTCGCTATGACATACGAAGCTCCGTGCTTTAGAGATCATCAACGATGATCAACAAATAATTGCCAGCGATACCATTGTTGAATGCGATGCATCCTGCCTTACCAAGAAAGCAAGCGGCTACGCAGAACACCTGCCGTCTTCACCTGTGACACTCGCCGCAGGCAGACAACCAAATCTGGCATTTCAATGTCGGCCGTGACCGCCTTCATTCTTTCCATCCCCTACAATCTCTGTTCATCACCCAAAGGCAATCATGTCTCCGCGAATTCCAACTGTAATAAATCCGCCAGAACCACGATTTACAAAACCAAGTCCGCCAACTGAGAGAATCTGTTGCCCCAACATTGCCACCCATGATATGAATCTGGTCATCTTCTACAATCACGCTATACAATCAATTTCCCTCAGTCCACGGAAAGTCAAATAATGAAATACTGCAAACGCTCATTGATAACTTGCACTGTCGCACTGTGCTTTCTTAATCTTTTCGTCAGCCTCGGCAGTGACGGACAAACAACAGCTGACGACTCCAAACAGAAGACAAAAACTTCTGAGCACGTTTACTGGCTCATCACGACGAGCATCAAAGAAGGACAGCTCGATGCTTTGAAACAAATCAACGCCGAGATGGTGAAAAACACCAAGAACAACGAACCAGAAACACTGACTTACGACTGGTCAATTTCAACGGATCAAAAGACATGCTATTTCTTTGAGCATTACGCGAACTCGGAAGCCGTCATGATTCACACCAAAACCTTCGGCGAGAAATTCGCTGAACGATTATTGGGGATGATTGAAATTGACAGCTTTGAGGTCTTTGGAAATCCTGACGAGAATGTCAAAAATTCGTTAAGTCCACTCGGAGCAAAGTTCAATCACTCGATTGGTGGATTCAGTCGCTGATCGTCTGGAACTACCAGCATCAGATCGACGAGCCGACTTATCGCCACAGGAAATCACATCCTCCGTTAGCCTAGGATTCTTGGCGTTGTAGGGTCGTGCATTCAATTTTGTGATCAGCAGGTCAACTGAATTTGATGACCAGCCGAAGTCAGCTGGTTTCCCGATACCAGAAGTCAATTCCAAAAACGACCCGATCAGAAATCACCGGACTCTTCACGCCAGATCCATCGATCCAACACTTCGCTTGGAGGTCGTTGCCGATTGCCCCAGAAAAAGTCATCGGCTTCGGCTTCCCAGATCAAATATTCATACTCTCGTAGCAGATCATTCAGTTCTTCCTTGGATGTCTCTGTTTTATATTCTCCCTTGATATCGCCGAGCTTGACGAAAGAATCAGGTTCTGATTTGCGAAGACGATCCTCAGCTGTCACGTTGAGCCCCAGAGTCAGCAAGATCGCGATCGCGGCCAGATGAGAGCAGGTCGGTTGCACGTGAATTTCCTTACATTCGAGAAAGACAACACAAAGCGTGGTGCTTTGCTTCCGCAATCTCGATGCAGATGCCGTGCCAAGTACCTCTCCCACCTTGCAACGATGATTTCGACCGCAAAACACGCGTGTTTGCAGATTTGCTTTGTCATAGGTCAGCGTCTTTCAATGAGACACTGAGTTCTGATTGTGAGAAAAAATGACCCGGCATTGGGGCTGAAATGCTTGAATCGAAACATCAGCCTTACCAGCGCTGTTCCCGTGCAACATTCAAGTCCTATCTCAAACCCTACTTCTGGTCGCGACCGAACGTTCTAATTAAAAAACCCACCGAAGAATACAATCACCGCCACCACTTTGCGGCGTCCCTGATCGTCGCAGCAGTTTGAACTACTGCCCCACAAACGACCACTCTGACGGATTGTCCCCCCACTGTTGACCTCACCGATTAAGCGACCCTGTTTACGGACCTTCCCACCAGACTCAACGCTTCCAATTTTTGATCCTGACCGACGAATGGTGCCACCCGATTCAATTTCTCCAATCAACGCACCATTTTTTCGGACATTTCCATTGGAATCGATACTGCCCACTTTTTTTCCTCGCTCGCGTATCGCACCTTTCTCATCGACCGTCCATGCTAGAGCTCCAGACTTTCTGATCGTGAGATCGGCAGCTGCCGACATCCCCCCCGCCATCATTCCGAAAAAAATCAAACTCAATGCCAATATTTGATTCATCAATTTCCAGCCTCTCACCACAATTTTCTTCAAGGTCATACAAAAGATTTGAAGTCACTCACCTCAGTTACCTGATTACGTGAATACGGTATCAGGAGTGCTAGTGAGTTCTTCCTCCTGCTTTTACAACACAAGACGGCAGTCGAACAGAAGTTGCAGAAGTGAATCTCCTCAAGCTGTTCTGTAACGCCTCTCTGGTTTCCCAACCAGATGAAATAGAAAACCATCAGTGGGACCCCAAGCACCATATCGTTCAGTCCCCCAACTGCCTTCTGGACGACGCATACGCACACCATTGACGTCATCATTGCTTGCGTCGTTGCCGTCATAGTAAAAGTATACACCGGTAATGATCCCGATGACCGCAAAAACCAATGCCCCAAGGGTTCATGCCAAGAGAGATCCGAGTGTGAACAGAAAGCATCCAGCCCTACGCGTAAGGCTGGTGGAGTTCCCCCGTCGGTGCTTTCCCCATCGGTGCTTTCTGGGTCGGTGCTTTCTGGGTCGGTGCTTTCTGGGTCGGTGCTTTCTGGGTCGATGCCTTCTGGGTCGATGCCTTCTGGGTCACAACCTGATCGGGGTGTTGATTCTCCTCCCACATTTTGACCTGAGACGAGTCCTGCTTGGCCGCGTTGTTTGCAAGCAGAGACGTGTGGCGAGCTGATTTCAGTGGCGTCCTCCATAACCTTTTTTACCTGCCAGATAACACAAACCATGATTCATTTGAGAATCAAACCTCGGTAATCACCTGCCGAGCAACTCAGTGGCTCGAAGATTTGACGGATTGCCTGAATCAGTTGCAGCAGATTATGATTTCGTACATGGAAGTGATCGCATTGCAATCCGGAAGCAGTGGCAACTGCATTTACGTCGAAGCTGGTGGAAAACGGCTCCTATTTGATGCTGGGATCAGCGGCATTCAAGCCGAAAGCCGCTTGGCTGATCACGGCCGAAACATTCGCGACATTGATGCCCTGATCATTTCCCATGATCATCGCGATCACGCGGTCGGAATGGGAATCTATCAACGCAAGTATGGTCTACCCATTTACGTCACGCGGACAACACTGGCTGTCGCTCAGCAGAAAATCCGACTCGGAAAGATGAACGACATCAGGCACTTCGATGCCGGGTCTACCTTCACGGTAGGAGGCGTCAAGATCCACACGATCCGGACACCTCACGATGCAGCCGATGGCGTCGTTTTTGTAATCGATGATGGCATTCACAAGGTTGGCATTCTGACCGATCTAGGACACGCTTTTGACGAACTTGACGAAATCCTGCCTCAATTGGATGCGGTGTTCATCGAGAGCAATCACGACCTTGAGATGTTAGCAGGCAGCTTTTATCCCGAGAGTCTCAAAGCAAGGATTCGCAGTTCGCAGGGACACATTTCGAATCTTGATGCTGCTGAATTATTACAACGTGCAGCATCGCCAAAACTTCAATGGGCCTGTTTGGCACATCTTTCTGAGGAAAGTAACACGCCAGAATTAGCAATGGAAACCCACCGCCGCTTGTTGGGTGATCGTTTTCCTGTCTACTGCGCAAGCCGCGACTCAGCGACTCCTCCGCTACGAATCTGATCTGGCACTCGTATCGCGCTGGCACCCGTTTGCCATCAGCTCACCAACTCAACTCTCAAGGTGACCAGAGCCACAGATAAAACTGGATCGTTTCTCTCCATTTCGATTCACATCAAACCAACAATTCAGAAAGTGGTCCTTTCTGCTGATCCTCATCCAGACTCAAATCAAAACGGCCAAAAACATCGCGTGGTTGTCCTGCGGTCTCCAGCAGGGAATTGTAAAGACAAGCGATTGTCCGATGGCCTGGTTTCCCATATCCCGGATACTGTAGGTATCGTCCTCCAGCAGTTCGCCTCAGTTTACCGGCGATTCCGCCGAGCAAGACAAACGGCCATTCGATACAGCTACCATGGTGTTTTTCTGCAGCATCACTTAGATACACGATCAAAGTGTTATCAAGCATCGTGCCATTGCCCTCGGGTACCGCTTTCAATTTAGCTGCAATTCGCGCGATCTGATCAACTTGAAAACGACGAATCCGATTCCTCGCTTCAACCGCAGTCATCCCGGGAACCGTTTCGGCGTGGCCAATGCCATGAACATGCTTTTCGATTCCCAGTCCTCGATACGTGATATCAAGCGTATCAGCACGAATCGTAACGACATTGGATAACCCGGCAATCAATGCGGCCGATGCAATATCGAAGTGAGCCTCGATTCGATCCGTCTCTACACCAGACTCATACTTGTCATCAACTTGGGGTGCGTGACGCCGAATCTTCGCCTCGAGACCCAACAATTGCCTACGCCGATCTCGCATGCTCTCGAATGCTTGCAGGTAATAGTCCAGTTTCTGCTGATCCCTTCCGGCAATCTGTCGCTGCAAATTCTGAATATCATCCACCATGTGATCCAACAACATTGCGCTCAATTGTTTGTCGGCGTTTCCATCTGCACCTGTGGCTGCGATGCCGAACAAGTTCTTATACGCCATCAGCGGACTAGCCTGGTAAGGCAGAGGACGATCTACATCCATCGCCGAGATACCCGGATAAACAACCGAGTCTTTAACACCGGATAAAACCTTACCACCAAGCGTCAAACCGACATGTGGAAAAATCGATGGCAGTGCTTTCGAGAGCATACCATCGACTGTCGCACTGGCGGCACGCCCGGGATTTCCTTCGCTTCCCGTGTGGTAACACCCCATCGCTCCATACCATGCTGAATGACCACCCCGACACATTTTTCCAGACAATCCCTGTAAGATCGTCAAGTGATCGCGATGTTCAGTCAACGACTTGAGTGAATCAGGTAACTCTTGTTCATCAAGGGAGACATCAAGAAGTGATTCGACCGATTTGAGTTCAGCAGGTGAACCCTCTTCAGTTCCCGGCTGAGTCAACTCATCAGCCATCCCCGTTGGTACAAGCTCAGCTGGAGTCAGCCCACTACACTTGACCACGAACAGAAAACGTCGGGGATTATCTGATAAACCAGCTGCCTCTGCTTCCATGCGTTGTAGAAACGGCAGTAGTAGCGGCGAAACCGTAGCAGCAGCGGCCGTCTTCAGCATGGCTCGGCGATTTCGTTGTGACATGTCTTATTTTGTTTTTCGATACAGGAAAGAATCTGATGACAACAGCGAAGCGATCATTGCCTTCATACTGCCACCATGTTTGACATACGCTTGATCAGCTGCCATCAAGGTGGGGGAATCAACCAACGTTTCGTTGCGGCCCAACCAAAAGCGAAACGCGTGACGCACGAAAGACTGACGAACACGCTCTGATTTCCCCAGTCGCTGTACCAATTCAAACGCGTCATTTACATCTCCGTCTAATTGACGATCACCGCTGTTGCTGATGTGCCCACGAGTGTCAATGTCAGTAACTCGTGCATCTCTGTGACGCTCGGGAAAAATGGTCAATAACTCACCCAACACCTCTTGGTCTCGATGTCGACCAAAGTCATCAAACTGCTCGAATGGAAAACCCAAAGGGTCCATTTTCTGATGACACTTCCAGCAGTACTCGTCTCTTGTCACGCGTAACCGCTCACGAAGCGATTGATCTCGGTGTTCCGGAACAACAGCATTCACATCAAGTGGAATATCAGGCATGGTGTCAGCTAACAAATGCTCGCGAATCCACTTGCCACGACGAATAGGGTCGTTATCAAAGTTTCCACTCCAGGATATCAACCATGCCGGATGCGTCAGAATACCGGCTCGCTGACCAACTGGCATCTTAAACGGCTGTTGAACCGGATAGTCCCATGTAGTGTGATCGAGATTATAGAAGTCTACGTACTGCCGTGAACTTGGGCCTTCGATTGGGATCGGGTGACGCCCCGCAGCTTCCGACCGCTGCAGGTACTTGGTATTGAATTCAAAATTGGCGTCATTTTTATTCGTCTTGATGTAATGCAAATCTTTCTGGATGTGATCGAATGATCCCAGATAAGCCACAAAGTACTCATCCGTAGTCAACAACTGGTTCAGGACATCGCGGTCCCGGTCAAAGATATGCATGACCAGTTGATCTGCATCGTCTACCATTCGCTGAGTCAGATAGCGATCACCAAACCCAATCCGCTTTGCATCCTTGAATACATTAGGAGCATGGTGATACCCAAAAAATTCGCGAAAGAACCGCAAGGTACGCGTATTTCGGATGCCATGAGCCTGAGTGAACATTCGGTAGTCAGCCGTCGCCATATTGTTGTTATCGAGTATCTGCCGAACAACACGCTGTATGTCTACTGTTTCCTCGAGCTCTCCACTCAAAGCGAGATTCAGTAAATCGACTTTCGTTTCACCGTCTCTGGCTACCACTTCAATTTCACTGGGGCCTGTATCCATCAGTGCACGAGCAATCGCAAAAGCAAGCTCCGTCGGGGAAAGCCGACGTCGACCATGAACATCTTCCGCGCCCAACCCAATTTCCATCCGATACACAGCCTCAGGCTTCATCAGGATGGCTTGCAACATTGTCTGCAGTGCCTTGATGTTTCCCCCAACTTTGGCAGCCCTTCGGAAGAACCCACTTAGCAACTTATATTCTGCTTCATTGGGATCCTGTTCCAGCAACAATGCAAATTCAAACGCAATCGCCGCTCGAATCATTTCATCCGTGGGCCTACCTTCAGCTTGCAAAATGGGCTCGAATTCCACTGGTGTTCTTTTTGCATTCCTGACTTTACCTTCATGATCGCGAAACACTACACCAGTGGTTTGATACTCTGCTAGCGTCCGGCAATTCATCATTAGCAACTGCAAGGTGGCCTCACCGGCAACCTGCTGTGCAGAAAAATCAGCAATCTCACCTCGTGAAGTATCGAGTGCAAAGGGTTGATGCATCGCAGTGACTTCGCGTAAATGGCGACCGAACCCATTTATAAATTCATCGTAGACATAGGGACTCAAACGCCATAAACGCGGTGGCGACGAGGCTGGACCACGGTGCGACCCATCAAAAAGTTTTTCATGGCTAACGTAATTGCCAAACTGAGGCGACTTCAGCTTGTGCCAAACGTCCGGCGTCTGACTAACCTTACGCAGCTGCCGAGTAATCCACTCGGTTACCTGCTCGACTTCCACCGCGGATAGCTGCGAGGCACCTTCAGGTGGCATGGCCCCCAGCGTTATTTGCTCGTGGATACGTTGCCACGTCTCGACGAAACTTCCGTCCGCTGGATTTCCGGCACCAAAGTCAGTTCGCAGATCGTCAAAGCATAGGGTCGCCTCAGGTTCCGTTTGCCCATGGCAATCTGCACAATGAGCTTTCAACAATGACAAAACTCTACCACTACCATCTCGCTCAGCGGATACCGCTGACGGATGAGCCAAGACAAAAAAGAGCAACGGGATTAAAAAAAACCTGATTTCGATTACCTTATCTTTCGCGCGTGGTGATGCGTATGTTGCCAGTCACAAGAATCGTGAGTAAATCCGGAGGGCCATTACCCCAAGAGTAGATTCAACAGAACATCTCCAGAGATTACCATAGTTTGTCGACTGTGAGCCCTCAACACTGACTCTCAACTACATCTACATCGCAATTACTTTCTTACATGCCAACCCCATCTGATCGCACGCCGAATGGATACGCAGAACTCCTAGCGTGGCTACACAGCATTGGCAAAAAAGGCACCCGGGGATTGTATCTCTGCGTGCGAAGTACTGACTATCAATCATTGTCTGAATTCTCACGCAACTTTGGTGTCTGCATGAAGACAGTCGCTGATGTAAAGAAGGGTCTGGAACTATGCATTCGCCCCATGCGTCGTACTCCCATTGGCCGGCGTTGGACCGCTGCAGTCGAAACCGTCCAGCAAGGCGGCACTCTTACAGAAGCACTCAGCCCAGCCCATGAATTTCTTCCGAGCTTCTATCTACCTCTTGTTCAGGCAGGTGAACAATCGGGACGACTAGCGGAGGTCTTTCAATTTTTGCACGAACACTGCAAAGCACTCCACGAACCCTTAACCAACTTACGCCGAACATGGCTACTCCCCCTTGCTATCTTGGTCGCTGGTTCAGTATTCCGCATCCTGATATGCTTGCTGAACGGTGATGTGATACTGGCAATCCAACTTGCATTCTCGGAAGCCCTCGGCTGGGCATTGACTGCTCTGATCCTTGGATTAGTCATGCTAAGCCCAATCCGTTATTCCATCGACCAAATTCGACTCTCGCTACCCTTGGTTGGTACCCTGGAACAAGAAATTGCGATGCACCGATTCTTTCGCGTGATGTCCATGATGTATGCCGTCGGGGAGCACCGAGTCGAATTCATGATCCGCTTGGCAGCCGAGACGGTCAATAATCGCGCCGCGCGAATAGATCTAGAGAAGGCCGCGATCGCAATCGAGAATCAGCAAACCATGGCGGAAGCATTCCGGAGGGTCAGGTTCCTGTCCGCTCAGACTCAAACCACAATCACAACTGCAGAGCATTCGGGAACACTTGAGCAGGGCTTTCAACACATTTCAGATGAAGCTGGGACATCGATGGCGATGAAACTGAGATGGATTCAACCCATTCTGTTCCGCCTTGTCGTCTTGATGGTAGCACTCTCAATACTGTCGACGTTGCTGAAGATCGTACTCGGGCTCATGTGATACTCAAGTCAGTCGGATTGCGCATCGATCACGAACGGTTGTCATCTAACCGATCGATGACACCGCACGGATAACCGCAAGTGAATACTACAAGATCGATTCTTGCGCTTCACCCATCTTCTAAGGGATACACATTGCAACCTGCTTCCGACAACGTTTTGAGTGTCTGTGGCCACTGTGAACTTTTGACCAGCAAGTAATCTGTATCAAACGTAGATACCGCGAAGACGCTGATGTGTGCATCTGCTAGACATTTTGTAATCCGCGCGAGAATTCCAACTAATGAGAAATCGAGCTTTCCTGCGACGCGCATGCATCTCCAATCGGTCTCTGATTCCACATGGTCAGGAACGATAGATTCACGACACACAACGGATAATTCATCTGGGGTCCAGTTCAACGACACAAACTGTTGTTTACCCGAATCGTTTTGCAGCGCCCACTGTGGTAGCGAGGCATCGGGTGCGAGGCGACAAACCGCATATCGATCCGGTAGATACTCAAAACTAAACATTAATTGCTGTCTTGACACTCGTCATCTGCAGGAATGATCTTTGTCTCCAAGAAGGCAGCCAGAGCAACTGCATCATCAGTACCAATCCTGAGTTTTCGGCCTTGCCGATACCAAACATCCACACAGTCGTATCCCCACAGATTCCAAACCCATCCTCCACTCGGGCTCATATGAATGCCCCAACCGTCCATGAGCGTGGATCTGGCTTGCTCTACTTTTTCGAGCTCGCTGTACTGCAAGCGGCGTTTGAATAACGACAAGGGTCCGAATGCAATTAGCAAATCATTACCCTCATCGCATACCGTCAAATCACGAAAGCAAAACGCCAGAAGCAGCATCAAAGCCCCGCTCCAGTACATCGCTACTTGCGCAACGTTAACGTTTGTAAAAGCCGCGCCCGCCAACGTACCAACCCCAATCATCAACAGGAGCAGATACAACGGCGCAGACTGTGTGTGGTCATAGAGCATGAAAGCCTCACCAGTGTCTTCAAACACATTCATCAAATTGATCGGGCTCTGCATAATTTAGCAGACATTCCGTTAACATTTACGCAAACGGGCACTGAAATTGCCGACAGCAGTCCAATACCAAACAACACCTTCTTTCATGTTGGGAGAAGACCGAAGCAGAATATTCGCCACAAGTACCAGCAATTATTTAGATTTTAGATTCACTATACTTGGGATTTCTAAGCACGACAGCCCTACATATTCAGTCTGGACACTTTCCTTTTTTCAGCTGAATTCCCACCACAGGCGAAGAAGAGTAATCTACTGCGAAAGAACTTCCCACACTGGAATCACTAAATCCACCTGTTTGCCCAAGCCCCTTGTTAGACGGTATTTTCCCCATGGAAATGGAATTACACCTCTCCAATGACGCACCTTTGCTGCACAGCGTTCAAGCCTTCATTCGTTCTACGCTCAATGAAGTTGGTCTTCCCACCGCAACGGTTATCGGGTTGGAGAAATTAGTCGGTGAATTGATCACCCACACTGTTGATCACGCCTATCCCAATGGGGAACAGGGCGCAGTTATCATCAAAGTCCATGAGTCGAACGGAAAATTTGAACTCACCATCCGCGACGATGGCGCGCCACAAGACATCAAGAAACTAGAGGCAGAATTGAGTCAGGGCCCCATCGACCTGCCGAGCCTGCGAAATGCAATCAAGACAGGAATTCTGGATGAAATGCATTGGTCCGCCTTGGGTCCAAATGGAAAGGCTCTGCATTTGATTAAATGGCTCCATGACAAATCTGTCCAAGACAATGACTCGAAACAACTCAGCAACGATGAGCCACTTGCACCTGAACAAGACTATGTCGTTCGAAAATCACGCCCCGAAGAAGCGTTGCAAATCTCACAATTGATTTACCGCATCTATGGTAATACATACTTCAATGAAGACCTGTATTACCCTGAACGTGTTGCGACTCAGCATGCCAATGGCAAAGTGTTATCGATTATTGCCGCAGATCAAGAAGGTCACTTGGCAGGTCATTGTGCTTTGGAATTCAATGATGCAGGCCCAGTGGCAGAAGTCGGCCAGGCAGCGGTTGATCCCCGGCATCGCGGCAGAGGTCTGCTGAACCAAATGAAGGATGCGTTGGACAAAGAAGCTCAGCACATCGGGCTTGCAGGCTGGTATGCCGATTCTGTGACGGTCCATATCTACACTCAAAAATCAAATGCCCACCATGGCGGCCACATCTGTGGCGTTGGCTTGGGTGTCTCACCAAAGAATGAGTCGTTTGCGGGCATCGCCAAGGAACTTTCGCAACGTGTTAGCTGCGTGATTTATTTTCATTGGGTCAGAGAACCTGCAGAACGAAAAATTTTCATTGCAGAGCGACATCAACAAATCGTTTCTGAAATCTACGAAAACCTCGGATGCCCTGTTCAATTCGGTACCGCCGCCCCTGCGAATCAGGCACACGGAACGCTTTCCATCAAGGTAAACCCTCGGGCACACTTTGCAGCAATCCATGTGACAACGCTTGGTCAAGATACCGTCCAAAATATTCGGCGGGCTGCAAGGGAGCTTATCGAACTGTCACACGTGGAAGCGCTCGTTGTGGAGTTGCCACTGGAAAACCCAGGTACCCCGGATGCATGTGAAGCATTGGAACAACATGGCTTTGGATTCACTGGCATCGGACCGCACTTCACGACACTTGGTGACGTGGTCAAGCTGGAGTACTTGGTAGAGTCTCTGGAAAAAGACCCTATCAAAGTATTCGAGCCATTCGCCGACCGTTTGGTCGATTATGCTTTGAACGAGCAGAAACGCGTGCGCGAATCCATGTGAGACGCCAGGTAGTATCAAATTGAATCTCATGCTGTTGGCTTCCCAACAGCACGTGCTTTGGTGTTCAACCAGCAAGCAAATCAGCAAACTCGACAACTTCAGAAATTTGGCGATGCAAAACACTAACACCGACCGACCGACTTTTGTCACACACCTGGAATGCGGCAAGACAGAAAATCATTATGCAGCGGACCAGTTGCATGGATTGTCCGAAGTTGGAAGTCCGCTCATCGTACGATACGACTTGCAGGGAATATCAAAAGCTGTGAGTAAAGACGAACTGCAATCCCGTTCGGCAGACCTCTGGCGATATAGGGAATTCTTGCCGGTACGCCAAACCAGCAATATTGTGAGCCTTGGCGAGATCATGACTCCCTTGATCGAACTTGACAGTTTGCGAGTCGGTAAGGGACGTTTGATCGTAAAAGATGAGGGTCGATTACCGACTGGCTCATTCAAAGCACGCGGCCTCTGCATGGCGGTTTCAATGGCCAAGGAACTCGGTGTTACCAAACTGGCTATGCCGACCAATGGGAATGCCGGTGCAGCCATGGCCGCTTATGCCAGCCGCGCGGGAATGGAAACCTATATTTTCTGCCCAGACGACACACCAGAAATCAACGTCAGGGAAATCGCCGCGCAGGGTGCAAAGGTATGGCGAGTCAATGGATTGATTAATGACTGCGGAAAGCTGGTCGGAGCAGGTAAAGAGATCCACCAATGGTTCGATTGCTCCACACTCAAAGAGCCGTACCGAATCGAAGGCAAGAAAACGATGGGTCTCGAACTGGCAGACCAATTCAACTGGGAACTCCCTGACGTGATTTTCTATCCCACCGGTGGAGGGACTGGGTTGATCGGGATGTGGAAAGCATTTCAAGAACTCCAAGCAATGGGTTGGATCAACGGCCGTTTACCTAGGATGGTGGCCGTTCAGGCAACTGGTTGCGCTCCGATTGTAAAAGCCTACGACGAGCACAAGCAGCATGCAGAGCTGTGGCATGATGCACACACTGTTGCGGCTGGAATTCGTGTTCCGGCAGCGATCGGAGATTTTTTAATTCTTAGGGCAGTACGTGAAAGCGATGGATTTGCGACGGCTGTAACCGATGAGGCAATTCTGTTTTCCCGAGATGAGGCTTCCAAAAAAGAAGGGATGCTCATGTGTCCAGAGGGAGCTGCAACGCTCGCGGCATACCAGCAGGAATTGGAATCAGGAAGAATCTCAGCCGATGAAACTTGCGTTCTATTCAACTGTGCCACAGGCCTGAAATACCCATTGCCCGCCATGGATGCGCGCATCGACTTGAAAGAAAGCATTGATTTTGAGTCTCTCTAGACGCGAGATAGAATCCCAACCACAACCGGCTTGGTTTCCAAAACCTGACTAAACAATCTGTTAGCCTGATTAAATCAATCCATTATTTTCGCCGTGCAAAACGTTACATGAATGTGATTGAATCGCAAACACACCCTCGCTTGATCATCTCATGATTTCCGCTTTCATTTTCGTAGCCGTCCTACTGGTGCTCGGCATTGGATTACGCCTGAGTTTCTCAATCTTCCGCTGGTTGTATATCCCTGCGTCGGTGCTGGCGGGAATGATTGGTCTACTAATCACTCAAATGGATTTCAGTGGGACGGTGAACTCACACGCCACTGCGTGGGTTGAAACGCTGAAGGGTTGGCCCGGGTTCCTGATCGCCGTGATCTTCGCCGGAATGCTTCTGGAACGCAAACCCGCACCTTGGCGAAAAAGTATTTCACGTGTGGGACGGCAAGGGCTGATGGTGTGGGTGATTGTGCTCGGTGAAACCGCCATTGGCTTGATCGCAACCTTACTGTTGATCAAACCGTTTTTTGATGTCCCTCATTCTTTTGGCTCACTCATCGAGACTGGTTTTGCAGGTGGGCACGGTACCGCTGCTGCGATGGGGCAAGTTTTCAACCACCCAACAATTCAACTCGAGAGTGGACTGGATCTTGGAATCCTGATGGCCACCTGCGGCCTGCTCTACGGACTGATCTCAGGTATTTTCTGGATCAACATCGCGGTGAGGAGAGGCTGGATTGAACCGAAGTACTCGCACCGTAAAAACGTTGAGAGTGAAAAACACCGCTCTACAAAAGAGCTCTCTTCCGCGCCGGCAGGCCGACCCATACTCGGCTATGCACGAATTGGCAAGGAAACAATTGATCCATTGCTATTGCAAGTCGTGTGGTTGGCGATCGCCTTCGGTATTGGACTTGGGCTCCAAAGTCTCGTGACCTCAAGCATTGGATTCATCGAGAACTTTGGTGATGTAGGAACCACAGCAGTCAAGGGTGAAGAACAACTGTCACAACGACTGACCCTTGAAAGCATTGCTGGTAGCTTTCCTCTCTTCATCTACACACTTTTTGGTGGATGGATCGTACGCACCACACTGAATTTACTCGGCCGTGAGAGCGTTATCGATCGCGACACTATCAATCGGCTGACATCGACAGCGATGGATATTTTGATTGTTGCTGCCATCACCACATTGAACATCACCGCAGTAAGCACCTTCATTATCCCGTTCGCTATTTTGTTCATATTCGGTGCCGCGTGGACGGGATTCTGCCTCATGGTTCTGGCGCGAAGAATGTTACCAGTCGAGCACTGGTTTGAATTGGGACTAATCAACTATGGCATGTCGACCGGTACCACTGCAACAGGTTTCGTGCTACTGCGATTGGTCGATCCGGAACTTGAGTCAGGTGCTGCAGAAGATTACGCCTTGGCGGCACCCCTCTCTTCCCCTTTCATCGGTGGGGGTATGATCACAGTAGCGATGCCACTACTGGTTTTGGAACGAGTGCCACTTCCAGTCACAGCGATCACCGTTGCCATGCTCGTTGCTGTTCTGGTTGGGATCGGCCAACGATGGAATCGCCGCACAATGTCTAGCCAGAACCTCGAGACAACGAATAACCCCATCGATAATACTCACCAATGAGCAGTTGATGCTCAATGCGCAACCAATTCCTTATCGAAGCTGACTGGAAACAATAACGAGCAGTCTCGAACGCCGAATCCGATCGTGTTTTGGTCGCGACCATGGAAAGACTACATCCGGAGTCGAGGCAGTTGAATCTTAACCAACTCACGCATTCCCTTCATCGTCGACCAAGTAACTGGCATCAAGGTCGCTGAACACGTCATCCAGATGATTCGGCTCCAGAGCATTGGTTTGCGACTCACCCATCGCACCGCCGAACACCGCATCAGCAGATAATGAACTCAGTGATGGAGATTTTGAGGCGGCTGAATCTGAAAATGATTCATCTTCGAACGCAGGCATCGTTGTCTCTGCATCCCACTCTCGATCCTCAAGGCTACGACCAAATCGTAGCACCTGATCAGAATCGAATCCGTGTCTCATTGCAGTGGGTGCCAAAGTCACCTGTTCCGGTGCCAGACCCAGTGATTCTCCTTCCATGACAGACATCGATTGTATCGCGTTTAACACAATAAGTGCGTCAAGCGTAGTTACTTGGCCGTCTGCATTGACATCTGTCAACGCGACCTCTGCAGTCGCAGCAGATGAGAACTCTCCGGTTACAAAACCTGAACTTATGTTGTTGATAACCAACAGAGCATCCAAGGCGGTCACCGAACCGTCAAGGTTCGTGTCTTCGGCGATCGCCTCATTGTGGTTGATGATTACAAGCGAATCACTCGGAGATGAGAACAGGGGAATCGATGCGTCATCATCCACACGTTCAATGCGAATCGCATCGATCACC
>NZHC01000118.1 GCA_002689655.1 Rhodopirellula sp. | reverse complement strand
GGACATAGCAAGCCGCAAATACCGAACTTTCCATGGAGTAAAGTTGCTTTGAAGCCTGCGGTATCCGACTTCGTAAATAGTATAAACGGAGGTGGAAAAAGGAATTGTTAATGTTCGACTCTCGCGTTCACTGCCTGACTACCCCCAGTCTTTGCACCAGTGTGATCTCGCAATCCAGCCTGCTAGCCCTTGAGATGGCAAACCGTAGAGCAAGGCGGGCAGTGAAAGAGTGTCTTATCTAACGCGACTTCGTCGGACTTTCCACTGAACTCACCCGTCCACGGACTCTGGAGCCCGGTCTGCTTTTGGTGACTTTGAGTCTGACACAAGAGGCGGGGCGACTTGGTAGGAGTTGTCGATGCGATGTGCCGCTGCGGTCGTCTCGGGTTTGGTTCTTCCTTTTAAAATGAAGAACACCAAAGAGGCAAGCACCGATACACAACCCACCACGGCGATCACGTAGGCCATCATGACGAAGAATTCCAGAGGCGACGACACGCGTGCGCCGAAGTTTTTCCACAACAGCACTGCTACGCTGGCGAGGTAGCCAGTCGCGTCGGCAATGTAGATCAGGTAACCAGCGTTCGCGGGGCGTTTCATCATCGCGACAAGCCGCTCAAAAAGAATGCTGTGGAACGGCACGTACGCGAGGTAAAGCCCGGAGCCGACCAATATGTACCAAACAAATCCGTCCAGCATTCCATGGTGAAAGCAAAGCGTGCTGAGGCCAGTCATTACGAACCCAAACGCTAGGCACGCATGCAGCACGATCACCGATATTCGATGATTGCGGATCAACATAATGCCGCCCAGCGGAATCAGCACCGCAAAAGCTACTGGAATCTCAGAGGTAGCCAAATGCGTCGCATCGCCCGCGCCGACCCCATCGAGTATCTCCACCGCGAATTGATCGCGGTAATCCCGCGCGGCCGTCAGCAGCATGTGCGCGAGTACCAGCAGACTGATACCCCAGAACATGTTTCGTAGCACCTTGCGGCGATGGTCCCGATTCATCGGCACCCGAACAGTGCGTTCGATGATGTCGCTTTCATTGGGAGGCGGAACCAGGCTGAGCATCCATACGAAAAACAGCAGGGGAAAGAAGAACAGCAGACCGGTAGTCGCTGGCATCCAGAATTCCGGCACGCCCCATGAGTCCATCGTGTGTTTTCCCACAGCTTTGACGACGCCCGACGAAACGATGAAACTCGCACTAAGTCCCGCCGCCAAGGCCTCGGTGGTCTGCCTCCCTTCGAGAAAACAAAACACCAGTCCCCAAACCATTCCCAACGGCAGTCCATTAAGAAACATGAACAGAAAGTTATACGGAAAGGGCACCAAACCCAATCCGACCAGGCCCAACTCGGATGCGACGATGAGCGAAATCAGCGTGACGACTCGGCGACCGCGCGACATCTCGGCAATGACGCGAATGCCGATGAACTTCGAAAGCGTGTACCCGGCAACTTGAGAAATGACCAGAATGATCTTGTAGTTCATGCCCCAAAGCGACATGTCGGCGTACTCTGCTGCAGCGAACGGCTTGCGAAACGCGTACATACAGAAGTAGACACAGAAGGCGGCGATCGTGGTGTAGCACGCGAACTGAAACGTGCTTGCCTGCTCGAGCCAGCGTCGAATCCTCATCGGTAACCCTTCCACATCGATACAGCAATTTGAATCTCTGCGCCAGTACGCTTCGAGCAGATTTGGTCATTCTGCACGCTAGCGGCTAGGCATGCTGAAGACAATGAAGTTACGACACATACGCTAACTCTTAACGGAAGCCTCATATTCCTCTGCGATTTACGACACTCATCGAGACGTTCGTAAGTTGAACCGGGCAGCAGGTCGAGTTTTCGCAAAATGGGCAATCGGCTGCTGTTCAAGCGGCCGCATCCCGTACAAGATACTTACCTGCAGTGCTTTGACCGGTCCTTACAAAGCTGGTCGTTGCGGAACCCAATTGGAGCAATCATGGTCGACAGCATCTCAGAAACCTTCCAGCGGTGTTGGAGGCAAGATGGATACCTCAAACTGGCTGGTTTTCTCAGCGGGCAGGAAACGGCCGACGCTCGCGTCTGGGTGAACGAGATCTCTTCGTGGCCGCCGTCGCAGAGCAAATGGATGCACCATCAAGAGCTGACCGCCCGGGGAGACGTACGGCTTGCGAGAACGGAGAATTTTGTCCCGTTTCACGCAGGTATGAAGAGCTTGCTCATGGAGGGCAAGCTGCTGGACGCACTCGAGGAACTCATGGGCGAGCCGGCTGTGCTGTACAAGGAAAAGATCAACTACAAGTACCCCGGCGGCGGCGGGTATGCGGCCCATCAGGACGCTCCCGCGTACGAGTTCATCAAGCACCATGTGACGTGCCTAGTGACGATCGATCCGATGCGAGAGGAAAATGGCTGTCTGTTCTTTTCTCCCGGTCGACATAACGAAGGATTGATTGCTCTGGACGATCGCGGTTGCATCAAGACGGATGTGGCGGAGAGCTTGGAGTGGACCGCCGTGCCAACCGACCCCGGCGACGTTCTGTTTTTCAGTTCCTTTGCACCACACAAGAGCCCACCGAATACTTCGGATGAACCGCGCAGGGCGATCTACCTGACTTACAACGCACTGGTGGAGGGAGATTTCCGCGAGCGGTACTATGAAGACAAACGCCAAGCGTTCGAAACGTACAAATCTAGCGGTTCGGACAAGGCACAACAAATCAGCAAAATCGGACATTTTCAAGGAAAGACGGTTACGCAATGAATACGCACGCGCTCGATCCGTTACTTGCCGACCAAATGCAAGCAGCCGACGCCGACGGAAAGGTCGACGCCCTGTTTGCCTACCTGGAGCAAAAAGGGGCCTCCAATTACGACGAACAAGTCACCCAGTTGGAGCACGCGCTGCAAACCGCAGCGCTGGCCAAAGCCGCCGGTGGCACGGCCGCTCAGGTAACGAGCGCCTTGCTGCACGACTTGGGGCACATGCTGGTGTGCGAGCACAACGCCGAGGGCGACTTCCTGGCAGAGGACCTCGAGCACGAAGTGATCGGCGCAAAGTACCTCGATCCCTTCTTTCCGCCCGAGATCACTGTTCCCATCAGCTTGCATGTGCCGTCGAAACGCTATCTGTGCACGGTAGACCCCGACTACTACGATTCCCTCTCCTCGGCTTCGAAACACAGCTTTGTGGTCCAAGGCGGCAAGATGGACGATGAGCAGCGGGCGGAGTTCGAGAAGACTCCGCACCTGGACCTCGCCGTGCAACTGCGCCGCTGGGATGACGAGGGCAAAGTAATGGGGCTCGATGTGCCAGGCGTACAGGCCTATCGCGACGATGTGCTGGCTTGTCTAAAGGTGGATCAAGGCTAAGTTGATTGACCAGGCTTACCCTGGGTAGCATCCAAGCTAGCCGGCTCACTGTGCAGAACCCCTACACGGAAATTCGCTAGTGACTACCCTCAGTCTTTGCACCAAATTGAGTAAGAAAATTGGAGTTGGTAATGCAGATGGGATACGGAGGTTAGCAGCTGAAACAATCAATAAAGGTCGACGGACCTTTGCAATTCTTTAGCCACCTTGAGGCGATGTTGTTCNCATCAAAGTAACCGATGAAGGTCACGGTGCAGCGAATGGAGTCAACGAAGAAGTTTTGCTCGAAATCCTCGATGACCAAGGCCGAAGAATCCGTTAAAAGAAGCGGGTCGCTGACCCGACAAATACTCCTCAACCAAACACAGGAGACGCGATCAGGAATCAAGCCAGGTTATCCCATAACGCAAATCTTCAAGACTTTCAGATAGTGAGGCTGAGCCTCTTGACGAGGTGGACTATCACAGTGTCGCTGAAGCCGTACCACTGACATAAGGATAGAAAAATGTTCCAATTCTTTAGAAACCAACCACTCCAACTCATGCGCACTCTTGCCCTGATTATTGCCCTCAGCTCTCCCATGCTTTTGTCCGGACAGGAGCAACCGCCTCGATCGCTTGAACAAAAGATGCAGCGATTCCAGCAGCGTGCTGAGCGGTGGCATCGTGTCAGTCAATTCATGGGCGAGTTCCATCCTTTGATGAGGAAGGGAGAGTTCGACCGCGCCGAAGCATTAGTCGATCGAGCACTCCGCATTCTGGAAACCGGAACAGAGCCGCAGGACGCAGCGCGGATTCGTAAGTTTCAGCGGCGAACGGACGAGACGCACTACATTATTCTTCCCGTTCCCGAAGCTGGCTATCTTCATGGAGGCAATGTGGACCGCTTCGAGCAAGGAATCCTGCGGAAGAAGCGGCAACTCGGTTCGGTCACGGATCCGACGAAGCATAACTGGGGCTTTCATCTGATGATACCAGCATGGCGGTTCGACCCCGAACATCTTTTCAGCCCGAACGCGAGTCGGGACATCATTACGCGGTCAATTGACGGGGCCATTGACGTCGCGTTACGTCACGATGTAGCTATATACATCACCATCGAAAACCTTGAGTGGGAAAACCGCCCTGACCTTTGGAACTTCAGGGATGAGAGCAAACCCGGCTACGATCCGGCCAACGCCAATAACGTCGAATGGTTGAATTGGGATGGTACGCCGCACCCGCATCGTTATCGTGACTGGGGCCGCCCCGAACAGATGCCGCCTGTGATCTGCTACAACAGCCCCGCTGTGCAGCGGGACGTGAAACGACTTGCTGAAAAAGTCATTGGTCCTGCCATCGCAAACGCAATAGAGAGGCTCGCTGATGCGGGCAAGCAGTACCTATTCGCTGGAGTGACCGTGGGCGCCGAGCCCGCACTTCCCAACTATGCCGTTATCGATAAAGTCAATCCGCGAATTGCAGAAAAGATGCAGCGTGACGGCGTTCCTCGCGAGCGTTTAGGATTTAACGCGTTGACCAACCTTGGCTACACAAAAGACAATCCGCCTCAGGATTTTGCTAAAGCACTGGCGAAAGTAAATCAGGACTACATTTCGCTTTGGGCGCGGCATCTTGCGGAAGGCGGTGTTCCGTCGAACCGAATGTACAGCCATGTCGCTGCGGGAGCGGGCGTTGTTGGTTCACCCGGCGTGGAATTCACAAATGCTCCAATTTCAATCGCGTTCGCTGAATCTTGTCGCCCCGGTTGGACAACCTATCCGGTTGGACCGCTGCAGCATGATTTTGGCGTTCTTTATGAAGCACTTGCCGAGCATGACAACCCTCCATGGGCCAGCACTGAGGCGACACCCAGTGGCTTCGGACAGTCTGGTAAATCAATGGAAGAGTACCTTCGTTGGCACTTCGATTTCGGCGCGACGGTCGTCGTCTTCAACACAGGTGCAACTGACCCTGAGTTTGCCAAACGGCTGCATCAAGCCGTCTGGGGTGAGGAAGCGATTCACACTTATCAAAACTTCTTGCAAGATGAACGTTAGAAGAGCTCCCCGATCTAAACGCTCTCGCTTACTTTCGATAGAGAGTCTATTTTTCGCAAATGATCTCGATCAAAGCACTTATGGGTTTTGCATCCATCGATGGGAATGCAGCTTTCCAAGCACTGCCGAAGAATACTCTCGCGGTTTAGTTGACCGGTTGTCGTTAACCTCCGGAACCTACGTTCCAATCTCCGACAGACTGCCGGCGTATGGCGTTGCTGTGGGTGGCTCTTAGGACTTGCCGCCAAGCGGCCTGTCGTCGCGACTCGCGGCGAGTGTGGGGAACGCTCGGCCGAGTCTCCTCAGTACTTGGTCTTTGCCGCCGGGGCCATTCTGCCCGCGATCACCTGCCACCCGTTCTCGATGGGAATCACCAAAGACAATTGGTCTCGAAAAGACGGAGATCCTGTGTGATAAGGAGCTTGGCGGACTGCTGACATCGTACCGGCCAGCTACCTAAGATCGGGCCTGGCGAAATTCTGCATTACAAATCAGCCACCACGACCGGCTGATCATGGTTGCGCTGCTCAAGAAACGTGCGGAAGTGTTGCCGTAAAATCGAGTCCAATGGCAACCGACTGCCACACCGGTCCTTTAGGAATCCCCGATTCCGAGTACGGCTCAAGCCAAAACAGCTTCGGAAATCCCTGAAGAAACAGCTCCCAGAGTCCTTGTACCGCGCGCAGTTTTCACCGACTCAAGTCGACATGCACTTGTTTGTGCCCCACGACCGCGCGCATCATGAAAAAGAGCAGCCCTCTCGAGCTGCTCTCGTCGTCGCGTTCGGGGAGCCGAAGAGTGGCCATTATTTGCCCATCGCACCCAACCAGATAACGGTTGTGGTGCCTATGAAGATCCCGAGTGCGGCCAAGATGGACCGCATCTTTTGAAGTAGCAAACTTTTCAGGCCGAGTGTGACTGTCTGCCCAAACGAACCGGTCATTGCTCAGCAGCCGCCTTTGCAGCTTCGATGGCAGCGTCAATCTCCTCGGCGGAAAGCTTACCATCCCTGTTCTTATCTGCCTCAGGAAATCCCCCACGGTTCTCCTCGGGTACTTCCTCTTCAGTTAGGAAACCATCACCATTTTTGTCGGCTGAAGCAATGATCAACTTGCCAATACTAGTCTTGGTAAGCTCCTTGTCAGTGACTGCTGGCCGTAGTACTTCCTTTACTTCAGGCTCAAGCTCAACCAGCCTGTTAATACTGCCAGCTTGCTTCTTCAGTTCGAATGCATCGTAGAGTTCTCCAACTGCAGTCCGGGCTTCAAAACGCAATACTTCATCATCAATGTGGATGATTTGGTAAAGCTGTGTATCTTCTGCAAGTCGCTTCATAAACTTGTGACGGCTGTTGTCGTACATCTTCGGTCCGCTAACCGAGACGACGTAAATGGTTCCGTGTTCTTCATCAACGACTTGAACACCAGTGGGAACGTTTTCTATGTCTCGATCGCCCGCGGAATCCGCGTCAAGTTTTGGCGATGCGGTCTTCGCGGGTACTTTGTCTTCCGAATCAAGCTCATCAGGGACGTCAAATCCGGTTCGGCCATACGTATGGTCATGGCCTTGCAGAACCAGATCTACCTTGTGTTTATCGAAGATTGGCTTCCACAATGCGCGGATTTCAGCATTATCGCGGCTCTTTCCAGTGGAGTAGATGGGATGATGAAAAGTGCAGACCACCCACTGGGATTCGTTTTCGCTCAAAACTTCATCGAGCCAAACAGCTTGTTCTTCGAGCATGGTATTAGTGTTCATACCAATGATCCGAAGATTGTGGTAGACCAAGGTGTAGCAGCTTTCCTCGAGCCCCTTCGGCCCGTTCTCTGGAAATGCAAACTGAGGTCGCCAGTGGTGGGAGAGGCGGCGAGCACCAGATTCGTCGCGTGCTTGTTCGTGGTTTCCTGGAATAGCCACACTCGGCATCATCGCGTTGAGCCAAGCCCCCGCGCCGCACCATTCGCCCCATTCTCCATCGGCCTCTGCACGATTCACCAAATCTCCGGCGTGCAGCAAAAATGCTGCCTTCGGAGCATCTCGGTAGGCTTCGCGAATAACGCGTGACCATCTGGAACGCAGGTCGTTCTGGGCATCTCCAAAGTAGATAAAGGAGAATGGCTCATGCTCAGCGGCCGCCGTAGAAAACTGAAACCACTCGCTCCAGTTGGTTCCATCGCCTACGCGGTAGGCATATCTAGTTCCTGGATCTAGTTCTGTAAAGTTGACCGAGTGAAAATGCGCCGTATTCAGGTCCGTCTTCAACGCTTGACTATTGGCCGTAAGCTGTTTGGCATTCTCACCAAAGTTAGGTCCCCCGTCTGCGACAGCAATTTCGGCCAGACCCACCTCGACCTCCGTTGATGTACGCCAAGTGACGGCTTGCGTTGACGTGGGATCTCCGGTCCAAGTCAGCACAATCCGATCTGGCATAGCCGTTGGCTGGTACATCGCAGCAGGCTTCACAGCAGCCACAGGTGAATGTGTGTGATCCCCATCATGCGCCTGAAGCGGCGCAACAAGGAGCACAAAACTGGACAGGCTTAGCAAGAATCGACGCATACTTCCATCCCGCGTAAGAGTTAACATGTCTATTCAATTCAATCGGAACAGCTCAGAAATGCGACCGAATGTTACGCCTCGTTTCAACAACTACAACCAAATACAAATGAATAATTCATGAAGTTAAATCCGATTGACCTCCCCCCATAGAATGTGATTCTGATGCAGCTATCTCTCGCAAGGCTTCCGCGTAGTCATCTTCAGTGGTTTGCATTGCTACGAGTCACAACATTCTGGAGTTTTGTGCGCGAGTTCCCGCGCGGCGGCCTGAACTGGGCCCCGCTTCGCCCAGTTAGTCGGGGCACGCATCTAAAACAGGTGATTGCTCGGCTTGAATTGGCGGTTTGGCGACTACTCGCGCAGCGTCGACCACAACTTAGCCGCCGGAAACGGGGCATTCTGACTCAGCTTGCGATCGCAACCGGCCTCTCACATGCGCGACACGTTCGCTTCCGATTGGTCTCGATCCGTTCCTGGCGTGCCTTCTGCCGCGAGGCCTCAAGTGTTTCAGGAACATCGACTCCTTTACCGAAGTACATTTCATCTGGCGTTTGCCCGCGAAACGCTGAGTGTGGCAGACGACAGTTGTGTTCTTTGACGTAGAACCCCATCAGTGTCTCGACGGTCTTTACCGAG
>NZHC01000117.1 GCA_002689655.1 Rhodopirellula sp. | reverse complement strand
CTTTGGCGCCCTTGACCTTGATGCGCAGAGGATCGCCCGAAAGTTCCATGCGGTGGTGTCGAATGTCGGGCAGACCAATGATAAAATCGTAGCGCGCAAGATCGATGACGTAAAATTCAAAAGTGTCGGCAAAACGATCCCCGAGAGCCATTGACGTGGAGACTACGCCCTGCACGTGCTGGAAACTGCCATCGCCGTTGCTGACTTTGAGCGCCCACGGGCATGGCCGGATGGGAAGCCCTAGGCGCTCGGCGAGCTTGCGACTCATGAAAGTCCTCGAAGCGCCTGTATCATAGAGTCCCGAACCCAGTATCGATTCATGTTTGCGCTTGAACTTGAATCGCCCAGGCAGACGGAGGAGCTCATTAGGCTTGACCTCGAGAGACCCTTCCCAGAGGACGTCCCGCCGACTTTCCAATCCTGTAGCCCCAGTCTCTGCTGAATGAACCCAGTGTCCCTGCTCATGCGCTGCTTCTAAGGCGTGAAGCGCTGCGCCCATGCGAACATCGTGCTCCTCAGGAGCGAGATGCTGTCGATTCGATGGTGGAGAGGGAGGGCCGGGAGCACCGTGCGTAAGGCCGGTACCCACTTGTGCAGAGACTGGGGCGGGATCCTAGGGATACCCGGCTGGTGCGTGGTAGGGCACCAGTTCGGAGGATGACGCCGCGGCAGCTGGCGCGAGGGCTGGATCCTCCATGAGCTGCAATTCTGCCTTACCCGATGCCCGAGCGGTCGGCGTGCGTCGAGGATACGTGCGCGCTCGACTGCGCTGCCGCTTCTGCGCAAGTTCGGCTGCCTCCGCCAGGTCGATACGCTCGCCGACGCCGGGCGTTCCCTCGCGAAGCTTAGTGCAGCGGCGCCAATGATGACCGGCGTCGCCACACGCGATGCAGAGGCCCGCTGCCAAACGCTCGTCGATCAGCTCCTTCGTGGGGGGCGAATCGATAAAGTCAGAGATCTTGAGATACAGGTCGACGTCTTGATCCTGCTGAGAGTCTTCCATGTCATGAACTTGAGCTTTGAGAGTCTCGACTGAAGCCATGAGCGCGTGCAGCACGGAGTCCGACACCGTCGGCGGTGGTGCGGGCGCAAGAAGCGTATGATTCAACGAGGCTGGCGGGCCCCGACGACGAGCGGCACTGAGCTGAGCTGTTGCGGATGCGCGAGCAAAAATGATGAGCTCGGACAGGGAGAAAGTCCAGGAAACTTGGCGCGCTTGGTTGCGTGTCTCCTCATCCGTGAGAGCAGCTTGCACCACAGATGGCAAAGCCTCACGAAAATGGCGCTGCCGCTCAGGGGTGTCCGTTACGGCTAGGACTGCCGCTAGCTGCGACTCGTCAATCTGGCTCGCGGTGTATTGCCTCAGGAAATCTGAGTAGACACAATGCTCCATAAACCTGTCGCAGAACTCATCGACGTCCTGCAACCCAGAGCACTTCTCGGCGGCAATCAATTGCTCGAGCTGCCCTTGGTGGGATGGCGTGATATACTCTTTCACGAGCCAGAAACAGAACTCATTCCATGAGACCTCGAAGATGGGATCCGGCGTGACCGAGACCGTGGGCAATAGGCGCAACGCCAAAGCCCCATTCGGGTCGGCCCCGAAAGTTAGACGGAATCTGTCAAGCACCTTGCTCGCCATGCATGTGACGCATTCTTGCACCCACAATTCCAGCTCGATGTGTCGCACGGTCATGGTTTCGCGAACCTGTCGCGACCACTCGAGCGGGTTGTGCTGCGGATCTTTTGATCCCACGCGGTAATCACCCTGGAAGGTCGGTACCGACCCAACAGGAAACCACGATTTTCCGCGATCGCGATTCACGCTGGGAGCTGCCGTAGCTGCTCCGGCTGCTGCGGCCGTAACGCCTCCAACACCTCCTCCAACACCATTGACGCCCGATCGCGTAGCCTCACGAGCGATACCACCTGGGGTACCGACACCACGTCCGCCACGACCGCGCATCATAGGCCCGTGCTGATTCGGCAAACGTGAGCCCGGCGACTGGTATGGCGTGTGCGGGCCGCCAGCGTCCTCTTGAATGGGCGATGGCACCAGGCGCCCCCCGTTTGCGGCGAACATAGTATCGCGGCGGCCTGGCATCGGACGCTGCGGTGAAAACGGGTGCGATGCTGTAGACCCAGCGGCAGGGAAACTGACGCGCGACGGTTGCCCGCGACCCGAGAAACCAGTGGCTTGCGGTGTTTGTTGCTGAGTTTGTGCGACGGTAACTTCCAAAACACGGAACCGTTCGTCGACGTCCTCTGCTAAAGCCCCGAAACCCTGCGAGAGCTCCTCCTGCGCGTGTGCGATGTCCCCCACCCTCGTTAGGAGTTGATTGAGTTCGGCCTGGTGCTGCGAAGGAACTTGACTTTGAGCTTGCTGCATTTGAGCGACTTGCGTTGTTAAACTCTGCAACAGTGAAATAATGCCGCGGTCCCGCCCGCCCTCAGCATCTTCCTCGATTGCTTCGAAATATTGCTCGTCTACCTCAGGAGGAGGCGTGCGCGGCGGTGCTCGCGCGGCTGCGCCTTCACCGTATTCGCGTTCGAAGGTCGACATCGCTGCTATCACTCAAGTCAGGCTCCCATATGGGTGTCCACATGCCTCCCGCTGGGGTCGTGCCACCTCGCGTGGCGCATGGAAAGATTGGGTAGGGTGGGTGCCGCAGAAACAGGCGTCAGACACACAGTGCTCGGTATTGATCGCTCCCGACGCACGCGGTTGCCCGCGCCCGCCGTGCATGGCTGCCCTCTGGGGCCACATGCGGATCGCCCGAGCTCTGGTGCCTCAGCAAGCAAAGCGCCGCAGTTCGCCGCGCGATCGCTGTCGGCGACACACGGATGCCCTCTGGCCACGTGTGCACGCCGTGCACGGATGCCCGCCGGCCACATGCGGATCGCCCGACCCCTTACGTACGCCCTGCACGGTCTGCACGTCGCGCCATGGCTGCCCTCTGCCCACATGCACGCGCGTTTGGTCCCCCCATAGTGAGTTGCTGCGCTGACTAGGCGTGCTCACCCGCTAAAGACGCCTGGCGCGATGCCCGGGAAGTCCTTAGAGGCGCACCGCTGCGATATCACAAGGCCTCTGCCGTTGCGTACGATCGTCAGCTGCCTGTCAATGTCCCCAATGCCTGCGGCGCATGCTGCCGCGCAACCGAACCTTCGCATAGCATGTTGAGCGTACGAGAGGTGGGAGCGTGGCGAGGCATGGAGGCGGCGGCAGCGAGACGCGCCACTTCATTGAGAAGCGAACTTACACTACGGTATTGCTAGTACACCCGCCCGCTCTTGTCCATGGCCAGCGGCGAGCTTGAAGCAACGCACGTGAGCCCTTATACGGAGGCCGATCCTCTGTAGGGCCCTTACCGTTAACTAGGAACCGCCCGACTCTATTCGGTTCGTGAGACGTCACGAACCCCGCCATCGGGCTACAGGCTCAACAGCCCCCCTAGAACAACGCACGAGTTGTTCTAACCATCCGAAAGCCTGTCACTACACAAAGAGGTACCATGGGGGGACACATAATACAAAATAAACCTCTCGTGTCACATACACATAATAGAAAAACAGAGACAGCGGCCTCTCGCTATCGACGCGTTGGGTTGACCCGACGACCACGCGACGTAAAGGTCTCCGGTCGTCCCAACGACGCTGCCGCCGGCTCGCGCTTCGCTCCCGTCTTTGCGGGAGAGCTCTCCGTAATGACGCCAGCCTTCAACGCCTGCGTCAACAACTCCTGGTATCCGTCGATTAACACCTGCGACACGTCCCGCGGCGCCTTCCACTCGTCGAAAGAAGCATCGAACCCCTTATACCGGACGAGGTACTTCTTTGGTCGCCCACCGCGAGGACACGCTTGATGTGAAACAACGTCCTCCACCTCCCACCACGTTCCGCCACGTGGATCGATGGCGAGCGCCTCGACCATGGAAGGAGCGCCTNCTGCCTTCGTAGGCCCCACACGCGTCTTGTACGGNCGCAGTCGCTCGATGTTGATGATCTTGTCGATGAACTTAAACCGACCGAACGGCGACATATCCTCTACCTCGACATTATTGACGCCGCGGAAAGCAACAATCTTGAAGGGCCCCACAAATTTCGGAAATGATTTGCGCCATTCACCTTCCTTCAAAGACACGTGCCCGGAGTGCAGCAACACTAGCTCTCCGACCTGGTATAAATGACCACGACGCGAAGCCTCGTTCTCCCGCCGGAACTTGGTGGCCGCTTCCTGCAAAGCGTCACGAACGGCGGATCGCGTGTTTACCAATAAACCCGCCAGATCCGTTGCCGTTTTACTGCGGACCTTATGCTGATTCATCATGCGAATGGGCGCTGGTGGGAGATCTCCGTACTGCACGAAGAATGGTTCCACGTCGGTCGTGGCATGCTTCGCCGAGTTGTAAGCGAACTCAAACACGGCAACGTGCCGATGCCAATCTGTCGAACGTTCGGTACAATACGCTCTGAGGAAATTCGCCAACGTCTGATTCAACCGCTCGACNTGCCCATTGGACTCATGGTGATANCTTGCCGAGTATGTNAGCTTCGTACCCAACAGCTCGAACAACCGCTCCCAGAATACAGACGTGAACTTGGAGTCCCTGTCGCTGAGCAGTACAGACGGCACACCCTGTATCCGGAACACATGCTGCACATACAAATCTGCCACGTCCGCCGCCGTCAAACCCTTTGTACTTCGTGGGACAGAAGTAGGCCATTTTCGAAAATCTGTCTGTGAATACCACCATACAATCGTACTCCTCATTACCGGAAGGAGGAAGCCCGTTGATAATGTCGAGAGAGACAACCTTCCAGCGAGAACTCGGCACCTCGAGAGGAGACGGAATCCCACGCGCGCCAGGATAGGGTTTCGTGCGCTGACATATGTCACAGGATGCCACGTGCTCATTTACTGTCGCCGCCATTTGGGGCCAGTAGAAATCGTGCACCAAGCGAGCCAGAGTCTTTCGGGCGCCGAGATGCCCAGACGACATCGCATCGTGTGCCTCATGCAGAACCTCGTCCCGCAACGCCGTTGGGACACATAGGCGATACCTGACGCTAGAGTCGCCTTGGTCCGAGGCACTTCTCTCCCCCTCCGCATCTTGGCGAAGTAATACATGCTCGGCGGCGACAAAATGGAAATCCGGATACACCCGCGCCATGCGTGCAATGTCAGCCCGACTCGACCATACGTCCTTGAAATCGGGACATGCGGCGTAGTGCTGATCAAAACCGTCCGAAGTAGCCAATGCCCGACCCGACACATTCCAACCAGCTGCGAGCCACGCATTCTTGTCTTCGGCGACGAAGGAAGGATCGGGGGCGCCCGGGGCGGGCGTAGGCGAGGCAGTCGCCGCTGGTGATACTGGAACGGATGGCACGGTGTCGTTGGAAGGAGCATTGGGAGGGATCGCGAGAAACGGCGTCCACACCTGAAACGGAGACGAAGACTCGAGATCCTTCAAATGCACCTGCACGGCGGTAGTTGGAGAGGATAGAGCGCTGATCGCGTCACGCTGAGCGGATGTGACAGTCGAATGGAGTCGATCGAGAGCTGGTCGGGGAAAACCAACCGCGTCAGAGCTACATTCGCTGACGTGAACCTCCATATTGGTACGGGGCTCCAAATGGTCGAATGTTTGCCCTTGGAAATCCGGATGCCGCGACAATGCGTCGGCCACCACGTTCTTTTCGCCGGGGACGTACTGAATGTCCTCGATCTGGAACTGTTCGAATACTGCCAACCAACGCGCTTGAATCCCTTCAAGCTCGCGCTGCTTCAGGAGCCAACGCAAAGAGGAATGGTCGGTTTTCACCACGAAAGGCCCCATGCCCGTGAGATAGTAACGAAACGCTAGGAGACAGTCCTTGATGCCAAGCAACTCACGGGAATATGTGGAGTATTTCTCCTCCGCCGAGGAAAGACGTCGGCTGTAGAAGGCGACCGGACGCCAATCTCCGGCCTCGTCGCGCTGGGCGAGCACCCCGCCGATGGCAAAATTGCTTGCGTCAGTGAACAACTCGGTCTCGTGAGTGGCATCAAAGTATTTCAACACCGGCGCTTGACACATAGCATTCTTGAGCGCCGTAAAAGCCTGCTCTGCCTCCGCCGACAGCGGCATGGAGAAATTGTCACCACGCAACAGATCGCTAAGAGGTGCGACGATAGCCGCGAAGCGATGGATGAATTTGCGATAGTAAGACGCCAGGCCGATGAAACTCTTCACATCCTCCTTGGATTTCAAAGCGGGCCAATTCTTGATAGCCGAGACCTTGGCCTCCTGCTGTTGAACGCCCGACTGGGTAAGCCGATGGCCGAGGAAGTCGACCTCGCTACAAAACAATGCTGTCTTTGAAATCTTGAACACGACCTTGTGCTGAGCAAAAAGAGCAAAGGTACGATAGATGAGAGCTTCGTGCTCGTCCCTGGTGCCAAAACTGACGACTAGCAGGTCGTCGCAGTAAATCATGGCCGTGCCGATGCCGATTCCGGACTTGATGTGCGTGCCAGGCTTTCCATCGATCTGCCCCTTGACGGCGTACTCGAACGTCGTGCGATTAGCAATAGGCGCGATCACCATATCCATGCGCTTCTGGAATTCAAAACTGGACTGAGCCATGCCCATAGGTAACACGCAATACCGGTATGAACCATGAAGTACGGGCACGGTGAAAGCAAGGTACTTTCGATCTTCGGGATCAACTTCGATCTGAAAGAAACCCTGGCGACAATCCGCTTTGGAATAGAATAACTGCCCCTCCACGCCAGCCGCCGCGGCCTCCTGCTTGATGCGTGCGACCCGATCGATCAACTCTTCTGTCGTAGGCGTGGGATAGTGATACGGTGCCAAGCTTTTGTTAACGGACCGCGCATCAAAACAAAATCTCATTTCTGTGCTGCCCGGTTTCGGCGCGAACAAGACAGGCGAGTTTACCCCACTACCATCGTGCGGCTCAATAAGGTGATGCTTCAACATCTCCTCAATCGTAGCCCGTAGCTGCGGTCGGACCGCCTCCGGGAGGCGCCATTGACGTATTGATTGGGGTCGAACACCATCCTTGAAACGCAGGCGCGCATACCGTTCGCCATCAGGCCAAACCGTCGAGGGGCGTTCAGGCAAATCATCCGAGAATATGTCAGGAAAACGCTCCCGCAACCGCCGCTGATCCTCNTCGACCTCCTCGTCGCGCGTCGCGTTAAGTTGGGCGTCCGAGTCGAGAAGAGCTTCGGCGGCATCGGCGCGACCCTCCTCCTTGAGCTCGGTAACCATCTGATGTAACGTTTCCACCCAAGCGATTTCGTCTTCGACACACCCCTCCCGGGATAGAGATGTAAGGCGAGCCCCATCAGGATCAGGCAAAATGACGTAGACAGGGTCGTCGCCGACGATGCGGTCAAAATCTTTCTTGGTATACAGGGTATGCGTGGTGACCTCGCCGTCGTCTTCAATGTTGTGTGCAACCATGAGAGGAAGTTCAACAACGCCCTGTGCCCTGCCTTTGGCGCCCTTGACCTTGATGCGCAGAGGATCGCCCGAAAGTTCCATGCGGTGGTGTCGAATGTCGGGCAGACCAATGATAAAATCGTAGCGCGCAAGATCGATGACGTAAAATTCAAAAGTGTCGGCAAAACGATCCCCGAGAGCCATTGACGTGGAGACTACGCCCTGCACGTGCTGGAAACTGCCATCGCCGTTGCTGACTTTGAGCGCCCACGGGCATGGCCGGATGGGAAGCCCTAGGCGCTCGGCGAGCTTGCGACTCATGAAAGTCCTCGAAGCGCCTGTATCATAGAGTCCCGAACCCAGTATCGATTCATGTTTGCGCTTGAACTTGAATCGCCCAGGCAGACGGAGGAGCTCATTAGGCTTGACCTCGAGAGACCCTTCCCAGAGGACGTCCCGCCGACTTTCCAATCCTGTAGCCCCAGTCTCTGCTGAATGAACCCAGTGTCCCTGCTCATGCGCTGCTTCTAAGGCGTGAAGCGCTGCGCCCATGCGAACATCGTGCTCCTCAGGAGCGAGATGCTGTCGATTCGATGGTGGAGAGGGAGGGCCGGGAGCACCGTGCGTAAGGCCGGTACCCACTTGTGCAGAGACTGGGGCGGGATCCTAGGGATACCCGGCTGGTGCGTGGTAGGGCACCAGTTCGGAGGATGACGCCGCGGCAGCTGGCGCGAGGGCTGGATCCTCCATGAGCTGCAATTCTGCCTTACCCGATGCCCGAGCGGTCGGCGTGCGTCGAGGATACGTGCGCGCTCGACTGCGCTGCCGCTTCTGCGCAAGTTCGGCTGCCTCCGCCAGGTCGATACGCTCGCCGACGCCGGGCGTTCCCTCGCGAAGCTTAGTGCAGCGGCGCCAATGATGACCGGCGTCGCCACACGCGATGCAGAGGCCCGCTGCCAAACGCTCGTCGATCAGCTCCTTCGTGGGGGGCGAATCGATAAAGTCAGAGATCTTGAGATACAAGTCGACGTCTTGATCCTGCTGAGAGTCTTCCATGTCATGAACTTGAGCTTTGAGAGTCTCGACTGAAGCCATGAGCGCGTGCAGCACGGAGTCCGACACCGTCGGCGGTGGTGCGGGCGCAAGAAGCGTATGATTCAACGAGGCTGGCGGGCCCCGACGACGAGCGGCACTGAGCTGAGCTGTTGCGGATGCGCGAGCAAAAATGATGAGCTCGGACAGGGAGAAAGTCCAGGAAACTTGGCGCGCTTGGTTGCGTGTCTCCTCATCCGTGAGAGCAGCTTGCACCACAGATGGCAAAGCCTCACGAAAATGGCGCTGCCGCTCAGGGGTGTCCGTTACGGCTAGGACTGCCGCTAGCTGCGACTCGTCAATCTGGCTCGCGGTGTATTGCCTCAGGAAATCTGAGTAGACACAATGCTCCATAAACCTGTCGCAGAACTCATCGACGTCCTGCAACCCAGAGCACTTCTCGGCGGCAATCAATTGCTCGAGCTGCCCTTGGTGGGATGGCGTGATATACTCTTTCACGAGCCAGAAACAGAACTCATTCCATGAGACCTCGAAGATGGGATCCGGCGTGGCCGAGACCGTGGGCAATAGGCGCAACGCCAAAGCCCCATTCGGGTCGGCCCCGAAAGTTAGACGGAATCTGTCAAGCACCTTGCTCGCCATGCATGTGACGCATTCTTGCACCCACAATTCCAGCTCGATGTGTCGCACGGTCATGGTTTCGCGAACCTGTCGCGACCACTCGAGCGGGTTGTGCTGCGGATCTTTTGATCCCACGCGGTAATCACCCTGGAAGGTCGGTACCGACCCAACAGGAAACCACGATTTTCCGCGATCGCGATTCACGCTGGGAGCTGCCGTAGCTGCTCCGGCTGCTGCGGCCGTAACGCCTCCAACACCTCCTCCAACACCATTGACGCCCGATCGCGTAGCCTCACGAGCGATACCACCTGGGGTACCGACACCACGTCCGCCACGACCGCGCATCATAGGCCCGTGCTGATTCGGCAAACGTGAGCCCGGCGACTGGTATGGCGTGTGCGGGCCGCCAGCGTCCTCTTGAATGGGCGATGGCACCAGGCGCCCCCCGTTTGCGGCGAACATAGTATCGCGGCGGCCTGGCATCGGACGCTGCGGTGAAAACGGGTGCGATGCTGTAGACCCAGCGGCAGGGAAACTGACGCGCGACGGTTGCCCGCGACCCGAGAAACCAGTGGCTTGCGGTATTTGTTGCTGAGTTTGTGCGACGGTAACTTCCAAAACACGGAACCGTTCGTCGACGTCCTCTGCTAAAGCCCCGAAACCCTGCGAGAGCTCCTCCTGCGCGTGTGCGATGTCCCCCACCCTCGTTAGGAGTTGATTGAGTTCGGCCTGGTGCTGCGAAGGAACTTGACTTTGAGCTTGCTGCATTTGAGCGACTTGCGTTGTTAAACTCTGCAACAGTGAAATAATGCCGCGGTCCCGCCCGCCCTCAGCATCTTCCTCGATTGCTTCGAAATATTGCTCGTCTACCTCAGGAGGAGGCGTGCGCGGCGGTGCTCGCGCGGCTGCGCCTTCACCGTATTCGCGTTCGAAGGTCGACATCGCTGCTATCACTCAAGTCAGGCTCCCATATGGGTGTCCACATGCCTCCCGCTGGGGTCGTGCCACCTCGCGTGGCGCATGGAAAGATTGGGTAGGGTGGGTGCCGCAGAAACAGGCGTCAGACACACAGTGCTCGGTATTGATCGCTCCCGACGCACGCGGTTGCCCGCGCCCGCCGTGCATGGCTGCCCTCTGGGGCCACATGCGGATCGCCCGAGCTCTGGTGCCTCAGCAAGCAAAGCGCCGCAGTTCGCCGCGCGATCGCTGTCGGCGACACACGGATGCCCTCTGGCCACGTGTGCACGCCGTGCACGGATGCCCGCCGGCCACATGCGGATCGCCCGACCCCTTACGTACGCCCTGCAC
>NZHC01000116.1 GCA_002689655.1 Rhodopirellula sp. | reverse complement strand
TGCACAGCGNCTTCTTCCTGTACAGCGACTTCTTCCTGTACAGCGACTTCTTCCTGTACAGCGACTTCTTCCTGTACAGCGACTTCTTCTTTTGAGGCGTCTACGGTCGCTGCTATGGCTTGACCATCGTCACTGACTTTCTGGGTGAACGTTTCCGGGTTAGTTTTGCTGTCTAAGGATTGTTCCTTTTCCACCACAGGCGCGGGCTGCTCGTTGGCTGACGCTGCATTTTCCGGAGTGCACTCTTCCATGCTCGAGAACAGTGGGTGTGGGTCCAAACTCTTGGAGGACTCTACCTTGCGGGTTTCTTGAGGCTGGCTGTTATCAGGAGATGGATTTTGGGAGGATTCTTGTGCCGACATGGAAAGATCTTTTTGAGTGGGCGCCGGCGCGCAGATCCACCACAAGCAGCAAACTTGCGATGCAACTGGCAAACGACTGAAGGGTTCGTACGCAATCAATGATCGGTTATCTGCCGATCACCACACCGGTAGCGACGCCGCTTCGTTCACACAAATTCTTTCGCTCGCCATCGTTCGTGGCGTTCGCGTGATTTTCACGCGTCAGGAAGACTTGTCGCATCAATCCCATGTGTTGGCCGCGAAATCGCGAGACTCAACTCGANCATCTTGTCGAAACAAGTTAATCTCAATTACTGTAGGGACTCAGGTGAGCCGACAAATTATCGCAAGCTTCTATCCTGCGATAGGGTTTTTTCGGGACGATTATCGAAAAGATCGGCTACGGTTCAGCGGTTATCAGCATAACCGTCAGGGATCGGTAACGTAGAAAACGTGAGTTGGCCGCGTTTGAGGGGCGAAGGATGCTGCAATGGCAGTGATTCGATTCGCTGCGGCCATTCGGCGGTGTTTTNTTTGCCCTACACGGGGATCTTGATTTTCCCGCGTTCAATTGAGCTTCGTGAGGGTTACTCGTTTGCTGTTTTGAGTGTCTCGAGTTCATTCTCAATTTTATCGAGGCGTTCAAGAATTCTGCCCAATGTCTCCAGCACTTTCTCGTCACTCTTTGTCGTTCCACCCTCGTTGCCAGCGGCTTTCAGATTCTTGGTAGTCGGTGTGCTGCTTGTGTCACTGTCGAAATTATATTCCTGTTTTTTGCCATCAGGCCCAATGACGATCGCGCGTGCTTGGACGTTGCCAACCTTCATGCCACTCGCATCCATCCCTTGGATTGCTTCCATGAGTTGTTTGCGCACCTCGGCAGGTAAATCTGCACCGGCACTTTTCAATAACGGCATGATGTCGATTTTCTTTGACATCATTGCCGGAATTTTGTCTGCTCCAATTTTCATTTGAAGAACGCCATTTTTACCAGCTTGTTTCAGCGCTGCTTCGATCTGTTTTCGAGCCTGTTCTGGCAATCCTTTCATTATTTGCTTGTTGTTGAGTGCGCCNCCGTCAAGACTTTTTTCTACCTTTTCTTCTTTCACTACTCCGTCAGGCCCGACGATGATCGTGTGATAGGAAATGTTGCCGCTGCTGGATTGAGTTTTTGATGTTTGTTTTTTCGCAGCACCATTCGTATTGGCACGCTTCTTGTTCAACTCTTCAGTAATGTTCTTTAGCTGTTTCTTGAGAATCCCCGGTGAGCTATCGAGCTGGATGACTTGGGGGACTCCATTGATTTCGATCACCACTTGCCCTGTGGTTGTCGTTTTGGTTTTTGCTGGAGCTTTGGCATCTCTGTCATCTGATATCGCTGGTTTGCAGAGCAGTAACGCGGTAACGAACGCGAAAAAGGCTAATCTTGTCATGGTCGATCTTTGTTCTGAAAGGGCCTGGCACTAGAAAATGCGTCGGGAGGATTAGGTGTCCGCCGTTCTTATCGATATTGGATGCTGGCATTTCCGTTGGCAGGAGATCAAATTTTGAGATGCCTACCAGACTATCGGATCTGGAGGTGAGAACCAAGGCTGAAGTGCTATCAGGGGCGTAGGCTGGGAGTGGTTCCGATTCGACGGTCCGTTCCTCGGTATGAGTCTGGTGTGGTATGAGTCTGGTGTGGCATGAGTCTGGTATGCTTGCTTTTGCGTGCTGATCGATCCAATCGCTGTGTGTTTATGCGAATACGTTCGGTCAGGTATTTGAATTGAAATTGTCAGCTGAGCAGATGGATAGAATCCTAATGATCGTTTTTGAATCACCGTACAGCCATGCAACTTTCCGGACCCCTGCTGTGGCGTCTTTGCGTTTTGCGATTCAGCAGTTTANCGTTCCTTGCATTGCTATTGGTTTGATCTTTTTAATCANCACCAAGGTATTGCAGGCGCAATCCAATTCTCCGTTGAACCGTCCGCCGCAACCGCCAGTGGGGTCACCTAAGCCAGTAGCTGGGCTTGGGATCATGGCAGGGTCCGTGTCTCATGACTCAGCGTTGGTGCAGTTGCGTTTGAGTGAGGGTGATGAACTCGTTGAGGGCGATTTGCCTGGGGCTTGGGGAGTAGTAGAGTTTTCGTTGAGCTCGGCAGGCTCTCAGCAAATGTTGTTGGCCCACTCATTCCCCCAACGGGATTTCATTGCACGCGTCAACTTTCAGAACCTTATTCCCAACACCACTTATATTTGTAAGACACGTTTAGGGCGTGATCTGAGTCTTTTGACTGCCGGTCCCAAGGTTACCTTCAAGACACTTCCNGGGCCTGACATNGCTGAGAACGTTAGTTTTGCTGTGGTGACAGGGATGAACTACGCCAAGTTTCATGGGGACAGTCGGATTAACCGTGTTCGTTCAGCGATCAAAAACAACACCCAGTTGCCGCAACCCTATTCAGGGCCTGACAAAGAACTGGGTTATCCCGCGTTGGCCACCATTCTGAAAATGAACCCAGATTTCTTTGTTGGGACCGGGGATAACGTCTACTACGATACGCCGGATGATCCGCGAGCAGTCACCATGGCGGAGATGCGGCAAAAGTGGCACGAGCAATTTATTCAGCCACGTTTTCGGGAACTGTTTGCGAATGTTCCTACGCATTGGATCGTCGACGATCATGACTACCGGGTGGATGATGGTGATAACTCGGGTGAATTTCTGCCGTTGCCGGAAACGGGGCGACAGATTTTGCTGGAACAACTGCCGTATGCATCTTACGAGCAGCCTGCAGCACGGACCTATCGGACCTATCGAGTCAGCAAGGATCTGCAAATCTGGTTGACTGAAAATCGTTTTCACCGAAGCCCCAATGTGATGCCTGATGGACCTGAAAAGACGGTCTGGGGAAAAGAACAGAAGACGTGGTTAAAAGAAACACTCAAAGAGAGTGACGCAAAGTTCAAAGTACTTATTTCACCAACGCCCATGGTCGGGCCCGACGACTTACGTAAGACAGACAACCACTGTGATGTGGGTGGGTTTCAACACGAGAGGGACGAGTTCTTCGAGTTTTTGAAAGAAAATGGACTTGATCAGCAAAACTTTTTTATTGTTTGTGGTGATCGGCATTGGCAGTATCACGCGGTGGACCCGACGGGAGTTGAGGAGTTTTCCTGCGGAGCGCTGGTGGATGCAAATTCGCGTCTTGGCAGAATGCCTGGTGACCCGGCGGGAACAGACCCCGATGGGTTGATTGAACACTTGCATCGTCAAACTGAAAGAAGCGGTGGCTTTCTGCTGATTCGTTGTGATGCTGTGAGTCAAGCAGGAGACGCAAAACTTTCATTCGAATTTTACGATGAGCTTGGAAAACTGCTTTATCGCACGACGAAAGGTTGAGCTTTCAGTGCCAGCATCTGGTACCTGAACCGGGGGTTCGTTGGATGTGATTTGGGCGCGGCAGCTGACTTGTTCCAAGCGGGGGAAATTGCAGTCCTCAAGCGATCTGGACGCTGCAATTTGTGGTGGGACGTGTCTCAGGCGGCTATGATGAGTGTTGTTCAGGCTGAATATTCAGTCGGTGAGCGTGATCGACCTTAACCAGTGCTTTCAATGAGGATAGTGCCCATGTCGCGGAAATCTGCTGCTGTCGCTGTGTCGGAGGGGCAACCAACACGTCGGCAATTTTTGAAGACATCTGCTACGGTGACCGGTGGTGCGATCGCTGCCCCGACGATCATTCCCAGTTCTGCTTTGGGGCTCGATGGTGCCGTACCCCCTAGCGAGCGGATCGTCGTGGGGGGAATCGGAATCGGAAGGCGCGGCGGTTACGACCTTGGTTGCTTTCTCCAGCAAAAAGATGTCCAGTTCGTAGCAGTCTGTGACGTCAAGGAGAAGCGAAGGGCTGCTGTCAAAAAACAGGTGGATGTACATCATTCAAATGATCAGTGTGCGACCTACCGGGACTTCCGTGAGTTACTGGATCGAAGTGACATTGATGCGGTGCTGATCGCAACGGGCCCCAACTGGCATGCAACGGCAGCAATGACAGCAGCCAAGGCTGGTAAGGACATGTACTGTGAGAAGCCTGTCACCAAAAATATCTCGCAAAGTTTAATTCTTGCCGACACGATGCGCCGCACCGGACGCGTTTTTCAGGCCGGTACCCAACGCCGCAATCTGCCGCACTTTGCTTTTGCATGTGAATTGGCACGGACAGGACGACTCGGAAAACTCAAAAAAGTATATGCCCACCCAGCAGGCATGCAGGCGATGATGAGTGGCTGGTTGATTCCGGAAACCGAGCCAGATGCTGAATTAGTTGACTGGAACATGTATCTTGGCCCTGCTGCGTGGCGACCCTTTAATAAGAAGTTGTTGGATGGCTTCAACTTCGAAAAAGGCGGTGGGCTAGTTGGGGGAGGCGTACTGGAGTGGGGTTCCCACTGTGTGGATTTGTGTCAGTGGGCCGTGGACGATTGTTTGCCACCGGTAGAGTACAACGCGCCAAAAGATGGCGAACTGGTTGCACGCTACGAGAATGGAACAGAGCTTATCTTTCGCGAGAAAGGGTGGATCCCGTTGGGGTCCTGTCCCGTCAGATTCGAGGGTGAGAATGGCTGGGTAGAAGCTGGTGACAGTGGGAAAATGGTGCTTAGCTCACCTGAACTGTTGGCAGGTCGTGAGGTTGATGAAATTGGCGGGTATCCCGCTACATTCCACGTTCGAGATTTTCTGGACTGTGTGAAATCGCGACGCCAGCCAAAGGGGAATGCAGTCGCAGCATGTAATGCACACATTGCCTGTCACGCTGCAAATATCGCTTTGCACTTGGGGAGGCAGGTTAAATATGACAACGTAAAACATGAGTTCATTGACGACGAACAAGCAAATCGATTGCGTTCTGAAGCGTTGCGTGAGCCTTGGCGGCTTTGATTTGATGATCAGAAGAGTAGCTGCCATCCGCGGGTGGACCGGACAACGCCACCTCCCACACACACAAATTCCAGATTGGAAATATCGATGAAATCAACATTTGCAATTCAACCTCTGCTCGTTTTGCGCGCCATCGCTTTGAGCGTCATTGTTCTGCCCCTTGGGATGACGCTAGTGGATGCACAGGAGCCGCGAGATTCTGCTACCGAGGAACAACGCCTGTTGGCTGTTCTGCAATCCGACGCACCGGCCGCCCAGAAAGCAATCAGTTGCAAGGAACTTGCCATCTACGGGTCCAGNAANGCNGTNCCTGAANTNGNAAAACTGNTNCCCAATCCNCANCTNTCNTCNTGGGCNCGNATNGCGNTGGAAGTGATTCCCGGCGANCNGTCNNATGNNGCNTTNAGAANGGCAGCNGANTCAATGCANGGGCAGTTGTTGGTTGGNGTGATCAATNCGATTGGNGTTCGANGTGATGCCNAGGCGGTGCCGATTCTGATNACGTCGTNTGANGGATNATGATNTNGANGTNGCTNCCGCNGCNGCNGTNGCNCTTGGCAGNATNGCNGATGACGANNCNACNNNAGCNCTGCAGNCAGCATTGNNAACCGTNCCNGAAAAANTNANGTCNTCNGTNGCNGANGNNTGNNTNCTNTGCGCGGAAGNCAGACTTGTCNNNGGACGTCANAAAGANGCCGNNGAAATNTATGATCAGGTTCGNANNGCTGANGTTCCGATGCAGCGAATCNTTGAGGCGACACGNGGNTCNATNCTNGCACGNGGNCAGGANGGNGTTCCNNTGCTGGTTNANNCNCTTCGCTCNCCNGAGAAAAANTTAAGGCAATTGGCATTNGCGACGGTTCGNGAATTNCCNGGTGATCAGATTGATNCTGCCTTGGCAAANNAANTNAAAGNGGTGTCGCCTGCNAGAGCNGTCTCNATCATTCAGGCNATGGCNGANCGGCCNCANACNGTCNTNTTNCCCGCGATNNTGGNNGCNGNTCAGAATGGNAACCNNCAAGTNCAGGCANCNGCGATTGACNCNCTNNGNCGAGTNGGNGATGAGTCCTGCCTGGANATNNTNTTGTCNNTNGCANCGAGTGANGNTNCNGAANTGCAGCAGATTGCNAANTCNACNCTCGCTGAANTNCCAGGNGANGGNGTGAATNCCAAGATNGNCNNNATGCTTNCANCTTCAAANGGNAANGAGTATCCCGTGCTTNTTGCATCTNGTGGCNCAACGNCGNGTNGATGCNGTTCCNCANGTNGTNCANGCNNTGAGNCACCAGAGANCCNNNGATTCGTCAGGCTGCANTGNNNGCNCTCGGNCAGACTGTNTCGCTTGANCGANTNTCGCTNTTGATNGATGCNGTNGTNCANTCNCAGNAANCCGANGANGCNGAAGNGGCAAGTCAAGCATTGAGNGCNGCNAGTGTCAGGATGCCNGATCGNGAGGCNTGNGCANNNCAACTGTCCAAGGCNATCCCNGCNGCNANTNCTGNCACNANNACCACCNTGCTGGAGATTCTTGCAGAANTGGGNGGCGAAAANGCNTTGGCNCANGTTTCGGCCGCGGCGATGAGTCGTGATNCNCAATTGCAGGATGATGGNAGTCGNCTGNTNGGCAAGTGGAATAGNGTNGCNGCAGCNCCAAGNNTGATGCANTCTGGCNGTGTCNGGCCCTTCTTCCAAGTATCGTGTGCGAGGCATGCGCGGTTACATCGGGGTCGCTCGGAAATTTCCGATGCCTGAACCTCAACGTGTTGAGATGTGCAGGCAGGCCTTCGAGAAGGCAGTAAGGCTCGACGAGCAGAAGTTGGTACTCGATGTCCTGAAAATCCACCCCAGTGCAGAGGGACTGGCTTTGGCAATCCAAGCTCAACGGGTTGCTGCACTGAAAACCGATGCAACGGTAGCCGCCTCGCAGATCGCGCAGAAGCTCGGGGGGAAAGCAGGGGACATCGCGTCGATCATGAATGCCGGGGGAATGAAGCCGGTCAAACTGAAGATCGTTAAAGCCGGCTATGGAGCCGATGGTATTAGCAAGGATGTAACCGCGGTGATTCAGAAGAACGCAGGATCGCTGCCTTGGATTAATTTGTCGGGGCGTGGGTACAATGCCACGTTTGGCGGAGATCCCGTGCCGGGGAAGGTCAAGAAGTTGATCATCCAGTACGTCATGGATGGCAAACAGGGCACAGCCTCATTTGATGAGAATGCACCTATCCTGCTGCCGCAACCCGAGTAAATGATCCGCTTGAGACCGAACAAGGACCAACCTTGGCTCCTGCTGGCGGTAGGTAAACACGTTCAGTTGTAAGTTCATGCCGAGTTTTAGCTCCCACTGCCTAACGGGAGTTTGATGCGAACTGCATATGGATTTGGTAGGGGGATCCAGCTTCCGTGAGGATGCTCGTCAAGTCATTGAATCGCTGGGGTTGGTCAGCATGCGAACGATGCTCAACAAAGATATTGGAGACGTTATTAAGTTCGTTACCACAGAGCATCAGTAAATCAACTTCAGTTCCGGCAGTCTCCATTATAATAAATCGACTGGCTCCCTTAGATAACTGGATAGATCAACGACTTTAACGGAAAGCGAATCACAACCTGCGGACTCGGAAGATATCAGGTGCCCTGCCTCAGCTTCTTCCGCTTCGAAAATTAAGCTGGTGGATTCGATTCAAGTTGCCCTCTGTATCAACTCGACATCGATCAGCTCAGGTGAGTCGAGGTTTTGTTGAGCGATTCGTGTTGCGGCAGCTTTGTAATGCGTCTTAGCTCGCGTGTGAGCATGAATCCGCCGACCATACTCTGCTCGAAGAGATGCCGTGCTGAGGGATCCGAGTTGGCTTTGGGCGTCTTTGCAACTCAGGAGATTTGAGAAAACGTTCCAGAAGTGCTGCTTCAATACGAACGGCATTGGCTGAAGACAATGCCGCAGAGAACCATTTCGGAACGGAAATTCGATCTCATTTGATGGACGCAGAAGATCTCAAACTGTAAGCAGATTTCAGGAACTGCGGCCACTGCAATTTCAGTATCTCAGTTTTCGAATAGTGTTTTTGGCGTTAATTAAACAGAGATCAAACGGTGATCTTTCAAGTTGCCTGCTTTGTGGTAAGTCTTGAAAGAGGTGTGCATTATCAATGATGGTGTTGATGAGGGCGATGAGATAGGGTCAACACCCACTCGGATGTTGGGTCCGAGCAGGGCTGCAGTGAGCCTGCGTTAAATGACTGGAACAACTGGGTAACAGTCAGGTTCCTCATTTTTTTTGTTGGTTGCGATTGGCCTTGGGTTTCTTCTTGGCTTTTATCTTGGGAGGCCCGTAGGTGTCGATCAGGATCTGACCGACGGCGGCACGGTCGCTTCGATTAAGGAATGCATCCAGCATGGGGTCGTCTGTTTTTCTCATTTGCCTGATCAACTGTTCTTGCATCGAGGCAATCGTAGTTGCATGCTGCGTGTCATGAATCAGATTGTTGAGGCAGTCCGGATCGTTAAGCAAGTCATAGAATTCTTCTGGAACGCGATACCGGAATAGCTTGATTCGGTCAGCGATCGCTGGATCTGATTCGGCAGCTGCCTGCATGGCTGCCATTGTTTTTCCTTCATTGTTGTTGCGGTACCAGTGTTTCTGGTCACTGAAGGGGTTGTAGATATACCCGTACTTGCCATTCTGGATGGCTCGCATCGGTACTGAATCGCCTCCGGCTTTGGAATCGATCTGCGTATAGACCTGTTCTCGTCCCGCCTGTTTTTTACCTCTTAGCAACGGCAGGAATGACTGGCCGTCGAGTCCGGCAGGGCCCTGGACACCGGATGCCTGCAGGAACGTGGGAAAGAAGTCAACGACGGATACAAAGTCCGTGTCGTTACTTGTGTTGGGACTGACTACCTTGGGCCAGCGGACCAAGCATGGAGTGCGTGAGCTGTGAAACCATGCATTGCACTTGGCAAATGGTACCGCGATTCCATTGTCTGAGATGAAGATCACTAAGGTGTTTTCGGCCATGCCCGATTCGTTCAAGGCTTGCATGACTCTTCCGAATGTATCGTCTAGCCGTCGGGTGGAATTCAAATATTGGGCAAGTTCTTCTCGCACTCCGGGAAGATCTGGCAGGAAACCGGGCACCGTTACGTCAGCTGCCTTGTAGGTGCGTGACGGCATCGCAGCACCTCTCGTCAGCTTTTCGGGGTTGCAGTAGGGGCGATGGGGGTCATGAGAATTGACCATGAAGTAAAACGGCTTTTGCTCCTTTTGGCTGAGGGCTAAAAATGCCTTGCTTCGTTGGTAGTAGATTTCTGGATTTCTGCCATTCCCCAATTCTTTTTGGTCAAAGGAGTAGTCCCAGTTCATGGAGTTTTTTGGTGAAGAATGACCGACCTTGCCAAGGATGCCTGCGAGATAACCACCAGCCTGCAAAGTATTCACAATGTCAGGCACATTTTCGCGGGCAGGCATGAACCCCATCGCTCCTGAGCGATGGCTGTAGCGACCCGTTGCAATCACAGCACGGCACGGTGCGCATATTGCGACGTTCACGTGTGCTCGATTGAATTTCAGCCCTTCAGCTGCGAACGCGTCGAGATTTGGGGTCAAGTCTGCGGGCATCCCACCATAGACACCGAGGGATTCCGCGTGCAAATCATCTGCTGTAAATAACAGAATGTTCGTCCTCTGTGCAGCAGCAGTCGAGCCAATTCCTGTTATCAATAGGATCAGGAAAATTCCTCTCCAGGTTGTGGGGGAGAGAAAAAAGAAGGACTGGTTATTGAAGATCATGGGGATGCCGTTCAGGAAGTCAGGGAGCAGTTTACGCAACGCCCATCATAACGGCTGGGGACCTATTTCGGCAGAAAGAGGTGATTTGTTTTTCTGCAAACATTGCTGGGTTATTTTCACGGAAGAGTGGCAGTATTTGTGGGTCAGCGACAACCTTTTGCCCGACTTTTGTCCAAAATGCAGCGGGGTAGTTCGCCGTCCGTTAGACTGCGCAACCCCTCGCATATAGAACCTTTCGCTCTGCCCACCCCGTGATGCTGATGGCAGCTGGATGTCTTGTACAAGAAAGACTGATTCGAGGCATGGTGTACGATTCGATCACGGGGCTGGAAATGGTGGATTCGAATTTTAACAGCGTGTTTTTGAAGTAGTCTTCGGATCTCGTTTACAACCATTCTCCCGGTACGTTTACCTATGACTCGTCTTGCAGATTCCTATCGCAATATCGTTTTCTTTTTTGCACCGCTGTGGTTATTACCGACGACATGTCACAGTCAAATGCTGGCAGGAACAGCCAAGGTTGATATCACAGACTATCAGGCAGGACCTGTTCATGATCCGTTGTACGTCAAAGCCCTTGTGTTAAAGCAGGGAGAGATTCAGGTTGCTATCGTGACGGTGGATGCGGTGGCAATCGGTGGGATCGGTCGTCTCAAGAATCATTATTTGTCCACTGTTCGTACGGCAATTGAAGACGTTCTGAAGATCCCGCCTTCCCGCGTGCTTATCAACGCCAGCCACTGCCATGGGGTTGTGCGGGGCGATACCGACAGCTTGACGATTCAGGCAATCAAGAATGCGGCAGAAAATCTGGTGCCGGTGCGTGTGGGTGTTGGTTTGGGTCAGGAGGATCGTGTTGGGGAAAATCGCCGCATGCTGATGAAAGATGGACGTGAGATCGATGTGCGTCATGCCTATTCAATGCCACCTGATGCGGAGGTAGCCGGGGTAGGACCGATCGACCCACAGATTGGTGTTTTGCGACTTGACCGGTTGTCGGGCCAGCCTCTGGCGGTGATTTACAATTATGCCTGTCACCCAATCCAAGGCGTTCCCAGCGGTGCGAATACCGCAGATATCTCGGGTCTTGCTTCAACTGTCATCGAGGATAACCTCGGGAGTGGGGCGATGGCATTCTTTTTGCAGGGTTGTGGTGGCGATATCAATCCCGTCTTTTACAAGCATGTCGATCAACCGCGTGATGCGGTCACGCTTGGCAATCTGCTCGCACTGAGCACGTTGAAAACCATTCGGAGTATTGAGACTGAATCCGACAACCGGTTGAAGTGGATCAATGAAAAACTTGAGTTGCCAAGAGCTGATCTTGCAGAGAAGATCATTCAACAGGAGCGGCAGCAATTGGAATTGGCTCAGAGTTTGCGCGGTACCACATTAAGTATGAAGACCTTTCTGCCGCTTGTTGTGAAGTATCGCCTTTCTGATCAATACCCTGCTTATTATTCTCACCGTTACCTGCATGAGGCAAATCTGGGACGCGAGGAACTGGCTGTGTTGGATGCGCGTAATCGTCGTGATATTGAGGCGTATATTGGCAATCTCGAGACGATGGAAAAATTGACCCGGATCAATACGAACCTTCGCCTGTTGAGGATGCATCAAAAACAGAATATGGAAGCGCCAAAAAGGACTGTTTCTGTAGAACTGATAGGATGCCGCATCGGAGATTTTGTGCTGACTAGTTTTCCCGGAGAGTTGACTGTCCAGATTGGATTGAACCTGAAAGACAAATCACCACACAAAAATACATTCGTTGCCGGCTACACCAATGGTTACATCTACTATGCACCTACCACCAAACAGTTGGCAAACGTAGGTGGGGCTCAGGAAGACAGTGACTGTATTCTCGCACCTCATTGGCAGGAGATTTACGAGCAAAAGGCACTGAAGATACTGGAGCAGCTTTGAAAAGCTTGTGTGATTTCACCAGTGCGGCAACTTTAAGATCAAGATATTTATAGTGAAAGGTATCTTTTTTGAAGCCAGCCAACGTGAAACCATATCGATACAAAACGAGGTGAACATTGCCCAAACACTGCCCAGTCACCCCCCAACCCAATCTCAGGAACATGCATGGTTGATGAGCCAACAGATCGGGGGAAATCGGATTCCCCCTATGAAGCGAAACTCAAGGCAAATTGGCAAACGGGAAAAAAAAAGGCGGTCCAAGCCGCAGATAATCCCGGTGAAATCCACGCAGAGCCTGCTGGACAGAATATCAAACTCCACTTGATGGTCTGGGGCGTTGCCATCTTGACCACCATCATGCTGTTTGTGATCGTCTTCTGGGATGATTGGCCGCTCCTTGACTTGCTCTTTTTCTGACCCGTCAGAGATCCGCTTGGATAAGGTGCCTTGTCTGCTCAGCGTTGTGGGGCAAAGCGTGCAGGTCATAACCGCAACAGATAGCTATAACAGAATGAATTCCATGTCTTCCAATCGTCACCAGCTTCAGTGTCGGATTTCCCACACACTTTGGGCGGCCCTTGAGTCGGAACAGTCGCGGACTGGCGACAGCATCGAGCACATTGTCGAGCGGGCTCTGGCCAATGAATTGGATCTCAAGCATCATTCGCTTTTTCAGGTGTCCACCACTTCTGCGCTCGTGGAGGGTGTGTTTGATGGTTGCACTCGGGTTCACGATCTGAAATGCCACGGCGATTTTGGTGTAGGGACTTTCGAGGGGCTGGATGGGGAGATGGTGATGTTGGACGGAGTCTGTTACCAAATTCGTGCCGGCGGAACAGCCCATGAGGTTGTGGACAGCACGCCTGTTCCATTTGCGACGATTACCAGATTTGTGGCTGACCAGCACTTTCGAGTTGATCAGGTTGGAAGTTTTGAAGAGTTGCTAAGCCAAATCGACCGCCGGCGACCCTCGGATAATTTATTTGCAGCTTTCCGAGTGGAAGGCTGCTTTGAAAATGTCTCATTGCGCGCTGCGTGCAAGGCTGCCCCCGGCGAAAAACTTGTCGACGCAATTGAGCACCAAAGTGAATTCTCCGCGACGCAGGAGATTGGGACCCTGGTTGGATTCTGGGCCCCTTTGTATGCGAAATCCATCGGTGTGCCTGGGTATCACTTTCACTTCATCAACGCTTCGGGAAAATTCGGAGGGCACGTTTTCGACTTGAGTGCAAAGGAGCTTCAGGTCGGCATGCATGTTGAGACCGATATTCATTTGGCAATCCCCGAGACGCAGCAATTTATGGCTGCCAATCTTTCAGCAGATCCTAGTTCTGCATTAGAGCGCGCAGAAAAAGATACGCATCGCGAACAGGGGCCTGGGTGAGATGGCTTTTGCAGGTGTCCTGATTCTGCGGTGATCAATCGTGGATCAAGTTGTTGTGTTTTGTAGCTTGAATGACCCAGTCTGCGAGAACGAAGCTCGATGAGATGTTTCAATTCAATCGTCAGGGTCAGTAGTTCAGTGCCGAAACTGATGCCACCAAAATGATGATCACGAATAATGTGATGATGAGTGCGAGATGTTTTTTTGATCGTGGTCGGGGTTCAGTTGCAGACGCGTGCAGACGTTCTGTCAGTGAGCACTCCTCGGCTTCGGCAGGTATCAGCGATTCGTTGGAAGAAGTTTTACACTGAGGAGGTGCACTACCAAGATCAGTATTTGGGGCGGGAGAAGGAAATGGTGGGGCGTGTTCCTCGTCTAGAATGGCTTGCAAACGGATGATTACTTCGCTAGCAGATGCCGGACGTTCATCAGGAGCTTTTGCCAACAGTCTCTCAATCAAGAGTGACAAGTCCGTCGGGCAGGTGGAAGTGATTTCACAAAGGCGAGGTGGAGAGTCCTCGATATGTCGGCGCATCATTTCCATTAGCGTGGTAGTTGCGGGGGAGTCGGCATAGTCGAATGGTGGATAACCTGCAACGCATTGAAATAAGTTGCATCCCAGCGCGTACAGGTCCGCACGCTGATCGATATTCGGCTCACCCAAGGCCTGTTCCGGGGGCAGGTAGTGTGCTGTTCCAACTGCGGTACCAGCAGCAGTAAGCATTGGGGACTGAATGTCACGTGCAAGGCCAAAGTCACCGATTTTCAGGCGACCATCTTCCGCGAGAAAAATATTGGCAGGCTTTAGATCACGGTGCAGGATTTCGAGTTCATGGAAATGATCTAGCCCCCGGCAAATCTGTATTCCACATTCACATACTTCACGCCATGACAGGGTTTGGCGATGCGACAACACGGAATCCAGAGAACCCCAGGGCAAGTACTGCATCGCAAAGTACAGAACTCCGTCTTCGACACCACAGTCACGATAAGCAACGATGTGGGGATCATTCAGTTTTTGAGCGACTGTAATCTCGCGAATGAATCTTGCGTGAATCTCCTCGATTTCTTCTGTTTCCGGACGCATTACCTTGATGGCGACTTTCTCCGATGGATGGAGCGAGTCGTTGGCAACAAAAACTGTTCCGGCACCTCCCTCTCCAATTTGCCGGGTGATGATGTAGGGACCAAGTCTTGTTCCAACACCGACCTCGCCGTCTTGCATGTTTCGTTTCTTTCCTTGGTGTGTTTTTAAAGCCGAAAGCGTCTACCCTTGAAGTCTAAAAATCCAGAGATCGCAGTTCAACCCACATGTTGGGCCTTCCGTGTTGAGGCTTGAGATTCACGGTCAGCTTGCAAAGGCATCCACTTTCATTCTGAATAGAAGTGAGGCCATGAAATGGCATGTCGGCAATGGACCAGACCAACGCCCATTGGTCAGTGTCCTGCTGGATAGCTTGCAGGAAAAAGCGAATCCGCCCTGATCATTGTTTGGATAATGATTCGAGGTAGGCAATGATCCCGGCGAGATCGCTGACAGAATATTTGTCCATCAATCCTTCCGGCATGACCGATGTCTTCAAGGTTTTCCTGATCTCAATATCGTCTTTTCTGATTGTGTGTTCTTTGGCCTGAGTATCTCGAAGGGTGACTTGATCTGCCTGTTCCTTCGTTACAAATCCAATCACCACTCGTCCATCCACCGTCAGGATCGAGGTGGTTGCGAAGCCTTGGGCTATCGTTTTGTTGGGTTGCAGAACTGCCTCTGCGAGTTGCTGACGCTTGTAGGTTGTGGCGATATTGCCGAGATAGGGTCCCTGTTGTTCTGCCTGTTTGCTGACGGTGTGACATGCGGTGCAGTTGGCTTCCTTGAACAAACGCTGCCCATGGGCGACATCACCACTGGTTAGGGAGAACTGTTTTAAAGCCGCATCCACGCCAATCGTTGCGATGCGAGGCAGGTTGGGATTTAGCTTGTCCGTCAGTCGCAAGGCTTTGACGGCATGCCGGACTGCTTCGATCGAGTCTGGTTCGGGACGGTTCGTCAGTTCAAGAAGGCGGTCATCAAGGAAGTGGTTCTGGGTGTTCGCTGCTGTTTTGATCAGTCGGATTCGTTGCCCCGGCTCGCTCCACATCTTGTCAATGCTTAGCTCTGCTTTTTTCCGAGTCTCCGGGCTGATGTTTTTTTCCTGAACTACGCCCAGAATTGCAGCAGTTGCCCAGTACCCAATGCTTGAGTCTGCATTCTGACATTCTTGTAACACGACTTCCAATTGGTTTTGCAATAAATTTGACTTCACAACACTCTGCAGTGCTCTCTGTTGATCTCGTTTTGCCTGCTTGCCCGACATTTTTGAAATGGCGAAAAATGTGGGCCTTAGTGCAGCAGTTTGCCCTGACTTGACTAAGGCAGTTACTGCTTGCGTCAGTGTCGCCGATGATAGCTCGGATGTAGTCACTGCAGAGTTGAGGAACGACACACCGCCCTCTGGGAATTCACGTTCTGCCGCCAGTTTTGCAATGGTCGCGGTCAGTAATTGCGAGTCGTCTGCGGCCATTTCCATCATTTGACTGATGACATTGTCGATCTGAATGCGATGACGATTGATCTCAAGAATCAGGCTTGTTGCTTCTTCGCCTTTGAGCTGTTCAATTTCACGTTTCAGCCAATCGTTGATCCGGTTGGTTTCAGCCCATGATTCTGGCTGGTAGTAAGGACCTCTTGTATCGGGGCGAGTTCCCCATGAGTCGCCTTTCCACGTTCCCTCTATGTAATGCAGGCGGCACAAGGCGGCTCGGAGGTGGGTGCGATTGGCGGCTTTTGGTTCATCTTGGACCTGTTGAATCAGGTTGGTTACAACCTTGGGGTCATGCATCTTGGCAAGTGCTTGCAGTGAAGTTGGCAGTGAAGTTGGCAGTGCATTGAGCTGCGTTTGTAGCAAATTGAAGCAGGCATCTACGGCTTGCTTTTTCGCCAAACTTCTTATCGCGATATGATTTATGACAGGATCCGCGTGTTCAAGCGCATCAAGCATTTCGTTAATACTGGCATCTTGTTGCAGATGCTCAGCAAGATTTCTTGCGTCACTTCTCTGTGTTGGTATGTTTTCGAGTAATTCTCGATACCTTTGGTCACCACGCCGCATCAGTTCCCGCTGAGCAGCGAGGCGGCGTCGATGACTGGGGTCGTCCATCAAGGCGACAAGTGTATCAGACGATTCATCGATAAAACGGGGCATCGGGCGATCCTTCATTGCCTTTGGCTTCACGCAAACGATGTATCCCACCTTCGCGCCAGCCCACTTGAATGTTGCACCCTTCCAGCTTGCGCAGTACAGACGGCTATTACCATCCACGTCTGCATCTGTTGGGCGTGTCATTCGTACCAGCGATTTGGGAGGCGATATTTCCGAAAAGGTTGCACCGTTCGGTTTGACAGAGTGATGCCAGATGGCCCCTGTTCCCCAGTCGGCGGTTAGCGGCGCATCATTCCATGTCCCAAATCCTGGTTCATCCACGTAGGTTGATCCACAGCCAGATCCCCCACCATAATCTGCAAGCGGGGCCACGCATTCCGCCGGAAAGTTCTTGTACAAACGTGGATAACCGTGATCTTCGCCGCCCATGAAATGGTGGAATCGGACATCCCAGCCACCACCGTCATTGGTGTTGTCTCTTGCAAATAAATCCATTCGCGGACTGACCGCAACCTCAAGGATATTTCGGGTTCCGGTTGAGTAAAGTTCCAAGCCGGTTCCATCCGGTCGGACCCGGATCACGCCTCCACCTCGGTGAGTCAGTTTGCGACCATCGGTTCCTTCTGCTTCCATGAAGCCAAAGTCTCCGCCGGCGATGTAAAGCCAACCGTCCACGCCAATGCTCAGGCCATTGGTGGTGTGATCTGCCGGACGCTTGTCGTAGCCGAATGCAATATTGCTGACCAAAATCTTTTGTTCGTCGGCAACGCCATCACGATCAGTGTCAATGAATGCCGAGAGGTGCGGTGGATGAACGAGATAGAGTCGATCATGATCCCAAACAAGGCCGCGGGGAGCGTCGACCTCGCAGAAAACCTTCGTTTCATCGGCTCGGCCGTCACCGTCCGTATCTCGAAGACGAATGACTCGACCACGCTCGGGGTCACGTCCGAGGGAGCCATTGCCGTCGGAACTGACATACAGAGTTCCGTCCGGGGAAGCAGCCACAAATACCGGGTAATTGACGGCAGGTGGCGCAGCGAAAACGGTCGCCTCAAATCCTTCTGCTACTTTGACGTCCTTCAGGATGGCTGCTTCTTCGGCAGCGGTAAGCCGTTCAAGTGTGGGTGGGATATTTCCTTTATTGGCGTAGGGATCGGCAATTTTTGGCTGGTAAGTGTAGGGTTTGCCGTCGGCTCTTGCTGGCCACAATGTGTTGATGCCATCACCTTTCAGTGACACCTCTCGGATACTGCACCAACCGCCCGAAGAACCCAAGCCGACGATTCGCATGTGTTTGAGGGGAATGTCCGTTTTTAATTTCAAGTCACCCTGTTTCGTATCCTTGTTCTGGGAAGCGTCCAGCAGGTTGTTCCAGAGTTTGCCGTCAGTTGAGCCTTCGATGTGGAATTGATAATCCCGCTCAAATTCCCAAGTGATGTTGATAGAAGCCGCTTTCACTGGACGCTGGAATTCCCATGCCAGCCATTGGGGGTAGTTGTTGTTGGATGCGCACCACCGCGTTTCCGCATTGCCGTCGAAGGCGTTCAGGGGAAGATTGGGCTGCTGAGTTGACGAGGCAGAGGGAGTGATGAGCGTTGCGTTTTTGGGCATGACTCCAAGTTTTGGGACAGCGGGTGGTTTTGCTTTCTTGGCGATGAACGTGATTTTGTTTTGTCCCGAATAGGGAGTCAGGTACTCTGGGCTCAGTTTGTTACAGGACCACAGCAAACCGCGTGTCACCAAGTCAAGGTATCTGTCATCCGAGACGGTTGTGGTATTGTGCCCGAGGGTTGTGCTGAAACTTCTAGCTCCCTGTTTTTCATTCGTCCACGCGACCACTGCTTTTGCTTCAACGGTTTTGCCATTCCGGTTGAAGGTTTGAGTGCCAGTCGCCAGGGCTTTGGCGTCATGCACTGCAGCATTGTTGTACAGTTCTTCTTTGATGGTGGTCCAGTTGCTCAGCCCTCTGGTGATCGGGTGTGACTCATCCACGAACGAAATCGCGATAGGTGCCTGTGGCCCGTGGCTGGTTGATTTGAGCCCCAGATGCTTGAACCATAAATCTGTTCCATTACGAAATGAGTGCATCGCGCAATGGAGGTGTACGGCAGGTACAGTGCGGTGGACAGCTAGAATTCTCTGAAGGACCGCCACATCCTTGTTGCTGGCAGCACACTCATCATGAATGATGACGTCATAACCTTCGGCCCAGTCAGGGCTTTCGAAAAGCGGGAAGGGTGGATTGGTGCTAGCGTCATCTGTCCAGTAAACGTCAACTTGAACATTGGCGCGGGCTTGAATGCCTTTGAACAATGCTTCGTGCTGGCCCTTGTAATCGTGGCAGCAACCGCCGGCAATTAATAAAGCTCTCAGAGGTTTCATTTCTGCCCGCAAGTCGGCGGTAATCACCAGCAGAGCCATGATGCAAATAAAAATGGATTTCATATTTTGCTTCGGATTAAATTCCGATCTTTCGATTCAGTGATGTGCGGCCGTTGTGTAAGAAAATCGGCACGCATCGGGAATGAAATTTTGTTCTTCTGTTTTGAAAGTAATTCTATTTGCACGAATAAATGTGGGAAATCGATCAACACTTGGCTTCGTGTGGTATGGCAGGTGGGCGACCAGGCGGAAGCTTTCGCAGCAATGGGTTTTACCGGAGACACGTGACCAAGAATGAGATTCCGAGCCTGACTGTTCTGTTGGGACTGCTACCGGTAGCGACTAGCGAAACGCTTACGCTTGAACTACCGGACGTTGCCTTGGATAAAGTCTCTTACCAATTCGTTGACTTGTCGGTTGGCAGCGCTCAGCCCGTGACCTCCGTCTAGAATCTTCAAGTGGGTGACCTGCGCTCCCTGATAATTGTAGCGGATGATGTTGTTGTTGATCGGCTTTCCCGAATTGTCAGCGACTTGCTTGCCCGCATATCCCCGTTGTTTTGCCCATGCGTACGCTGTCAACTGAGCGGCCAAATGCTTCGCATGTGCTCCCCGCATTCCGCCGGCGTAGGGTACAACGCGATCTGCGGTACCATGGATGGTGAGTAGGTTGCACCGGACCACTGGTGCGGTTTTAAGATCATAGTTCGTATTCGAATCATCAGATCTTTTCCAGAAGCATTGGTCATGGTATTGCTGCTCGACCATTGATGACACCAGTGGCACTGCATTCGTGATTTGGATCGTCCCGTCTAATTCAATCAGTAATCGAAAGATAAATCCCGCCCCATTCGAGAATCCGATTAACGAAATCTTGGACAGGTCGGCCTTGGGGTATTGTTTTGCGATGCTCTTGACCATCAAGTAAAAAAACTCAACGTCAGGTGCTTTTGATTTCTCATCAGAAATGTTCCAACTTCGTTGGTAGCCCTGCGGTGCAACAATCAGATGACCTGCGAGCAATTGAGGCCACCGTCCTATGGTAGGCCGGGCAGTGCCTCCGTTGCCATGGAAAACAAAGGTGACTGGCCATTTGCTATTTGCTCGTCTGGTTGAGGCGTTTGTGGGTGAAAGCGATGGTGTTTGGACGAAGAATTCGCGTTCGAAACCTGCTCGTTCCTGGTTCCATTTTTGCCGAATCGTATGTCGTTTGGATTCGGCAGAGTTGTTCGTGTTGGGGGCGGCCGCTGCTTCCGAGGTCGCAGCAATATGTTCAGCAAGAGTTATCGTGCCATCCCGGTTACTGTCTACCCGGTCAAAAATCTGCCTTGGCCCGGGAGGTACTTCTCCACGTTCAAGAACACCGTCTCGATTTTTGTCCCATGCCCGGAACGCACGTTCTTGTGGACTGACCTGTGTCGCATTGGCATCAGCACTGATGAGAAATCCACCGATGAACAGGAAAGTCACAGTATGGAAACTAAGAATGGTTCGGCGCATGTGTGTATCGATTCTTCTCACTTGAAAACAGCAAGTCTGTTGGATGGCTTCGTGGGGCGGAGATGCTAGCAGCTGAATGTGAGGACCCGCAGTAACCTTCTGTGTTCCTCTACCTGTTCGCTCGCCTTTCAGTGTAATTCGTCGAGAAGCCAGTGAACACGGTCCTTTGCGTTTTCGGGGCTCCGAAATCTGTGTGAATCGCACGCGCTTGCAATCGGCAAAGATGAGTGCCTTGGATTGTCGTCGTTTACGCCTCACTGCGTTTTTCGAAATGCCAAATTTAGAGATGCAACTCGCTCAATCGCAATATTTAGCCGTTCCTCAGCGCGAGAGTTTGACGTTTGTTTCTTGTGGATGGGGAAGCACTTTGAACTTGCTTTGTCAGTTTCTGGAACCTTTGGTGCGTTGATGGCTTTGAGAATAAGGGGTGGTTTTGCTTCGGGCTGGATTTGGTGGAGCAATGTTGCAGTGCTAGGATGCAGGACGACTACTCGATCCGTTGGTCGTAGGAATTCATTCCATCTTTCAGAAAAGTCATCCCGCGACCTTCGGTCACCAATGTCTTCGGGTGACAATCGTAGCCGTTTCATGAATGCTTCATTTTGAAACGCTGGTGAATCGATCGCGCAGTGGAATCGTTCACCGGAAGCGGGGCGGATGGCGGTCCAGTACATCAACTGTACTTCGTCGGTGGGCTGTTGCATGGTGGGTTCAAGTTTTGAATTGGATAGGTTTCCAGGTTCCTGTTCGCCATAGCCAACAACAATATTTTCCAAACCTCCAGTCAGAGCACGCGGGACGTTTGGGATGCCTCTGCGTCTCCGCTGGTTTTTTCTCCAGTTGGTAGTTCCCTGTTTGATCTGGCTGTCGATCATGCGGTCGAATGATGCAAGTAACTGCTCCAGGTTCAATGTGTCAGGTTCGATGGAACGTAGCGCTGATACAACGGCTTCGAGTGTCGACAGTCCGTGTGCGTGCGGTTCGCGGCGGATTCGGTAACGGCTTGGAGTAGCCGGTGCCAGGCAGAATCGAGGAAGTGTCTGCAAGCGTGGGATGTCACGCATCAGGGTTTTGACATGGTGCCACGTTCCATCAGGAACAATCAGTTGTTTTGGGAATTCCGACTCCGGAATGTCCGTCAGTACTTTCGCATCATCGCCGGGGAACAGCAGGCCTGTACCTGATTCCAGTAGTAGTTGTTCAAACCTTGTGCAAAGGTCTTGGTTGTGTCCCACCAGCAGGCGGCTTTGTTGTAATGCCTGGTTAACGATGCGTGCGGTGTTGAAGGGATGGAATCTCTCTCGACGATGCTGCAGCATCAAAATGGGAGTTTGATTGGCAACAACTGGAATTGTTGAGCAGTAGCACAATTGCGTTGGGCGAAAGCATCGAAAGCAACGCCGGGCCGTGTTTGTCACCTGAAAAGTCCGTTGATTGCTGGGGTGTTCCTGCTTCTGTGATGATGCTCATGATTGCATTTCAACTGCATTCTGCAGGCTATCGTTGGTTTTAGCCTGATGAACTGTAAAAAGATCGCCCATCTGGTTTTCAACCTGGTCTGTGATCTTACTGCTTGGGATGCATCAGGGTAACTTGAGGGCTATTGAATTCATTGCTTACCGGAGATCGGCATGGTGCTGAGCACTGGCTGAGGTTCTCCGGGTACCACTTGTTCATGAGAAGAAACCATGCATATTCGTCTCTCCTTTGTGTTTTTGATTCTTTGTGTTGGTTGTGGTCGAGAGGGTGCGTTTGAGGATATTGATACCAGCACTCCAATTGTGAGTGATATTCCAAACGGAAAGCCGATGGAGTACCCCAAGTTGTACGTCGACAACGATCTGCCTGAATATGCAGGTGCCATTGTGACTGGTTCAGGGAGTCAGGTTGAGTCGTTGAAAGATGGTGTGACCGTAACAGCAGTCTCCAATGATTCAATTGATTTGATCATGCCTTTCTACGTTGAAGCTATGGAAAAGTTGGGGTACACGTACGACAGCAGCAAGTACGATCGATCTCAATTAGTCGCTGACACGCCGATGAGCATGCTGGTTTTCACGAAAGAAAAACTCAGGTTGAGCGTGACGCTCACAAAGCTCGAGCAGCAACAGACCGAGATCAAAACCAACTTTTCGGAAGATTGAGACACTGCGTTTGTTCTCTTGCGATGCAAAGCAGCATCGCGGTTATCAATGAAAACACTTTTGTTGTGATCTTCATTTGGGGCTGTTTGAGCTTCTTGTGTTGGTGCGCAGCAACTTAGTACGAGGTTGTGGCAAACGGGGAAGGTTTTCGCTTGCAGATTTTTTGCTTTCGGAGCCGACCGTTGTTTCCTTCTGCCAGAATCCCGATCTTGCAGCATGACTTGTCAGTCCAACGCATTGCGTGATGGAAGTAGGGCCGCGGTCTGACTGCCGAGGCAGCCATCCAGAAAATTTGGACCGGTCGTCAGGCTGGGCTTTTCCAATCTGCGGTGTGTGAGGCGTGGGCTGTGCGATTGCCACAGTTCGATCAATCAAGGTGTCCAAGCACTCATTGCCATACCACCCGAAACCGCGATGCCGAAACCGTGGTGCTTCCCCAAAGGTCAATCCAAACCAGTCAGAAGAGGCTTACTGTGCTCGCAGCGCAGCATTAAGAACCACGCCATCTTCCCGATCCAATAACGACTCGGGTTTGTTAACGCGGTGTGTGATGTGTTGCGACTCACGTAATTTGTCTGCACCGTCACTCTCCATGAGGTGCTGCAGACATGCGTTGTCCTTGAAGCGCTTGATTTGACCACGTGTCTATTGAAAACACGCCTAGCTTCTAGGTGATCCAAAGACACAAGGCGACGTTATCGCTCAGTGCAATGTGATCGCGTCAACACTCATAATCTCGTTCAGAGTCGCTTGGTCCTTCAAGCGATATCTGGACGGTACAAAACGAAGATGCTCGCGCGGGCGAGATCAGTCGTCAGCAAGTTGGACATTCTCAGCACGTGGACCTTTAGGGCCTTGGCCGACTGTGTAAGTCACGTTTTGCCCTTCGTGGAGATCATTGTAAGCGACTCCTTGGCAGGCGGAGCTGTGGAAGAACATGTCTTTCCCGTTGTCCTCTGTGGCAATAAATCCAAAACCCTTATCGGTGAGACGCTTGATCGTTCCCTTTTCCATCTTTCTTTATCCAATACTTCTTCTGGTAGTTAGCAAATATCTCAACAGGTAGAGATAGAGTTTCACAATCATACCGATCCGACCCCGCGGTGTGTGCCCCGAACGCGTTGAAATGCTCATGGTAATCAAAAAACCGTCAAATTGAGCTGATTGCAGCCCGCGCATCTGTTCCCAAAGTACGTAATTAGCAAAATCTGCCATGCTTGGGCTCTCGACTCACGTTTTGGTGGCTTTGCTTGTATTTGCGGGCTTTTTTCGATTCTAAGTGCAGCGGTATGCAAAATTGGGGCACATTTGGCGTTACGGCGAGCTCACCGGCGTTCCTCGCGGTACTCCTTGAGCACCTTAGTTGATCCTGCAAAAATTATTAATCTCTCGGTACAGGTCCTTCTGTTCTTGCGTGTCATTTTCGTAGGTCTGGTTCGTTTTCGCGTACTTGGCAACCTTAATCAACATTTCGCAGAGTTCACTTGTCTGATGCTGATTAGCGAACTCCTCGGCTTTTTTTGAGAGATCCACAAGCAGGCTAATGTAGCCAGCCCGCTTCTCACGCCGCACCGAAGGTTGATCTGTGATGTCAGCCTTGAATTCTCTTGCTCTCCGCAAAAAATTGGAAAGCATAGAGATTTGATCTGGAGTAACTTGGGGACCAGCTCGTAGCCCAACCTCTGTTGGCCATTCGCTATTGAGTTTTTCATCCTCTTGAGTCCATGCCTCCGGTGATTCACCTATGCCTGAAAATCGGTCGGCATGGCTCGGTCGTAAGTAAATAAAAGCTCCTATTGCAACCAAAACCCCGGCGATCAGTACGCTGAGGAATTGACAGATAAGCAAGCCCTGCTGCACACGCACGACGTGATTCTTGATTCCGCGGACTTGCCGTTGCAGTTTTAACTGTTCCTCTAGCAGTTCCCGTATGCTCGGCTCGCTGGCGGTGTCTTGTTGGAATGCCTCGGCTGATTCCAAGCGGTGCTGCATCTGCTGTTGCAAAAATTCGGCAAGGTGAGCCGGAGTGGTGGCGGAAACAGAACGTTGGTTGGTCGCCATTTCAGGTGCTAACGGGACTGCGGAGCCCTTCACCGCAGGCCCGTCTGTTCCAGCAGGGCCGTCTGTTTCCGTAGGCACGGTTGTTTCCGCAGAGCTCTCTGTTGCCGCGATTTCTAAAGACTTGTCTTCAGGCTTATTCAAGGGGGATTTTCCGTCGATAGGCGTTCGTATGCGAACCGATTGCTGTGACCTTGGTTCTTTTATCAGTGAGTACCGGGTTGCTAAGTCATCTCGTTACGGTGGATTGATTTCGTTGTTGGTGCGTTCGCTTGGCTTTCAAGAGTCGTGCAATTGCAAGCGTTGTTGGTAACTCCTGACCTTCTGTACCTTTGGGTTCCTCCACAACTCATTGCTGCTTGAGATTCAGCAACTGGAGCATGGCTTGCGCCATCCCTTCTCCGATCAGGTAGTAAGTTTCTGCATTGCTGTTCCAGTGATAGGCTTGTCCTGAAGGCGATGCTTCTTTGGGACGATAGAAGTCCTTGGTACCAACAAACTTTACATCCCCTCGGAATTCGTCCCTTTTGGCTACGGCTGCTTGCGCTTTCATGAGCGAGACTGCCCGCGGGTGTTTTTCTTCCCAGCCGCTCATTCCCGTTTCTGCAATGACAAAAGGAAGCTTGGCTGCATTGAGATCTTTTCGAACGTCATTGATGAAATGAGCCATGTTTTGTTCGTATTCATCATTCATGGCTTGGTTGACGCGATCATTCCAGCCCTGATGCCAGCCAAATCCCATAAGTTCAAAGTTGCTGTCTGCATAGTTTGGGAATAGTGTTTTTGCATCATGGAGAGTTGCTCGAGTCAAACGTAAAAGTTCCTCGTAGTATTTGCCGACCTCACCACCGGCAGATGGAGGTCGGAAATCCTTACCCAAACTCTTGCCTCCCCACGCAACTTTGATGAGCAGGACCGGTGAGTCGAATGCATCGCCTATCACATTTCCAAAGCCGAGTTCGGGGCCTATATAGCCTTCGCGATGCCCGTAACCGGGCATTAGATTCCCTTTCCGGTCCATGTAGACAATTTGCACATCCGAACGCTCTTTCCAGTCACCTGTCGCATCGACCAATGAAGCGTATTTTTTCCCGGTCGTCGAATTGCTGACAAGCCACTCCAAGGATCCTTTGCCGCCATTGGCATCTGGTTCTGAGTTTACTTTTCCATGTCCTTGCATGTTCGATTGGCCCGCGAGGATAAAGACTTTGACAGTCTCAGAAGCAGACGCCGTGGGCCAGGTTAGTACAGCGGCATACGCCAGGAGAATAAAAGATCGAGGCATCGGTGTTGGTGTCCGGCGTGGAAGAGCGTGAAGGCAGAAATGAACTCGTGTCAATTGCTCAAACGGTAGTTGGGTTGTAACAGGGGCGTCAAAATCCCAAGGTCATGATACTGCATTTCGTAGCCGAGTTGCGATGTATCTTGGCGTAAGTCGCGTTCCAGAAGTCGCGTTCAGTCATTTTGTTTGGAAAGGTGTGATCTGGCTGGCGTTGGTTCTTTAACATAGGGTTTTATGCGATGTCAGTGTTCGTCCATTCACAACGATTCCACGCAGTGGCATGTCATGATGTGTTTGCGGGATTCGCGTTCCCGGTATTTGTTTTGCAGGTCAGGGTGTAGGGGCAGCAAAGCGATGGCAATACCGTGTAATCACAAATCGAATTTGGCGTATGGCACCATGTCTCGGCCATTTCGTTTATTCTTGATGGAAAGATCTCAACTGTTCGCTTGTTACCTGCGAGAATCAACCCATGATTTTTTCCCGTTTAACTTTGTTCGCGAGAAATTGGATGAATTGTGTCGACCACCAAGCTTTCAAAGTGGCTGGGATTCCGGTCATGGCAGCTTGTTCTTTGCTGCTGTTGTTCACACCTGTGCATGCCCAGGTCAAAGAGAAGGCTCCATTAATGGCATATGTTGGAACGTTCAGTTCTCCTCTGGAGGATATGCTTCCAACGCAGGTGGATTTGCCGCCAGGGAATGGGTTAGGGATTCACCATTTCCGAGTCAATCGAGCGACTGGGGAGTTGACGCCCGCAGGCGTCACTCGCAGCGGCAGCAGTCCAAGTTGTCTGGTTATCAATGAGGCAGGGACACGGCTTTATTCCGCGAATGAAACCGATCGCCTGAATGGTACCAAAGAAGGGACTGTCAGTGCGCACGTTGTCGATCCTGTTGATGGGCAACTTGAATTGCTCAACACGGTTGCCTCAGGAGGTGCTGGCCCGACTTATGTCAGTATTCACCCTTCGGGTCGTTATTTGTTGGTTGCAAACTATTTCGGCGGGTCTGTGGCAGTATTGCCAATCCTCAAAGATGGGCGGCTTGGTAATGCAACTGACGTGAAGGTTGATGAGGGAAAAATTGGTCCCACAACCTCTGCCAATGCGCCAGCGGGCAGCAAAGCTTTCAGTGGTCACGACCGAACGCACGCTCATATGATTCAGTCTGACCTCTCGGGAAAATTTGTGATGCATGTCGATCTTGGCCTTGATCGTATTTATGTCTGGAAGTTTGACGTCGAAACGGGAACGTTGTCACCGGCAACGCGGCCGCAGATCGCCTTGCCTGCAGGTGATGGTCCCAGGCATTTTGATTTTCATCCCAATGGACGATGGTTTTACTCGATTCAGGAAGAGGGCTCGACAATCGTGCTGTTCGACTACGAAAGTGGGACCGGTGAATTAAGTCCACGTCAAACCATTTCAACTTTGCCTAAGGGATTTGCCGGTAGCAATTTTTGCTCTGAGATTCTGGTGTCAAACGATGGGCGTTTTGTATATGCCGGTAATCGTTTGCACGACAGTATCGGAATTTTTTCGGTTGGTGCGACGGGTGAACTCAGCCATGTTGGGGATGAGTGGACTCGAGGTAATTACCCTCGAAGTTTCAGCTTTGATCCCACTGGAAATTTTCTTTACTGCGGTAACCAACGTGCAGACCACCTCGCTGTTTTTACAGTGGATCAGAAAACTGGTGGGTTGAGCTTCACTGGGCATTATGTTCCGATTGGAAATCCCTCGCACACCGTTTTTCTGGACTTGGCCAAGGTCGGGGAAGAAAACTGAATGTGCTGCGAATGCTGCTTTGGTTGCGTCAGTATCGCAATGTTGCGGTCGGGCGAGCCACGCTGCAGATTGATGGGAGGTTTTCTTTGGGGCAAGTCCGGTCAGTTCAGGTGAACTTGCGCTGTGCTGAGTGGCAATTGACCGCTAGAATGCCATGAGTTGTAAGCCGGTGGCGTGCCTGGGAACCAGTGAAAGTATAGGTCGAAAGGATGACTGCGTGCTTGATGAATCGCCAAGTCGGGGCTAGGCGCTGGTTTTCAGTTTGCCTTGTCTGGTTTGTGTGCGCGGTTGGGTCGCCATCTTTGCTTTGCGCTCAAAGCAATCGGGGGTTTGCACGCAAGAACATGCCAAAGGCTCAAACCTTCCGTGCACTATTTGGCCCCAATTACAGCTATCCCTATCTGAGGCACGCTTCGCGGTTTCCCTTTCCTAAAGAGCTTCCGGTTCTGGGGCAGCCTCCAGAATTTGATCGCGTCCATGCTTGGTGGCTCGCAGAAATTTCTATGCTGGTCTATGCCGATGGTGATGGATTTGTTCGCCGGCAACTCATGTCTGCAGGAATGTTGGATGTGAAAATGTACACGAGTCCTAAGACGAGTGCTGATCACACTCAAGCAATTCTGACATTCAATGCTGATTCAGTCATTGTTGCATTTCGGGGAACCGAACCGAATGAGTGGAAAGATCTCATCACTGATATGAAGGCTCATCAGATTGAACTGGGAACCGCCGGAAAAGTGCACGCTGGTTTTCAATCAGGTCTGCTTAGTGTCTGGGATCAAGTGCAGCCAGAGTTAGAGCGTTTGTCCGCATCTGGAAAGCGTGTGTGGATGACGGGGCACAGTTTGGGGGGAGCGCTTGCTGTCTTGGCTGCCCATCAGTTTCGAGAGCCTGCAACCGTTTATACCTTTGGATCGCCCAGGATCGGAGATGCGGACTTTGTGAAGCATTACCAGCAGCCTACGTTTCGCATCGTCAACAATACAGATCTTGTCGCAGAGGTGCCGCCACCGCTGTGGTACCAACATGTGGGTGAATTAATTTATTTCAACAGTCGACATCAAGTTTGCAGGAATGTTCCTGTCTCTCGTTTAGTAAAAGACAGAGCACGGGGGCAAAGCCTTGCGGTGACGCAACGAATCAAGGAGTGGTCAAGTTTGGATTTGGCTGAACGGCCGGTCAAACCATTACTGGATCATGCACCGATCTGCTATGTCGTGCATTGTTGGAACGCGATGGTCGAACAGTTGCCGGTAATTGAGCTTGGGCCGGACGTTCGTTGATGACATTCGGAGTGAGACGCAGAATTGAATGCTGTACTTGCAGTCGTCCATGGAGTTGATTCTGTGTCATCGGTGGCGTGCGCTGTTCCTGAGTCGGACAATGCGTTTTGGAGGGCCAAGCCATTGGCTTCGATACTGACCAGATTGATTCTTGAGAAACATCATGGCCGGTTTGGCAGCACACCATTCCATGTTGCAGCACATATCGAGTGCCGGCTTTCCTGCCTGCATGGTTGGCGTTCTTTGGGGTGGCGTTTTGCTTTCAAGTTTCGACGGTTTCATCTGGGGGGCGAGCCCGCTGGGATGAGTCGATTTTCGGCGTGCTAATGCATGGCTTACTTCCATTTGAGACCACTTTGCTTGCAGTCGCTGTCGGGCAAGGCGTGGATCGTCGGTCTTTGCGTGCGTAAGAAGTTCCATGTTTGATGTTGGTCAATGGGTTTGGGGCATAATCAGGGTTTGAGGCATAATCAGGGTTTGAGGCATAATCAATGGAGTTGGGCGACGGAGTCCATCAGGCCCTTGCTACGGATCATGAATTTTGCTGGGTTTTCTCACTGAACGTATGTGGCGCGCCTTGATAGCGTCTGCTTGTCGCTTTAGGAGGGGCGTTCGGTGGCGAGTTGGAAATGCCGCCAGAACGTGACCTGTACCTTGATCTAACGCACGTGATCGCTTCGTCATTCCATGCGAATCAGGGAAATAACAGCGTTCGAGGTGTTGTAAGAGGGGTTTGTTTGTTCTGCGTGTCGGATGACTGCGGGGTGGTCAGACAGGCGTTGTTGTTCGTATGGGAACCGGATACTGATAGAATGATGTAACCACGTGGTTTTGTTGCGTTGATAGGAAAGAGCTGATGTTGGACGGTCAAGAACAATCGATCAAAAGTCGCGCTCGAAACATTGCATTGGCAATGGTGGCTGATTCGAATTTTGTTAAAACTCATTCTGTCGATGATGAATTGCAGAGTCATCCTGAGCTTGCAGCTGAATTGAAACGGCAGCTCAGATTGCTCGGGTTTGTAAAATTGGTAACTGAGGAGAGCGAAACGAAGCGAGAAGTCCACTCGTCTGTTTCAGCCGGACACGCGGAATTGGATACTACTCGTGTGGTGAACCCTCTGGATACCGGCGGGCCGCTGCATGACGACCCAACGTTGATCCCGTGTCCGAGTTGTCGACAACACCTCCCGCAAGTTATTTTTTCCAAGAATGAAAGTTCTCGGAAAGTTCAGTGCCTTAGTTGTGGTCACTCCGTTGTTGTGCTGGATAATCGGAAGGGGTTGCAAGCTGGTTCGATGGTCGCACAGTTTGAGCTGCTGTCGCGTCTTGGTGCCGGTTCATTCGGGTTGGTTTGGAAAGCACGTGATACCAGATTGCAACGCGATGTTGCGCTGAAAGTGCCACGCCGTGGTGTATTGACGAGCGATCAACAGAATTTGTTTCTTCGTGAGGCGAAGGTCGCTGCTGCGATTCGTCATCCCTTTGTGGTTGCTATTCATGATACCGGAGTAGACCGTGGAACGGTCTATATCTGTAGTGAGTTGATCGATGGTACCACCCTGTCGCAGTGGAGTCATGAGTCATGTGATTCGCCACGAACCGCTGCTGCGATGATGCGGAAAATTGCGTTAGCCATTCAGGCGATCCATGAGAGTGCGGTCATTCATCGTGATTTGAAGCCCAGTAACGTGATGGTTGATAAAAACGGGGATCCCCAAGTGATGGATTTCGGGTTAGCCAAGCAGGATGTATTTGAGGCAACCATGACCCTGAGTGGGGAAGTGCTGGGTACACCTGCGTACATGTCTCCTGAAGCTGCCAAAGGTGAGTCGCGTTTATCGGATCCACGCACGGATATTTATTCGATCGGCGTGATGTTATATGAGCTGTTGACCGGCGAATTACCTTTTCGCGGCGACTTTGCCCAGTTGGTGCAACAGATTTTGCATGCCAAACCCCGCTCGCTGGTCGAAATGAACCCCGCCGTGCATCACGAGTTGGAAACAATTTGTTTGAAGTGTTTGGAAAAGGAGCCTGCTGACCGTTATCAGAGTGCGCGAGAACTTGCGGAGGATTTGGAGCGGTTTGAGGAAGGGCGTCCCGTTATGGCGCGTCCCAAATCTCTGCGCAAACGCATCCTTCGAGCAAGTCAGGCGAGACCCGCTCTGACGCTATCGGTGATCAGTCTTGTAGCTGTTTTGCTGCTGCTTGTTGCTGCCACACAATATGTCTATGTCGCCTTGGTAAGTAACGTCAGTAACGAAGTCGGGAATCAGGAATTGCGGGAGTTGCAGGACAGGAAACTACAGGGCAAGCAGGAAGAACTACAGGGCAAGCAGGAAGAACTACAGAGTAAGCGGGAACAACTTGCAGCAGTGGAAGATGACTTGTCCGCAAAAAAAAGCGAAGTAAGAGTTCGGGATGAATTGTTGAGGCTGAATGACCAAAGTCAGCTGGCGCAGGAACTGGCCTTGGTTAATCCAGTGGGAAGCTTGCAGTTGGTCAACACGGCAGTGCACGACTTGAGTGAGTTGGATGAGGGAGACTTGAAGCTGGTCCCAGCGGCTCTTGTAGCCGAGCGGAGTGAGTTGTTGGTAGCGTTGCAGCAGGGGCTGGCTGATGCACTACAGCGTTGGGGTGCATCCCCGATGCAGAACTTTGGGGAAATTCTTGGATCTGCTCAGACGCAGCAGACCCGAATGGTCGGCGCACTTTCCGTGGATAGAAGCTTCGATCAGGTCAATCCGTATCTTGTGACCGTGATTGATATGGAAGCTGGTAATGTCAGGGAAACCTCAGATGTGAGGTTCACGAACTACCGCCTTTCCAGCGCGGTTAACCGATTGGCAATGAAATCTGATGGCAGTTTGATTCTAGGTTTTCATGACGATGAGTCCGACGCCAGGTCTGCAGACCGAACCCGACTTTTACGGCCGTTTCAAGCTGCAAAATCGCTCATCATGCAAACTGCAGTCAAAGAGTGTTGTTTTCCGGTTTGGTCCGATGATGTCTGGGTTTTAGATTCGTACGGCAAGGTCTCCTGTTGGAGCGCAGAGGTAAGTCCCAAAGGAAAAGCAACCAGGGTGTTTCAGTTAGATCTGCCGTTGCCAGTCACAAATATGGCGGCCTTGGCGGGTGTTGGTGAATTAGCATTGTCATTTGACGATGGTGTCAGTGCTGTGCAACTAGATGGCATTACTGGGGAGGTCAATCAAACGCGAATAGCGGGTTCTGCTTGTCAATTGGTTCCCTTGCAGACGGGGATATCACAGAACAAATCTGCAGTAGGTAGGAATCTTGTTTGTTATTGGGACAGCATTGCGAAGCTTTTGGTTCTCGAAGCGTGGGCGCCAGGGAAAGTAGATGCGGAACGCCAGTCCTGGAAGATTCACCTTCCAGAAGTGGAAGATGTTCGGGCCAGTGTTGTCAGTGAACGAGGTGATTGGGTGTGTGCGAACGTACAAACAGTGGAAGGGCCATCTTGGAAGTTTGTCTCGTTGAGAGGACCAAGGGAAATCACAGGAGGAATGACTCTGTTGGGAGACCCAGTGAGGGGAATGAAAGTGCGACCTCAGATGGAAGAGTTTGCTGTTGCAACCAGAAAAACAGTGTTCCACTACAAGATTCAAGATGCTCGTCCTGTTCTAAAAAATGAGTTCTCAGATGATGTCGGTACAGTGACGGCATTCTGTTGGCTTGGTGATCGGTCGAATCTTGCGATTGGGTTTGACAATGAAGTCTACTTGCAATGTGTTGCAGAGAAAGCTGAGGCGAGGACTGGACGCCTTGAGTCTGGTGAAGATTGGTTGTTGGATGGGAAAGTGATGAAGTCGCTTGGTGATTCAATTTCAGCGTTGTATAGCGATTCCAGTGGTGAGTATTTAGTGTCGATCGATAAATCTGGTGCCATGTCATCGTGGGATTTAGGACGCTTTGCGACTGATGTTTTGTGGCAACGTAGACAATCGAGGAATGGTCCTACCAAGTCTCGAATACAGCTTGCGAATGATGGGGAAAATGTGGCGGTTTTGAATCGCTCGGGTGAATTAACTGTGTATCCACGTCCTCGGTTTTTACTAAGGAACGAAAACCCGCAAAAACGCGTCCTTCAGAGTCAATGGGTGGCATGGGAAATGTCCGCTCTACTACAGCAAAAGGTATCTGATTTTGCCTTGCAGGGATCCACGCTCGCAGTGGCAGGTGAGGGAGCGAGTGCTCGGGTATATCGAGTTGATAAGACAAAAACGCAGTTGCTCGTTGAATTTCCGATTCATGCGAATAAAGTCGTGTTGAGTGTCGATCAGCATTGGCTTTGTTTACAGCAAGCGGCAACACTTTATGTATTCGATTTGCGTCGCCCCCAACAGGATCCGTGGCAGATCAACGGAATAGACGAAGGCTCAGAAGTGACTTTCATTGGAGCTGGCCACTGCTTGTCCGCCATTGGTGAGGATCGCGTGTTGAGAGCCTGGAATCCCTTGAGTCGTACCTGTGAGGAGGTCAAGTTGTCGCCACTGTCATCGGCCGCATCTCCCGTGATCAATGGTACGCTTGAAGCTGTGTTTCCCATGGATGACGGTCGGGTTTTCATGTTGAGGCAGACCGAGGGTGGCGGCTACGTGAATGCCGGTTTCATTCAAATTGGGAAAGCAAGAAATTCGCTGAATCTGGTTCCGGCCCAAACTGGGGAGTTGTGGGCGATGGCGAGTATCCCAGCTCCGAATGCGAAGGCTAATTTTCATGGTGCTGCCGTTCAATTGGGGCATTTCCAGGAAATCACGGTTCAAGGCCTTCATAGCGGCAATGCGTGGGGATTCGTTGGATCTGTAAACGCTAAGCACGCGTTATCCTCGCTTGAAACACCAAGACGTGATCGTGTTGAGAGTGCTATACGGCCTGTCATGGCAATCAGTCCTGACCAGCGATGGCTTGTACGAAGTAGTCGTGCTGGATTTGATTCCTGGCAGCTCTCCACTAAGAAAATCGTGCCAAATCCTTCTCAGCGAGGTGCCAGTGATTCTGCGACTCAGCTGGTGTTTTCATCCGATGGGAAATGGTTGGCTTCTGGCCACGAAAGTGGCACGGTGCGGTTTTGGAAGATTGATGGAAACGACATTTTGCTGTCCAAAGCAATTGAGTGGAGTATCCATTCAAGTCCCATTGAGTCAATCGTTGTTGATCCTGATTCGCGTTGGTGCTTTTGCACAAGTTCTGACCGGATTTCTTGTATCCCCATCGAATTTGATCTGCTGCTGGAAATGGCAAGCAGGCGACTGAAAGCAGTCAAAGCCCTCACCCCGGATTTGAATACACCTAGCACGAATAGATGAATGAAGTGAGGCTGGAGTCATGGCCACTTAGGGGGCTCATGTCCCCCAGGGTTGGGAGGTCGATTGCTGATCTTGGCTGCTACTATTCAGTATTTGAAAATGTTTGTTTTCGTGATGTAAATGGCAGAGTCGAATAAACGCTATACTGTGGAAAAATACTCTCAAGCATTGTGATCAGTAGGCATGTCCAGCGAAACCTCGGAACCACTTGAACTGTTGGAACTAGCACAGTCGGGCGATGAACAGGCTTGCCGTGAATTGTTGCTGCATGTCGCAGATCGGTTGGAACGTTATCTCGTGGAAAAAATGCCTCAGAAGCATCAGAGCAGCTTCAGTGCCGAAGATGTTTTACAGGAAGTATTGTTTGCGATACACCGAGACTTGTCGTCTTACTCTCCCCAATCAGGCGCTTCGTTCTACTCGTGGTGTTATCGTATTGCAGACAATCGTCTGTTGGACGCGATTCGTCGATTTGAACGTAAAAAAAGAGGTGGCGACCGGAAGAAAGTAGAGGGGGCTCCTGAACAGTCAGGAGTCGACTTTATCGGAGCCGTGCCCGGTAAAACGACTTCGCCAAGCGTACGCGTAGTAAGAAAAGAAAAGGCCGCAGCACTCCACGAAGCGTTGGAAGGCTTACCAGAGAATCAGCGTGAAGCACTGAAGATGCGGTTCCTCGAGAATCGATCCCAGAATTCAATCGCAGGCCGCTTGGCAGTCACGCAGGGTGCAGTTGAGGGCTTGTTGAAACGGGGGAAACACAAGCTCGCTGACATGCTTGCCTCTTTGTCGAGTCGTCGTCGTTGACTTGGGTGGCGGCGAATGAATGTTCTGCCTGTGAGCTTCGGTCGCTGTCAGCGCGTGCTTTATGCCTGGTGTATGGAATTACGCGTCGCATTGAAGCTCGTTTTGCCAACGGTCCAGTCAGCACTGCGCTATTCAACGGTGGTGGGTTCGTCACTTCCCTGTTCATCGAGGATCAAACGTGTTCGTTCTGCCTCGGTGATGCTGCCACGTTGTCGACGCGAGAGAATCCAGACAACGCCACCGAGAATCGACAAAGTAGCGAGGATCGGCAACTCACTGCCATTGGGAGGAAAGGCTGCAGGACTACCGGGAATCAACATTGCCAGCAGGATCAGCAGTGAACCTGTCATGGCAGTCCCAATCAGTAACCAAGTCATTGATGAAATCGATTTGCCACTTCGACGCAGGATGACAGAGAGTGAAAGTGTCACGCCCAGGAATGCCAATGAGATACAGACGGATCCCACGTTGACCAATACAAGTACAGCAGGTTTGCCAAGAAAAGCACCGGCCACAGTGATGAAGCCTGCGAATAGGATTGCGAGTGCGGGGGTTCCGAAACGGGCATGTGGACGACCGAAGGCCGGATGAATCACGTGACCTCGACCCATGGCAAATAGCACACGTGTTCCTGACAGAAAGAAACCATTCCAACTGGTCAACAGACCGATCAACGCTACGACCAGAACAAGCTGTGCAAGCAGGGGAGATTCGAATGCCTCTTCAAATGCAGCAGCAGTCGGAAGGTCCTCACCTTGAATATTGGCGAGCGGCGTTACCATCGCAACTGAAAGAATGACAGCAGCGTAGAAAAGCGTGGCACCGACGATGGACCAAAGCAGTACTCGGCCCAGTTTGTTCGCTGATACACGCTGGGTCCGTTCTTCTGCGGCCTGTGGGATCGTGTCGAAGCCAACGAACCAAAAAGGGACGGTGACAAATACCGCCAGCGCACCCTTCAATCCGGCTTTGCCTTCTGCGGATCCAAACATTGGTTCCAAGTTGGCGAGGCTCCCGTTTGTGATTCCTGCAATGACAAACGAAGCAGTGCAGACTACCAATAACAGAGTCAGTATCGATTGGAGAATAGTCGCCATGCCAACACCGAGAAAATTCACGAACGCGATCAGAGTGGTCAAGCCAGCGGCGAGTAGTAGATGCGAAAGATAAACCGTCGTCTTGTCAATCACGTAGAGAGGCCAATAATCGAACGGTATCAGATAGGACACCACAATTCCGATCGATACAGCTTCAAAAGCTGAGACGGAAAGATAACCGAACGTCAGGAACCAGCCAATTAAAAAGGATTCACCGGTCCCAAATGCCTTGTAGGCATACGCCACTTCCCCACCGGAAACGGGCAGCATTTCCATGACCTTTGCGTAACAAAAACCAATCGCCAGCATCAGGGCACCACCCAACGCAAATGCCACAATGGCTCCTCCAGGTCCGGCATTTTCCAGCCAGCCCTTCACGCCGGTTAACCAACCCACCCCAATCATGGAGCCAAAAGCAAGTGAAAAGAACCCAATCTTGCTTATGGATTTTTGTAATTGTGGTCGTGGATTCATGTTGTTGAAAATGTTGAAAAGAGAGCAACGCCTTGACGACTTGAATCGCCAAGACGCGGCTCTTGTGGGATTTAGAATTCATGTCATCGCTGGTGCTCGACGTCAACCCAAGATTTGAAAGATCATCAAGTCAGTGCAATGGTCTCTCGCTTTTCCATGACGGAGTTCAGGCTGTGATCGAAAATATCGATCGCTTCGTCAATTTCACTGCGACTGACATTCACGGGTGGAATCCAGCGAATTACATTTCCGCCTATGCCACAGGTCAGCAGCATCAATCCCCGGTTGAGGCATTCATGTTGCAAGTTGGTAACGAATTCTTTGTCAGGTCCATGATCACCGATCAGTTCGACGCCAATCATGAGTCCCGGTCCTCGTACATCCGTTCGGTGTGGTAAGCGGGATAGGCAATCGCGAAGACGATGCGACAGGTATTCTCCCTCACGACGCGCATTCTCGATCAGATGTTCTTCGTGGATCACTTGCAAAGTTGCCAGACCGGCTGCCATTGCTAAAGGCGATCCGCCACCGTAAGTGCCGCCATGAGAACCAGGTTGCCACTTGGACATCAGTTCTCCAGAGGCGCCAATGGCTGACATGGGCAAACCACTAGCGATGCCCTTGGCCATGACAAGGATATCGGGGCGCACTTCACTCGATTCGTGAGCCCACATGTGGCCACTCCGGGCAAAACCAGATTGGATCTCATCCACGATTAGCAGGATGCCCGTGCGGTCACAGACTTCTCGCAAACCCTGAAGGAAAGCATTGGGGACTGGTAGGTAGCCACCTTCACCCAGTACAGGCTCAATAAGCATGGCTGCGGTTTCGGAGGGCATTGTTTGTGTTTTCAGCAAACGCTCAAGGTCTGTCAACGCAGTCCTGACCGCCGCATCGGGATCACACTGATCTCTAAACGAATTCGGGAACGACGAAAAGAACACGCCTGATGGTAGAGGTTGGTATCCCTCGCGATAGACTCCTTTGCTGCTGGTCAAGGCCATCGTCATTGCTGTACGACCGTGGAAGCCACCTTGAAATGCAATCACATTCGGGCGACTCGTGGAAACCTTTGCGAGTTTGATGGCGCCCTCGACGGCCTCTGAACCACTGTTGGAAAAGAAGAACGTGTCGATGGAATCCGGAGTCACTTCACGAATGGCGTGCGAATACTCAACCGTCTTTTCTGGCAACATGCAGTTCATTTGTCCAAACAGGAGTTTGGATGCTTGTTCTTGAACTGCTTGCACAACCAGCGGATGGCAGTGCCCGGTAGCTGTAACGCCAATGCCGCTCGTGAAATCAAGGTAGGCACGACCCTCGATGTCGTACACCCATGATCCTTCACCACGGATGATTGGCGTTTTTGCCAGACGTCCCCAAACCGATGAAATGGCGGAGGTCATTTCAGCTGAAAAATCATTTTTATGAATCATCGGTTCTCACCCTTCTTAAAAGAGGTTGCTCGGATGCTGCGGTCACAGCTTCACTGATGTGTTGATAAACACTCTGTGTTAAAACGGTCACCGCCGTAACGACGTTTCACCGTGGGCTTTCTCTCGATTTGCGATCACACACTCCCTGCAGCTAAGGCCATGACTCACCGTTCGTGAAAGAATGACGTGAATCGGTCGGCACAGGCGTAGGATCATAGACGAGGTTCGGTACCCTCCCCAAGTCAGTCCCCCCACAAGAGGTGATAAGGTTTCAACAAGGATCATCCCGGCGAAAACGCCTGCCCTGTCAGGCTCTTCAGTAAAGTACGCGGGAATGGAGACGCGAATGCGCAAGTATTCAGCGGGAAATCCACTGAAACCAAATTTTAATTTTCGGAGACCTTCGAGAATCGTACCAAGGCAAACGACTGCTCGTCTGGAAGTCGAGTGCTGACCTTTGCAGGCATGAGCTGGTTAGAATCAGGAACAGCATCGCTGACTTTTGACACATTGTCTTTGCCACGAAAGGTCGTCACGCGATGAATGCATTTCCTCCCCCCCAAAAAATCCTCCATCCAATTGCCATGTATTTCTGTATCAACGTCATGAAAGTGTGCCAGACGATCTTGGCGTTATTGCTGATCTTTGGAAGTCCCGTCGCACACACGCAAGCAGCTGATTGGCAATTCTCGGGCTCGTTATTCATCAACACGACGTCTGAGGGGGCTTCTATGCCCGCCGGGGCATTGGTCAAGCACTTTCCACTGCTCGTGCGTTTGCACCAAGATTGGTTTGATTTTTCGCAAGCTCAGAGTGACGGCAGCGATGTCCGTTTTTTTACCGCTCAGGGATTACCGCTCGGCTTTCAAATTGAAGACTGGAATCCTGAATCGGGTATCGCTTGTATTTGGGTTCGAATTCCACAAATTCAGGGACAACAGGTTCAGGAAATCAAAATGCGATGGGGCAATCCTGAGGCCGTATCACAATCAAACGGACAGCAGGTCTTCAATGAAATTAACGGTTATCTGAGCGTCTGGCATATGGGTGCAACCGTTCAAGATGAGGTAGGAACACTTTCATCAGAGGATACCGGTACCAGTGAGACGCAGGGAATCATTGGGAACGCCCGGCATTTCCAAAATCGTGGCGTCTTCTGTGGAGAGCAGATCAAGTCGTACCCCGCAGGAAATAGTGTGCACACAAGCCAAGCATGGTTTCGTTCAGAAGCATCACGTGGCCGTGTGATGGCTTGGGGAAATGAAAAAGCTCAGGGGAAGGTTGTGATGCAATACCGTAGTCCACCTCGCGTGCACATGGAATGCTATTTCTCAGATGCCAATGTTGACGGGGATCTCGTCGCTAAAGGCCCGCAGTGGGTGCACGCAGTGCATACCTACCGTAGAGGTCAGTCATTGATCTATCTCAATGGCGTGCTTGCGGGAACAGGGAATCCAAGAGCCGCCGCCTTGAACGTTGAACGTCCGTCACGTATGTGGATTGGAGGATGGTACAACAATTATGACTTTGTGGGTGATATCGATGAAGTGCGGGTCTCAAATGTGATTCGCAGTCCAGAATGGATTCAGCTGGAATACGCGAATCAAAAACCGCTTCAGACATTGGTGGGGCCCATAGTCCGGGGAACACATCGTTTTGCTGCATCGCACGATTCGGTGCGGTTGTTAGAGGGGCAACAAGTCGAGTTGAGTGTTGCTGCTGATGGTGCCCAGAAAATTTATTGGGTGTCACTTGTCGGGAAGGAAGAAAGTCTGTTAGCGGTCGATCGGCTTAAGATTGCCTATGATGCGGGGCGGATCGCAGGCGATGAAAAACGGACTTTGCAAATCAAGGCTCTTTATCCGGACGGCTTGAAAACCATCGACATTCCAGTAATGGTCGAGGAGTTCATTCCAGAGCCCATTTTGTCTTTGCAGTCACCTCTACGTTGGAATGGTCGAGATACCATTGAAGTTGTGGCTGTGGTCGATAATTTAAAGCAGATGAAAGCGTCTGGCCATGGTCTGCTGAGCTATGAATGGAAGGCTGCTGGTTTGGCTACTGTCAATCGCCTTGCTGCCGGGAAAATGATCTTGGCCCGCGCGCAAAACAGTGGTGAGTTGATCATTACGGCCACCGTCAGTAACGGGGGAAGGCCAACGTCTGTCAGCACGCAGATCCTTGTTGAGGAACCGCAGATTGATACTCGGGCTGTTCGAAAGCCTGGTGCTAATGAGAAGCCTGTGGACAATCAGTTCTTCGCTCGGGATCAGAGTAATACGGCGAAACTCCATTGCAATGGTATCTTGAAAGAGCCTGCTGATCACGTGTTCCTCAGTGTCTATGCCAACGACGAATTATTTGCGACGGAAAAGCAGAAGGCCGAGGTGGGGGAAGCTTATCAACTGATGACCCGACTGAAAGCCGGATTAATCACTTACCGGATGGAATTCGGTATCGTGAGAGACGGAGCGGAAATGATTCGATACACGGCTGACAATTTGGTTTGCGGTGATGCCTACATCATTGAGGGGCAGTCCAACGCCTTGGCAACCGACACTCGAGAAACGTCACCGCCGGCAACCAGCAAATGGATTCGCAGCTATGGGAAGCCAAGCCCACGACGCAAGGAATCAGAAGAGGGGGATCCGAATCTGTGGTGCCTTCCCGTCTGGAAAGCAAGGAATGGCGAAAAAGCAGAGTTGGGATACTGGGGAATGGAATTGGCGAAACGACTTGTGAAGAGTCAGCAAATACCTGTCTGTATTATCAATGGCGCGGTCGGGGGGACTCGTATCGACCAGCATCAACGAAATGATGATGATCCCACTGACTTGAGCACCATCTATGGACGTCTGTTGTGGCGGGTGCGACAGGCAAAACTCACCCATGGGATTCGTGCGGTGCTTTGGCATCAAGGAGAAAATGATCAGGGTGCCGCCGGCCCTGATGGTGGATATGGATGGGAAACGTACCAACGTTATTTCATCGATATGTCTGCAGCATGGAAACGGGATTTTCCCAATGTTGAGCAATACTATGTGTTTCAAATTTGGCCCAATGCCTGCAGCATGGGTAATGGAAACGGTGACATGTTGCGCGAAGTGCAACGCACTCTGCCCAATCTTTATTCCAGGATGAGTATTCTTTCGACGTTGGGGATAACACCTCCCGGAGGCTGTCATTATCCCTTATCAGGGTGGGCTGAATTTGCAAAAATGATTGAACCTGTAATGGCTCGAGACCTCTACGGAAAAGACGTTTCGCAAGCCGTTACCGCCCCCAATCTTGTGCGTGCAAGCAGGGGAGACAATGAACAGGACACCGTTGTTTTGGAATTTGATCAAACTGTGGTTTGGTTTGACGATCTGGTTGATGAGTTTTATCTGGATGATGAGCCGAATTTGGTAGCTTCAGGAGAAGCAGTCGGAAAAAAACTGACTCTCAAATTGAAGGAAGCTCGAAACGTCAAGAAAATTACCTATCTCAAAGAACAATCATGGAGTCAGGACAAGTTATTGAAGGGAGGCAACGGGATTGCCGCACTGACATTTTGTAATGTCACTTTGACGTCTCCGGATTGAAGCTTTTCGGGTCTGTTTTTTAGAATTCGTTACGCAGCATTGTTTCTGTTTTACTGGATTTGAAACGTCATCCTAACGTTTTGGATGACGCCGCCTTGTTGTCCCCATACGAATGATTTCATGTTATTGAAAAATTACTTTGCACCAAGCAAGTCATCTTTTTTAGCAGTCATGACATGTGGAATTGGTTTTCTGCTGGTTGTGGTCAGTGCAGATGCTGCTGAAAAACCGCTCAAAGTGTTCGTATTGGCAGGGCAATCAAACATGGATGGGCAGGCAGATGTCCGAACCCTCGATTTTCTTGGAGAAGACCGTGACCCCGATCGAGCATCGTTGTTGGGTATTTTCAAGTCTGATAGCGGAGCGTTGATGACACGAAAGGATGTCTGGGTTGCCAACGCAGGTGTATATGGCGAGTTGCAGGCGGGTTTTGGTGGACGACGCAACTACGACAAGTTGGGTAGCAAAATTGGCCCTGAGTATGCCTTTGGTTACTACATGGGCGAGGCGTTCGATGAGCAGGTATTGTTGATCAAGTATGCTCCTGGTGGAAAAAGCCTGCATGTCGATTTTCGTCCACCGAGTGCGGGAAATACGGGCAACGAAAAATTGGATTCAAGAGTTTTGACCAAGGAAGTTGCGGAGAAATGGAATGGCGGCAAGGTGGAACCGGTGGTTGGTTTGGAGTATCGCAAACTGGTTCGCTACGTTGAGGATACGCTGTCAACGCTCGGTCAACGCTTCCCCGATCACGAAGCAACACATGGCTATGAGATTGCTGGGCTTGTCTGGTTTCAGGGATTCAATGATATGTTCGATGTGACAGGCCGACAGAAGTATGGTGAAAATCTGACGCATCTGATCCATGATCTTCGTCGTGATCTGCATGCGCCCGAGATGAAGGTGGTCGTTGGAGTGATGGGCGTGAATGGTCTGGAGAACGAGGAAAATCCAAAGCAACGGGATGTGCGAAATGGACAGCGTTCAATCAACAGCCTGCCGAGTTTAAAAGGGAATGCACAAGCAATTGAGACCGCCGGTTTTTGTCACCCACAGATTGTTGCGATCAAAACAGCGGGTTGGCTGAATAAAAAGCGCGATCTCAAGGCGATGCCACTCACAGAGCAGGAACAGGAAATGCTTGCTCGGGCAACGTCAGACAAAGGCTATCACTACTACGGTGAAGGACGCTTTTTTATCCTGGTAGGAAAAGCGTTCGCCGAGACTATGCTGAGTCTTTTGGGCGAGAATAAGTCCGGTGAGACGCCGCCTGACGAGTGAATTTTGTCGTGATGTCAGGCAGCGGTGCACACCAATGAACACCGATGAATGTGAATCCAGTGACCTTGGGAGAATTATTTTGCGATTCGTGGACGTGTCATTCGGGTCGGATGTCGAAACAGAAGGTTGGTGTAGGAATAGCTGGCGCGTGGGACATGCGGACGAGGATCACGGTTCCGGTATTCGAACACTTCGTAGCCATGCCGTAGCAGGAAGTCTACATTCTGCCGGCTCAGACCATTGCCGGTCGAAGAGCAGACGTGATCACCCATTTCAAGAACAATCGTTGGATGGCACCGAGCGATGGTGTCGATCATGCCCTCGAGTACTGGGATCTCGGCGCCCTCAGTATCAATTTTTAAAAAATCGGGTTCACCGTGTTGGGAGGCAAAATCGTCCAGCTTGACTGCGGGGACGGTTGTTTCGCGTGCCATGTGATCGGCGGGGTCAGGTTCGTAGCCTTCTCCAATCACGAAGTTCAGGCTGCTGCGGCCAACACCCTGCTCGATGAAGGCTAGCGGGCCGGTCGTGCGGTAAGCAGCGACTTTGCAACATGTAATGTTATCGCGTCGAGCAGCATTTTCCGTCAAAACCTCGTAGGTTGATGCCGTTGGTTCAAAAGCGAACACCTGGCCTTTAGAGCCTACAAGAGACGAAGCTAGTAGGCTGAAATAACCAAAATGTGAACCCACATCGTAAAAGGTCATGCCGGATTCAAGGCAATCGATGAACATGGAGGTGACATCGTCCTCAAAGTAACCAAACTTTCCCAGACGACCGGACACAAACTCAGGGAAGACCACTGACATTTCCTGGCCCCAAAATAGCGGCACAGAAACTTTGCAGGCCTTGCCCAGCCACTTCGCTGCCTTCTTTTCAATCCGAACCTTGGCCCAACGGGGTAGGTTGCGAATGTGGCGTCGTTCATTTTGCCGAAGCCAATGTAGTTTGACTTCGTCCCGATCCGTCATGATTGCCGAACCTCGTGTTCGTAAAAGAAGACCAAGTGTGGGAATAACGTAACGAGGTGTGCGCTGTCAATTCCGAAACTGTTTTGTTGCCACTCGGCGGAAGCTCATGCAATGCTTGGGAACCCACGCGAAACATGGCTTTTATTCAGCCAAGAGCCGTTTTGAATGCAGGGTCCTGAACTGGAATCCAACGTGAATACGCTGGAAATGAAAACGGTCATGGGTGTGCTTGAGCCGTTTTTGCAGCAGGGAGATGCCCATGTTCCGCAGGGTGGGTTGAAAATGACAGCAATTACTTTTTTTGTTGACCATAAATCGGGGGAGCCCATCCTTTGGGCGTTCGGCCTTGCGGACGAACTCCGATCGCATCATCGGGGATGGGATGATCTGCTGCAGTTTGCAGCGGAAGCTCATCGGGCAAATTTTTGATTTCAAAATCTTTGTACTGGATCGTCATGGCAGGACCCACGTGCACCTGAACCGCCAGCACACCTTCTAGTTTTCTCCCAACCTCATCTAGGTCAACCACGTCCACCGTTTTGGTTCCATCGATCCAGTGACGGTGATGATTGCCTTCAACCAGAACGCGGTAATCGTGCCACTCACCAGGGGCGGCAGCCGGGACCTGCCAAGTGTCGGTGATCCAACCTTTTCCTTGCGGATCGATGATCACTTGTTTGCCCGTTCGAGCAAGAATGCGTCTTCCCTTTTCTTCGTAGAGCATCCCGTTGTATTGCACGTTGCCTGCGACAACATCGCATTGGTATCCAGTCACGACGTCCAGCCCGAGGTCGGGGCGAGAGGTGCCTCGATATTGGATGCCACTGTTTCCTCCCGCTGTGACTTTCACTTTGACACGCAGGTCGAAGTTGCGAATGGTTGACCCTTTCCACGTCAAAAAGCGATTCATCTTCAATGAACCATCTGTGGTTCCGGTCATGGCCCCGTCCTTCACCGACCAGTACTTGGCGTCACCCGACCATTGCCGAAGGTTTTTACCGTCGAAAACTTTCATGAAGCCTTCCTCATTGACGCGGCCCACGTTGTTGGCTGAGGCCGTTGGTATGGGATCCGTCGATCGACTGAGGCTTGCGATGGGATCCAACGGGCCACCATATTCGCTCACTTGCTCAGTCGTGCGTTGTCGCATGGCCTCGAGCACGCCTGCGTAATCAGGGTCCTTGGCCAGGTTTGTCAATTCGTCTGGATCATTCTTAAGGTCGTGAAGGAATTCATGGTTCTCATGATCAAAATAACGCACGTACTTGTAGTTCTCGTTTCGTAGTCCTTCAAAGGCGGGAATCCGATTACGGACGGCAAAGTGCTCATGAAATGTTTCTTTTCTCCAATCATCAGGTTTCTTACCATTCACAATGGGCTGCAAACTGTGGCCTTGGTAGCGTTCAGGTATTGGAATTCCCGCCCAGTCCAGAAACGTAGCCGGCAAATCGAGATTCAGGGCCGTTGCTTCTGTCACTTGCCCACGTTGGGACGATTTGACACGCGGGTCATGAATGATCAGGGGAACACGAAGTGATTCCTCAAAGTGGGACCATTTTCCTGCCAATCCGCGATTCCCCATGTGATAGCCGTTGTCGGCGGAATAGACGATGATCGTATTGTCGGCCAACCCTGCCGCTTCAAGTGCCTGCATGAAGCGACCAATGGCGCCATCAATTCCACTTACCATGCGGTAGTAAGCGCGAACGTTGGTCTGGTATTTTTCTTCCGTGTTCCAACGCCAGAAAAAACGTTCGCGATTGATCGTCGTTTTCAAGAAGTCTGGGAGAGCATAGAAGATTCCCGGGTCATTCAACCGCGGAGGCGCAATCACGATGTCGTCATACATTCCGTCCACGGCCCGTGGCCATGGAAAATGGCCGATTCCAGGTCGGCGATCACTGTCTTCTGCATGGCAAGCATTGAACCACATGTTCAACGCAAATGGCTTGTCTTTGGGTTGGGACTGAATGAACTTGATTCCACGGTCAACGATCACTTCCGTCTCATGACGCAGGCTGCCATCAGGCTGTTTTTTGTAGAAGGGATTGCGTCCTATGGCCTCAAATTCATCGAAGTGATCTTCCCGTTTGAATTTGCGTGGCATTTTGGCGTGCCACTTTCCGAAATAGCCGGTGCGATAACCTTTCTCTCGCAACAGATCGCTGTAGAGGGTTTCGACGGCTGCGGGCGTCGCAGTGTCCGGATTGCTTGATGTTCCAAAACTGCGGCCCGTCAGTCCACTGAGGATGGTGGTGCGACTGACCCAGCAAATGGAATGGCTCACACAGGCGTTGTCGAATCGGGTTCCCTGTCGTGCCAATGCATCGATATTGGGGGTCTGAACAACCGGATTTCCGTAACAAGCCAGACTACTGGCGGTTTGGTCGTCCGTGAAGAAAAACACTATGTTCGGTCGTTCCGCTTTTTGTGTTTCAACGGCAAACGTGTCCGATGGGCACAGCAGAGTGCTGAAGATGACTGTGCTGAACAGTAGAAGCGTCAAAGAAGATATTCGAGGATTCGAATGCATGGTATTTTGTGGTAGGGGTGGGGCGGCTGTGAAGCAGTTGCGTCGAAGCGAGCAAGCCCGGATGGTCACAGGAATCACTGATTGTATTCTATTGCATCCTGCTGATGCTTGAATCCACTGCCTGTTTTTTCAGCTGGATTCATGCTTGCCATGTTCTTGCAGCCAACGTGTAACTTGGTTGCTTTGCGTATCGCCGCTGCTTGGGTCGCGGTCGAGTCGCGAGAGAGTCAGCTTTTTGCTTCTGCAGCGGTGGCAGGTTCTTCAGGCGGAGTTGCGGTGGGGGTTCCCGTTGGCTTGCTTGCAGGTTGACTCGGTGCAGGTTGACTCGGTGCAGGTTGACTCGGTGCAGGAGTATCAGCATCGGGAGTCGCAACGTTCACTTTCATTCCAGCACGCACTTTTTGAGTCCCTTCGACAATCACTGTTTCGCCGAGTGTCAGGCCCGAGGTGATGACGTATTGTTCCAGATACAGAGTGCCAACGGTAACTGGGCGAATTTCTACCTCATTCGAACTGTTGACTACGTAGATCTGCTCACCAAGTTGTGATTCAACTAGTGCCGCTTTTGGAACAAGCAGAGAATTGGGGGTCTCGCCCAAAATGACCTGCACGGGCACATACTGTCCGGAGATCAGTGATTCTGAACTGGATTTGTCTTCCGGGTTTGCAATGATCCCGCGTACCATCAAGGTGTCCGTCGCAGGATCGATCTCCGAGCTCATGTAGTCGAGCGTTCCTTCTTGGCCGTACTCTTTACCGTTTGGCAGTGTTACTTTGAATTTTATATTCGAAATGTCCGTCTTCTTGCCTGTTAAGTCGCCCGTGGTGAGGTTCTGCATTTCAAACAGTTCGTTACGGGTGACTTTGAATTCGACGTAGATGGGATCGATCTGAACAAGCGAAGTGAGGACCGTCGATTCAGCCTCAACCAGCTGCCCAATATTCCTTTTGGTGTTTTGTATTCGGCCTTCAAACGGAGCAGTAAGGTTTGTGTATTCAAGGTTCAGTTTTGCTGTTTCAACATTCGCTTTGTCCTGTTCGATGTCGGCCTTGGTCTCAGCTTCTTTCGCGACAGCCTCTTCTTTTTGCTGTTCGGAGCCAGCACCCTGTTTGGCGAGGTCCGTGTATCGTTTTACTTCACCGGTCCAGAGCGTCAATTGTGCCTCGCTGCGAGTCAGGGCCGCTTGCGCACTGTCGAGTGCGGCCTTGAATGGTCGTGGGTCAATTACGTAAAGCAACTGATCCTGCTTGACAATGCTTCCCTCCACGAACTTTCGCTCGGTGATATAACCGGTGACACGAGGAATGATGTCGATGTATTTGACCGCTTGGACTGTGCCACTGAACGGATAGATGATAGGAACGGTAGCTTGCGAAACCTTGGCAACTGAAACCTGAGGAGGAGGAGGGGTCGGTTTTGCGGTCGGCTTGCTTTCGCAACCCAGGGTAGCCGTGAGCACGAACATCAGTGCGCACAATGCTGCACGTGGTGGTCCATCGCAAGCACGTTGCAAAGGAATCGGGGTTGCGTCAATCGGAGTAGTTTCAAACACCTTGCTCATCCAATCTCAATCATGGAGTGGTTTCGGATTCGGGTTCAGCTTTGAGTGATTTTCGCGATTTCATCGTCCACTCACGCATGTGCTGAATTGTGTAGTAGAAAATTGGAACAAAGATGATCAGGACGGTTGCGACGGCGAGTCCACCAACCACGGTTGTTCCCAGCGAGCGGCGGGAGTTGGCTCCTGCACCGGTCGCTATTACCAGTGGAACCAAGCCAATGATGAATGCAAGTGCGGTCATCAGGATCGGACGCAAGCGTACTCGGGAAGCTTCCATCGCGGCCTCAAGAATCGTTGCTCCGTTCCGGCGTTGCTCGGCGGCAAATTCAACAATCAGAATTCCGTTCTTCGCGGTCAATCCAATCAGCATGACCAAGCCAATTTGGCCATAAACATCCAGGTCCAGACCCCGGACGGTCAGCGCGCCTGCTGCTCCGAGTAATCCTAGCGGAACTCCCATGAGTACCATGATTGGCATCGTCCAGCTCTCGTATTGGGCGGCCAAGACGAGGAATACGAACACCAGCGACAGAGCGAAAATCATCGGAGCAAGATTGCCAGCCTTCAATTGTTGATACGTGATTCCCGTCCACTGGAACCCGAAACCGTCTGACAATTCATTGTTTGCAAGGTCTTCCATGGCCTTGATTGCCTGACCTGAACTATAGCCCGGTGCGTTGCCACCGTTGACTGCGACTGATTTGTATTGGTCGTAATGCGGGATGTTATAGGGGCCCACCAGTGGTTCGACCTTAATGAAGGCATTCAGGTCGATCATGTCTCCTTCTTTGTTTCGCACCTTCAGACGTCCGATGTCATCGACGTCGGAGCGTGCGTCTTCTTCTGCCTGCAGGTAAACGCGGTACACCTTGCCGTACTTGTTAAATTCGTTCACGTAGAGTGAACCAAGGTTGATTTGCAGCGTGGCGAATAACTCGGATATTGAGACACTGTGGATTTTTGCTTTCGTGCGATCAACATCAAGGTATCGCTGCGGCACATTGTCATCAAAGGTGGTGTAGACACCCGCCAGTTCTGGACGCTCTCGGGCTGCCTTGATGAAACCGTTGCTGGCCTCGCTGAGTGCGGTGACGCCACGATCGTTCAGGTCCTGAATCTCGAAGGTGAAGCCACCCGTCGATCCAAGACCCGGTATCGCCGGAGCGTTCGCAATTTTTACTTGCGCTCCGGGGATGGCTGCCATTTTTTCATTCAGCGATTGGATGATCGCCTTAAGTTGGGTCTGCGGTGTTGTGCGTTCGCCCCAGGGCTTTAACACGACGAAGGCAAAGCCAGCGTAGGGTTGTTTGACTGAGTCAATGATGTTGTATCCGGAGACTTCCACCACATCGGCCACCCCGTCAGTCGCCAAAGCCATGTCGCTGACTTGGTCCATGATCTCACGGGTTCTCGCAATCGTCGCACCGTTGGGCAGGTTCGCGATGGCCATCACATAGCCCTGGTCCTCCTCGGGAACGAAACCCGTTGGCGTTATGGCGAACAGGTACACCATCAATGCACATAAGCCAGCAAATGCGCTCATCGTCAGGTACCAAAGTTTCGACATCCATCGCACAGCTTGTGCATAGCCCATGGAAAGTCGATTGAATCCGCTATTGAAAGCCCGGAACAGGAAGTTCTTTTTGCCACTACCTGGCTTCAGTAATACAGCACACAATGCTGGGCTGAGTGTAAGTGAATTGATGCCAGACAGTCCCACCGCCATCGCGATCGTCAGCGAAAACTGGTTGTACAACTGACCGGTCATACCTGGGATGAACGACACCGGTACAAAGACAGCCATCAGCACCAATGTGGTTGCAATGATCGGCCCCCGCACCTCGGCTAGTGCTTCCTTGGTGACCTGATGCATGTCTTTACCGCCTTCATCGAGACGACGCATCACATTCTCGACCACCACAATGGCATCATCGACCACCAAAGCGACTGCGAGTACCATGCCAAGTAGACTCAATGTGTTGATGGAAAAACCGAAAATCAACATGAAGGCAAATGTACCGATCAGGGCTACCGGTACTGCGATTGTTGGAATCAATGTCGCGCGGACATTCTGAAGGAAGATGAATACGACAAGAATCACCAATCCTATCGCCTGTAGTAGAGTCACCAGCACTTCATGGACTGAGTCGGTGATAAATTCGGTGGTGTCGTATCTGACTACCCACTCCATGTCCTCCGGAAAATGGTCCGCGAGGTCATCCATTGTCTTTTCGAGTTCTTTTTTGATCTGCAAGCCATTGGCATCTGCTAATTGGAATACGATGATCGTGGCTGTTGGCTTCCGATTTAATTGGGTTCCCCAGTCGTACTCTTCACTACCCAGTTCTACACGAGCAATGTCTTTGATGCGGACGACTGAGCCGCCAGGTGTTGCACGGACAATGATATTTTCGAATTGGGATACTTGCTCCAGTCGGCCCAGCGTGCTGAGCTGGAATTCGATTGCCTGTCCCTGGGGTGCAGGGGCCTGACCAATTTTTCCGGCGGCTACCTGCTGGTTTTGTTCCTTGATTGCCTGCTGTACATCCAAAGCCGTCATGCCAAGGTTGTTAAGTTTTGCCGGATCCAACCAAATCCGCATCGCATACTTGCTGAGACCAAAGTTGGTCACTGAAGCGATACCAGGTATGCGTGATAAAGCGTCGGTTATGTGAATGTCAGCATAGTTCTGCAAAAACGTCGCGTCATGCGTTCCATTGGGAGACAACAGGCTGACAGCCAACAGCATGTTCGTTGAGTGCTTCTCGATGGTCAGTCCAACTTGCTGCACTTCCGACGGCAGTTGTGACAATGCCTCGTTGCTGCTCGTCAGCAACTCCATCTGCCCAATGTCCTGATCAAACCCTACATCAAAGGTGACGGTGATGATCGACTCGCCGTTGTTGGTGCTGTTGGATGACATGTAAATCATGCCAGCTGAACCGTTGAGTTGCTCTTCAAGCGGCGTGGTGACCGTTTTGGAGACAACATCCGATCCGGCACCCAAATACTGGGTTGAAACCTGAACCTGAGGTGGCACCAATGGCGGGAACTGGGCGATTGGCAAGACCATCATACTGATCGCCCCCGCCATGATCATGATCAACGCGATCGCAGATGCGAAAACGGGTCGGTCGATGAAGAAATTCATGACTCAGATAAATTCCATGGTCGGGGCAGGTGACTTCAAACACGCCGAGAGTAGCACTAATAGGAGGCTAATCATAGCAGCCAGATTCTTAAGCGGCAGGCGTGAATGGAAATCGTGTCGGAAAACACGGGTTTCGCATTCGACTTGCAACTTGGACGTGCGTGCTGACAAAAAGTTGCTGCGGGCGCTGGTTGGTCAGTTGGGACCAAGTCGTGGCTCGTTAACGGGGTGCAGACGCAGACCTCTAGGGCATTGCAATCCTTTTGCTCACAGTTGCATCGCATTGGGACGATTGCAGGCCGGCAACTGCAGTATGAGAGTGGCTCAGTGGTGTGCTGACTGCCAGGAAGAGTGCCGCAGGGACATGGCAGGTGTTTTTGTTCCTGATCAGGCTCAATGTTCGGGATCTGACTCTGTTCAGGCAAGGATTTCGGTCAGCACGCGACCATGCACGTCGGTAAGTCGAAAGTCGCGTCCTCCGTATCGATAGGTCAGTTTTTCATGATCAAGACCGAGAGTGTGCAGCATGGTGGCATGGAGATCATGCACGCTGGTGCGGTCTTTCACGGCACGAAAACCAAATTCATCTGTGGCACCATGCACCGTTCCGCCTTTGATGCCACCACCAGCCATCCAGACTGTGAAGCCATAGTGATTGTGGTCACGCCCTAGCTTTGAAGTTCCGCCGCCCTCCAATTCAACACTTGGCGTGCGGCCAAATTCGCCCCCCCAGAGAATCAAGGTTTCGTCAAGCATTCCACGCTGTTTCAAGTCTGTGAGCAGCGCCGCGATCGGCCGATCAATTTCATTTGCAAGTCGCCGATGATTATCTTCGATTTTTTCATGGTTATCCCACGGTTGCCCCGCACCGTGCCACAGTTGCACATAACGCACGCCACGCTCCACAAGTCGGCGTGCGATAAGTGTTTGGCGACCGTGAACACCACTTCCATACATTTCCTGAATGTAGCTTGGTTCATCTGTAATATCGAACGCGTCCTTTGCATCTTGTTGCATTCGGAAAGCGAGTTCGTAAGACGAGATGCGGGAGTCAAGGCGTTCATCCAGTCGAGTTTCTTCGTGACGCCTATTCCACTTTTTCAGCAGATCAAGTTGCTTTCTTTGATGTTCGGTCTTGATTTGTGGATGTTCTATGTTTTCGATCAGACGCTTGAATTCTGTGTGCTTGGAGTCGATGTAGGTGCCTTGGAAAGTGCCGGGCAGGAAAGCAGATTGCCAATTTTCATTGTCTTTGATTGGCAAGCCACCCGGACACATCGCCACGAAACCAGGAAGATTCTGGTTTTCGGTTCCAAGACCGTACATCAACCATGAGCCAAAGCTTGGTCGAGACTGCACCGAGTCACCGCAATTCATCAGCATCAGGGATGGCTCATGGTTGGGGACTTGAGCATGCATGGACCGAACTACCGCAATGTCATCGATGTGCGCAGCGGTCCGTGAGAATAATTCACTCACTTCAATACCGGATTCACCATAACGTTTGAATTCAAACGGAGAAGGAAAGGCTGCACCGGTCTTGCGTTCAGTCCGCAGGGTTTGGGGCAATGGTTTACCTGCATATTTCAAGAGCGCAGGCTTGGGGTCAAACGTATCCACATGAGATGGTCCGCCGTTGAGGAAAAAGTGAATCACTCGTTTCGCGCGGCCTCGAAAGTGCGGCGACTTTTCTCTCAGTGAAGTTGGGGGATTTGAGCCCGCGTCAGCTCCACTCAGTTGTTGGTCATCCTGTAGCAGGCCTATTAGACCCAATGATCCCAGTCCGAGTGCTGAACGCTTTAGCAGATCTCGCCGTGTTTGCGGAGGTTTGTAGTTATCAAGTGACATGGTTGCATTCCGTACGTGGAATCTCGTGGGTCCGCCTAGCGACGGCGTTGCTCTGGTTCCCGGTCAAAGTGGTGTCCTAGTCGATGAATATGAATTCATTGGAACAGAGCAGGACCTGAGCCAATTGTTCCCAGGCATCAAGCCTGTCAATGATCGGAGTGGGAAAGTCCAGTTCCGAATGCCAAGTGCTTTCTTTGCCAGTGGATCCGATTTCCTGAATCACGGTTGTCCAAAGGTATTGATCGTTATTGAGCCCATCTCCGATGTCGACAATGAAGTCGACGGTATCTCCGCGTTTGACATCAAGTGTTGTTATATCGAGTTGCTGATTGTTGTGGTGCAGGCTGACGCTGTGGTGGAGCCGACCGTCAGAACTGACCACAAAGGCGCGGATGCCATCGCCCGATTCGGGTTCGTGCCTGAGGTTGCTTTGGATGGAGATTCGCATGTTTTGATCAGCTGTCCAGCGTCGAATCGCGGCATGTTGGCGGTCATTGCCAGGGTGGCCGCCGGTGGATGTTAGCTGCACCCAGCCCAGTACCGAGTCGGGGAAGTCTGGTCCACCTTGCCAAGCAGTACCAGTGAAGTGGGGCAAGGGTGTAAATTGGCTTACCGTGTTTTTTGTTTCGTCGAACGGACCGTAGCCATAAGACCAGTTATGTTCGGTTGATCTTGCTGCAAGCTCAGTCTTTTCCGTTGCCGAGACGATCAAGCTGAGTGAGTCGTTGTACTCTTCTTCCGTCGGGTTGCGTTGCAAAAGGACTTGGAACAGATTGGTAATGGCGAGACGGTCGTTCATCGCCGAATCCCCATTTGTTTGTTGGATCTTCTCAGCCAGCCTTTTCGCCTGTTTTAGGATCCATGGATGGTTCATGAAGAACAGTGCTTGCTGGGGGACGGTGGTCTCGCTGCGTTTGGGCACATGAAGATCTGGATTTGCAAAGTCAAATATTCTCAGGGTGCCGGGCAGATATTGTCGATCTACCAAACCATACAGGGTACGTCGTGTGGCGTAGGGCGCTTCGAAGAGTGGTGTTGATTTGCCTCCAACTGTTGTGTCAAGTTGCCCATTCGCAAGCAGGATGGAGTCACGAAGTTCTTCGAATCCCAGCCGGCGGGGATTCAGTTTCCAAAGTAACTTGTTGTCAGGATCTGTTTGTTGTGCAAGTTGCAGTTTGCGCGTGTCCTTCGGCCCGAATGAAGATTGGCGATATGTTTCGGAGAGTAGGATTTGGCGTTGTAATGCCTTGACACTCCATCCATTCCTTACGAAGTCGCTGGCCAGCCAGTCCAGTAAATCAGGGTGAGAGGGTGGGGATGCACGAGTACCAAAATCGCTTGGGGTCGATACCAAACCTTTTCCAAAAAGATGCATCCAGACCCGGTTGACCATCACCCTTGCAGTAAGTGGATTGGCGGGGTCAATGATTGCGTGTGCCAACTCAAGGCGTCCACTACCGTGTTGGAAAGGCTTGCGTTGTGGACCAGCGAGTACCGAAAGAAATTGTCGCGGTACATCACGTCCCAGTTTCAATGGATCGCCTCGTCGAAATATTCGTGGTTGCTTCGGAATCGAAATTTCCTGCAGGGTGAGCGCAAACGGCTTGTCCTTTGATTGGATGATCCATCGATCAACCTCGCCTTGCAGTTTCCATAGCTCGGTGCAGGCACCTGAGTCAAAGAACGTTTCACAATCGACGATCGAGCTAACCGGCATTTGGCACGGGGATTCTTGATCATACAGAAAAGCCCGCAGTGATTCCGTATGGGGATCGGAAAGTGCCGCTGGAGGATCTCGGCCATCAGCCTTTGCCTGCTTGATTTGGTCTTGCCATTCCTGTTCGACTTGTCGAAACACAACACCATATCGGTCGCAAACCTCACGAAGTGAGGTGGGCGGAGTGTTGAACTGCTCAGCAATGCGTGGATTCAATTTGTCACCAGGCTGTGACTTGATCCGTTGGATGATTTGGGCGGAATCTTGAACGAAGCTTTCTGCTGGTATGCCTGAATAGAGCTGCCAGTGTAAAAAGAGAGGGTCCTTTTGCTGTGCTGCTTTTCGTAAGTAGGTTGACCAGCGTCTTACTACTGCAGGAAGTAAATCGTTCGTTTCGAAAATCTGGTCAAAACCGTTGGCAGGGTACTTGTCGAGTTCAGATTGAGCAAAAAGGTAGTCAGCAACGCGCTGTCTCACGCGAGAGTTGGCTTCTGCTCTGTGGGTTGCCATCTGTTCAGATAACTTGATCTGGCGTTTTTGTAGTTCGACTTCAAAGCTGTCGTGACCACCATCTTTGGTCCCTGTGCTTTTGTCTTTTCTGCTACGGTCATTCAGTCGGATCATTTTTTCCACGCAGCTGTCAAAGACTCCGTAGAGTGAGTAGTAGTCTGCAGCGGGAATCGGATCGAACTTATGATCGTGGCATCGAGCGCAGCTGACTGTGAGTCCCATCATTCCCCGCGATACCACATCGATGCGGTCATCAATGATTTCGCGGCGGACGCCCAGGAAACGGCGACCGAGTGTCAAAAATCCCATCGCTGCAAAATCATCGGATCGACGGTCGTTGACTTGGTCAGCTGCAAGTTGTAACAACAGAAACCTGTCGTAAGGCAGGTCGTCATTGAATGACTTGACTACCCAGTCACGGTAAGCCCAAGCATGTGGCCAGAACCGCTCTTCTCTGCCATAGACGTAGCCTTTGGTATCAGAATATCGGCTCACGTCCAGCCAGTGGCGAGCCCAGTGTTCACCGTAATGAACAGAATTTAGAAGCCGTTCGACTAAACGCTCGTAAGCATCGTGTCTGCGATCGTTAAGGAAGTCACCGACTTCATCCTGCGTAGGAGGTAAACCGGTCAAGGAGTAGGAGACTCGGCGGATGAGTGATCTACGGTCAGCACGCGGGGAAAAGCACAGTTGATGGTCAGAGAGTTTTCGTTGGATAAATGCATCGACTGGATTCACTAATGTTGGCGTCGCTTGATCATCGCTTGGATTTGCAAACAGGGTGGGGGTTCCCGTTGCAGCAATTTCAGGCACCAAGGGGTCTTGGATCGGTTGAAAGGCCCAATGTTTGTCAGCTCTCTTCGACAGAGTCTCGCCGTTCCCATTGCGGCTGGTTTTACGTGCCAATGGCCACGGCACGCCGAGCTTTATCCACTGTTCAAGATCACGAATAGTACGTTCAGGCAATTTCTCTGCGGGAGGCATTTCGTAATCGCCCTTATGTCGGATTGCCTGCACAAGGAGGCTGTTCCGGGGGTTGCCCGGTATAACCGCCGGGCCGGTGTCCCCACCATGTAATAATGCATCACGATGATCAAGGCGCAATCCACCAGACTGTTTCTTGCTGTCATGGCAACTCTGGCAGTTTTCGATCAAGACGGGCCTGATTCTGGACTCGAAAAAATCATCCGACGCGTCACCAGCGTGTACAATTCCAATGACCAGTAACTGTGGTGCAATGAAAAAATACGCCCAAACGAAAGTTCGAATGAGTGCATTTGATTTTCGGTATGAGCGAGTGGGAGGCATCGGAGGTTTTTCCGATCTCAACACGAGGTGGGGTTCGGGTGGGACAGGCGGACAGGCGGATAGGCAACTGAGATTCGTTACAGTCTCCCTGTTCTATCTCGATCGTCTGCCGAACGCGAGTAGGAAGTGTTGGCGTTTTGTGAAAACAAGATGACCTTCAGCAGGAGTACCGCGAAGCATTTCGTGCGTTATCGCCCTGTTAGCAGGTTTGGGTGTTCCGCTCATTGTAATCGGTGGAGTAGGCTGCCAACGTAGCTGCTGGTGTGGATTTTACCTCAAGAGGATAGGCAAGGTGCGCGATGCAATGTTCCATTCTGAGACTCCTGTTTTTGTTCCATGGCGTGTGGATCGCGGGTTTGGGGGTAGCGCAGGAATCGCATTTCATGACGGTGACGCCGGATCGGTCTTACGGTGATCCGTACACTGGTGACATGGTTTCCAATGGAATTATCACCCCACTTGATCAGGATATGAAGAATTTTTATATCCGGAACGCGGATGGGGTGATCGAAGTTTTGCTTGAAGCTGATGCAAAGATTGGATTGCAATCACGTGTTCAGAGAGGTGGTTTTGAGGCAGGTGAAGTGATCTGCCAAGTGGCAGGACAGGTTCATCGTTTTGATTTGCCGAAGGTTTTGTACATCCGACGTAACTTTCAAGACGCAGCAGCTGTGCGTGATTACCTGGCAAAGGGCTCCAAACCAATCTTTGATGGGAAGTTGTATGTGGATCCTATCCCTGACCATCTGCCAACTGAAGAAGAGCCATGGATATCCGGTAGGTTCGTTCGAGAGAATGGTCGATTCATGGATGTTAAAGTTGGTGATGAGACTTACCAGATTGGCACGCAGGGTCATGACGGTCAGCATCGAATCATGGGGCTTTTGAAGCGAGCTGATATCCAGCCATTCACTCAGCAGGCATTCGTGCACGGGCATATGGAGGGTGACGTTTTTCATGCCAGCGAAGTAGCACTGCGTTTACTTGAGGATCCAGCGGGGAAAGATGATCCAACTTTGCCTCGTTACCTGTTCATTGGTGATTCAATTTCGGGAAATTATGACAAGTCCTTGCGGGCCGCATTGAAAGGTCGATTGAATGTATATCATCCGCCTACGAATTGTGGACCGGTGCGGAAAGGCGTGCAGAATATCGTGCAGTGGTTAGGTGCGTACGAGCAACCAGGAATGCAGTGGGATGTGATTAGCTTCAATTTTGGTCACTGGGATTCCAAAAATACGAAAAAGGAATATCAGGCGGGGCTTGAAACAGTCATTTCAGAGCTTGGGAAAACCAAGGCTAAGTTGGTATTCGTGACAACAACGCCGATTCCACGCGGTTATCCGGAACCAGGGAATTTGCAGCGTGATGGTAGAGCCCCTGGACGCGTCCAGCAAACCATGTCGCGTTTTATCAATCCATGGGCGTTGGAGGTGATCGCCAAGCACCCGGAAATCGGTATCTGTGATCAGCATGCCTTGCTGACCAGTGAACCGTTTTACGAAACATGGATGGAGGCTGCAGGTACGGCTGATAAAAGCAAAAAGAACAGCTATGGCGATTTGCATATCGGGGGAATCCTGGCCGAGCCCGCTGGCAGGGTTTTAGCCCGAAGAGTGCTGGATATTTTGGGTCTGGAAGATACTGCTTTGGCGGCTTCACGCTTGTCTACTGATGAGCTTGACCCTGGTCGTCAGCGACCGGCTACCAACGGCATGGATGCCAATGATCTCATCGACCTGCTGAATAAAGATGAAAGATTGCGGCAGTACAATCGATGAGGCTGGCACACTTCGTCGGTTGTGCTCGGTCAATCAGCCCAGACGCATCGCTGCCATTCATCAAGCACACGTTGGCCCGCAGTCCCATACCATGAATAGCCAGTACGTCGCTCTGATTCAATCTTTGCTAGGTCGTATTGAATGATCCCGTCGCGACCACTGAAGATGGGGCGATTGGTATCAATTTCATAGAATCGTGCCCACAGTGGACTACCGTTGGTCGTTGGAATGACCTGTTTGTCTCCATCGCTTGTTTTTTTGACTCGAATGCCGGTGAGTTTTGAGTCGCGGAACCATTGAACGGCTGATCTTACCGATGTTTGGATTGATTCGGATGGTTCGGCAATGCTCATCAGTAGTCTTGTGATTCCTGCGCTTTCGCTACCACTGATGGAGGGGTGTTCGTAGGATCTTGCGCCCCGGGGAGTAAGGGTCTTGTGATCGTGTTGAGCGCACCATGCGGTCAACTTGCCGTTGACTTTGATCTGGCATGCAAGGATGCAATTGACGGCGACTTGAAACGCGTTTTTGCAGCGTTGCCTCAAGTCCTCATTGATAAAGCCATATTGTTCTTCGCTGTACACGTCACGCAACAGGAGCATAAGTCCAACCATTGTTCCATCATTGAATGTAATGTGTCGCTGGTAACCGTTGGGTTGGGGTGCTTGTGGCCAGCCCCCGTTGGGATATTGCGTATCAAGAATGCACAGCACCCCTTTCAAAAACGCAGCTTTGTAAACTTTCCGCTCTGTTGCACCGTACGCACGAGCCAGTAAGCGAATTTCATTGACGGTTGCGCCATTGTCAAATGTTCCCTTCAAATCTTGAGGGTTGCCGTTGAAGGCATGTGCCGTAGTGTCGACATTCTTTGGCCAGGAGCCATTCGCGTGTTGGTAAGTCAAGACGTTGTCGACGTGTTTGCGGCCGATTGATGAAGTTAGCCACTTATCTGTTTTTTTTAAGCAATCACGCGTTCCCGCTTCAGTGTTCAGACTTCCCGCAATAAAAATCATTGCAGCACAAAGAGATTGTTTCTTAATGAGGTTTCTCGCTTTTTTTGCAGTTATGTAAAATACAGTCAGAAGCATTTGTGCAACGTGATGTGATCCTGCAAGGTTGTTGGTTCCTGTTTTGGCTTCCGAACTTACCATGTCATCATGCTTGCTTTTTTGGACTTCGTTTTAATCATCATTCTTGCTGTGTATGTTGGAAGGAATATCAATTTCTGATGTTATTTCTCGGTCACTGCGACTGAGTCACGATCATTCATGGAAACCGTTTTTAAAGATTGTCGCATCTGCTGCAATCGTTCAGGTTCCGTTGACGCCAAGTTTGTTTTTTCCGTTGGATCACTGGTGATGTGATAAAGTTCTGCTCGTTCCTGCGTGGAACCCTTGCTTTGAAAGAGGATCAGTTTCCAATCACCGTCACGTAGGGAGTGCGAGCGGAAATGGGTACCTGCGGAATACAAAGTTCTGGGAAGTAACCTTTCCTCGCCTGATAGAACAGTCCAGAGGTCGTGTCCGTCCCATTTGTGTTTTTTTGAATCCTGCTTTACTTTGGTCAGGTTGCAGAAGGTTGGCATCCAATCAACGATGTGCACTGGTGTGGAAGAGTGTGAGCCTGGCGTAATTTTGCTTGGCCATGAGGCGATGGTCGGTACACGAACGCCACCTTCATAAAGGTCACCTTTTTTTCCGCGTAGCGGCAGGTTACTGCCTGTCAATCTACCATTGGGACATTCATCGTCGGGGTACTTGTTGTCGTTGTTTTCTGCAGTGGATCCTCCGTTGTCACTCGTGAAAATGATGAGCGTATTGTCGCGTTGCCCAATGTTGTCTACGGCGCGGGCTATTTGGCCAATGGAGTCATCCAAGTGAAGGATGCAGGCTGCGTATTGCCGCGGTACGTTTCCAGTAACATGTTGGGGTACACGTTCAAGCCAGGTGTCCGGTTCTCGTATCGGCAGATGGACAGCGGTGAAGGGCACGTACAGGAAAAATGGTTGATCTTTTTGTTGTTTTGCAATCCACCCGACTGCTTCGTTTGTGATCAGGTCAGTGACGTGACCGGTTTCAGTCAGTCGTTCGCCATTGCGGTGCCAAGTCACTGAGTGGATCCCCTTTTTGTAAAAGTGTGACCATGGCGTGACACCACCGGCAAGAGAACCATAGCTGTGGTCAAACCCAAAGTGCCTTGGCCCCCAACGCGTTTCCGACCCTAAGTGCCATTTTCCTGTCATGCAGGTTGTGTACCCGGCATTTCGCAAAATGCTGGCCATGGTGACCGTTTCCATTGGTAGAGCCAAATGATTGGTTGGTGTCGTTATGCCAAACCGACTCCAGTAGCGCCCCGTTAATAAACTGACACGAGTCGGGCTGCATACGGGAGCCACGTAATGCTGTCGCAATTCCATGCCTGATTTCAATAGAGCATTCAAGTGCGGCGTCGGAATGCTGCCACCGTGGAATTGGACATCAGCCCAGCCCAAGTCATCAGCGATCATGAATACGATATTTGGTTGGTTGGCAATGACGGCAGAATTCGAAATGAACATTGCAAACACTGCAGCAGTCATCAAGTTTGAAACACTTCTGGGTTGGTTGTCTGGGCAATTCATTTGCATTTTGGGCGTTGTGATCGCGGCAAATCACCTAGCTTGCGGTGAATTCAGTGATGAACGCAAGTTCGTAAGAAGTCGTTTTGAAACCGTGAGACAGATGTGTTCCAGAAGCCGTGCAAGATTTTCATTCAATGAAAAAATTGGCGGCGCGGTCATAGAATATGATATCCGACATCGTCTCGTTGTGTTTTCTTTTACATCCATCTGTGATAGTTCATGCGATACCTGACCAACTTACTTCGGCTACAGGCCATTCGACGCCCCTTTCTTCGATGGGCTTTAGGCTTGATTTTAGTGTTGACGTTTGCTGGGGTAGTCATGAACAGTCAATTCGATGGCTTCCTGGTTTTGGATGCAGGCAAGAACGTAAATACTAGGGCTGAGAAACGTGGTGGCAATCAGTTGCCAGCGAAGATGGTGGAAAACGTAGTTTCGCTGTCAGTTCCTGATGGATTTTCACCCGAAACGCTTCCAGGGTATCTGCAGGCCAACTACAGCGATATTTCATGGTTGGTAACACACAACGCAATGTCAAATCGGGCTGAAGGGTGGTGGTTTCCAAACCAGTCTTATGGAATCACACGCCAACTGAACGATGGTGTTCGTGGGCTAATGCTAGATGTACACATGATTGATGATCAGCCCTTTTTATGGCATGGTTCTTCTATGTTGGGCAAGATGCCGCTTGAATCGGGGCTTGCCGAAATCAATTTGTTCTTGCAGCGGCGATCGGATGCAGTGATTACGCTGATATTGGAGTGCTATGCGCCCGCGACCGAGGTGCAGGAGGCATTTAAGTTGTCCGGCTTGTGGGACAGGGTGCATCAGCAGGAAAGCGGCAGTCCATGGCCGCGAATCAGTGATATGATCGCCCGAGATAAAAGGCTGGTGCTGTTTACTGATTCCGGTGGCGGTGAGTGGCCAGGCTATCACGACGTATGGCAGTTTTGTCAGGAAACGCATTATTCGGTTAAACAGGTTGCTGACTTCAGTTTTCAACGAAATCGTGGTGATGAGTCCAGTTCACTTTTGATTCTGAATCACTTTTTGACGCGACCGATCGCTGGTCTGGCGTTGGCTGAAAAAGCCAATGCCACGAGTGTCCTCAAGCCTCGACTCGAAGAATGTGAGAAGGTAATGAAGCGATTTCCGAACTTCGTTGCCGTCGATTTTTACGAATGTGGTGACACACCGAATTTGCTTTTTAAATTCAATCGACAGCAGGATGAAACGCAGCAGGATGAACGTTGAGTTTCGCGTCTTGCTCACGTAGTGCGAGCAAATAAAAGCAAGTCTGCTGCCAGAGTGACTTTCATTTCAGAGACGGATTCGAGCTTCGATTGTTGTGAGTATCTGGCTGCTCGGTAGGTCATCGCAAGTGCATCAGTGATTGCCTCCCGATCCAGATTCATTTGTTGTCTCCAGAGTTGATGCTCCAGAAATTGATAACCGGCTGAACCGAATTCACTTACGATCGTTTGCCATCTGCTGCGACGGTGCCCCGCGTTTTGGGTTTTTTCACGCAGCTCGATTAAATCATCTTCGGCTGGTACGGCAATGATGCACTTACCATTGCGTTTTAAAATGCGTGCAAGTTCGCTGACAGGTCTGCGTCCGAACAATGAAACGGCACAGTCGACGCTTTCGTTATGAATGGGCAAGGTGCGATCCGCGTTTGCCAGCACCCAAGTTGCGTCTGGCCAACCCCGTGCGGCCAGTCGGACTGCTCTCTTGGATAAATCAATTCCACAGTAGCTTTTTGCGTATCCGCCAAACAGGGCGGGGCCAAAGGAACCTTCGCCGCATCCTAGGTCGAGAATCCTCGGAGGTCCTGGAACGCTTGTTGAATTTGAAAGTGAGCAAGCTAACGCCTGAGTCACCCAAGGTTTCAGGGATTTCATGAGCTCGTGAGCATTGCCGCGCTGCAGCCAACGGTGACGTGCGAGTACGGCTGTGTCAGTATCACCGGCTTTGGTCGATTTTCGGTCTTGCGGTTGGATGAGGCTCCAGTAACCCTCCTTGGCGCGGTCAAAATGATGGCCATGAGGACAGGTCAGGCCCTTTTCATGCAGTTTGAGTGTGGCTTGACAGTTTCGGACGGTGCATCGGAGTTGGAACATGGCCCGATTGTACGGTCTCTTGAGTCATCGAACAGGTTGGCGAAAATCAGAAAAGTGAAAGTCAGCTGCCGATGCCTGTTGTGTGCTCCCAAATGCTTGTTCCACTCAAGTGGTACCGTGCTCACGAAAGCACGATCATCCCATGCCTGTAGGCGACACCGACCGTGACTTACTTTTAGAAGCGGGTTGGAGAGAGGGGGAATAAGGCGCGATGTAAAATGACATTTCGCGGTAGTGACGAATCTTAGGTTGATTGTTTTGATTTCGTTGTGCAATTCTGCACAGTGTGTCTTCTGAGACGCACCTGCCTCGTCTGGGATTGACGCAGAAGGAATCTCATTCCCGTGAGTGAGGAGATAGAATTCATGGATCAGGTGGTTACGAGAACGGCCGGCTTGCGATCCTGGTGGGAGATGCGGCGGGTAATAATTTCCTTAGCATGTTTGGGCCTGAGTGTAGCGTTTTTTGGATTCGAACTGTGCCTCACAATGCTCTGAGGCAGTTGCTCTCTCAGGCCCAGCTTACCAATGTTTATGCACGGCGAACGAAACAGGACGCTATCGCAGTGACAGCGCAGGGTGTGTTCCGATACCCCGGCAGTTATCGTGGCTGTCGGTGGCTTTGTTTAGAGCTGTCTTTGGCTGGCAACGAGAATTGAGTTGGTCTTGAGCGTGTATTTTTTGATCTTGTGGGCTACCTATTGGTTCACTTGGTCAGCCTCGGTTTCGAGCGTTTCACGCAAAAAATCGCTTTGGATTGCGCGGCATAAATCCATCAGTTCGTGAGTGTCACGAAACAACGATAGCCATTGCAGTTCTTCCTCGTTTGCTTCACCTTCGATTTTTTCTGGATTGGGTGATCGTGTTGCTCTCCGGGGGAATCTGTGTGCCGCGGGAATCGGCTGCGGATCCTGGCGGTGTTCGTCATTTGAGAAGAGGGCACGTATTACAGAATGTTCCAATGTTTTTGCCTGCTTTGCGACGGCGAGAATCGTCGGTGGCGTACCTCACATCGGCAGGTCTGCAGTTTTTAAATAGTTGCTCGCCTGATTTCTCGGTGAATACGCATTACAATCCTCTTATACCCTGCGACCGGCGGGATGAATCTTGAGCTTCTGCTTCGAACCACGAACGTGGTCTTTCATGTTGGGGCCGCTCGGATAGAACCGACTTTTGCAGAACTTTGGAAATCCGTTGGGATAAATGGGCATGCTCTGGGTAATCGCAGTGCGGTGATGTGGGCGATTTCTCGGTAACTAGGTCTGTATTGCCCTAACCTTTCGGGATTTTCGGAAGGAAAATCTCCATGCTTCCCGTGCCGCGTTCTTTTGCTTGCCGAGCGTTATTCTGATGCAACTTATTTACATCCTGGTCTTCCTCGGTTTCTTTGCCAGCGCTCTGGTGTCGCCGGTGCTGTCACCGATGTTCTTGCATCCAGTGGAGCATGGTGTCTTGGCTACCGGCACAAGCGCCGCAGCCCGCGCGTTCTTGCTGGGTGTTGCCATGTCCATGATGCGATTTGGTGAATTTGTGGGTTCACCTGTTTTGGGACAAATCTCTGACCGGTATGGACGAAAGTGGGTTCTTGCCATTGCCATGGCTGTGACTGCATTGGGAAATGCGGCGATTGCTTGGTCGATACAGGCGGATACTGTTTGGGTCATCATTGCAGGGCAGTTCTTCATTGGCTTTGCGGGAGTTCTGCTGGTACTGGCGCAAGCTGAGATTGCTCATTGGTCTACTGGGGCAGAGAAGACGCACCGTTTCGGGCTGATCTATATGGCAAGCAGCTTGGCTTATGTTTTCGCACCGGTTCTTGGTGGGCATCTCGCCGATAAAAAATACCTTAGTTTCGCTTCTTATTCTTTGCCGTTTTACGCAGCAGCTGGGATTTGCGTGTTATGCGTGGTGCTGATTCTCTGGCGTTTTCCTAATTCATGTCCGGTACCAAGTGCTGGGAAACGTTTCGAGTTTGGGAAAGGCTTGCGAGAGATGACGGATGCACTGCGCATTGCTTCCTTTCGTTCGCTTCTATTCGTCAACTTTTTTCTTTATCTAGGCATCGACTTTGTCTTTCAGTTCAACCCTGTGTACTTCGTCCAACAGTGGGAGTTCACTTCATCACAGGTAGGCTGGCTGATGTCATACACGAGTGTTTCCATGGTCTGTACGCAGTGGTTACTGATCAAGCCAATTGGCAAACGCTGGACGCCACGAATTATCACCAGTATCAGTGCAATTTCGCTGGGGCTGCTTTTGGTGCTGATGATCACTCCATCACAATGGCAATGGTTGTGCTTGCTCCTTCCCTTGATTGGATCTTGCATGGCGATCGGTACAACCAACATGTCAACGCTGCTTTCAAATACAGCCTCGGTAGAGTCGCAAGGCCGAATGCTGGGGGTGGCTCATTCTGTGCGTGTTTTTGGTTCGGCCCTGTTGTGCTTTGGTGGTGGAATCCTGGCGGGTCTCTCACCGCAGTATCCAATCCTCGTTGGTGCAATTGCTGCTGGTGTTGCGGGCATGCTGCTGATTGCGGGTGGGCGTCGTAATCGAGTTGCTGCACACAGCAGAGCCTGATACACGCACCGTATTCGTATGACTGAGAATCCGTTGTACGAATCCCTGAGGCGATCAGTTTAGAGGGGTTCGTGGAAGCCTCAACGCACAAAAAAACCTCGCCCGCTTGGCGGACGAGGTTAGGTGAAATTTTCGAGTCATCCGAACTTACTGGTTCAGTTGCTCTTCGATTTTCTCTTTCCCACC
>NZHC01000115.1 GCA_002689655.1 Rhodopirellula sp. | reverse complement strand
ACCACGTCAGAATGGAACACAAATATGATTATTGCAAGAGCAATTCAGTACAATAGCATACGCGTCTGGAGATTCTAGATTTGTCTGACCAGCTAAATTTATGAGAACTCCCTGCTGAACGTTGTCCACCTCTAATTAGCGACTAGCAAATCCTCAGATTGGCAAATGTCACATAACCAACAGGCGAGAAAGATGCGGCAACCTACCCAGAGTTTCATGACGTGGAACACGATCATTCAGTATGCCGCTGCCCTAGGCAGCATCAGCCTGCTTAGCGCAGGGAGCCTGATTGCTGAAGAGACAACACCGCCACCAGTCACGCTCATGCTTGAATCGCTAGCGTCAATGCCAGGCAACCAACGCTGGGATTGGTGGCAGGCACGCACCGCTTACCTCCCAGGAAAGACGCCGCTGTGGCTAACCACCATGTCAGAAACTGGCAAGACTACCAGTCACGATTTCCACGACATCTTCCAGTCTATCAGTAAAGATCGTGGCAAAACGTGGTCTTCACCCCAGTTAGTCCCATCTCTTCAAAGACATAACGAAAAAGATGGTTATCAGGTAGCCCCCGGTGACCTCTGGCCAGCTTGGCATGCTGCGACGAACACCATTTTGACAACCGGAAAAACGTTTAATTTTCGTGATGGGAATAAAGAGGACTATCTGCGAGAGAGAGTTTCTTATGCCGTCATGGAGCCGAAAGCAACGTGGGGGCCCCTGCAATTCCTTGCCCTTCCCGAACGCGACCATGCGGGTTATCCAATTATCGCAGCAAATGCGGGATGCACCCAAAGATACGACCTTCCCAACGGAGATATTCTGCTACCGATTCGCTACGCTCGAGATGCAAACAACCGTAACTACACCAGCACAATCGCGGAGTGTGCCTTCAATGGGAAGAAACTTGAATATCGACGACATGGTACGGAAATCAACATTCCAAAAGGTCGGGGGCTCTACGAACCCTCACTCACCAAGTTTGAAGACAATTACTACTTAACGCTACGTGCCGACCATACAGCGTTTGTTGCAAGCAGTGTCGACGGACTCCATTTCAATGCCATCAAAGAATGGCAATTCGATGACGGAAAACCGCTCGGAAGCTACAACACGCAACAGCACTGGGTGACGATCGGTGGTGGTCTGTTTCTGGTCTACACCCGCCGCGGCGCCAACAATGACCACATCATGCGGCACCGAGCCCCGTTGTTGATCGGGCAGGTCAATCCAAAATCACTCCAAGTGATGCGTGCCACAGAACAAGTACTCATTCAGGAGAATCATGCCACGCTGGGGAATTCCGGAGTCTGTCGCATCAGCGATACAGAATCCTGGATCACCTGTGGCGAAGGCCTCTTACGGCTAGGCAAACGGAAAGGCGACCACAACAAAGTGCTGGTAGTAAAAATCACAACCAACGCGAACCCCAACCCGTGAACTCTTCGCTGTCAGCAATCTCATCAGCCAGTCACGCCTGCAGGTGGAATCGCTTCCGATTCGCCGATCTTGGCTAGTCCTTGCAAGTCACGAACCACTTTGAAAGACGTTGCAGACTTCGCGGCTCACGCTCAGACAGCCAGAAGCCCACGCATCGTTCCCGTGCTGGAAGCGAAGTTGTCAATTTCCAACCCAAGCTGTTGAAGCATCGACACGAAGAGGTTCGTGAGGGGGTAGTTATCCTGCTGATCGAANGCCAAGTGCTGACCATGTCGGAAACCACCGCCAGCCAACAAGATCGGCATATTTTTTGTATCGTGATTACTAGCGTTACCAAGATTGGATCCGAAAAGAACCATGGTTTGGTCCAACAGTGAGCAGTCAGCTTCGCTCGTATCTGCAAGTTTACCGAGAAACCGGCCTAACGCTTCAACAATGGCCGTCTCAACCATTGCCAATTGTGCAATTTTTTCTGGGTCCTTCGCATGATGTGACAGCATGTGGTGATCGGTATCGACACCTGCAATCGCTGGCACAAGATTTCGGCCTGGATCTGAAAGGGTGATGAAACGGGTTGAATCCGTCTGGATGGCCAGATGCATCATGTCGTACATCAGATCCAATCTTTCAATCAAGTATTTCGGATCCAGCACATCCCGTGGCGTTTGGGCCTCGACAACTGGCTTGGGATGTTTCTCCCACTCTTCAGCCTTCACCAATCGCTTCTCTGCTTCTCGAACAGAGTTGAAATACTGCTCGAGTTTCTGACGATCACGACCATTAACTCGCCGCCGCATCTTCCGAGCCTTCTCCGCCACAGCATCGAGAACACTTTGACCTTTTTTAAGACGTTGCAGCATCACCATTTTCTCAGTAGCCGTTCCTTCAACGAACATTTTTTTGAACACGCGTGACGGTCGTGATTCGGCTGGGATTTCGACGCCTGAACGCGACCACGAAATTCCCGCACTTGATGTCGTCAACGACAAAGATGCAAACCGAGTTTCTGCCCCTAAACGCTCTGCAGCCAATTGGTCAATCGAAATTGAATTCTTGAATCCGGCGTTCAAGGGGTGCCGCATACCCGTCAAAAAAGACTTTCTCGATGCATGCCCCCCATCAACCTCGGGATGGGAAGTCCCCGAAATGTAAGTAAACTCGTTTCGAAACCTTTCAAGAACTTTTAAATAGCGTGACAACTCATAATCCGAACCGGACTGTGTTGGCGTCATATTGGGTCCGTGAAGTCCCAGCTCCACATTGATCGCAACCAAGCGTCGCTTCGCAAACTTCGCTGGCTGGTCTTCCAAATCAGCCGCCGAAGCAGCACGTGGCATGGACTCCAGCAACGGAAGCCCCAAGGACACGCCTGATGCTCGCAGGAAATGCCGACGTGATGGAATGTTCGAAGACATAGAGATTGCAACTTCCAATACAGAATCTTTTTGACCAAATCAATGTTACCAGATCGCGATCCAGAGTCCTCCACCTCACTCAACTCTCTCGCGACGGTTCGTGTGNGGTCCACCTCGTATCCTCACAATTGCTGAAACAAACTGCTTTGGACCAATAAATGAATCAAATCACGAAATCCATAGCCCTTTTCTTTTGCAGACTGGACAAGGTGTATTACCTGAGCACGATCAGCAAATCCAAGTCGCCTACCCAAGCCGTAGGTCAGTAGTTTACGCGATAACCCAGTGGCAATCGCGTTTTCTTGCGTCAGCATCCATTTCTTGAAATCGGTTACGTCCTGAAAGCTTGTTCGGTCGTTGGTTTCACCAGACGCATCAACCGGATGACCAATCTTGTATTGCACATAGTTAAACGTGAACGGTGCACGTCGCAGTGCGGGTCGCTCTCCCTCACCTGTCGTGCGATAGTGATCTCGCCAGCCACCAATCGCGTCAAAATTTTCCAACGCAAAACCGGGTGGATCAATCTTGTCATGACAGACCGCACACGACGTTTGGTCACGGTGTTTTTCCAACTGCTGCCTCAGGGTGAGCGCCCCCCGAGCATCTGGTTCAACCGCAGGTACATTGGGCGGTGGCACTGCAGGTGCAACCCCCAACAAATTCTCCAAAACCCATGCGCCCCGCAACACGGGTGATGTGTTGGTGCCATTTGCTGTGACTTTCAAAACGCTGCCTTGAGTCATAACGCCGCCTCGGACACAGCCTTGGGGAAGCCTTACTTTACGAATCGCTTGGCCCTTCACGCCCTTGAGTCCATAATGAGCTGCCAATCTTTCGTTGAGCATGGCGAAATCAGAATCAATGAAATTCATGATGCTCAAATTCTTATCGAGCACTTCTTGAAAAAACGCCTCAGTCTCAGCAACCATCGAAATTTTCAGCAACTCGTCAAATTCGGGAAACAGTTTTGCATCGGGTGCGGTGAAATCAATATCACGTAGGCCCAGCCATTGCCCTGTAAAATTTTTGGTAAAAGCTGTGCTCCGAGCGTCACGCATCAGTCGCTCAACCTGCTGCCTCAAGACTTGGGGTTCGCATAACTTTCCTTGGCCGGCCAGTTCCAACAGTTCGTCATCAGGTGCTGAACTCCAAAGAAAGTAAGACAGTCGAGCAGCAAGAGCGTACGATCCGATACGAGCATCCCCCGATTCTTCTAGGAACAGAAATTCGGGCGAACATAAGGCAGTTTTGAGGGACTGCCGCAGCCCTTCCTGAAAAGATTCGCCGGCANTCATGCCATGTCGCACGATGTCAACATGAAACGCAAGCTCGGCATCAGCTAAAGGTTTTCGAAACAAACGCGGCAAACAACGACCGAGAATTGCNCCAGCATCGTTCACGGTCCCCGTCTCAAGTCCCACATCGCCAAGGAGTCGCTTCCTGCCCGCAGGAGGCCACTTCTCGAGTGGCCCTTGGATCGTAATTTCGCCGATCTCCAAGCCCGGATTCGGATAGGTATCAGCATCCTTGCGAGTATCAATGGTCCCGTAACATTTTGGCTGAAATGTGCCTCGATCCTGCACCAGCCGATCAACAAACTCAATGGTCTGCCATTTATCTGGTTCGATGTCATAATACCCGACCAAGTGTTTTTCAGCTCTCCCGACGATGGTGTCTCCACCATAAACCCGCATTGTGACTGGCTTATCACTCTGGATCGCTCGGACTCGGATGCTGCCATAGTAGGTCCCAGCGGACGCGCGCAAGCGGGCAAAGTTGACAAGATTAGTGGGGCAATAATTCGACTGAAAAATAACCAGACCCGCATCTGTCTTGCGAAACATTTTCCCGAACTGTTTGTCATTCAGATTACCCAGATGATCCCGTTGATCATTCAGATTTGTGACGTGATTGATAAACCTGGGCTTCATTTCGGGCCCAAACACGGCATCAAGGACTGCGTCCGCCGCGTCCAGATAAGCCCCCATCGCCTCGGCTGATACAGCCAAGCCTTCACCCACAGTATCAAAGCCATCCGTCGATGCATCTCGTGGCAATAGATCCTTGACCATGACCGAAATGCCGAAGACGTCTCGTACACTATTTTCGTACTCAACACGATTCAAACGACGCAATACAACGTCATTCTGTTTTCGCTCAGCAGTCTTGAGATCATGGCTGAGCGCAGTCAGGAATTCCTGTTTCATGGCGGATCCAATCTGCGGCTCACCTTCGGGTGGCATCTCGCCTGACTCAACTCGATCATGCACCAAGACCCACCGTCGCATGATTTCCGGATCAGACAGGTCACGCCTCAGAGATACCAAATCCAACCCGGCCTCCGCCGTTGCACCCTGATGGCAGGGCAGGCAATGCTCAACATAAAGCGGTGAATCCGCTTGCTCCCACAGTCGCTCGGATGCTGACACTCGATCCGAACCGACTTCTCTAGTGAGTTGCCCGAAAAGCGAGACAAGCANATAATCAGTCAGGCAGAAACCAATTACCAAGGGTACGATCCATGGCATCCGCATTGCAAACCTAAGTGCTGGAATCCCAAGTAATCGACTGCAACGGTCGTTTTTGAATACAGATTTCATAAACGCGAACTATTCCATGAACGGCAAAGCATGATCGCGGGGGCAATTCATCCCCACTGAATCACAGTATATTAATAATTCTCTTTTGGGAAAAACTCCGAAATCCAAAGTCACCCAAACTGACATCACTTACTCAACGCCCGATTCGTTGAGGTACAGCCTCAGCGATTAAAACAGCTTAAAATAGACGGATAGAGAGCTACATGGCTGCATCAGAACCTTACCAAGTCCCCGGCATGGAATTGGTGGATCACTCTTTTGATGTTCCTTTGGATCACAGGGATCCGGAGGGACGACAGATCCAAGTCTTTGCCCGCGAAGTCCGTGACCTTGATCCGCAAAGCCTTCAAAAACCATGGCTGCTGTTCTTGCAGGGTGGGCCCGGATTCCGTGGCCCCCTGCCGATCAGAAAAGAGGGTTGGCTGAAAAGAGCACTGCAAGATTATCGCGTGTTGATGTACGACACACGGGGAAATGGACTCAGTGCGCCCGTCAATTTCCAAACCCTTGCTGCCGAAGGTGACGCACAAGCGCAGGCCGACTATTTGAAACATTTCCGCGCGGATAATATCGTTCGCGATGCTGAGATATTGCGAAAGGAACTAAGCCCCGACACGCCATGGTCGACGATCGGCCAAAGCTATGGTGGTTGGTGCACGATGACATATCTGAGCCTGCACCCCGAGGGCCTGAAAGAGTGCTTTATCTTTGGAGGGGTTCCCGGGTTGGAACGTACTGCCCGAGAAATTTACGAGGGTACCTTCCCGTTGGTCTGCGAACGGAATCGCCAGTACTTTGAAAAATTCCCCATGGACAAGCAACACCTTGCTGAACTATGCCGACATTTGCAACACCATGATGTGCGTTTGCCGAACGGAGATCGCCTGACTCCCCGAAGACTGCAGCTATTAGGAATCAGCCTCGGTTTTGCCGAGGCTGCGGAAGACATTCATTTCCTGCTCGAAGAAGCATTCGTGAATGTTGGTGACAAGAAAGTTGTCAATCACTCGTTCCTGAAGTCCATACAAATGCGGATCCGCTTCGACACCAACCCAATTTTCGCTTTGCTGCACGAAGCCATTTACGCCCAAGAAGCGGCAACCTCATGGTCGTGCAATCAAGTTCAGCAGGAACAGTACTCCCACTATGACAACTACGAAGATTTTCACTTCTTCGGCGAGATGATTTTCCCCTGGATGTTCGATGAGATAAGTGAACTCCAAAGCCAAAAAGAGGTAGCGGAAATCCTTGCTGCCTATGATGCGTGGCCAAGACTTTATGACACATCCGTTCTCAGTGAGAACAAGGTTCCTGTCACATGTGCCGTTTACTACCACGACATGTTTGTGAACACCAAGTTTTCTCGCGAAACGATTGATTTCGTGCCCAACATGAAAGCGTGGTCCACCAGCGAATACGAACACTGTGGTCTCCGCACTGGCGGAGAGAAGATATTCTCGCGATTGCTCGACCTTGCCCACGGCGAAATCGAGCGTTAAAGGCAAGCTTTCACTGCCCCACACTCTTCATGACGTCCATAACCTCAGGCTGATCCGCTATCCTGCTTAGCTAGCATGAAGACGTAGGACTCGCGCAAGTTCTCAACGAGTTACTGCTTGACTGCCACACAGGAAACTCACAGGAGCTTGAACACTGATGACGACAAGTGATCGATCATCAGCCAGCACGCAAAATTTTTTGCAATTGAATGCCTTACTGAAAGTAACACAGTGTATCTGTCAGAGAACAAGACATTACGGATGCTGACACTGTGCGGACTCTATCTCGCGCAGGGAGTTCCGTGGGGTTTTGTCACGATCACCTTCGCCTCTTGGCTCGCCGAGCCTGAGCAAGGTATCACCGCAGAGCAACTCGGCCCCATCCTTGCTGTGGCCACGCTTCCATGGTCGTTCAAATTTCTGTGGGGACCCCTGATAGATCGCTTCACCATCCGCTCACTGGGCCGACGGCGACCATGGATCATTTTTGCTCAGAGCATGGCTGTCCTGATCTTGGGGGGCATGATGCTGATCGACGATCTTCCTACTTTGATTTGGACAGAACCGGCGGAGGGTTCGGGAGGTTGGAAAGTCATTTCCAGCCTGGTTCCGGGTCCCTTGGCTGCTCTAATCCTGCTTGCGAACGTCTTCATTTCGTTGCAGGATGTCGCAGTCGATGCGCTTGCAGTTGACTTGCTAGCCGAAAACGAGCGTGGCAGAGCAAACGGCCTGATGTATGCGAGCAACTATCTAGGAACCGCTATTGGAGGTGCTGGACTTGGCTATCTCGTTTCGCAATACGGAATCCAAGCGGGCCTGGCAGGGCAAGCTTTCTTACTGGCCGGCATCATGCTGCTGCCGATCTGCTTCCGCGAACGCCCCAGTGAGTACAAAGAAATCAATGAAGCTGAAGAAAACTTGCAAGCACCTGTGGCAAGCAGCCTGAAACAGGAAACACAACCCAAAGAAAACGAAAAACCCAACTCCGAGCAAACAGCAACCGATGGCTTGCCAGCAGGTAGTTTGGATTTGGCAAATTCACCTTATCTGCCTCCCACTCCGATAGCGGAGAGGGCGTTAACCCAAAGCACCGCTGAGACCCAGCAAAGGACTGGTAAGACAAACTCCTCGTCAAATGTATCAAAATCGGTTTTTGCAAACCTGTTTCGCGCATTCAGCCTGCGTGCAACTTTGCTTGGTGCAGTCATCGCTTTGGGGGTAAAGATTGGATCCGGCGCCATCACAGTTGTCTTACTTGATTACCTGATGAAAAAAGGCGGCTGGACACAAGCTCAATACACAAGCGTCATAGGTGGCTGGGCAGTCATGCTGGGCCTGGGTGGATCAATTGCAGGCGGTTTTCTCGCNGATATCTTCGGCCCCAAACGAGTAATTTTAGCCGCGTCCATCACGTTAGGTACCTTGTGGATTTCGATGGGTAGCCTCCCGGGTGCGTTAAACAACCAGAATGTGGCGACGGTCCTGTTGCTAGGTCAAGAACTACTGCTGGCATTACTTTCAGTTTCCCTCTTCGCACTCTTCATGTCCATTTCGTGGCCGCGTATTGCGGCGACACAATTTACAACCTACATGGCATTCTTGAATCTCTCGACCACCATTGGAAGCTACTCAGCAGGTCTCTTGAGCAGCGATTACACTGCCACTCAAATCCTCATATTTGCTGGAATCGTTCAGGCCCTGATCGTTCTTCCCGTGCTGCTGATCGACCCGCAGCAAACACGGCGTGCCCTTCCAGATTAGGTCCAACTGATTGAAGACAACATCACAACGCGGAACAAGACATCGCCGACCAGCGTTCCATTCAATGGACGCCCCCGTTCTGGTGGCGTTTACTAACCCCCGCCTTGCCCCTTCCAACTCCTGCCTAACGCTCTTCCAAAAACCAATACCATGACGCCAATCCAACCCATGATGCTGTTCACACTTGCGTTTGCTTTGCTCAGTGCTGCCATGGCTCCGCAAGCCAACTCACAAACCGTCATCGAACCATGGCCTCAGGCGGCAGGGCCGCATCACAACTGGACCGCGAAGACAGTCACTCCTCCACCCCTGATGTGGAGTGTCGAGAACGGTAAAAACATTCGCTGGCGAAAGTCTTTGCCCGAAACAGGACAGAGCGGAATTGCGGTATGGGGAGATCGCCTCTTTCTGACCACGATGAAGTCGATTGAGGCTGAGACGAAATCAAAAAAAGGCAGCGATATCGTTCTGCATTGCATCCATGCAGACACCGGCAAGACATTGTGGAC
>NZHC01000114.1 GCA_002689655.1 Rhodopirellula sp. | reverse complement strand
TAATTTCGAAAAGGGACATTTCAGCAAGTAGCATCGGCGGTCAGTTCCTTAACTTCGTAGCCAGAAATATTAAGTTCGTTGTGATGAGCTTTCAGACCAGTCACTGCGGCCCAATCGCATTTTGAAAAGTAACGGACATCATCAATGCCCATCAGCATCAGAGACAACCTAAAACGAGATTCGAGGTTTTGGATGACCATGATGACGGTGATCCGACTAACAGTTTCCCGCCGTCGGCTCCTAACAGCATATTCGAGTTGAGTTTTTTCTTCTTGGTTCGACGGGCCCTGAACCGCAATTTTGAACAAATCTCGCAGTTTCAGGGAGGAGCCGTAGGGGTGAATCGTCGATTCCCCCCTGTCGGCTGTCCATCGATTGCCATTGTCCGTATACCAGCTTCTGCAACATGTGCTTTCTCAGATCGACTCTGGACATTGGATGACTAGGTCATTTGGTGCCTCATTCGGAACCAATCACGGGTAACTTCTGCGACAGGCCGCCAAGCACTCAGCAACCTTTGGCAAGGTCAAGCGTGCGATGGGCCTACTTTTTTGGTTTTCGATAACGCTGACTAATGACCTCAAATTTGTAGCCGCGTCCATCTGCTTTACTCTCAAAGACCGTTTTCGCGATTTGAGTCACGGAGTTATATCCTTTTGACTCCCAATAATTCTTTTCGATTTGAGCCAACTCATTTTCCAACTGCGTTGGAATGAATTTGAGCATTTGACGATTCGGCAGCGGAATTCCGGCCTTACCCAGCAATTGCCTGTCAAACTGCATCAGAGGACTTGGACTATTCCACATGAAATAAAGCCTTTTCTCATCCTCGGTCTTCACAACCCGATATTTCTTAGGGCTACCCGAAAGATTACTCGCAACATCGACCCCCTGAATCGACCCACCGATCGCTCCGAGCTCAATTTTGTAAAAGTCCAGTTGCTTTGCATATAAGCCAATATCACGTGCAGTGAAATTCAGCTGCCATCGTTCGAACCGCGGGATAATATCCTCTCCTTCTCCAGGAGGGCCCGGGGGACGACTATCTCCCGCCCCTGTGCCGGCTGTCGTTGCAGTTGCCGTGGTATCGGTCGTGACGAGAGTGGCCGCTACCGAACTCACAGCATCTGTCACAGCCTCGATCGTGTCTTGCAGCGTCGGCTCCATCAACTCTTCAACTTCCTCTGCCCCTGGTGGCTCGAAATCGCGTTCGAAACCCTCTGGATTTTCACCCCGTCCGGCTGGGTTCTCAATGATGGGCTCAATTGGCCGAGGCGGAAATGCCCAGCGGGTCGTCAAGAAGATAATGACGACCATCAGCGTCAGCGTACCGATGAACAGGATCAGGGCCATCAGAAACGAGGTGACTAGATCAAAACGGCTGGTCCGTAATTTCTCGCGTTCAGCCGCCCGTTGATGAACCCGCGACTCAGTCTGTGTTCGGTCTGATGCGTTCTGGGCTGGCCCATCAGTCGTTTCTTGGCCCATAGCTGATGCCATTTCAAAAACCTATGAATCTGTTCTTAAGTCGAGTCTGCCGTTGAATAAATCGATGCTGTGCACGGCCTACAGATCGTAGTCCAAGAAAACATATTTGGGATTCATGGTGCGATACCAATCCCGCCACTTTCCCTGAACCTGATCGACCTCAGCTGGTGTTGGGTCATTCGATAGATCGAATCCATCGAAGCGGCGGCTGATAAACCTGAGGCCATCTCTTGCGTAACGTCTCACCGAAGTATCCGGATCACTGAGAGCATAGATTAGGGACGGTACAACACGGAGCTCATCACTTTTTCCCAGTAACCGTGCTGCTACTCGCCGCGCCTGCCAAGACTGGCTGCCCCTCACCAATCTTTCCAGGCGATCCATTTGAGCAGCCCTTACTGCTGGGTCGGTGTCCAACTCAAGGTCATCGGGAATCGATTTGCCTTCCGTTTCGCCGGCACCGTCTTTCTCAAGGATGTCGAGCATATCTGTGACTTGAGCAGCCACCGGACGACCTTTGATCTGCGTGCCATCAACGCGAATGTCAGTGGTATCCTTGGGCAAACCGTAACCACCTTGAAGACTACCCTGACTCATCGTGAAGATTGTTTTCTGTGTACTACGGATCAGGAACAACAGCGCAAAAGCCGTACTCACAGCAGGACGAGTCTGTGAACGATCCGTCCACCCTCCATCTGCACCCTGCGTCTGCTTCAATTCATCAACAACTTGGTTGTACCAAACAGGACTAAGATCCTTGGGCGCACCGTTGGCGATTTCAACGAAGCTCTCGAATCTCTCGAGGGTGTAAATTCGGTAGTAGTACCAATCGATCCCCGACTTTTTATATGGATTTTTTTGACGCCAACCCCGCATGAAGCCAATCGAACGCTTGATCGGTGTCTCGCTCATGGAACCCCGCTTACGGCGTTTGACGTTCTTGTCCTCTTTGTAGATTTTGATTGCCTTAGGCAACCCGGGGATTCCCGTATCCGCGTCAGCATCCGTGTTGCCCCACAACCTCAGCGCATCACCACCAATCAACAGACTACTTCCGCCAGCCAAGGCCATGGAATCAGTCATTTCACGCGTGCTTTGGGCGATATTCCCCTTGCCTGCCCCTGGGTCCATCGCATGGTAAGGCCAACCACCACCCGGATCCTGCACACGTAACAACCACTGCAGACTTTCAGTCACGCGATTGTAATCAAGAGGAATGCCATTCCGGTCGAGCGTCCAGATGGCCAGCATTCCGTACTGACTCATCGATATATCGCCACTTTTCTTGGGATCATCATCTGGGTAGCAAAACGCGCCGTTCCCGCTCTGATATTGCACCAGATACTGCTGCAGAGTTTGCAACTCGCTGCGATAGGCGTCCGCATCAACTTCCGCGAAGAGTAGAACACTGATTGCGATCACGTAAGTTCGCTTCTGAGGTGTTTTACCACCACCTTTCGCCAAAGCGTTCACAACTGCCTTGGCATTTTTAAGCCCTCTTTTTACAGCCGCGCTGTCAGGGTCGTGCCGACACTTGTGGTGGGCGTATCCAATCAGAATCGCCTCACCCGCAATCGATGAAAAAGGATCTCCACCCCCAAAATCCTCATCCTTCAATTTTTCGAGATACGACACTCCCTGGTTGACCATTTTCGTCACCACCGGATCGGTCGGCGTGTAACCAAACAGTGGCCTGCAAGCGAGGACGACCAGGCACAACGCCATCAACGTTGCAAAATGCCGAACCTGCGGTGAGTGACTACTTTCACGAATGCTCATGGACAAGCCTGTTCAAACCTTGAAAACAGAAGAATTTTTTTCTCGCGGGGATCGAAACCCGCAAATGGAGAAGAGGTGAACCGATTGACGACCTTACGCATCATACCCTACGATCGCCGTTCGTCGAATTGATCGACGAAGGTGCTTCCGATTTGTTTTTGTCATGATTAAAGTGGCAGCATTAAAGTACCTAGGTCAGGTAGCTCAGTTGGTAGAGCACGGCCCTGAAAAGGCCGGTGTCGGCGGTTCGAGCCCGCCCCTGACCACTTCTTTTCAGCTTCTGGCGTGATGCCGCCGTACAAAGCCCTGAAATGCGGTTTTTTAGCTTTTTTCTGCAATTAGGTCTCTCCCTCCCTCAAAACACGACTGTTTGATCCCGCTCGAGCAACGTACCGCATTCCAAGATCGACTCCGAACGATGTTTTTTACAGTTTTTCACCCTGTTTCCCGGCAAATCTGAATTCCGAACTGCAATTGCACGATCTCCGCCCGTCCTCAAAACATGCTCGCACCGGCTTCTACGCCGACTTCGCCCCATCTCCGCCAAAGATAGAGACGTTTGTCGTTCTCGAAACGAACAAAAGTTGGGGAAGTTGGAAGGTTTTACCCGCATTCTTACCATGGTTTCTTCTTGCTTGGTGTCGATTTAAGACGCAAAAGGCTTTAGCCTGTGTCCCAGCGGGTGATCACTCCCGAAATTTAACTCAACCCACAGCTGCTAGTGAGTGGACCATGCCTACCCCACGTCTCGCACTTCTTTTGCTGGCTCTTGCCTGGCTTCCTATCGGATCTCTCGCGGCTCAAACCGACGAGCCAACCACCTCGGATCAACCTGTCGCCAGCGAACCAGCCGGCGAGGCTAATTCTGCGGCTGACGCTTCTCAGCCGAGTTCCGAACAGGAGTCGCCAACATCTGAATCCTCATCAGAGGCAGTGGGAACAGCAAAAGAAGTAGAGGCAAGCGTTGCAGCAAGAATCGACGAAGCGTTCGGAAACTGGATTGTCAGTCCGTTTGCTACCGTTCTGTTTTTTGATTTTTACACTGGCCCACGAACGAAAGAAGTTACTGACGAATTTGGCAACACGGTGCTGGATCAAGCCACGGGAGATCCTCTGAAAGTGATAACCCGGCGAGGTTGGTTGCGCACCGAGGCCAATCCAGATGGAATCAGCATTCCGTTCGTTGTCGTTTGGTTACTGGCAGGTGCGGTCTTTCTGACTCTCCGAATGGGCTTTATCAATGTTCGTGCCTTCAAGCATGCGATTGATCTGACTCGCGGGTTATATGACAAGCCAGGTGAAACGGGTGAGGTTTCTCACTTTCAGGCTTTATCGGCTGCCCTCTCAGCCACGGTTGGCCTTGGAAATATTGCCGGGGTAGCCATTGCGATCGGAACAGGTGGTCCCGGAGCGTGTCTTTGGATTATCGCGATTGGACTTTTGGGCATGTCTGCCAAGTTTGCCGAATGCACACTCGGGCAGCTGTACCGAACCAAAGATGAGGGTGGAAACGTTCTGGGTGGACCGATGCGTTACCTGCAAGTTGGTTTGGCAGACATCAACATGGCACCCCTTGGAAAATTTCTGGCAATTCTTTTCATGCTGCTCTGTGTCGGAGCCAGCTTCGGTGGCGGCAACGCATTTCAAATCGGGCAGTCACTGGAAGCTATCCGTGGTGACGTCCCCATCTTGCAAGATTTCCCCGTCATCTACGGTGTCATTATGGCTGCACTGGTCGGCATCGTGATCGTCGGCGGCATGCGAAGCATCGGTGCAGTGGCGGGCAAAATTGTTCCTTTCATGTGCGGAGCTTACGTTCTTGCAGCCCTATTCATTCTGGCAAACAACATCGCGGGCATACCGGCCGCGATCAGCCTGATTTGGTCGGAAGCCTTTGAGCCCAACGCAATGTATGGTGGCTTCCTTGGCGTGCTTGTGATCGGTGTTAAACGAGCCGTATTCAGCAACGAGGCTGGTGTGGGCTCAGCTGCTATCGCCCACTCTGCGGCCAAAACAGATGAACCGGTCAGCGAAGGAATCGTTGCCCTGTTGGAACCGTTCATTGATACCGTGGTCGTTTGCACCATCACTGCTCTGGTCGTGATCGTGACTGGGGCCTACAACGCACCAGAAATGACCGAAGCGATTGCACAGAACCAAGGCGCGAAAGTCACGCTGTTTGCGTTCATCACAGGTGGCTACGACTGGTTTCGTTACATCCTCTATTTTGCCGTCGTGCTATTTGCTTATTCCACCTGCATCAGTTGGTCTTATTACGGTGAACGTTGCTGGGTGCAACTCTTTGGGGCAAGACTGTCGATCGTCTACAAAATTCTGTTCCTTGGTTTCACGGTGTTGGGTTCAATCGTTACCGCTGGTCCCATTCTCGAATTCAGTGATTTGATGATCCTCGGGATGAGCTTTCCCAACTTGCTGGGAGTGTTCTTACTGAGCGGCATCGTCAAACGCGAACTGAACAAGTACTGGACAAAATACAAAGCTGGCGAATTGGATATTGCAGAAGACGGGAGCGCAGGAGAAGCTTAGATATTCCCTGCAGAACCATCCCTTCCTGAAACCAACTGTATGACAAGCGTTTGCATCATCAATGCTGTCGGATTGACACCCGAATTGCTGAAATACGCTCCACGCATTTCAGCAATCGGTGAGTCACAGCCAATGCGATCTCCGCTACCTGCTGTGACATGCACATCACAGGCCACACTGCTGACAGGTCTATCTCCGGCTCAACACGGTATTGTTGGAAATGGCTGGTACTACCGTGACACACAGGAAATCCGCTTTTGGCAACAAGCCAACTCGTTGATCTCGGGTCAGAAATTCTATGAGGGGATTGAAACTGCCAAAATGTTTTGGTGGTTCAATCAGTCTGCGCCTGTGAAGTACAGCGCGACTCCAAAACCACACTACGGATGCGACGGCTCGAAAGTATTTGACATTCTCGATCACACCCAGTGCGATCTGGTCCGTCGTCTGGGACCCTTCCCGTTTTTCTCGTTTTGGGGCCCCAACGCCGGACTTCCCAGCAGTGAATGGATCGCTGACGCCACCGCGATTGTAATGAGAGAAAATCGCCCGAAACTGACGATGGCCTATCTGCCGCATCTTGATTATGACTTCCAGCGACTTCCGGATCATGCCCCTGAAAGAGTCGCCGAATTGGATCACTGTGCTGGCAGAATGATCGACGCAGCAAACGACATTGATGCACAAGTCATCGTTGTTTCCGAATATGGATTAGTGCCGGTCCAGCGGCCTGTTCACCTGAATCGCTACCTGCGAGAAATGGGCTGGTTGACTGTCCGCCCTGGTCCCTTTGGTGAACTGATGATGCCCGGTGAATCGGATGCCTTTGCAGTCGCCGACCACCAACTTGCACACGTCTATGTGCGCAATACTGAAATGATCGATGAGGTCGCCAAGTCGCTGCTGTCTGTTCCTGGAGTTGCCCGCGTTGCCCGCCCCGTTGAATTTGAACTTGATCACCCGCGCAGCGGTGAGCTGATTGTGCTTTCGGAACCGGATGCCTGGTTCACGTACTATTATTGGCTCGACGATTCTCTCGCACCCGATTTTTCTCGAACCGTCGACATTCATCGCAAACCCGGCTACGACCCTTGCGAGCTGTTCATGACAAGCAAAGTCAGGGCCATGTCGCGTCTGGCGCAAAAGAAAATTGGAATGCGATACAAGATGGATGTCATTCCTTTGGATGCCCAGCTGGTACGTGGAAGCCATGGCCTGCACACCCTACCTGAAAAGGGACCTTTGGTTGTGGGACCCGGCGAACTACCGGATGACATGCGGAATTTCAAGGCTTATGTGCAGCGCTTGTTGGCTTGAAGACAACGATCAAAGCCCATCAGGCAGCATTGAGGCACTCTCCCGACTTGGGATAAATCTGCCTAAGTAGCCAATTCTGTCGAAGCCGCCTCGACTGGTTCTGAACCAGGAAAATAATCACGCACTACGCTGTAAAACTCAGCGGAACCTGAAACTTTTGCCACATGCGTCCGAAAGAACCTCGCTCCACGTTTCCCCTGCGCGTAACAGCAGGCGTACTTGCGCATCAGAATAGTCCCCTTCTCTTCCCCAAAACGATCAACCACCAGACGGTAATGATTCAACATCACATCCCGCTGTTCATCCAAGGTTGGCTCAGGTGGAATAGCATCACCCCGCAAGGCGGCGGCAGCCTGAGCAAATAACCAGGGCCTGCCCAAACAGGCTCGGGCGATCATCACCCCATCCACATCGTAATTCTCGAAGGCTGCTACAACCTTCTCCGCAGAGTCAAGATCACCGTTTCCGATCAGTGGTATGTTTCGCAAATGCTGCTTGATTTCACTGATCCGGTCCCAATCGGCATTGCCACGAAACATATCACGAGCTGTTCTCCCGTGCACCGTCAATGCTGCCGCTCCTGCCTCCTCAACCACCTTGGCGACCTCATTGCAATTCACAGAGTCGCGTGAGCATCCAAGTCGAATCTTGGCAGTCACCGGTGTCGGAGAACAAGTTTCTACCAGTCGGTGAATGATCTGGAACATCCGCTGAGGCTCGCGTAGCAGATAACTGCCGCTGTGCGCTTTTTCCGTCACCTGTTTGACCGGACAACCAAAATTGATATCGACCACGCTGACCTGATATTCCTCTGTCAGTCGGCGTCCGACTTTGGCCATCGTTTCTGGGTCGTTATCCCAAATCTGAACTGCCAGTGGCCGAGGCTCCTCAGCCACTCCCCACAAACGGTCTGGATGCTCGGCGACGTGTTCGTCCATCCAAACAAAGCCCCTAGCATTGACCATTTCGGTGGCCAACAGACCAACCCCACCAAACTGGCGAACCACCTCTCTAAAAGCCGCATTTGTGAACCCTGCCATCGGCGCCTGCAGAACGGGAGGATCGATTACCAGATCACCAATATGCAGGGGCGGCACAAGCATTCGAACTCAGTTAAAAAACAGCAGTGTGAGAATCAAGAAACGAGAAGTGAAAGTGAACTGGCATCAGCCAAATCCAACATAGCCACCGCGTCATTCTTGCCCGACAAATCGCTCATGCCAACAGCATCCTTTGGAAATCCAGCTTAATTCCGACCAACTCAACCTTCTTAAACCCGCTCGACAACTGATACCTGCTTCCTAACAACGGGGATCTTCGCGAATCTGCTCCGCTTGCATGTCATATGTCCCCACTGAGCTCCATCCATTTTTCTTCGCACAGACTCAGTTCCTCAATGATTTCGGTGAGTTGCTGATGCAGACGAACAGCCTCATCGGGGTCCGTTTCCGAGAGCAATTTATCGTTGATTCCACGTTTTTCATCATCCAACCGCGCGATCTTCTTTTCCAAATTTTTCAATTCTTTTTCCGCACGCCGCTGATCCCGCTGAGCTTTTCGGTAATCTCCCACGCCCCCCTTAGCAACTGGCCCGCCCGATCCTGCTTTAACTTTCCCCGTACGTTCACGTTCACCATCATCAATCTCTTTTTCAACGGACTCCAGATAAGTCTGATAATTGCCAAAATAATTTTTCACACTTCCATCACGCACCTCGATCACGCTGGTGGCCACTCGTTGCATGAAGTGCCTATCATGACTCGTGAATACGACCGTGCCCTTATACAGCTCCAGTGCTTCGGCCAATGCTTCAACCGTTTCCACATCGAGGTGGTTACCTGGTTCATCCAGCACGAGCACGTTAGCAGTTCCTAGCAACAAGCCAGCCATACACAAACGCGCGCGTTCGCCTCCACTGAGCACTTTAATCTTCTTTTGGATATGCTCATCGCGAAATAACAGAGCCCCGGCCATCGCCAGCAGATCCTGTCGTGTCGTATCGCTATCCGATGAATATTCGAGTTGTTCAAGCACAGTCAGACGCTCGTCGAGACTGCTATAAACATGCTGGGCGTAGGTTCCTATTTCGACCCCATAGCCCCACTTCATTTGTCCGCCCAACGCATCGAGAGAATGCACCAGAGTTCGCAAAAGAGTAGTCTTACCCTGACCATTGTCTCCCACGATTGCGGCCCGCTCACCGTGCTCGATTTCGAGTGTGATCTGGTCCGCGACCACATGGTTTGGATATCCAATCGACATCCCATCGCATCGCACGGCAGTACCCTGCCTCGGATTCACTCGAGGTGCCCGGATATGCACAGTGGGCTCATCAACCTCAAGTTCCGTGGTCTGAAGTTTTTCCAGTTGCTTTGCTTTACTCCTCGCCTGACTCGCGGTTGACGCGTTGGCGCGATTCTTCTCGATGAACTTCTGCAGCTGTTTTTGCTTAGCGACGACAGTTGCGTTGACCCGCCGATCGTGCTCCCGTCGCTCTTCACGATATTCAAGAAAGGGGTCAATTTTACCCGGATACATTGTCAGCTTGCCGCGAGACAATTCCAGCGTTTGCGAACAGGTAGCAGCAAGAAACGAGCGATCGTGGCTCACGATGAGGGCCGCTTTGTTAAAGTCCCTTAGAAAGTGCTCCAGCAAGATTTGCGTTCGCAGATCCAGAAAGTTGGTGGGCTCATCGAGCATCAACAGATTAGGATCCTTGAGCAGTAGTGCCGCCAATTTGACACGAGTTTGCCAACCCCCTGAAAGTGATTTGACCGGCCCATCCAAATAGTCCCCCTTCAACTCAAATTGCCCAGCCACCTCGCCACAGCGCCAATCCGGCTCGCTACTGTCCCTCATCAGGAAATCAAGGGCGGATTCGCCCGGCTCAAAGGGGTCATGTTGCCTCAAGTAACCGATGCGGAGCGATGGATGATGCAAAACTTCGCCTTTTTCAAGGTCTTCCTCACCCAGCAGGACCTTGAGCAACGTCGATTTCCCTGCCCCATTTCGCCCAATGAAGCCGACTTTAACGTCGTCCACCAGCGATAACTCGGCATCATCCAGCACGAGCTGGTCTGCGAACCTTTTTTGTGCATCACGAACTTGAATCAATACGGCCATCGCATCCATCAACCGGAAGTCTGGAAAGAAAAAAGCAACACACTCTGGCGAGCTCCAAACTTACCACCCGTGGCGAAGACCAGAAATGCCACAAGACAAACAGTTTTCGGGTAATTCTATTAAGTAAAGTCATACTGAGCCGCTACCACACTCGATGGTAATTCTTTAAATTGCAGCCTGCTCAGGCGAACCCCAGCCCGTTCCGAGAGTTCAATCCATTACAAACCCCATCTGATCCTTGAGCAGGTCGTCCATCCACTGATGATCTAGCTGCTCGAATCGGCCCACTTTCATTGGCCCTGCTGTCACCATGAAAAGCTACAGCTTGGACTACATCGATGATTTGTACGTCCAGTACATTCGCGACCCCGCCAGCGTTTCAGAAAACTGGAGAAAATATTTTGAACAGTTTCTCGTGGGGAGCGGCAGTACCGGCAAGAAGAGGCCTTCGCCCGAGGGCGGCAGCGTCAAAACCGGCGGTAACGCAAATCTTCAGAGCTCCTCGAACGACTCTGCCGCCCAAGCCATGTGGCTCGCTCGCATCCAGGATCGAGTCAACAACTTGGTACGGGAATACCGTGTCCGCGGTCACTTGGTCGCTAACTTGGATCCCTTGGGTTTTGATCGCCCAGATAGCCCAGAGCTGAACCCGAACGTCTATGGACTGAATCAGGAAGATCTGAGTCGTCCGTTCAACGGTGCCTCGATTGAAGCAGAGCTCGGTGGCACGATTGATGCCATTTTGACCCGATTACGAAATACTTATTGCCGGAGCATTGGTGCACAATTCATGCACATCGACCGGCGTAATATCCGTGACTGGCTGCAACGCCGCATGGAAACGACTGAAAATCGCCTTGAATTGTCCCACGATGTTCAAAGGCGAATTTATGCCAGACTCGCAGACGCGACCATCTTTGAGGAATTCGTGCGTCGCAAATTTGTCGGTGCCAAAACTTTCTCACTCGAAGGCGCCGAAACTCTGATTCCAATGCTCGATCTCGCGTTGGAAAAAGCGTCCCAGCACAACGTCAAAGAAGTCGTGATGGGCATGGCACATCGCGGTCGGCTCAACGTGATGGCCAACATCCTGAAAAAACGGGCGATGAACATCTTCTGGTCCTTTGACGATCCCAACCCGGAAATGAACCGGGGTGGCGGAGACGTTCGTTACCATCTTGGCTACAGCAGCGATTGGACGACCGCCTCAGGAGATAATCTGCACATCTCACTGTGCTTCAACCCCAGCCATCTCGAATTCGTTAACACGGTCGCTCAAGGGCGAACCCGATGCAAGCAGGATCGCCGCCGTGATGAGCGACGACAGGAGGTAATGACGATCCTGATCCACGGTGATGCAGCGTTTGCGGGTGAAGGAGTGGTTCAGGAAACACTGAACCTCAGCGAACTTGAGGGTTACAAGACTGGTGGCACACTGCATGTCGTAATTAATAATCAGGTCGGTTTCACCACTGAACCAAAAGAGGGTCGTAGTACAACCTACGCGACCGACATTGCAAAAATGCTGCAGATCCCGATTTTTCACGTCAATGGTGAAGATCCCGAAGCAGTTGCTCAGGTGGTTTCTCTGGCGATGGATTTTCGAAAGGAATTCCAGCGGGATGTCGTGATTGACCTCTACGCATTCCGCAGATGGGGCCACAACGAGGGCGATGAACCTCGTTTCACCCAACCTCGCATGTACGCTGAAATCGATCGCCGAGCCAGTGTGCGAGAACAATACCTGAACCGACTCCTTGAACTGGGAAAAATCAGTCCAGAGGAAGCCGAAGGGATCCAGCAGGAAAGAACAGAGAAGCTGGAGTCGGAATTTGCAGCAAGCAAGCATGAAGCCTTTGTCCCAGACACTCAAACACTCGCTGCCAATTGGAGCGACTACTTCGGTGGCCCGGAACCGGTGGAAGATACCCCCACTGGCTGCGAGACGGAGAAGCTTTCCAAACTACTGGATGCGTTGACACGACTACCAGAAGACTTTTCTGCTAACAAAAAACTGAAACGCCCCATGACACAGCGGAGGGAGATGGCCGAAGGCAAACATCCCTTGGACTGGGCAAGTGCAGAGGCAGCGGCCTTCGCTTCACTGCTCGTTGACGGTCACCCCATTCGGATGACAGGTCAAGACTGCCAACGAGGTACATTCAGCCAACGTCACGCCGTTCTTCATGACACAAAAAATGGCAGCACTTATACACCGCTCGCCAACCTTAGCTCTGATCAAGCAAGACTTGAACTCTACAACAGTCCGCTTAGCGAGGCTGGAGTTCTGGGTTTCGAATATGGATACTCTTTGGATAGCCCTGATGGCTTGGTTGTCTGGGGAGCTCAATTCGGTGATTTCTGGAATTGCGCTCAGGTGATTGTTGATCAATTCATCGCCAGTGCAGAAGACAAATGGAATCGACTTAGCGGATTGGTAATGTTGCTTCCGCACGGTTTCGAAGGGCAAGGACCTGAACATTGCAGCGCTCGTGTTGAACGATTCCTGGCGATGGCTGCTGAACACAATATTCAAGTGTGCCAGCCAACGACACCCGCCCAGTATTTCCACCTGTTGCGTCGCCAAGTCATCCGCAAATGGAAAAAACCACTCGTGGTGCTATCGCCGAAAAGTCTTCTCCGACATCCACGCGTGATCAGCCCATTGTCGGATTTGACTGATGGCACCTTCCAAAAAGTCTTGCCAGATGAACAAGTGTCTCTCAGCAACGCTGATCGCCTGATCCTGTGTACGGGCAAGGTCTACTACGATCTGCTTGAGGCACGTCAGGAAAAGAACCTAAAAAATGTCGCTATCATGAGAATTGAGCAACTCTACCCACTCGGCGTGGAAGAACTTATCGCATCAATTAACGGATTCTCAACAGGTAAGCCGGTGTACTGGGTTCAGGAAGAGCCAACCAATATGGGTGCTTGGCCATACATCAAGCAAGCCTTCAGCGACGATCTATCGGAAAAGTACAAACTCAAGCGGGTAAGCCGCGTTGAGTCGGCAAGCCCCAGCACGGGCAGCATGGCGGCACATAAGTTGGAACAGGCCGAACTGATCGACGAGGCGCTGGCTGACCTATAGCCTCTGTTCTATTCAGTGCCTTCGCGGAGCTGATCGAAGTACTGCTGAGCGTGTTCCCGCTCGGCTCGTGGAAGCGTCTGGTTTTCGCTGGGATCACTCTTTTCAGACAGCGATCCCTGAATAGCCTGCTTGACGTCTTCCCGAGTGATTCCTTTGCGGTTAGGCCCATCAGCAAACCCAGTAATCACGGACTTTCCTTTTTTCACTTTCCCCCGCACCTGCGTTTCGTAGGTATTGGTATCTGTATCGGACTCAGGCCGATCACCTTGTCCAGTGCCGTCACCGAGCCCCTGCCCCTGCCCCTGCCCCTTCCCCTGACCTTGACCTTGACCTTGACCTTGACCTTGACCTTGACACTCTTTACACCCACCGCCTTCGCATTGCTGACAACGCATCTGGCTCTTGGATTCCGAGAGAGAATCCAGTGCTGAATCAAGATCTTCCAATTCTGACATTTCCTGCTGCATCTGTCCTAGTTGATCAGACATCTGCTGCAATGCATCAGCAGCTTGGCTGGCATCACCGTTTTCACATGCTTCTGCAGCGTTCTTCATGGACTCTGCCATTTGCTTCATGTTCTGCATTTGTGAATTCTTCTGCTGCATCTGATTCAACTTCTGCTGCATCTTCGCGGCATCACCGCTGCGTCCTTCTCGACGCGCCTGCTCGATCTGATCTTTTAGCTCTTGCTCTTTTTGCTTGTGTTCTTTGACTGCGTTTTCCAAAGCCTTCTGCATTTGCTGTACTTGATTCTTAAGCTGTTCCTTTTCCGCCTCATTGAGCTGTCCCTGACGCATCTTGTCCGCCAGGTCTTTCACCATATCTTTTGCTTTGGCCAGATTCCCCTGCTCTATGGCCTTGGCAATCTTGTCACCGGGCCCCGCTTCCAAGCCCTTCATCTGCGCCAGCGCACGTTTCATCTGCTCAGTGGACCCGAGTTGGCTGCGACGTTCTTCAAGTTGCTTTTTCAAATCGTTCATCTCGATCATGGCATCCTTGCGATTGATATCGCTCGCCTTGGTGATTTTATCGAGCTGGGATTCCATTTTCTTGAACATGTCCTCTGCTTCTTTCAAGCCCTCTGCCTCAGCCTTTCGACGCTGCTGCTGGATTCTCTTCTTGAGTTTGGAAGCAGCGGTTAACACTTGCTTCACCTCAGTCTTATCCACTTCGGGAGTCGTGCTGGCGCTGCTCTCGCTCATTGGCTCTGCTAACATCAAGACAACGACCAGCACAGGAACCACCGACATGGGAAGCCATCCGATTTTAGTAGGCTTGATCCCGAACTTCTCAGCGACATCAACCTTGGCGGCTTTCTTATCAGCATCGGCGAGAAGTGCTAACCCGAAGTCACTATCACGATCGACCTCAGTCATTGCGATCGAGCTACTAAGTCGCTCGCGCAGCCCAAAGCGTCGATCTAACTCAGCTGCAACAGACTCCACCGAAGGAGCTTTGACGAAAGCATAGATCCCAGCTGCAACAAATGCTGCAGCCAGACAGCCTCCGATCCAACCGTAATTCCAATTACTAACATTGACATCCATGAACCGAATCGCCGGAAGTGCGATGGCAACAATTGCAACCAACAGCGCTGCAAATAAAGTAACGCAAAGTGCCTGCCCAAAATGCCCAAGAATCAAGCGACGGCGAGCACTGCGAACTTTGACTTCGATACGATTCATGGTTTCGATCCTGAGAATGAATGGAGAACTGGTAATTCACAGCTCCCGCTCATAGCCTGAGACCTGCCCATAAATGTACGAAACGACCGGCAAACGACTCTGGCTAATTGATATATCTATCGTACAGTTAGTATACGAGGCTTGACCCCGGTTCTTTGAGGGCGAAAGACCCCGTTTTTGGGAATTGACGGCGATTATGCCCATTTTGGACTCAAAACTCATGATACAACAGAACGAACTGCCCGATCCTGACAAGTTTCCCAATGCAGACGTCGTGATCTTTGACGGACAGTGCAACTTCTGCAAATCGCAAATCAAAACTCTCCAACGCCTCAATTGCTGTGGAAATCGACTCGCATACATCTCGCTTCATGACTCAAGGGTAGCTGAGAACTACCCTGACCTGACCCATGAAATGATGATGGAGCAGATGTATGTGGTGGATCAGGCGGGATGTCGCCACGGAGGTGTCAATGCGGTTCGATACCTTAGCCGGCGTCTTCCGATGCTATGGCTGTCAGCGCCCTTCCTGCACCTACCGGGGACAGCACGTCTTTGGCGTTGGCTGTACCAACAAGTCGCAAAACGACGTTACAAACTGGCAGGGAAATCCTGTGATGATGACGCATGCAGCGTCCACTTTGATTGAACATCCTTGCGAATGGAATCATCAGCTGTTGCAAAATCGGCTACCGAAAAACTCGCTCGCCTGCCGAAACCCGCAGACGATGATCACGAGCATTCAGTGAGATTAGCGGCATCGCTCACGACTGCTCACGAATGGCCTAGAGCTTTGAATGCAGCAGGTGACAAAGCAACGCGTAGCTTCAAACCCAAGTACTTTTCCCAAACGGTGGTTCCGGGCTTAGGCAAACCAGTTGACAGCATTTTGAAACATGACCATGCCATCACCATACTCCGGCTGTTCGCTGCGGCGTGTCCAACTGGGATGCTGCATGGCATCAATATGCCTTTCGGGATGCGGCATCAGACCGAATACCCGCCCACTGGCATCACAAACACCAGCGACATTAGCGTCAGCTCCGTTAGGATTATGGGGAAACGCTAGGACGTCCTCTTGAACATTACCCTGCTCTCCCTCGGCATATCGAATCGCCAACCTTCCTTGCTCACCAAGCTGATCAAGAATCTCTGGTTCAGCTGCTACAAACTTGCCTTCAGCATGGGCCATCGGCAAATACATCCGCTCGACACCCTGAAGGAAAACACAAGGGGTTTTATCCACCGCCAAGTGAACCCACCGATCTTCGAACCTACCGTGATTGTTCCACGTCAACGTTGCCGGCGTCACCTCGTCCCCACCAACCCCCTCAGTCAATACACCAAGACGCATCAACACCTGCATCCCGTTGCAAATACCGAGGACCAATCGATCTCCGTTTCCATGCACGAACTCCTGCACCAGATCTGCAAGATGCTGCCGCAGTCTCGTTGCCAAGATTCGCCCGGCTGCAATATCATCGCCATAGCTGAAACCGCCGGGTACGCAAAGTATCTGGTACCGATCTTTCAATGCAGGATTCTCAATCAGGCGATTCACATGCACTCGCTCAACTGACGCTCCAGCTCGCTCAAAGGCAAACCCCGTCTCTTCATCACAATTTGTTCCGGGTGCACGAAGGACCAAAACTCTGGGAGAAGTCATTTCAGATCACTTAGGTCGCTGGTCTGGTAGATCGCTGAACTGGCAAAGATTGGAAGTTTAGACCGCCGGTGGCAAATTGAGAACCACGTATCCCACAAACCCATTGAAGTGTTCTGTATTCCCCACGAAGCAGTCACAATCAGGGAGCACCCGCACCATCGCTTGCTCAACTGATTGAATCCAGCTTGATTTGCAAGCGACCGTGCAAACTGTCCCAGCCAACGATCACACCTTTGCCCGTCCAAATCCCTCTTCCCAACTGCTCGAACTCATCTCCCAGATCATGAGGCACATAGAGCACTAAAGGGAGCTTAGGTTCAGGATAGAATGCCCATACGGCATACCCATCCCGATAAACATGTGGATCCTCATCACCAGCGTATAGCAGGCGTCTTTCGACTTGGGCCTCGACAATGAAGGAAAGTCCCGTCACAGCATCAACCACCATTTCAAGCGGACCACGATCACCGCGAACGGCCCAAATCTGGGCAACCGTCTCGACAAACGTCACGCCTCCAGCCATCGCCGGGCTCGAATCTTCTTTGGCTGAGTCATCAGCTTTCGATTTTTCTGTTCCAAACTGCACTGACGACGTCGTCACCCCTGCGACTGATTGATCACTCGCTGCATCGAGTCTTTTCTCATCAGCAGGTACGATGAAAATCGGCTTGCTTTTACTCCAATCTGGCCACCGAGGGATATCCACCTCAACTTCAATCGACCAGATCAGCGAATTTTCATTGACGTCTACAGACAACGCCGCATCCTCAGGCAATTGGAAAGAAAAAGGACAGCGACTCTCACTCCCGGCCTGAAGGGGAGTATTTGATTGAAGTTGTTGTAGCTGTTCAAAAATTACATTCTTGTGGGTTCTTTTATTGGATCCACTCCCACTGACACATACTTCGGTTCCTCGCAACGCTATCGTGATTGCATTTGGTACCACTGTCTTTCTGGTTCTTACAATGAACTCACCCACAAGCTCACTACCAGGTCCCAAAGTGTCTTCCTGAACATGAAGATTAGGGGTGCCGAGTAGGTACCTCGGGAGAAACTTTTGCTTCAACCAGTAGACGGCTGCAACTGACCCAAGAACAATCAGCACTGCTGCCCCGACCCAACCTGTGAACAGCAACTGCGGAACGAAAAAGACTGCGAGAAGCACCAACCCGATAATCTGGGGCTTGTTTGATTTTTTCAAAATTTGGCGAAATTCTTCAGCATGCCAACTTGGTAACTGCGTAACGCGTAACATAAAAGGAGTGGCAGCCTTGGGATCAAATGCCCAAGGTATTTTTGCCTTTGCTTCAACGTAGTGATCGATGGAAAGAAACTTTCCATGATAAGTCTGCGGCCAATCCCCGGCGGGTAACGAAAATCGATATTCATAATGCATTCCCTGCGTCCATTGTCCGGAAAACACAGTGGTCTCTTCAACGGACCCACTGGCAACATTCCCACGACCATGCGTTTTCCAACCTGTCGACAGAACCAACCCCTTGCAGTTGACACTGGAGTCCACTTTAACATGAACGACCCCTTCCACCTTTTCGCCCTCGTGATAGACTCGATTCGGTTGATCCAATTCAATTGACAAATCACATTTCGCCATCGATGCGCCCCTCCAAAATTTCTTGGAACTTCAAATACAAATTGTTTTCCATACCCCTGATGTCGTTACCAAACTCGGCAACTAATGACTCAGCATCTTCAATCGAAAGTACAGGTATAAGGCCACTCCGCAATCGCGAAGCCTCAATTCTCCGGTTCAATAATTCACAGACAAGCTCTGGGCCATTGCCCTTACCAATGTGCTCCGTGTGGACGCGATAGCCGTGCTTCCGCAGTGGCTTACTCAAATCCTTATGGGTGGCAAACACGAGAGGACATTGACTACGCAAAACACTGCGTCGAGCAGATCTGGGCAACCGTTGGGCTTCATCAACCAGAATGGGATTCCCATAAACAATGGGCGGACAGGGCGGGAGCTCAGGAATGTAGGTATAACTTGACTTCGGTAAATTTGCGCGCAATTTCAACATTCTAGTCGTCTTACCACGACCGCATTCACCAATGAATTGTATCGCTTGCCTGGGATCACCAAGCATCCTTATAAGGTAATCAACCTCCACAACTGCTAGCTCTGCCCGCTCATCCTGCGTCAGCTCACCAAATGGGTTACGGTGCAAATTGAAGCGAGCCCAAGGCAACCAATCAATCGATGGCGATTTATCATATGGCGTGAGCATCATTTTCTGGCAGATCTATTCTTTGGTTCCTGTCCTGACAGTATCATGTTCAGCGTAACTCTCCCAATGCAAGCCATCGTGATCGTGAATCGAAAAACTGGCGGTAAATACATCTCACTTCGTTTCCTGATACCACTCAGCCTCATCACTTGTGGTCTCAGTCTCCTGATGAGTGGATTCGAATTCTCTGATCTGCGTAACGAATTGGCTCGTGATGGAGAATGGACACCAGTCCTATTCATGCTTTGCGGGGTGGCCGCCATGACTGTCTTGGTCCCAAAAACCGCAGTTTCCTTGTCTGCAGGTGCGATCTTCGGAACTCTTACCGGCGGCACCCTGATGCTCTTCATTGCTGTAATCGCCGCCAGCCTTAATTACTGCATTGCCCGCTGGTGGCTTCATGAAGCGATTTGCACCAAGTTGGCCCGTGAGCGACAAAACCGTTCTTCCAATCGACTCCGTGCCATACACAATTTAGCTGCTGACGCAGGGTTCCTATTTCATCTGATGGTGCGTTTGACCCCAATTCCAACAACGCTGATCAGCTACACGATGGGTGCCAGCGGCAGTCGTCTGGGCCCCTTTCTTTCGGCCGCCGCGGTCGCTGTTGGTCCTCAATTGCTGTGGGTGCAAAGCGGAGCATCTGCCGCAATCATTGCTGATGGCTCCGCCTCAACGACTCACTGGGTGGCAGTCATCGCATCCGTTGTAGCAGCAATTCTCACCAGCCTTCTGGTTCCAAAGATGGCTTTGCAACAAATCAAACTGGTGAAGGAACCTAGGTAAATCATGACAAACGACATCTCGTCGGAACGACAACTTCCCGCCACCGTTTATCCCTCTGGTGTCGACCTCTGGATTGTAGTGATGTTGATACTGGCTCCCATTACCTCCCTCGTAATCGCGGGATACCTGTTACAGCAGGGACAAGGCGGTGGAGCACTAACCCTGTTCCTGTGTGCTGCCGCAACCGCCAGTCTTACTGCAGCAGTTACGATCCCTTGCCGTTACACGTTGCATGACGACGCACTCACCGTCCGTTGTGGACTCCTGTGCTATCAGATTCCACTGGAAGAAATAACATCCATCTCGAAGTCAGCCAGCATCCTCAGTGGCCCAGCGCTTTCGATGAAACGTGTTCTGATCAAAACATCCAAACGGACGCACATTCTCTCGCCAAAGCAGCGGGAATCATTCATCCAGAATCTGGAACAGCAGCTTGAAACAATTGACCGGAAGACGTTGCACGAACAGTCGTGAAATCACGTTTGTGCCTTTGAGAAAACAAACTCATTACAACCCCATCCACTTGCAACAGTTCTCATGTTTTCCAGTACAAACCCCCGTTGCCGAAGGGGAACAATAATCTCTTCAGGCTTTGCGACTTCGAATGGCAAGCCACCTATCCAATCAACCCAGTCATGCCATACAGACATCCCGCGATCCTGTCGTTTGGCATGCCAATCACGAAACGGCAGTGGGTTTCTGAAACAAGCTAAGCGGGCCAACGCAAACTTGCATTCGTAAACACCACCAACCCCAAGCACCCAAAAAAACCGTAACCACGTTGGTAGCGCGTTGTAGATTTTTTTGATTCGCAACCAACGACGACTACCGCCTCCCTGATCATTATAAATCGCCAAGCAGAACAAGCCGTCATACTTGGTCCTATCAGCTGCCATTGAAATTGCTTTGTCCATGTCCCCAGTATGGTGCAGCACGCCCCAGGAATAGACTACGTCCGCGCGCCCCAAACCCTGCATCAAAACCGAATCGAGCACAGACCCTTGTTTGATGTCCCACTGCAGGGACTCCGATCCGAAGCGTTTGCGTAGCTCTTCACTGCATGCCACCGAAAATTTGTCGTAGTCGATTGAAATCACGTCAGCTCCCAATCGCTGGGCAGCGAGGGAAAACAATCCACTTCCACAACCCAAATCCAGAAAGCGTTTGCCCTCAAGCGTCTCAAGACCCAATAACTGTTGCAGCGATCTCACCGCCTGAGCAATGCGTTCCTCATCTAATTCGGCGAGAAATGACTGCCAATTTTTTCCAAAAGCAAATCGGGCTTCCTCAGTCATACGTTTGGTTTCCTAAAGAAGCGGTTCAATGGCTGAAGATTACGTTGACCGGCAACATCAGTGGATATTCAGAACTGACCGAAACTGTTTACTCGCATCGCGGTGTAATCCCATCGCAGCAAGAATTCACGGCTCACGCCCCACGAGAGAGCAAACATCTTCATGTGACGAAAGAATTCCGGCCAAACTAACTAAGTCATTGTGGTGAAAGACTCTCGCGTGTTCAAAAGCTTAGTGTGTGATTTTCACCCTGGCTACAACACCAGCCTGCGATGAAAACTGATCCAGTTTCTGTTGTATAATAATCGCCACCTAGCATAGAACGTGGCGGGCGGAAAATCACTCCCACCCGAAGGAACCCCTCCAAGCATTCCCTTAACTCAAAAATTGCTGATGAGTCAAAACTACAGACGCCGTTCATTTCTTAAAACAGCTGCTGTCGCATCAGTCGCTTGCCCTGCCCTTTTGACCAGCAAACGGTCTGCGGCGCAAGAGTTGATCGGTACCGGTGACCACCAATTCAAGTGCCAGCACCAATTCCCCCAGCTACCAAGCCAATATTCATGGCAAACAACGCATAACGTCGCTGTCGATCCTGACAATAATTTGTATGTCGTTCATGAAGGGGAAGTCAGCAAGACCGACCATCCCTCCATTTTCGTGTTCGACTCGGATGGACAATTCATGCGTGCTTTTGGACAACAGTTTCAGGGTGGAGGTCACGGACTCGAAGTCCATGTAGAAGACGGTGTCCCCTATCTCTACGTGGCTGCTTATCAACAACTCAAATCGATCGCCAAGCTGACACTGAAAGGTGAATTAGTTTGGCAAAAATATGCACCTATGCAGAGTGGGCACTATGCGACAGGCGAAGCAAGTAATCCACGACGGGCTTGGGGACGGAATCGTTTCCTACCCACAAATTTCGCGTTTCTACCCAATGGGGATTTCCTACTTGCGGATGGGTACGGCTCCTACTACATCCACCGCTATGACAAGGATGGCAATTGGTTGTCATGTTTTGGAGGTTCCGGCAAGGGCCGTGGGTCATTTAATTTACCCCATGGTTTGTGGGTCGATACGAGGGAGGGTGGCGACCCCGAGATTGTGGTCGCTGACCGCGCGAACAACACCCTACAAATTTTTGATTTGCAGGGCGAATACAAAAAGACGGTAAACGGCTTTGGCCTACCCGCCAATATCGATACCAACGCAGAATTAATGCTCGTGCCAGAACTAGTAGCAAGGGTTTCACTACTCGACCGGGATCACAATACGATCGTAACGCTTGGTGATGACCGCGAACGTGTTCTCCAAGACAAGCAGGACTCAAAAAGCTTCTCAATCCGGACAGACGAAAGAAAATGGCAACAGGGTAAATTTGTGCATCCCCATGACGCTTGCTTTGACCTAGAAGACAACCTCTACGTTGCCGAGTGGGTCAGCACTGGCAGAATCACAAAACTGTCGCGTGTGTAACTGCTGGCTTTGCCCACCAGACCCGCTTGCAACGTAGCCCTACTTATTCAGTGAGGCCTGTGACTTCTCCGAAGCCGGACTACGACGGTTTGCAACTACCAACAGACCAGCAAATGTCAACAAGATACCGAGCGAGAGTGGCCATGTTACCGGCTCTGAAAATACAATCACTCCGGCGATGGCTGCCATCGCCACCTGCGAAGCGTTAATGAGGTTTACAGCCACAACCGGCAACGCCTTCAACGATACGGACAACGCGACAAAAGCACTGAAGTTCAACACTCCAGCCGCAGCCATCATTGACCACTGAGACGAATTGACCACTGAAAGTGAAGCGAGCCCTGAGTTTGCAAGTGTGACTGCCCAAAGTGACAGCGTTCCCACGACGCCACTAATGAACATTGTGGCTGGGGCCGAAACTCCCCCTCTCATCGTTTGCCGCATGACGGCACCAAAGAGAGCGTAAGCAGCACCGGACGCAGCGGCACACAGTGCCCCGACCCAGACAGGATGGTTGGTGATGGAAGTTTCAGGTGTTTTGGAAGTACTGGGATGGGAGAGGATGACCACCGCAATGATGATCATGACCATGGCCGCAATGGTTCGCAAACGAACAGGCTCTCGCAGCAATACGCGGCCTAGAATTGCACCACCAATGAGCAAGACGCCTAAGGTAATCGGAACAGAGGCAGCTAATCCGATCGTCCCCAGTGCGACTTGAAACGCGGCATTGCCGACAAACTGCCCGATGAGGCTGACGACGATGAATCGCGGGATCAACCTTCGACTGGTCGCCAGTGCCTCGCCTCTGGTCAACATCCAGATCAGAAAAGGCCCCAGCACAATGACCGTGGGAGCAGCCTTGACTGCTGACACAAGAAACGGATCCAAAGCAACACAGTTACGCAACGCTATATTTGCCATGGTGTACAACACAGCTGCCGAGAGCCCTAGGATAACCCCCATCACATTTCCGACAGGTGGTCTCAATTCACGGGGTAATCGGGGCTCTGGTTGGCGAACCTGTCCGGCAGCGGTCTCTGACATTGACTTTGATTCGAGCGGTCCAGCAGTTTCGAAACTGTATGATGCATCACTATCATTCGACGCGACATCATTTGAAACGACATCGTTCGGAGAGTTTTCTGTTTGCAAAATCTCTTCACAGACATATTCTGATTCGGTTTGGACTTCAGGATCATTCATCCTAGGCCGTTATATTCCTCTGCTTGCTGGTTGCCGCTAATTCCACGAACTGCGATAGGTTCTCCAAAAGTAAGGATGCAGTGTGCCAGGCCGGCTCCGCAGCCCCATTGACCGATTCAGCAAACTGAGCAGACTCTGCGGAGCGGCTCCGTATAGGTCCCAAACATCCTTCATCAGGTAGCACACCCCCGACTTTGGTAATCAATGAGCGAACGTCGCAGTTTACCGTTGTGGCAAATCCCTCTGGCCTACACGACTGATCACCTGTCGGACGCCTATGTTGGCTCAGCCTCGAGCAAGAAACTGCGATCAGTGCTTAAACTCAAGTCTGGCTTAGCGACGACCACAGTTACGTTATCCTGCCCTCCCGATGCATTTGCAAAATCAACGAGTGTCCGACATGCGGACTCTGGATCCTCCGTCACTGACAGCACCTCTGCCAGCATTTCCTCATTAACATACCGATGCAAGCCATCACTGCACAGGACGATCCTATCACCATCTTCCAGATCCACCCTCCGCGCCTCGGCGACCACTTCATCATTCGAGTTGCCACCCAGCACGTTCCACAACACGTTGCTCCAACGGCTCATCGACTCATGCTCAGGTCGCATGCCACCTTTCTCGACCATCTGTCTTGCCAAGGTATGATCCGTTGTTAACTGCTCTACAGCGCCATTGCGGTACAAATAGCACCTGCTGTCTCCCGCATGCACCACAAACATTCGCCTGCCAATGCGGTGGACCATGGTCAACGTCGTCCCCATGCCTCTGACATTCGAATTCTTGGCAGATTCGCGAAGGATTTTTGCATTCGTATCCTGCATCAAATTCTGCAGATTTGCAACAAAATCATCTTCGTTCCCATCATCTCCGTGAAAGAACCAATGAACACTATTGAGTAACCTATGTACCAGATGACTAATCGCCAGATGACTAGCCTTTTCCCCAGCAGCTTGTCCCCCCATACCATCAGCAACCAACAGAATTTCACCTTGGACACGGCCAAAAACGCGTTCGCCCAATTCAAGCGTTGTCGCTGATACCAGCATGGACTTGACTAGCTCTGCGATAAGAAACTGATCCTGATTCACCTCTCTAACGCGGCCACAATCACTGAGCCCAAAAGTTAATGATGGTAACTGCTTGCTGTTCCTCATTTCGTCATCCACAAGATGTACTGGCTTCTTGATGCCTTCATTGCCGATGCCACCCAAGGTGTTCAACCGCTCTAAAACCATATCAAATTCGGATTCGTTTGGATGGGTGTGTCAATCTGACACCCTCTTGTATGCTGCCGACCCCATGGATCGCCCAAGGGCGACATCGCCTGCATTCCATTAGCTACGGCCTGTCACTGGTACAACCCACCAAAGTCCCTAGCTCAGCTCGTTGATTCCTACGAGTAAACCCGCGCGTCGCAGACAGAGATCAACAGATAGTCGTGGGCAGCCGATGCAATCCAGCAAGTTACATTGAATTTTTATCCTCTGCTGAAACTGCCCATGGCACTGGTGCGACTCAATCTTGGCTATGAATTCGCGACCACAAAAGTATGCAAACTTGCAAAACGCTGCCTACCGTTTTCGTTGGGTGAGATCTCTTTCACATTCATTTTTGTGAGCGTTGGCTTACTGATTTTTGGATGCACAGGCAGTCAAGCTCTATTATTTGATTCCCTTGCTTTTGCATCTGCACGCAGCCCCCCCTTCTGGCTATAAAAGAATTCCGTTTGGAAGGTCTCATCACGGAGAACATTGGATTTCTGGTTGCAATGAATAACTTTGCCTGCATCGTGATGTTTGAGTCTGCCTTCCTAGCAATCTCACTCGTCAAAATAAACTTGCGATGCCAGTAGGAGAGCAGTTTGGAAGTCTGATCCTCAACATCGCCGGCTCAGCAGTAGTCGGAATCGCAGGTGGGCTTATCCTCAGCTACGGCTGTGGTTGTCTGAACATGAAACGCTGGATCGTGCTGCTAGTTGCGGCAGAGACTTTCTTGTCAGGCATCTGCGAATCTTTTCACATTTCCTACATGATTACGTTCTTGATCATAGGAGTAACGATAACACAATAAAAGGCAGCCACCAATGAGATAATTTCGACGATGTGATCGACTACATCGAATGCAGTCGTAACAACACCTATCTAGTCATCGGCGACCAATCGACGGTCGCAATGATAATCCGGCACCCACTGTTGAGTGATGTGATGTATGATCACAACGCATCACAACTTGTCCGCGCTGGAGATCTCGCCAGTGAACCCACTGCTATGCTTTTCCCTGATGAACTGACAATTCATACCTTCGAGTTATTTCAGGCAGAGACAGATGACTGCGTTCCTGTGATCACTCTCAGTGAGCCCTATGAATTACTAGGCGTCGTCCGCCGCAGTGATGTCATGGACGCGTTCATCACACAAAGGCACAAAAGAAGGCCATCCTGATTCGGGCAGACCTTCGCTTCTGTTTACGAATCGATGTGCGTTCCACTTGCAACCCGAGTCGTGATAGCAAAACACATCAATTGCGTGACGGACGGATGCTCTTATTGCGAGCATTGCAAGACACCGCATCTGCTCGGCTAGCTTTTGCAATCAAGTAGACATTGCCTTCATTTTGATTTCCTATCTTCTTCTCATTTTCAAAGATTTGGAATTCGGTCCTTGCGAAGTCGCCCCAACGATGCGAACCTCTGAGCAGTAACTACTTCCACGCTTACATGATTGGGGCATCATGCTGGCACGCTTGAAGACGTTCACACTTTCCGGCATCGAAGCGCTGCCGGTTGATGTCGAGGTCGATATCTCACCGGCTGCAATGCCAAAGACCATTTTGGTTGGGCTACCAGACACTGCCGTAAAAGAAAGCACGCACCGAGTCGAACGTGCGATCGTTAACAGCGGATTTGTGAGGCCACAGGACCGAGTTGTGATCAACTTAGCACCGGGCGATCTGCCCAAACAAGCGTCATCATTTGATTTACCCGTTGCCTTGGGCGTACTAGCGGGCAGTGGACAACTCTCTGCGGAACGGATTGAGGAATACGCCGTTGTGGGCGAACTGGCTTTGGAGGGAACAACACGTCCGATCAAAGGAGCATTATCAATCGCAATCGAGGCGGCAAAGAATGATGCGATTCGAGGATTAGTTGTACCCGTTGCAAATGCAAGTGAAGCTGCTGTCGTGGAAAGCTTGCAAGTCATACCGGTACATAGTCTGGCTCAGGCGATTGCTTTCTTTGCTGGTGAATTAGAAGTCAATGCTGTACCCTGCGAGCTCGCACGACTCTTTGCCAAGTTCAGTCTTTATGACTTGGACTTTGCGGACGTTCGAGGACAGGAATCTGCGAAAAGAGCGCTGACGATCGCTGCAGCCGGCCGTCACAACTTGGCAATGATCGGTCCGCCGGGAAGTGGCAAGACTATGCTGGCACAAAGAATGCCGACGATCCTTCCGCCTTTGTCAGCTGGCGAATCAATTGAAACCACACGGATTTATAGTGTGCTTGGTCAACTGCCCGCCGATCAACCGCTAATGGCACGGCGTCCCTTCCGATACCCACACCACACAATCAGTGATGCTGGCTTGGTGGGAGGTGGCAGTCAACCTGTCCCCGGAGAAATCAGCAAATCGCACAACGGTGTCCTTTTTCTAGACGAACTGCCTGAGTTCAATCGCAAAACTCTGGAAGTAATGCGCCAACCTCTCGAAGATGGGACGGTTACGATTTCCCGTGCCCTGCAATCCACTACCTTTCCCGCAGATTTCATGTTGATCGCTGCAGCGAATCCTTGCCCTTGTGGCTACAGAAGCGACCCACGACGAAGTTGCAACTGCACGCCCCCTCAGGTTGAGAAGTACATGTCAAAAATCTCTGGTCCCTTGCTGGATCGCATCGACATACATCTTGATATACCTGCCGTCTCCTTTGATGAACTCGCTGATTGCAAAAATCGAGGAACAACAAGCAAAACAATGCGAGCGGATGTGATCAATGCACGCGACGTGCAGTCGAAAAGATTTCTTGACACTCCGACACGCTACAACGCACAAATGACTAGCCGCCAAGTGCGTACGCATTGCCCAATTAATCGCAAGTGCACACAAATGCTTCGTCACTGCGTCGAAGAACTCGGCCTTTCCGCGCGGGCCCACGATAAAATTCTGCGTGTAGCACGAACCATTGCTGACGTGGGAGGATGCAAACAGATTCGAGAACAGGACCTTGCCGAAGCGATCGGCTATCGGAGTCTCGACCGTGAATTGTGGATCTAAGATGTCGATTTCAAAACATTTTCGTATTAAGAAAACGCTATTCTAAACTAAGCGTGCAGCCACACATGACCCGTGCAATTCCATTTCAGATTCAAATTTACTGCATGAGGCACGCCAGCATCGCTCTCAAAACTTCCGCGTTACCGAGATACGCTTGCGTCCAGCATCAACTTCGATGACCTTAACCTTAACAAGATCACCAACGGCAACAATCTCGTTCGGGTCCTTCACAAACTCGCTTGAAAGCTGCGAAATATGAATCAGGGCATCCTGATGAACACCAATGTCCACAAACGCACCAAAATGCGTGACATTGGTAATCACGCCTTCCATGACCAGCCCTGCCTTCAAATCATCGATGTTATTAATTGCATCATCAAACTGCACCACTTTGAACTCACGACGTGGATCCCGTCCAGGTTTTTCCAACTCTGATATGATATCGATCACCGTGGGCAGCCCAAAACGATCATCCACGTATTCTGAGGGGTTCAACTTCTGGCTAAGGTCAGCATCACCCACCAATCTCTTTGGATCTGTCCCTAGTTTCTTTGCCATGTGGCCCACCAACGGATAGCTCTCTGGATGAACCGCAGAGTTGTCGAGCGTTTCTTTACCGCCGCGAATGCGAAGAAAACCAGCAGCCTGCTCAAACGCCTTCTTGCCAAGTTTCGCAACTTCCAAAAGTTCGTTGCGGTTTTCGAATCGACCGTTTTGATCCCTGAACGCTACTATATTCTGCGCCAATTTCGGGCCAATGCCTGCCACATGAGAGAGCAACGAAACACTCGCCATGTTCAGATCCACACCCACAGCATTCACGCAGGACTCAACTGTGCGATCCAGACATTTCCTTAGTCGTGTCTGGTTGACATCGTGCTGATACTGGCCCACGCCAATTGATTTGGGATCAGTCTTCACCAGTTCTGCCAGCGGATCCTGCAATCGGCGAGCAATACTGATCGCACCACGAACGGTCACATCGAGATCAGGAAACTCCTTGATTGCAATGTCGCTGGCAGAATAAATCGACGCACCAGCTTCGCTGACCATCACTTTGGTCACCTTTAATCCCTGATCCTTCAACAGGCTTCCGACGAAAACATCCGTTTCTCTGGAAGCAGTACCGTTACCAATTGCAATCAGTTCAACACCGTATTCATTGATAAACTCCATCACACGTTTTGCCGCTGCATCACAATCGTTTCGGGGAGGCGTCGGATAAATAGTAGATGTCGCCAAAAACTTGCCGGTCTTATCAACAACAGCCAGTTTGCACCCCGTTCGGAAACCGGGATCAATTCCTAAAGTAACACGAGGCCCCGCAGGCGAAGCCATTAGCAGCTCGTGCAGATTTTTCCCAAAGACCTCAATCGCACCTGTATCAGCTTGCTCCTTCAGATTCTGCAGCACAGAGGACTGAGTAGCGGGTTGAAGCAAACGCTCATAGCAATCACCAATGGCCGCCACCAATTCACGGTAAAATTCAAACCGTCGTTCGTGAAGAAATTGTGATTTCATCCGTGCCAATGCCCTGCCATCATCCATTGCAATTCCGATGCGCAACAACCCCTCAGCTTCACCTCTCAACATTGCCAAAAGCCGATGCGAGGGAATTTTCTCAACAGCTTCTCGGTGGTCAAAATAGATTTCAAATTTTTCGGCCTCTTTTTTCTTCCCCCGTTTCACGGTTGACGTCACCTTGCCACTCGCCTTAGCATCGTCAAGCATCCAACTTCGCAAAGTGGCATCCTCAGACCATTGTTCTGCTACGATCGCAAGCGCTCCTTGCAACGCTGCATCCCGGTCGGCGATTTCCAATGCTGGATTCACAAACCGATCAAGTGTCGCATTTCGCGAAACCTCAAGCGGCTCTTGGAGCACCAGCAGATCAGCTAGAGGTTGCAGGCCCCGTTCACGTGCAATCGAAGCCTTGGTGCGACGTTTGGGCTTGAAAGGTAAATAAAGCATCTCGAGTTGACGCAAGTCGCTGCAATTTTCAATCGCCGCAAGCACCTCATCAGACATCAAACCTTGGCTCTGGATACTCTTGACAACGGTTGCTTTCCGAGCAGCCAAAGCAGTCGCTTTTTCAACCGAGTCCTCGACTGCCCGCAGTGCAATCTCATCCAGTCCCTGTGTCACTTCCTTACGGTACCTGGCAATGAAGGGAATCGTGTTACCTGCTTCAAGCAATTCAATCGCTGCCAAGACTTGCTTGACTGGCAATTGCAAATCGGCAGCAATAGCACGCGACTTTTGTTCTGTATCCTGCATCTTATGCATCCTTAAACCACCCATTGTTCACGAGCTTTTTCGCATCGCTTGCTGATAAAAGTGCCGAACAGCCCGACCACTTATCGTTTGTTTTTGCACCAACTCGGTAGCTACCATTTCCACAGCCAACGCGGTTGCTTCGTCATCAAGAAGGTGTTCCGTACGGGCCAGCAAACGTCGCCGCAAACGTTCATGCTGTTTATCACTACCGACACGACGGCACAGCAATCGCCTAATGGTTCGCAAGTCTTCCGCTGCACCAGCTTCACAATAGCGACCAGTGAAATGAGCCTCCGCTACCATTCCTGCAAATAGGATCACGATTTCGTCATCCAACAGATTCTTGGCGTTTGCGGAACGACCTTTCTGGAGCTCACACACACCAAGTCTGTACTGCCCAAGCCCTGAGCGTCCTGGGACAATGGTAACCTTTTTGATCAGACAACCAAAAGACACAGCCATCACCGCATGTCCGGCTTCGTGATAAGCCGTTGCGAACGCATTCGATCCAGCGGCCGTCACCGCCTTATCCCCATCGCATCCAGCTCGATCATTCAAAATTTTCTTTACAGGCTTTGTCATAGGCCATAAGTATAGCTATCGAGAATTGCCACTCGCCCTTTTCAATTCCATAGCGCAACCCAAATCACTCGGGTCGCGTGAATGGATTGCTGAATTTTGGATCAGTGAGAAACGTTGGATCTGTCAGCGTTCCGAGAAATGCGGCCAAGGCAACTTTCTCGACCTCTGGCAAAGCCAAGCCATTCGCAGCAAAGTCCTCCAGGCGATGATCCAAGTTGCGATGCGGCTTGACACTCCAATTGTAGTGCTCAATTACCTGATCCAAAGTCCTAAAGCGGCCATCATGCATGTAGGGTGCAGTCAGTACTACGTTACGCAACGACGTCGATTTGAAACGCCCCCATTCACTTTCTTTCGAGGTGACCGCCCCGACTCCACCGTCCACTTGATCAGAATCGCTGTCAATTCCGTTCACCAGCGGACCTTCTAATTGAAAGAACGCCGACTGCCGAGCTGCGCCTGTCTTGCCGTCCGTCTCGGGCAGGTGGCACTCCGAGCATCTGGCGCGCCCGAAGAACTGCTGCTTTCCATAGTTTTCCTGTTCAGAGAAATTTGGAAACGGTTCCAACACGGAAGCCACCTCTGCACGCCCCTGATCAAAACGCGAGCCAACCGAAACCAATGAACGAATGAATTGCGCCAAGGCTCGTGACAATCTCTCTTTGGTCACCTCTGTACTTCCAAACGCATCATGGAAAAGTGGAGGGTAAATCGGGTCTCGTTGCAACTGCGAAACCAAAGCGGTCAGTTCGTGCCCCATCTCGTTGGGATTCTCGATTGGCATAAGTACTTGATCCTCGAGAGAATCGGCCCGCTCATCCCAAAAGAATTTGCCGGGTCGATAATACCTAAGATTCACCAAACTCATCGAATTTCGATCGACAGTCTTTCCCTGGAATCCTTTGCTAAGCCGTCGCGCATCAGTAAATGCAGTCCGCTGACTGTGACAAGACGAACATGAAGTGGATCCATTAAGTGACAAATTGGGATCATAAAACAGTACACGACCCAAAGTAGCACCCTCGTCCGTGATGGGATTCGATTCCGGAGTATTATCAAAGAGCTCAGCGACCTGTTTGACATGTCTCGGAAGAACCTGATCCGCGTAGCGATACGGTGTTGCTGGAAGATCCAGCTGGCGGTCGGAACCAACCTCAGCAGAGACCGAATCGGCAGTTTGGCCATACGCCAAGGTAACGAACAGGCAAAGAAAAATCGTGAAGGCTGGAATTTGCATGAGGCAAAGGATAACTTGAGTTATTGGACTTGTCGAAACCAAGACAATGAAATCATTCAAAGTTCAATGCAATCACTTCGACTGCTCGTTGCGAGGACCGTTATCACCGATGCTGATTAACCGAATTTTGCTCTTAGCTCTGTGCTATTTTTTCGCAGTTGAAACTACCCTCGCACAACCTGTCGAGGTTCCCGCGGATTCCACAAAGTTTCATCTTTTCCTGCTGGCCGGCCAGTCAAACATGGCGGGACGTGGGAAAGTATCGGAAAGCGACAAGAAAGTGGATCGCCAAGTGCTCACGCTTAACAAGAAGGGAAAGTGGGTTGCTGCTATTGATCCCATTCATTTTGACAAACCTGGCATTGCTGGGGTCGGGCTCGGCAAAACCTTCGCCAAAGCTTACGCAGCATCTCGACCCGGCATNACCGTCGGCCTGATTCCATGTGCAGTTGGTGGATCTCCAATTTCGTCCTGGGAACCCGATGGGTACCATTCTTCAACCAAAACGCATCCTTATGATACCGCCATCCAGAGAACACAACTTGCCATGAAGGACGGCACTCTCAAGGGAATCCTGTGGCATCAAGGCGAATCAGACTGCAAGCCTGGATTGTCTGTCGTGTACAAGGAGAAGCTTCATCACCTGATCGAACGGTTTCGCACAAGTTGCAACGACACAAAACTACCATTCATTGCAGGCCAAATGGGTCAATTCAACGAAAGGCCATGGAACGCGGATAAGAAACGCGTCGATTCAGTTCACGAGACGCTACCGTCGCAGGTCAGCCTTACTGGATTCGTCAACTCAAACGGCTTGACACACAAGGGCGATAAAATTCACTTCAACAGCGATTCATATCGAGAGTTGGGGCGGAGATATCACGCCGCCTTTGAGGCCATCCAAGCTACGATTCGGAACTGAACCTACAGCAGTATTTCAAATAGGAACCTGAGAGTCACTGCATCGTCAGTTTCAATCGATACGGGCTGCCCAACAGTCCGTTCAATCATCGGCAGATCAGTGAAGTAGGTGACGCCGATAGTTGTGCCGACCTGAATCTGACGAAAGTCGCGACGAGTCGTGAAGTTGGTCTCAATTGTGCTTACGTTTTTCGTCATTTTCTGCTCTGCCGCAGCACCAAGGAGGCCAGCCTCCGATCCATAAGTGGCGTTCATATCATAGAATCCAAAAAGCAGATCGATGTTTGTGGCATGACCACACAAACAGCCATCCCAGCCGACGAATCCCTTTCCGCCACGAAAGTCGGAATCGAGCTTCTCTCTCAGTAAGTCAGCCTCATCCACGGTCGAATTAAATGTCTGATCAAACCCGATGTAACTGAACGCACATCCTGCTGATAACCCACCAAATCGGGTGATCCATGTATCTCGCAGTAGAATGTCAAACCCGTAGTTATCTACGTCGCTTCTAAGCCGTGTTGCGCCTGGTTGAAGTGGCACGAGTGTCCCAGCAGAGGGGCTTAGCATGGTCAGGTCGCTGCTACCACCATTAGCCGTCGATTCGGCGGTGGCGTAAAAAGCACGGGCCTCGAAGCTTGTTCGAGTTCCGAGAAAGCGTCTGACCATCTTCAGATCGCCGTGGTATCCAAGAGCGTCCATGTTTTCGCTTAGGACAGGAGCACCATTTGCATCCAGACCCAACGAATAGGCTGGCAGCAACGCACCCCACAAGCCTTGCCCGGTGGACAGTTCGAATGGGCGATTGGAAATCGTGCTCTGACCCCAGAGCTTGCTGGTTCCGGTCAGGCAGAGAACTAACGTAAGGTTAAAAGCTACTCGGCTCATCCCGAAATACCATGCGTATACAGACCCGGAACACAACTTCGTTATCGTTCTGCCTATCGTTGATTTTCCTGCTAATTCAGTAGTGTTGCCGCAGAAATCTGAGAAACGCGTCAGCATCTCGCACAAGTTATACCGCCTGCGCGGAGCAAGCAGGTGAGACAAAGGAGGCTACCTGGCACAAGCAAGACAAACAGGTGCTTTGGTGAGATTTCGCAGGCAGCTGAATCGCCAAATTCCTGATTAAATGATCAGTTCACCTCAAGTATGCATGCAGGTGTCGCTAGCCATGGCATAGCAGCGATTTGTCTCTCTCTACGATTCCCATAGCCACTTTAGTCGAATCGTATGAATTGCTGGCCGTCAGCACGAGCATCATCAAGCGGCAGTACACACTTCTCGTCCTCGTTACGTGGACTATTCACGTGCCGTGAAACGGCCATCAATTTCAAAAGATTCTTTTCTGCAGGGCGCAGTAGCATCTTCAATTTGGAAGCATCATGACACTGGGGGTCAAGCCACTTAGAGCAATCACCTTCACGAATGAAGGCGGGCATCCGGTGATGAACGTGAGCAGTCGTAGAATTCGCTGGTGTTGTAATGATGGTGCACGAGCGGATCGCTTCATCGTCATCCAACTGCTGATTTTCTTCCCACAATCCCGCCATGAACTTCACTTGTCCATCCACAGGCTCGATCAGATATGGTTGCTTACCTTTTCCACCATTCGCCTTTGTCCATTCGTAATAACCATCCATCGGGATCACACAACGTCGCCTCGCCAGTGCATGCTTGAAGCTTGGCTTGGAGTCCAGAGTTTCGCTCCGGGCATTGATCATTCTCGAACCAATAGAAATGTCTTCTGCCCAAGCGGGTATCAACCCCCACCGGGAAAGAGCTACGGTGAAACATTCCCTCTGGGAATCATAATGGACACATAAAATATCTTGTGTTGGCGCGATGTTAAATCGAGCTGGTCCCACTGCAAATTCATCGCCCCGATCCAAATCCGCAAAGAAAAGCTGCCCCAAATCGATAACCGGGGCTCGCAGGGTAAACCGGCCACACAAAATAAGGTCCTCCTAAATCTGATCACTTCAAAATGTCGCAATTTGCATCACATTAATGGGGCAGAATCATACACATTTGCCAACCTAATTCACAAAACCCCAGTGTTCTGTGGCAAAGACATCAGTAGATGAAAAATCCTCCGCTGCCCTCTAGCGAGCGTCTAACGTCAAAACACTAAAAATGCCCTAGAGATGCGCGAAGGATGGCCGACAATGTTCGTAAGTAGCGGAGCGGCACCGCCTCCAGTGCCGCCCCGCAGAAAGGTAATCAAGGCCTCCATGGGGAACAGAGGCCGAATTTACCGCGGGGACTGCGGTGCAAAGCAAGTGCCAGTTACGTTGATTTTGATAATGTTTGCCGGTAAAGCAGGGCCAATCGAACTCTATTTCAAAGTGGTGGTACGAAGCTCGTAGCACAGTGGTTAAGCTTGCATCCTCGGTTCTGCCCTTTGTCATGAAATGATTAAGCATTGAATTTCCCACTCCTCCTTCGCTTGTTGGGTACGATTTGCCTACTGATCGGTGGGTCGATGCTCGCCAGTCTGCCATTCGCTGTTCCCCTTTTTGCGAATCGGACGGACCTGGAGCCCGCTACCTCGTTTGAGACGCGAGGCGCAATCGCGCTGATCGAGAGCTTCCTTATCTGCATGGTGACCGGCGGCGTGCTGCGTTGGATCGGAAGGCGACACCACGGTGGGCCGTTCTATCAGAAAGAGGCGATGGCGATCGTGGGACTCAGCTGGGTGATGGCCACCGTACTGGGTGCCCTTCCCTATTACCTCAGTGGAACATGCACAAGTGTTGATCAACCCATAACGTTCATCGAAGCGATGTTTGAATCACAGTCTGGTTTCAGCACCACAGGAGCAACCGTGCTGACCGATGTGGAATCAACAGAACTGGTTCCCAATTGCATTCTGTTTTGGCGTTCATGGACCCACTTTCTAGGTGGGCTGGGGATCGTCGTTCTATTCGTTGCGATTCTTGGACAGGGCTCAGCTGGCAAGGCAATGATGCGAGCTGAAATGCCCGGCCCCACCAAGGACGGCAGCCTGCCACGCATGCAAAACACAGCGTTGGTGTTTGCATCCATCTATGCCACCTTCAACGTTTTGCTGACCCTCATTTACAAGCTTGAGGGCATGACAATGTTCGACGCCCTGTGTCACGCGTTTGGAACAATGGCCACAGGAGGATTTAGCACTTACAACTCAAGCCTTGGGCAATTCAACAGCCCTCTGATTGAATACACCACAATCATATTCATGATTTTGGCTGGCACGAATTTTACATTGCTTTATCTGGTCCTTCTCCGACGCGCAGGCAAAATTTTTCAGGATGTCGAATTCAGAACCTATCTGGGGATAATTCTGGTTGTAACTTCGGCTGTTATTTTCTTCGGTATGCGAGCTAATGACGGTGGTTTTGACTCCTTTGGCAACTCAGCGCGTTATGGACTATTCCAAGTTGTATCCATACTCACGACAACCGGATACGGAACCGCTGACTTCAATGGTTGGAATAACTTTGGTCGAGGTATTCTGCTGCTGCTCATGTTTGTCGGCGGATGCGCTGGCAGCACAGGTGGTGGAATGAAGGTGATTCGGCATATTCTGTTTTATAAGATCCTGCGATTGGAAATTGAAAAAGCTCACCGCCCCAGGGTCGTGCGTTTGATTCGGATCAGTGGATCATCGATTGATGATCCAGCATTGCCTCACAGCATTGTGGTCTACTTTGCAATGATTTTGGCGATTTTTGTTTTCTCTTGGCTGCTGCTGATAACATTCGAGCCCAACAAAACATGGTCAGCACAAAAGTTTGCTCCTGTCGTCAATTCTGAGCTGAACGAAACTGAAACAGACTCGCAGCAGGGGAAAGCAAATGAAGAGTTACTGGATGCCGCCAGCGCGGTGGCAGCCACCCTGAATAACATTGGCCCCGGACTCGGAGTCGTTGGCCCCACCAACAACTACGCTCATTTCAGCCAAGGTGCAAAACTGCTATTTGTGTGGCTGATGATGCTGGGCAGAGTGGAAATATTCAGCGTTTTGGTTCTATTTTTTCCCACCTTTTGGCGCCGCGTATAATGGATTGCAGAGCCTAGGTGAACAGCGTGGAAAACGAGACGGTGTAGAATCTGACCGACAAACAGCGGAATTNCCACTTCCGTGCAAATGTGAACCGACTGTTTTGGTTAGAAATCATGCGTTGCCGGCTTCCACTTGATTTAACTCAAAAGCCCTTTAACTTCGCTGCATGAACCAACTGCAAATACCTCCTGCCTTGGCTCATCAGCAATCGAATTCAGGCACGATACAGATGCGTCATNTTGCATTNATCTTCATCGCTCTTCTCTGNTNNANCTCTGNTNCANNCANNNTTCGCNCAANTGNTCAATCGNGNNNNACCAGCNAGAACNGGCNTNGTGATNCCNCTNCACGAAGATATCAATCCNCTCAGNGGNGAATTGCTGAANNNAAAATTNCNACANGCGATTGATNCCGGNGCNGATGTNATNGTGCTCGANATCAACAGCCCGGGTGGNTTNACNTATGTGACNTTCGANTTGATGGANATGGTNNTGGATGCCAANNAGGTNGANACGGTTGCNTTCATNGAAAAAGANGCNATCAGTGGNGCNGCNCTNCTGTCNCTNGCNTGNGANCGAATCATCATGCTNCCNACNGCNNGAATNGGNGATGCTGGNGANATCGTGATGGGNNNAGANGGAANATNNCGCTACACGGAAGCCAAGAGNCGNAGTGTNCTGGCACAAAAAGTACGTGANACNGCNGAAGCNCGNGGNAGACCNATCGCNNTAGCNGANAAAATGGTCGANAAGGATCTNNTTGTNTTCNCNGCNACGAACAAGAANACAGGNGAANANNAATANATNTCNAANAANGAATGGGANTCNNTCNANNATCGGGANGANTGGGAAAAAGGNNNNCCTGTNCGNGAAGCNGGNAANGAAATGTTNTTCACNGTNAANGGCAAGCGTGCNGTCGAACTNGGATTCGCTGACGAAGTGATTNAAAATCGTGNTGANCTTGCCAANGNACTNNATGTTCGNGAACCCATGCAGGTNATNAAANGNACATGGAGTGANACCTTTGTTTTTCTTGCTNAANACNGGATTTGCCACATTTCGTNCTNATCGCNATTGGACTCATNGCANTGGTNNTTGAGTTNAGNGCNCCNGGNATCAGTGTGGGTGGNCTGACTTCANTACTTTGNTTCAGNCTGTTTTTCTGGAGTCGTTTNTTGGGNGGAACCTCNGGATGGCTNGAAGTNCTCTTGTTTGCTCTTGGACTCATCTTCATCGCGATGGAATTCTTTGTGATCCCTGGATTCGGCTTTGCAGGAATTGGTGGAATTCTGCTGGTGCTTATCTCACTCGTCATGGCTTCATCACGCGGTTTTTTCCCTGAAACAAATGAAGAATTGAATGGTCTGGGCACTGATGTGCTGACAGTCGTAAGCGCATTCGCTTGCTTTCTGATCGCGCTGTTTTTCCTCGCTCGCTATATCGGTGAAATTCCTGGATTAAGTCGCCTCACACTCAAACCGGGTGTTGCCGCCCCAGCGGCACTCGGCAACTCTCTGTTGGCTGGTAAGCACGCGGACCAACTACCTGCGTGGCAACTCGTCAATATTGGAGACGTTGGAAAAACAGCATCGCCGCTACGACCCAGCGGAAAAATTCAAATTGGAGACATGATGGTCGATGTGGTCACCGAGGGTGATTTCATCGACACCGACTGCGAGGTGTGCGTGGTTAATACGCAAGGAGCGAAAGTAACGGTCCGCAAGCTGTCCTGATTTAACCCTTGTCGCATACCAAGTACCGGTCCAATCATGCGCCGGTACAGCATATGACATTTCACCCGCTGGCAGATGCCTTCTGATTTTGTTCGTCGATTTGGTCGTTTAAAGTGCACACGTCGTAGACGATTCCAAAGCCAAATAGACCTGCTGATAAGAGATAGAGCAGGCCCGTACCGATCTTGCCCAGATAAAAACGATGTGCACCAAATATTCCGAACAACACTAGCAACCCCCAAGTAAGGCTGTAGTCGAAACGGCCATTTTCGTATTTACCCTCTGCCTCTTCAGCCATGCCGGAGATCAGAAACAAATCAACAATCCAACCCACCAGCAATAGGCCGCCGGAAAAAAACCAGATAACTCCTGTCAACGGTTTCCCAAAATAGAAACGATGCAATCCACTGAAACCAACGAGCCAACAAAGATAGCCAATCAAACGGGGGTGACTGGGAACAAGTTCTCGCTGAACTCCATCGGCATGTTGAATGGGTGATTTTGGTTTCATTTTCATCCTGCAGTCGACGCGATATGCCTGAACAGCAGGGAAAACCGCTCGCTCAGAAGCCCCCACAGCATGAGCAATCTTACTGCTGAAAGTTAGGCTTCCGAAAAACACGAGCGAAAAAACCTGATTGCGACCGGCACACTCAGCCGATAAGGTGTACACAATTACACCATCCCGAAAGTCCACGCAGCCCCACCAATCGCTTACATGCAGTACGTCGAATTGCATTGCAAAAGCAACTTCTCATTTCTCAGAGGTGCTTCCCATCCAGATGAATTGGTGGAACGGGCATCAGAGCTTGGCTACCAAGGCCTCGCCTTGACTGACGAATCATCTATAGCGGGGGTGGTTCGTGGTCACGCAGCCGCGAAGGACTTGGACATGCAATACATCGTTGGAGCAGAGGTTCATCTGACCGATGCTCCATCGATGGTGTTATGGCCAACTGACCGCGCTGCTTATGGCCAACTGTGTCGCCTCATCTCCAGAGGGCGAATGCGAGCCGAAAAAGGAACCTGCCAACTTAGCTGGCAGGATGTGGTCGAATTCAGCAGCGGTATGCTGGCAGGATTGCTACCACATGAAGCAACGAATCAATCAGAGCCTACCAAATCCACACCCCTGAGTCGGTTTCTGAGAACCGAGTTCCGCGAAGTATTCAAAGACAGTGGTTATCTTTTATGTGAAGTCCATCGTGGCGTAGACGACCAGATGCATGTACAGCGTCTACGAGAGCTTTCGATTGGCAACGATGTACCGCTTGTCGTTGCTGGAGACGTTCACTATCACACAGCCGATCGCATGTTGATGCATGATTGCCTGTCCGCCATTCAGAATGGAACAAATATTGAAAAGGCTCACAAAAAATGCTTCCATAACAGTCAACGTCATCTCCGATCATTGGAAGACATTGCGGAACTGTACCGAGATATTCCTGAAGCAATAGAACGAACCCTTGAAATCGCAGCGCGTTGCCAATTCAAACTATCCGAACTGCGTTATGAATACCCAGAGGAAATTGCTCCGCCGGGCATGTCACTGCTCGAGCATTTGAAACGTTTAACCTGGGAAGGCGCAAAAGCAAGATGGCCGGACGGTGTTCCGAAAAAAGTAATTGATCTGCTCCGACACGAAATTCAAATCATTCAGGAACTCCGTTACGAAGCATATTTCCTGACAGTCTGGGACATGGTCCGTTTTGCTCGCCAACGCAACATTCTATGCCAGGGTCGCGGTTCTGCTGCGAATTCAACCGTCTGTTATTGTCTCGGCATTACGAATGTGGATCCAAACCAATCAGATCTACTTTTCGAGCGTTTCGTAAGCCGAGAACGTGACGAGGCACCAGATATCGATGTTGATTTTGAACACCAACGCCGCGAAGAAGTGTTGCAGTATCTTTATGAAAAATATGGTCGTGATCGTGCGGGATTAACAGCAACAGTCATCACCTATCGCACCAAGAGTGCGATTCGGGATGTTGGCAAAGCGCTGAGTGTCTCTGCCGACACCATCGATTCAATAGCAAAGTTAAGTGGCAGTGGCGCTACGTTTCTGGAACGCTGCACCGAAGGTGGGCTGGACCCGGCATCCGAACTAGGTCAGCGTTTCATCTATCTGGTCACAACGCTAACGGGTTTTCCAAGACATTTGTCACAGCATGTGGGTGGCATGGTGATGACAGCAGGTAGTCTTTGCGAATTGTGCCCTATCGAAAATGCGGCGATGAAGGATCGCACTATCATTCAGTGGAACAAGGATGATCTTGATGAACTTGGCATTCTCAAAGTCGATGTACTAGCACTCGGCATGTTATCGGCTTTGCACCGATGCTTCGATATGATCGCCAAGCATCACAACTACAAGCTTACCCTTGGCACGATACCCCAAGGTGATAAAGCAACCTACGACATGATTTGCAAAGCAGACACTGTCGGCGTTTTCCAGATCGAAAGCCGTGCCCAAATGAGTATGTTGCCACGACTTCAACCACGCTGCTTTTACGATCTTGTGGTCGAAGTAGCGATTGTGCGTCCCGGCCCTATCCAAGGCAACATGGTGCACCCTTATTTGAAAGCTCGTGAAAATCCGCAAGCGGTCATTTATCCTAACGACGCCATACGCGGGGTACTGCAAAAGACACTCGGAGTACCTATCTTTCAAGAACAAGCCATGCGATTGGCAGTCGTGGCAGCTGGCTTCACGCCGGGTGAAGCAGATCAGTTGCGCAGAGCGATGGCAGCATGGCGGCGTCCTGGACTGATTGACAAGTTTCGAACGAAGCTTCTGAACGGGATGCAGAAAAAAAAATTCACAACTGCCTTTGCGGAACATGTATTCAATCAAATACGCGGTTTCGGAGAATATGGATTCCCAGAATCACATGCCGCCAGCTTCGCCCTGCTGGTCTACGCATCCTGCTACTTGAAATGCCATTACCCAGATGCCTTCTGTGTTGCTCTGCTGAATAGTCAGCCCATGGGTTTTTATGCACCAGCCCAGTTGATTGCCGATGCTCAGAAACATGGCGTTGAAGTCCACGGCGTGGACATCAACCTCAGTGACTGGGAATCAACATTGGAATCGAACCCGAAAAGCAAAAGTTTAAATAAAAATCAGCATGGAGTATCAGTTAAAAAAACCATCCGCCTTGGCCTGATGACCATTCGTGGGCTCCACTGCAAAATTGCCTTGAAACTCATCCAAGAAAGAAACATAGGCGGGCCGTACAGCAGCATGGAAGACCTTGTCAAACGTACTGGTTTGGGAAAAATGCCTCTAGCGACACTTGCTGATGCTGATGCATTTGAATCACTGCATGTTGATCGTCGTGCCGCGGTGTGGCATTCACTCGGCCAAGATCACAACCCCAACCAACAACCGCTGTTTGCCGACCTGAACGAAACAGAACAAACGCCAGACACACTGGTCCCCATGACCCCAATGGAGGAAGTCCACGCGGACTACGACATGACTGGATTAAGCTTGAAAGCGCATCCAGTCTCATTTGTTCGTGATGAACTAATAACTCGACGGTGTGTTACCTCCAAGGACCTCGAAGATCTGCGAGACGGACGGCATGTTCGAGTTGCCGGGCTAATTCTACTGAGACAAAAACCCTCAACAGCAAAAGGCATTGTCTTCGCAACCATGGAAGATGAAACAGGGTCAATCAATCTGGTTATTTTCAAGGCCGTCTGGGAGCGATTTTTTCGTGTCGCTCGAACCAGCAATGCTTGGCTAGTTGACGGAAAACTGGAAAATCGTCGAGGCGTTATTCACATTGTCGTCGGCCGCATCACTGACCTCAGCGAGGAAGTGACAGGGCTATCAATTTCCTCGAGAGACTTCCACTGACAACAGCTCTACAAAACACTGTCGGCTACCAATCGTTTCCTCAGTGGCTGAACAATACTCATCTGCCACTGCCCCCTTCCCGTACTGTCAACCTGAAAGTCCATAAACATCTGTATCGTCAATTCACTGTCACCAGTGGGATCTGACCAAATGACCTCAGCATGGTCCTTGCCATATTGGTAATAGATACGAATGGGTCGATCTAATTCCCACTCTGCCTTGGCACCACGCCGTTTGAATTCCCGATTGACAACATCTGTTTTGAACTGCACCAACGACTCAGAAATGCGTGGATCTGACAAGTAATGGTCTGCCAGATTCATGTCTGTTGAAAGGCGGTTGTACCACTCTTTCTTCAACTCCATGGCGTGTTCATCATGCCCCAAAGCGATCAACTCGATGTACTGCCCAGCAAACTCTTCTGCCTGACGACTGAGCGTCACCTGTTTCATCATGGGAATCGTGTAACCGCATACACCGAAACCCACGCTCAACATGATGCCCCACATGGCAACTCGAGTCCCCGCGGGTCGCGGACCGTCATACTTTCGCAGAGCAATCAGGCCAAACAAGATTGAACCCAACGCAAACACCAGCATCGGCTTGAACAAAATACTGAAGAAACTGAGCACACCCAACAAAAGACAGATGTAACCAGTGACACGTAGCGGTGGTGACTCTTCAAACTCGAATCCACTCCCCGAACCCATTCCGAGCATTGTTTTTTCATCACCTTCGTAAGTCATGTCGCAATCGTCTGGCAGGAGAAAGATAAGGTTGCGGGCCAACCTGGCCTGCATTCGTCAGGGGGCTTCTCGTCGTTGATATTATTTTCGTCAGGTAAGTTCTGCCGAAAACATAAACACCGAAAACATAAACTATGGGCACGGAATCCTAGCGAATCAATTGTGCTGCGTTCTTAGCTGCGTTATTAATAGGATTCGCCTGGCTCTGCGTGAAGTACAAGCGCTGATTCCGGGGAACGGCATTTTCCACCTGAAAAATTCGCCTCCCGGTGATTTCGGGCAGAGCGCAGGGGCCGAGAACCCTCGAAATCCGCTGACCTCGGAGTTCTGATACGCAGTCGGGACCAGACTTGTTTTTAAAAAAGGTCGATTTAGCAATCAAACTCAAAAAAAGTTGCGTCTTTATCGACTCAAGCCGCTACGCTGCCCGCCGCGGCAAATCACTAAGATTTTCACTACTTTCCGGCATTCCAGCACTGCCTGACAACTGTCGGTGAATGAACTCAGCGGCTCGCTGCGAAGCTCCGGGCTGGGCATATTGATCACGAAGGCGATCCAAACTTTCCAGCAGGCGTTGAAAATAGAAATGGTCATTCAGCATGGCATGAACGGATTGGGTCAGAAAGTCGATAGCCGGTTCTGTTTTGCCAACTGAGACCATCTCGGGAAACACTTTCCGGTCACTCATTAAGTTAGGCAGAGTAATGCTATCCAACCTAAGCACATGCTTGCCAACAGTGTGCAACAAGCGACCAACTCGATAAACCACCGCAGCGGGTGTTCGCCGCGCCATTAACTCGAGACTGACACTACCACTGACCATCATGGCACAACGTGCAGCTTCAACCACCTCACTGGTGCGGTCAACAAAGAACTCAATGGGTAAATCTCTGTCTTCTTCCGTCATCTGGTCACGGCACCAAAGACATTGCCTATCTCGATAAGCAGCTACAAGAAAACGCGTTCTGGGATTAACGCGGTGAAGCCTACGGATTGCCTCCAGCATTAGTGGCCAATTTGAATGAACCTCGTGCTCACGGGAGCCAGGTAGAACAGCAACAAGATTTTCACCGCAAAGACTGGTATCACGAAACCGACCAAGTAGCTGATGATCTAACGGGTGGCATGCGACAGCATCGAAGAAGGGATGCCCCACAAACGTGGTAGGGACGCCATGGCTTTCGAAGTAGTCTTTTTCGACAGGAAGCACCGCTAACACATGATCCACGGAACGTTTCATTTTTTGAATCCGCCAACCGCCCCATGCCCACAACTGCGGTGGACAGTAGTAGTAGACTGGAATTCCATACTTTTTGGCACGTTTTGCGATATGCCAATTAAAACCAGGAAAATCTACCAGCACGACCGCATCAATATTTCCTTGGCGAAAGATCTCCTCGGCCTCATCAGCAAAACGAAAAAACTGCCTTAACTTTGGGATTACTTCAATCAATCCAACGACTGCATGCTGCGTCAAATCGCGATCAAGATGACAACCAGCATCTCGCATCGCCTGACCGCCAAACCCGCGCAACTGAATCGTTGAATCCAATGCCAATGTCTGCGAAACCATTCTGGCTGCATGCTGGTCGCCACTCGGTTCGCCGACGGAGAAAAATATATTTATTGACATTCTGATACCCGAGCTTCGAACTCTCCCGCTGAGCTCATTTTCTATTTCAAGCACCATGCAGCTTCAACCGACATGATTTTTTTGATAGCGGGAGCCGGGGAATTGGTTTCTATCAGCCTATCAGTAGAGAATGCGAGCTCTGATCGTCAACGCTAATCCGATGCTAGCATCACAAAATGATCATCAGGCCTCGAGGTCACGTAGGCGACAACCGTGGAAGGATTGAGGGACGTTTAACGTCTAAGCCCTAAACTCTGAACGCATGGTCAAAACATGGTCAGAAGTCGAATGGTTCATTGCCATTTCGCGAACTGACTCAATTCCCCTCATGGATTGCAAGCAAAACATGCGACTAAAATCACGTGTTACATCCTCAGGCGTTCGATGATTCATTCCACTCGGCTGCTGAAATCCAGCCATAAAAAAACGACCCGTCGAGGGAATCCTCGACAGGTCGTTTGTAGGTCACGTCTGAAAGGTTATCAGAGCATTTTCATTACGCAATTCAGCGAACGAAAACAGCACTGGCCTGAACGACACGACGCTTGCTAGTCACTTGAGCACTTGGGTCAACGACCGGTGCTGGCATTGGAGCAGCTTCGATACCACAGGCTGGCTCGCAACCACAGGCTGGCTCGCAGCTGCTGTCACAGCCGCTGTCGCAGCAATCATTCTTCTTAAGTTTTCCAAACAGCTTCTCGAGCAATCCGAAAGACTTCATAGGAGCACAGCCGCTATCGCAGCCGTCGCTCTCGCAACCACATGCTGGCTCTTCTTCACAACCACATGCTGGCTCTTCTTCACAACCACATGCTGGCTCTTCTTCACAACCACATGCTGGCTCTTCTTCACAACCACATGCTGGCTC
>NZHC01000113.1 GCA_002689655.1 Rhodopirellula sp. | reverse complement strand
CTCCCCGGCTTTCTGTCGAGGAGCTTCGCAAGCTAAAGGCAGTACTCAATTCGCTTTAGAAAAATACACCCGAAAGGATTCGAACCTTTAACCTTCGGTTCCGTAGACCGATGCTCTATCCAATTGAGCTAGGGGTGCCCGTGGGGCTGGAAATTCTTAATGGCTCATCCAGTGCGTCACCGCTCTCAACGCCACTCTTTCTTTACCCAACAGCGAAATTCTACGGATACCATTCGTGGTTGCCAAGCCGCCCTCAGAAAACATCCCAAAACTGCCTTTTTCTCCCCTGCGGAGCTAGCGATTGCACCGTTTAATTAGCAAGCAACGTCTGAACCATTCTGTGTACCTCTGTGGACGCAAAATTCCGCTCAGGGGCGTGCTTTGCCCTTCCCAAGTCACTGGAGATTTCGTTTCGCGATCACGGGANTCATTGGAACGGTCNTGACCGCGCTCCCAAGGTGCATTGTTATTCAGACTCGTTACCAATCTCACTACCGAGAAATATCTTGTGCGTTGATCCACTCTGGCGGTCACCTGTTTCGCTTGTGAACTACGGAGTCCTAGCGTCAAGGACGCCGTCTTGAGACGATTTGTCGGTGGCTTCGCGGTGGCTTCGGCGGTGGGTAGTCGCTGAAGGTGACTGTCGAATCCACTCGGGTCAGGGGATGCGGTGTCAACTCCGCCGATCCGCTCTCAATCCGTCATTCCATCCTGATGCGACCGGAACTCAGNTCAGAATGTTGCCGGTTCTGAAATGCTTCTGAGATTCGGTCTTTTGCAAGAGTCGACGCCCGACTCAATCCGTTTGGCTAACCGTTCTCTCGACCCAAAAGCGAGCTTCCAAGTTCGTTTCATTTCGCCACTTGATTCGCGATTCCTGTCTGGATATCATTTTTGGAAGTCTGGCAGCGGTGGGTGATCCAACGTTGCGTACTACTGGCCACTTCTTTGCCGCTTCTGGCAATAAGGGATGAAATGCCGCAGTTTACTGTGGTGTCTGTACATTCCGACGAAANCGTCACCGCAGTTTTATTTTACTCTTTAACTGGAGGCGAACTGGTGGAAAAAAAATCTTGGGCTGAGCCCTACAAAATTAAGATGGTTGAACTCATCAAGATGACAACTGAGGAAGAGCGGAGGGCTGCAATCGTTGACGCTGGCTACAACACGTTCCTACTGAAATCAGAAGACGTCTACATCGATTTGCTGACAGACTCTGGCGTTGGAGCGATGAGTGATCGACAGTGGGCAGGTATCATGATGGGCGATGAAGCCTATGCAGGAAGCCGCAACTTTTATCATCTGCAAAAGACAGTCGAAGACTACTACAGCTATCGATATACCGTGCCCACCCACCAGGGACGCGGGGCGGAAAATATCCTCAGTCAATTGCTGATCAACAAGGGGGATTATGTTCCTGGTAACATGTACTTCACCACCACGCGTCTGCATCAGGAATTGGCGGGCGGCACCTTTGTCGACGTCATCATTGATGAGGCTCATGCTCCTGATTCAAACCATCCGTTCAAAGGCAATGTCGACTTCGACAAGCTCGATGCATTGCTACAGGAAGTGGGTGCAGATCGCATTCCTTATGTTTGCATTGCGACCTGTGTGAACATGGCAGGTGGGCAGCCGATTTCGATGGCTAATCTACGAGAGTTGCGCCGTTGGTGTGACCAGCATCGCATTCTGATTGTTCACGACATGACGCGCGTGGCCGAAAATGCCCACTTCATCCAACAGCGTGAAGCTGGCTATGAGACGTCGTCGGTCAAGCAGATTGTGCATGAAATCTGTGAACTCACCGATGCGGCAACNATGTCGTCNAAAAAAGATGCGATGGTCAACATCGGTGGATTTTTGGCCATGAANGATGAAAAACTTTACCAGCGAGCCTGTGAGTTGGTGGTGGTGTACGAAGGCCTGCATACCTATGGTGGAATGGCAGGGCGAGACATGGAGGCCTTGGCGATCGGGATCACCGAAAGTGTGCAGGACAATCACATGCAGGCACGCGTGGGTCAGATCGAGTATCTGTGGGACAAGCTGGAATCCGCTGGTGTGCCGCTCGTGCGACCTTGCGGTGGGCATGCGGTCTTTCTGGATGCTCGAGCGATCTTGCCCCATTTGAGGCAGGATCAGTTTCCTGCACAAGCATTGGCTGCCGCTTTATATGTTGAATCTGGAATCCGTGCCATGGAGCGGGGGGCGGTCTCGGCAGGCCGTGATCCGAAAACGGGCAAGAATCGATTGCCAAAACTTGAGCTTGTCCGGCTGACCATCCCACGCCGCGTCTACACACAAGCGCACATGGATGTGACCGCCGAGAGTGTAGTGCGTGTCATGAACCGGGCGAGGGAGATTCGAGGATTAGGTTTTACATATGAACCAAGGATGCTCCGATTCTTCCAAGGTCGCTTTGAAGAATGTGGCTCGTGATGCCATTTCGGGATGGAGTCGATCTGAGTCAACAAATGGGTTACCAGACACGCCGTCGGCTACGGCGTGTCATCGACTGTCGCTGTTCAGAGTAGAGACGATCAGTTGATTTCGGAGCGAAAGCAAGGGAAATGGTTAGGTCAGGAGCCAGGGTTCCAGGTCATATTCGCTCAGGTTCACCGCTTTCGCGCGGATCACGCCGCTTCGGACTGTTCCAGTTCGGCTACCAGTTGTAGTGTCCACGCGATTCCATCGATCACTTCATCTCGTATCGGTAGTGGGCGTCCTACCCACGCTCGGTTGAGCATGAGTTCGATTCCGAAATAGTTCTCCTCTGCGAATTCCGTTCGCATCGTCTTGGTCAATCGGTCGGTCGTGCCGCGTCCTGGATAATTACGACGCACGCGCAGCATTGGAACTTCTTCGTAAAGCTCGTCGACCAGATCGAGGCAAAGATCGACTTCATGGTCACAGGCCGGGTCATAGAGCAGGCCAGCATCGGCGCGTTGAATCTTTTTCTTTTTCTGAATGTCGAATGTACTGATTGAAAGGTGGATCAGGTATCCCGAACGATCGAGGCCTGTTCGGATCGCCTTCCTGACGCTCGATCGGTAGGGCTCGTAGATTGTTTCGATGAGTCGATGACGTTGCTCCGTAGACCACGCTCGGGTTTGTTGCGGAAATAGACTGCGGTGATGCAGCGAGTGAGTAACATCGATCAGATCGGGTGAGTAACGATTCAACAATAATGGAACTTGGAGCTTACTTGCTAGTCGTTGGGCGACGTAGGCTGCTGGTTCATCGCATGAGAGTGTCGCAGGCAGCTTTCCCGGACGCATTTTTTTACGTGAATGGTTCACTGATCCTCGTTTACCCAGTGAAGCTCCCGTGTGATGATGCTGTAATGCGATGTGACCAGATGCAGCTGGGTGCTCGCCCTTGTTATTCACGTGATCACGGACCGAAAGTAGTTCACGCAGGGNCGGNTCAATTAACTGCTCGGGAACTTCATTCCCGCCTACCTCGCAGCTAATCAGTAGTGACATCGGCTTACCGTTTAATCGAGGAGATGCTTTCAACTGCTGACGCTTGAGACTGCAGGCACTTTCACGATAGGAGAGCGGGCAGCGACAGGAAGTGAACCCTAGGCATTCTAGGGGGCAAATCACCGTTTGGTAAATGTTGATCAGCGACAAAAAGGGATGTGCCACGCCGTGAAACACGGTTTTTTTCGATTCCTCTTGTGTGATCATCGAAATCTTGTTTATCGATCACATGGAAAAGACCTCAAACATGTACCCATCATTGTAGGACGACCCCGTGATGCCTCCGATTCGACGCGTCGCACCCAGCCGCTGGATGCAATTGAACCTGATCACCTGGTGCCTCTTGGGCTTCGGATTTTCCTTCTCTGGCGGAATCTCGATAGCTTGCGGTGAGGATTCTGTCTTGGTCGATCAGAGCGAGCTTACGTTTGAGCCGTACTCCGTGTATGTGGCAACGCAGAAGGCGTTCGCACGTTGTGGACCTTCTGATGACTATTACCGCACAGACCCGTTGCGGCAGGGTCAGGAGCTACAGGTATACGCTGAGACCGACGATGGTTGGCTCGGTATTCGTCCACCTGAGGAAAGCTTTTGTTGGGTGCCTGCGGAGACCGTTCAAAAAGAGAGTGGTGAGCTCGAGGGGGTGATCATTGAAGATCGCACTGTCGCTTGGATCGGGACTCATCTTGGGCGTGCACGCACGTATCGATGGCAAGTGCAGTTGGCCGAGGGTGAGCCTGTCACTGTGATTGGACGTAGCGAACGAGAGGGGCCAGATGGGCCGCAACTGTGGTACCGCATCGTTCCGCCATCGGGCGAGTACCGCTGGATTCAGCGAGAAAATATAGTGAACAGCAGTGAGGAATTAGTCGCTCTGATGCGCCGCGGTTCAGCAGAAGAAAACATCAAGGTGTTTCCGCGGGATCGTCCAGTAACGAATGAAAATGCAGCGGCAGCCAATGCAGCGGCAGCCAATGCCGTTTCCAGTTCTCGTCGTACCGCAAATGCCCCAGTTGGAGGGCGTCATGACGAGGTCGGGCCTTCCGTGCTGGCTCGCAATGATGACCCCGGACAGACCGAACGCAATGTTTTAAACGCCGTGGGTAGTGGTTTGAATGAACAGTGGCGAGATCGTGAGCGGAAGGAAAAAAACGTTCGAACTTTGGCATTTTCCCGATCAAAGCAGACAGCAGTTGCCGCGGTTGGTAGTGTCCAGCAACCTGAGTTACTTACGATTGATGATGAACCATCGGCACCTGCTGCGGATCAACCATCGACTGAATCCAGCTGGGTAGCTGCAGGTTCACCTGCTCAGAGCGAGAGATTGAATCTTGACACCCCACCGTCCCTACTGACGTCAAATCTAGGCCCTTCTGTTGGGAACTTCATTGCACGAGCAACTGGCAGCGGTAGCCTGAGTGCAGGGAGCAGGGTTCCGTCTGATCGTTATGCTGGTAGAGAGAACAGTCGGGCACAACTCTCTGGGCTGGGGACATTGGGATTCGGACCCACAAACCAAGTCATGCAGGCTGCGGCCACGCAAGCGGTACCCAGTGCTGTTGTACCTGCCAGCAAAACACTGACTTACATTTCTTCTGAACGTCTGACGCAAATCGAGAACGAGGCACAGCAAGCTGACATTGAGCAGCTTGGTCTGGTTTTTTCGCGTCTGATGGCTTCTCGTGCAACTGCCATGGAAGCCGCGCCGGTTGCGAGATCAGCTTATCGTTTAATGACGACATCCCAAAACCCTTTGGCGGTAGGGCGAGCCCGAATGCTGTTGGAGCGTGTCGAACAATATCAACAAGTGGCGCAACGTCGTGATGGTGAAGTCGTGGTTCGCAACGCAGTGAGTCAGAATTCGACTGCAGGCTCGAGGTATCCGGTTTTGCAGGCTTCACACACACAGTCAAGACATCAGGGAAGCAACGCGGGGGCACTTTATCAGGGGCCGGCTCAACGCGATACCATCAAGGTTGCAAATGCAACCGGCACGCTGGTCCAAGTCTATTCGGCACGCACGAATAGTCCTCCATTTGCCTTGACTGATAACAGTGGCCGCACCATCGCTTACGTCACGCCGATTCCGGGGGTGAATCTGCGTCCCCACTTGAATCATCGAGTCAGCATTTTTGGGAATCGTGGTTTCCTGACCGGATTAAGTACGGCTCACATTGTGGCGACGCAGGCGGTACGCACTCAGTAGTCCCCTGCCTGGGAACTGTCAGAAAAATCGTCACCGGCACACGTCTGAGGATGGGCAAGAGTTTGTAGACGCTTTGTTTTTTGCGAGTGTGGCTGATGCTGTGGTCAACGCACGTACAGACGCGACTCATTCCGTGACTTCGTTGGCCTAGGGTGAGCCCATGGCATCTGTTTGCAGAACTGTTGGTGGAAATGCTTTCACTGACAAAGACTCGGTATGATCAACGGTTTCTAGTTCTTGGATTCCAGCTGCGTGATGGAGATTTGCAGGTCGGTCAACCTCGTGTCAGTTTTGGTCTCGCTCCAAGGCCCCAGCAGTCTTACGCTGTCTGTCGTGCTTTGAGGTTAGTTTTGTGGCTGCCGATCCACGGCGACGTGGACAGCGGTGAAATGGGCACTGAAGCTGGGCGGTTCACGATGAGAATGGCAGGAACTGGGCTGCCAATCGGGCCATTTGACGCGAGACGAGTGTTTTGCCTCAAGCGGGGCATGGAATACGAGGATTGATGGCGTTACCATCGTGTCATGACAAGCGAAAAACTAACGAAACACAGGCGGCATTTACGGAACCTGGTGCTGATGGCCTTCGCCGATGGATCACTGGGTGAGCGAGAAGTGAATCTTGTTGCTGACCGATGCGTTGAGCTCGGCTTGGATGATTACGACTTGTCCCTTGCGATCAAGTCGGGGCTGTCTGACGGCGCGCGGTTGGAAGTTCCAGATGAGCTCAGTGAGCGAGAAGCCTTGCTTCGGGACTTGATACGAATCATGGCCGCCGATGGTCGGCTGGATGAAGGTGAAAAAAGATTGTTCGCCTTGGCGGCAGCCAAAATGTCAATTTCGACGTCAGATGTCGAACGGCTTATCGATGAAACTCTGAAACAGTGATGGCTTGTGGCTCATATTTTGATCACATCAGGGCCCACACGCCAATATCTTGACCCCGTTCGTTACATCACGAATGCGTCGAGTGGGCGGATGGGAGTTGCCCTGACCGAAGCTGCTCTTGAACTGGGACACCAGGTGACTGTGATCAGTGGTCCCGTTGTGGTTGATTATCCAGATGGTGCGACGGTTGTCCCTGTGGTAACCACGGACGAGATGCTGCAGGCGGCCAAGTCGAAATTCAGAGAGTGCGATGGTGTGATTGGTGCTGCAGCGCCTTGTGACTACATGCCTTACACGGTACGAGCACAGAAAATTTCAAAAACGGGTCAGCCGTTGATGATTGAATTGATCGAAACACCGGACGTGGTGGCCAGTCTGGGGCAGTGCAAGCGTAGCGATCAATGGGTCGTGGGGTTTGCCTTGGAAACCGAAGACCAGCGGTTTCGGGCCATTGTCAAACTGGAACGTAAGCATTGTGATCTGATGGTCAGCAATGGCCCGAGTGCAATTGATGCGGCTACCAATGATGTTGAATTATTGAGTCCCGCGGGGGATGTGTTGGCTAGCATTCACGGAAGTAAAGCACATGTGGCCAACCAACTATTGGCGGAAATTGATGCGAGGCTGATCGCTGGTTAGGCGTCACTTTTCAACAGTCACTGTTTCTTTAAATATAATTTCTCATACAAAAATTCTGTCATGGATCTGTCCGTCACGCTTGGTCGTTTGCAATTAAAAAATCCGATCATGGTTGCATCGGGAACCTTTGGGTACGCGCGAGAGATGGAAGGGATCGTTGATGTCTCTCGACTGGGCGGAGTGTTACCCAAAACGATTACAGCGGAGCCACGTATCGGAAATGCGCCTTGGCGTACTGTTGAAACAACAGCAGGATTGCTCAACGCGATTGGTCTCGACAATGATGGGGTTGACGCGTTTCTGGAGCATCATCTTCCCTATCTAAAAGACATTGGAACATCGGTCGTAGTGAGTGTGGCTGGGCGTACTGAGGACGATTTTGTCAGTCTTGCTGAGCGTGTTGGTGGCCAGCAGGGTGTGTCTGCGATCGAGTTGAATCTTTCCTGTCCCAATGTTAGTGGGGGTGTAGATTTTGGAACGAATGCGGATTCCTGCCGAGCTGTCGTGGCCGCCACCCGGGCTCGGACTGATGTGCCAATTTTGGCAAAGTTGACTCCCAACGTGACGCGGATTGCCGATATCGCGCAGGCAGCAGCAGACGGCGGGGCAGATGCCGTGTGTTTGATCAATACCGTGTTGGGAATTGCGATTGATTGGCGACGCAAAAAGCCAATGCTCGGCAATGGCATGGGAGGCCTCAGTGGGCCTGCCATCAAACCCATCGCACTCCGCTGTGTGCACCAGGTTGCAAGTGCTGTCAAGATTCCGATCGTGGGTATCGGCGGGATCGCTAACATCGATGATGTGATGGAGTTCCTGGTAGCCGGGGCCAGCGCCGTGCAAATCGGTACCGCCAACTATTACGATCCTACCGTGTCAACAAGACTGATCGAACACCTTCCGGACGCTTTGAGTGAAATCAACGCTGATTCTGTCAGCGCCATCATTGGATCGTTGAACCGATGAGAATGGCTGCTGGTTGCGGATTGTGACAGATGTTCGGGTAGCTTGCGTTTCTGAATATGGAAGGTGCTGAGGTCGTCGTTACGCAGCTGATCTTGACGATGTAGCACGCCATGTGGCCGATTTTGATGGGCAGAGGATGTCTGCTCTTCAGTCAATGGCCCGTTTTGTGGGTTTTACCATCCAGACGAGAAAAATTTTAATGAGTTCGCGACCTCATTCAAGGCAGACGGTCTCTGTATAATCGAGGGCTTCAAAGCGGGTTGCCGTGGCATCCTTCCTGCCAGTGGAGTCGGGATTTTGTTTTCTCTTGCGTGGATAACTCGATGAGTGAGCGACCGATAAGTGAGCAATCGACAGGTGAGCAATCGACGGGTGAGCAATCGATAGGGAATGTATCTGTCCACGGTGTGGACATTGCCGGAGCCCGCACGGTATTGACGGTTGCGGACCATATGATGCATTTGCGAGACGCGGCGACGCACCTGCAGTCCATCTTTGACACGCGTGAGCGAGGATACTTTTCACCAAGCGAGGACGAACAGGTAGAACATTTGTGGGTGTCTTATCACGGTTCCAGAACTGCACTTCTTGAAATCGTGCAAGTGATTCGTAACGAAGTCGGAAAAGCGTCACGCGAACAGATTGGCGAATTTACACTAGCTTACGCCGCGACGCTGATTCTCGTGGATGCGGCTCGCAGTTTGCGAGACCGGTTTGGAAAAAATGACTTGGTGCGGCGGAAATTAAATGAATCGTTCGATGACTTTCGCATCCCGGCTGACAGCTTTGACGAGATTCAGTTGTCGTTGACAGATCCAGGCAATGCCTTGCAGATCAAGAACGCCAATGAGTTTTATGAACAGAATCAGGATTACATTCGAGCGTGTGCCGAAGACGATAAGACGTTTGCCACCGTTGTAGAAGTCATTGAAAACTTGCGAGACGCAACCGATGTCGGCAAACGCAAGTATCTGAAGGCCAGAGTCAAAGAATTGGGAAGAAACACGCGGGACCGCGTTCTGCTAGGGAATTTGAATAAAGCCATCTATGCAATTCTGGAACTGGGCGGGCGAGCGGTTGCACACCTGAGTACCAAACCGGAACACGTCCCTGCGTTGCCAGCCGGGATTGCTCATCAGATTCAAGAGTTATTGCAGCCAGGGGATGTGCTTGTCACTCGAAAAGAGCATGCGATGTCCAATTATTTTTTACCGGGTTACTGGCCACACGTTGCCATGTATGTGGGAGGGCAACAGGTCGTGGAATCGATGAAGGATGGTGTTCGAGTGCGGGAGATGTCATCACCTTTTGGGAATGATTCGGTGGCTGTGATTCGACCGGCTCTGGATGAAGAGAATATTCAGCAAGCAATCGTGCGTGCACGGTCACATGTAGGAAAACCTTACGACTTCGATTTCGACTTCACGCGAGCTGATCGACTTGTCTGCACTGAGGTTGTGTACCGAAGCTACGAAGGGCTAGGTGAAATGCAATTTTCGTTGGTTCGCAGAGCTGGACGCCAGACTGTGTCAGCGGAAGATCTACTGGGACTTGCATTGGAAGAACAGAAGTTTCAGACGGTGGCAGTCTACTGCTGCGAACTCAGTGAGGAGTTGCTTTTGGGTGATGCAATGCGGCAGGCACTGCGCAAAACAATGGGACTGGCCTCAAATGAAGCGGACGGGGAGTCAGCCTGAGACGCGAGGCAAGCACGTGTCGCATCGACGCAACGATGATCCATTGATGCGATTAGTTTTGGGAAGGCATCAAGTGGTCTGCAGCGATGGCTCTGGTTAGCACCGTGTCTTTATTAACGAAGTGCAGTTAGAAGATCACGAACCTGCTCGTGAATATCTGTGGTTGCCCTCACGACCAGAACTCTTCTCATGGCAAAGTAACGGATTGAGCCAGGTCCTCCCCTGCTTTCCCAAAAGTCAGGTGCGATAATACGTTGGATCAGTTCAACCAGTTGCCAGCCAGTGTCTGGGATTCCGCCGGCAGCCTGAGCTCCTTGGGCGTTCTGGCCTGCTGCAGGATTTGGGTCATTCGCTTGGTTGTCGCCCTGCGAGGACAGCGTTTCGTCGTTGCCGTTACCTGGTGCATCGTCACTAGCAATATCTGAGTGTTTGCCGTCGGTGGGAGAGTTTTCATTTGCATGGTTCCCCGCTAGTTTGTGTTGATATTTTTGAATCGCTGCTGCAATGTTGGCCGATACATGCGAGGAGAGGCTGGGCGGTCGCGGGACCCCTTCTCTGTTCAGTGCTTTTTTATTTCGGTTGGCGATTGAAATCAAACGTCGGCGAATTCGAGTGGCGTCACCTTGCAGCATTTTGCTGCCCCCGTAGCGTGGATCCAAGCGTAGAATCACGTACATGTCGCACAACGCTGTTGCGGCAGCGTTCTTTTCGGAGCCACTTTTGAGCACGGCTTCTTGGCGTAACAGTTTTCGAGATTCATTGCCTAGCAGCGTCAGTGAAGGCAGGTCCCGCTGCCCTTCTTGTGTCTGTGCTGACGCATTGTCGGCTTGGGCCAACGAGTGGAAATGTGTCTGAGAGATGGCGTAGACCAGCAGTGTCAAGCAAACAGTCCATGCAATGCTTGCGTATCGTGCTAGACTGGGGATGACGGGGGACTGTTGCGGGGGGAACATGGTGTGACCCTTCAATTTCAGTGTTTTACGACCACGGAATGTTTTCAGATGAACGACTTGGCGATCGCTGCCGTTTCAAAAATGAAAACATGGGCAAGCAATGGCAGAGCGTTAGCTAGGTTATTGGTAAGTAAAGGTGTCTGTCCGCCGATGAATACTCAGCCGTTGGGAATGCAGTTGATTTCCGTACGTCGACTGTTAGTCGCTTGCCTGTGTATCTTATCGTTGTTCTCGGGAGTGGTTGTCGCTGATGAGGCGAAAAGAGAAAAATACAGCCCCGAGGTAGTCGCCAAGGCTGATAAAATTCTTCAAGAACATTCCTTGCGTCGAAGCGGCAAGCAGATCCAAGCGATGGGGACCACCTCGGTCACTCGTGGGATCACAGGGTTATCACGCGAGAAGCGTGAGTTGCGATTGATGCAAAAAGACTGGGATGCAGGAGGTGTTCGACTCACTGCGCTTCGTCAGCGATTGCAGCAATTGAAACAGCAGCGGGCTGACTTGAGTCTGCAATTGACTCGGGTTGCTGGGGACACCACAGCGAATAATCGCATCGTTGGTTTGTTAAACGTCAATAACAATCAGATGGAGCAGGTGGTTGCGGAACGCGAGAAAACCAAAGCGAATATGTCTGCCAAACGCGCAGTCTTGAGTGAAGCGGAGTCAAGGTATGCAGAGAAGATTCTCGTAATTCGAAAGCAGTTCACATTGCTTGAATCAGCTGTGCAGGAAGCGCTGTCTGACCATCAAGTTGCGATCGCCTTGCGGGTAATGAATGTTAATTTTGAAACCCCCAACACGTTGACGGCGGATCAGATATTGGCTGCTTTGAATAAGCGAGTGGAGCGTGTCGAGCAGGAGGTGTTCAGTGAGAACATTCCGTTACAGGTTGAGAATCGTTCGATGTATGTGAATGTGGTGGTGGGTAAGAAAACAACACGGATGGTGGTTGATAGCGGTGCTTCACTGATTTGCTTGCCAGCCCGTGTCGCGGCAGAATTGGGAGTTGCGATTCCTGCCAATGCACCGCAGATGGAGTTGGTGGTTGCGAATGGTGACAGAATTGGTGCTCGCGGGGTTATCTTACCGCGTGTTCGCATTGGCGAATTCGAGGTTGAGAACGTGGATGCAGCTATTCTTGAGGCAGCCGCTGATTCGGCCGAGCCGTTGTTGGGAATGAGTTTTCTTGATCACTTCAAATTCGAGATCAATGCCGCTGATCGCACTTTGAAAATGCTGCGTGTAAAGACGGAGTAGTCGTAATGTCAGGCAAGCGGCGGTCGACTAAATCAAGTCTCGAAGCGACTTTAGTGCCAGCGGTTCTTTGGTCGCCATCGGTTCACCGTACTTGCGGTTGATCAAACGACCCCAGTTCGCCGCGTCATCGCGAAGTCGATCGATCATCGTCGGCGGTTCCGTGGGCCTACCCTCGATGAACTGGCTTTGATAGGCGAGCACTGATTCCAATTTTTGGTCCCAGTGGTCACTGATGTCGATGATCCAGTCGGGTTGCACTGCCAAGCGTAAATGGATGCAGAAGTAATAGTAGATTCGCTCGGGGTGGAAACGCTCACCGGGCATCGCTGTCTTGCTAAGCTTGGCCCAGAAACGGGCTGCTTCGATCAACTGGGTTGCAGCCACGTGGTCCGGGTGTGCATCTTCCCAGTAGGGGGCAAAGATCCAACGTGGCTGGAGAACGCGAAAGTAACTCGCAATCAGTTCGCGTGCATCAAGAGTTGGCTCCAATTTGCGATTGGGGAGACCGGCATTGCCGCGCCACGTGACTCCGAGAATTTCTGTGGCTTTGAGGGTTTCCTTCCTTCGTCGTGCCTCGCTGCCGTGAGGGGTGGGTTCACCACTGGTCAGGTCAAGGATTCCAACCCGCCAACCCTCTGCTACCATTTTTGCAATGGTTCCACCCATGCCCAGTTCCGCATCATCTGGGTGGGGTGCGATGACCAGAAAATCAAGCGCACGGCCGATGGTCAACTGGCTTGGCGGCTCGGTGTGAATGGTTGCGTTCACGTGATTCCCGAACTCAGCTCCGTGTCCTAAGCAGTCTTTGTCTTTAGCAGGCTTTCGACTGCTTCGACGGGGATAGGGATACCGCGCAGGGTACCTTCCACGACAATATTTTCCCCGACAACACCTTGGAAGGTCGCAACGATCATCCGACCGCGTCGATTTTTGATCATCCTGACCATCAGCACCAGTTTGTCACCGGGCGTGACCACTCCGCGGAAGCGGACGTCATCCAAGCCACCGAAGCCGACTATTTCGGCTCCCAGCAAGTCATGCTTCTGCGTGAAATAACTTGACAGCTGTGCGACCGCCTCGAGCATGACGACGCCAGGCATCAGTGGCATGCCTGGCATGTGACCGCGGATCCAAAACTCGTCGTCGGTGATTTCTTTAAGGGCAGCGCAAGAATTTGACTCGAGGTCCTCATAAAGGATCGCGGTCAACTGCTCCATTTCAAAACGCTGCGGATTCAAAGCCCGAATGCCTTCAAGGTCGGCGATCGGGTTATCAAGATCCAGCAATGCAGGGTCGATGATGAATTTACTTTTATCCACCGTTACCCTCAGGTTTTCACCTTTTTACGTTTTGCTTTTCGAGCTTTGGCACTGGCGGGGCGCCGGCCGTGGTTTGCTTTTTTTAATTTGTGTTGAGGCTTAGCCATCGATGCACTATCAGAAACAGAGGAAGACACCACCAGGTCGGCGGTTGGAAACGGGTTTGGATTGTCTGCCGCGACAAGGACGCGAAATTAAGTCGACGTCCGCGGACGCAGCAAAATAGCAGGTTTTGGCTCCGGCGCGTAGGTACTTCTTGAAGCAAGGGTAAACGTGACCATTCCCAGAGGCGTGTTATTTGGAACGTTTGGGACTTTCACAGTTATGCCAGCTTTTCACAATCAGGGGAAACAGGGAATTGTCTCTGTGGGGGCTCAGAAAGACCTGCCGGCGGAGCCAAAATACATGGAAAAAATGCATTAATAGCGTTTTGGACTGCTTAATCGCGAGTGTTGTGATGGGGGGCGGAGGCTAAACGGTACGACTTGCCCAGCTGGTGAGATTTGTTGTTCGGGCTGGGGGTGGGCCGTTTGATAGTTCCCCGCAGGCGAAAAATGAGGGGTGGCGGTCGTCTGAATTGTATTTGCACTCGTACCCGCCGTTGAATCGAATTGGTCGGCTTGCCCGCGTGCGGTGGGTGGAGTCGCTGGTCCCAACCGAGCCGCCGGATTGAGTGCTGCCGCCGCAGTTGCCGGGTTCATCCCATATTTACCGCTCAAACGGATTGACGGTGGAACCATTGGGATGGTGACCTGAGATAGTTCCGTCTCACCGCGGCTCTGCCGCATGGCCTCGGCTTGGAGTTGCTGATTTTGGTAGTAACCTTTGATCGCTTCCGTTGCTGTGTAGGCGCGAGCCGCCGGCATCGGTTGGGGCGGCGACGATGCGATGTTGCCAATCGGAGTCAGGTTAGTCATTGATGTCGTCGTTCCATTGGCAGACGCGGTCGCATTGTCGATGGGCGTTGCCGTTTCGTCATTGCCGGGGACAGTACTTGCGGTGGGGGCAGTCAAAGACAGCTGAGTCACCGCAGGTGATTCAAGGTTCATACCAAGATGTTGATGTTGTGTTGCCTGTGCAACGTTCGCTGAATTGTTTGAGAGCCGGTTTGACTGTCCACCGGCGAGGACCACGTTTCCATGTGAAACGCCTTCCAAAGCGTTCTGGTTACGATCGCCGTCATTAATGCTTCCCGTGTTGCTCGCCAACTGTCCGTAAGCCGGTAGGCTTCTTGTCTTCGCATACTTGGTGACTTCACCGCAACCTTCGGATACCCATGCGAGCCAGTACTGTTGCAATTCAGCAAGCGAGGTGTATCCATAATGTCTGCGTATGTTGTCAGTCCATGAGGGGTGCCGCATGTAGTCTTCGAGAAAGTTGATGAAGGTGCGAGGGCCCTGTTGGTTGATCAGGAAGCGGCATACCGAATACCCTTGTGCGTACATGGGGAGCACATCGTTGGGGTATTCTTTAAGCAGGAATAGCTGATTCATGGCGATTCCTCGCCTAGATCGCAGAAACTCTTGTAGCTTGGCGTCGTGCTTTTTTCGTTCAGCTGCGTGTTCCACAGTCGTGCAGATTCCTTCGTCTGCCCAGCGGGGCAGAGGGCGACCGAAATAGGTTGCCAAAATGGTGTGCGTGATCTCATGGGGCAGCACAGAGTCAAGGATTCTCTGAGGTGTTCCAATAACCTCCATTTGAAAGTCACGAACAGGAGCCGGGTTGTACGTTGTCACACCCTGAGCAGCTAAACGGGGGCCTGATACCACTCGGATCGGGCATGGTCGTGGCCACGGTGGTAAGGCCTTTCCCAGCCAGTGCGTTGCCAAATCACGGCGATAACGCTCGGCAGCTTCGGCAACCGCTTCGGCAAGCTGGGGAGTGGGGGCCTGAATGATGAAGTTCTGCGTGCGTTTGCTGGCTGCAGCGGCGGTACCGCAGCACACGACCAGCAGGCAACTTACGGTCCATCGCAATAAAAAACGTCGTTGGCTACAAACGGCATCCATGCCGGCTCGCTCCCCTCGATTGAGTCATGATGCTGGTTTGACGACACATCCTTGTGTGACATCCCAACCGAAATCCATCCTGCGCAAGCTGGGCATTTCCGCTCAAGCTTGAATCACAGATCACGGATTTTAGGCAAATTGCCTGATTCGCCGAAAGGTTGATCCTGGGGGTTCGCGATGACTAGGGGGCTTAGGTGTAGGGTTAGGTGTAGGGTTGGGTGTAGGGTTGGGTGTAGGCTTGGGCTGGGTAATGTGCCGACGCGCCCGCTTTGGTGGAAACAGGTTAAGCCAATCAGTCCACTGCACTACAAAAACGGTAGGGGATTTGGCAGCATTTCGCGCGGGACATGCACGCGTTTCGCATTCTCATTACTCAGAAATCGGAACAGCGCAAGATTGGAACAAAGCAAGATTTCAGTTCACAATATCCAGTTCCGATAGACGCTGGCTGAGTCCGCTTGCTTGGATTTGCAGGATCGCGAGAATTTTACTCTGCAGCACCTTCTGGCTGATTCGAGTTGCTTGCACCCCCACATTCATGGCTGCGACGACTTGGGCTCTGGCATCCGTCACGGGCACGGCGATGGATCGAAGCCCAATTTCCAGCTCTTCGTCCACCAAGGAAAAGTTGTCTTTTCGGACTGATGAAATAGTTTTCAACCACTCGCGATTGGAGGTAACGGTTTTTACAGTGTGCGCGGTGAGCGGATTTCGTTTCAGATACGCTTGAAGTGCCTGATCGCTCCAGTTGGAGAGGAGGACACGGCCCAGTGAGGTGCAACCGCTTTGCAGGCGGCTTCCTGTGGTAAGTGAAACCGTCATGATCCTCTGGGTCGCGGAGCGTGCAATGTAGACCACTTCATCACCATCCATCACCGCGAGTGAACACGATTCGTTGATCTGTTGGCTGACGTTTTCCAGAAAGGGTTGCGCGATGGCAGGCAATGAATTGCTGGCGGTGTAATACGGCTGCGCCAGGCTGAGAACTTTGGCTTCGAGGTGATAATGGTTGCCAACTTTCGTGACGTATCCTGCTTCGGTCAGTGTATACAGGCAACGACGGATCACAGCTCTGGACAATCCGGTGTGTTTGCTGATTTGAGCTGCTGTGCGGTGACCATCTGTTCCCGAGAATGCGCGCAGGACTTCGAGCCCACGGGCGAGCGAGTTCATGAAATCTGGATCGCCACTTCGAAATAGCAACGAGTCTTTGGGCGACGTTTGGTTTTGTGTCACGATTTGAATGAGGGATTATCCATAAGTGAAATCGGTTTTTGTCAACGAGGGTTTACTAGCACGATGCGTCGCAGACTTGATTACTGATCGGTCTCGCCGAAATGATCCAGCATCAGTGTGAGGAAATTGTCACAGTGGAGTTATGAAAGCTTGGCGTTCGATACCCGCAGCATTCGATTTGAAATTGAGTTTTCAGAGGTGATGCCCCCTGCGGACAAGTACGCTTCCGCGGCAGCGTACCAGAAATCGCGGGGAACTTTCATGCAGGAACTTTCATGCAGGACCGTGATCAAGTGAACTCTCTCGCAAGTCGCTGCGCATGCGAGCATGCAAAAGAGTCACTGGAACAATTGGCGAAGAAATTTGGGAAGGTAATCTCGCCAGACAGGCCAGTTATGTCCTCCTCGTGTTTCCTCGTATTTGTGTGGGATGGCAAGGCGGTTGAGCTCGGCAACAAACTTACGATTGCGTTCCACTAGCGAGTCGTCGATTCCGCAGGCAATCCAAAGGAGTTTCCGCTTTTTGTTTGCATCAGAGGCGGTCCCGTGGGTCAATGCAGGGTGCTGCTGCAGGTTGCCCTGAGGTGCTGCTGCACTAAAGGCGCCCACCCATTCGAACACTTCTGGGTGTGAGAGCCCTGTGTGGATTGCCTGACCACCGCCCATGGATAGTCCTACGATAGCCCGCTCGTTGGATTTCTGGGTGACGTTGTAATGTTGTGTCAGTAATGGCAGCAGATCGTTGATGACGTCAGCTGCCATGGAGCGATTGTTGCGTGTGCCATAGTCTTTCGAGTCTCGTTTATCTTTGAGCGGAATTGGATGTCCGTAGGGCATGGCAACCACGATCGGGGCGATCTGTTGCTGGTGGATGAGGTTGTCAATCATTTGGTGTGCACGTCCAACCTCGGTCCAAGCTGTCTGGTCATCGCCATTTCCGTGAAGAAGAACGACAATCGGGTAGCCCTCTGTGGCTTTCAAGTCGTACCCCGGCGGCGTGTAGATCACGGCGTTGCGGGGTTGGCCGGTCGTGGTTGATGAGTAGATGTGATGATGCAGCGTGCCGTGCGGGACAGCTTGCTGTTGTGTCAGCGGCGCGGTCTGTTCGGCATTGGCTGGGACTTCCACCATGCTGGCGCAGTTTAGCCATTTCTTGATCACACGATTCCTCGGATCGGTGACGCGTACGCCGTCGATGTCGAACGTGTATTCGTGGAGTCCGGGCATGAGGGCTTCGGTTTGATGTTCCCACACACCTTCATGGTTCAATTCCATTCGCCGGGTCCGATTGGCGACCCGAACGCGGACTGCACTGGCATCTTGTCCCGTGAGGCGAAAAGTGACGCTCTGGTCTGGATTGACCACGGGTGACACGACATCGCGTTTGCCGTTGGCTGGCGGGCGACTGTTGCGCTGCACTTTGCGTTTGATGGTGGAAAAATCAAGGTCCTGCACGTCGGTTGGGAAACGATGCTGCATCAGCCACCATTCTTCGGTGAAGTTGGCTTTCTCGCCGGGACGCAGGTTTTCTGCCGGGCCGATGGGTTCCACTTCGACCATGTCTCCATCGGGGTACCAAACCGAGGCTGTCAGGGAAGCGAATTCATTGTAAGCACGGTCGGGGAAGGTGCGATAACGTTTTACAAATAATTGATCGGTGGGGGCAAGATACGCAAGCCAACCGGCATGAGAATCAAATCCCAATTTGGGAGATGCGGGCGGTCCCGTGATTACCACTGCTTCATCAGTGACGTGAATGTTCGGGTCATTGGCATCAATGGTGATCGAGTCACCTTCTTGATACAGCACAAAGCCTTTGGGAAACCTGCCCCGGGGAGTTCTGGGAACGACGGCGATGCCACCACCAACGGCAAAGGTCCGACTCCAGTGGCAAAGACTCACTGGTTCGTCGGACTCATTAGCGATGGTTTGTGTGCAAATCAGACGTGACGAGTTTGCATCCAGTCGAAAATCCCGCGTTAAACGTACCCCTGACTGTGTGTCAAATTCACTGGTCAGTTTCGCGGAGCGGTTTCCGGTCAGTTCTCCTTGCCAACTGCCCTGCCAAAGATCGCGTCCTCGTTTGACCATTTTCTCGGGTCCTATGTCGAAACGGCCAGCATGCATTTTTCCACGTTTGTTTTCCACCGTCTGCCGCCAACCCTCTGAGCCCGGCGGCAGATAAAGAACGTTCGTTCCATCAACGGAGTATTCAAGGACGCGACCACCCGCCGCCGGACAGAGGATCACACGGGTGTTGCGATTGTGAAGTTCAATGCAATCGTCGTAGCCGAAGTAATCCACGATTTTGACACCGGTGTATGTCGAATTTGGATCCGATAAGTTTTGGGCGTTACTGATGTTGGGAATGGTCATGCAAATCAGGAAGAGGGCCGAAAGGTGAATGGTGGAAAAAAGGTTCACGAGCTCACGCTCCTCGAGGGAAGAAGACAAAGGGTGGGAATGGGCTAATTCGCATTGGATGTTGGCGCGAACAGCAGCTTCGGTTTCAAGTGAATTGCAAGAGCAACCGGGGAAGTTTGGACGATTGAAACCTCAGTTCATGATGATGTGAATCAAAGTTTCAGCGCTGAGCCGAATTCACCGAGTTGTTTTACAACACAGTGGATTTTTGATCGTCGGTTTATAGTAGAGGAATGAGGTCGTGGTGCGCCCCGTTTTTATCATTATCGCCAACGACTCGTTTGGAACAGACAAGCTGCCCCATGGAGAGGCAGGTGCCGTTCGGTTTTGTCCTGCCGGGTCATTGAACATCTGGAATACGGCTATTCTGTGCGATTGGAATAGGCTCGCACGCCAGGTTTAAGCTGCCCCTGCGAATCAGGCGTATCAGGAAATAGCTCAACAAGCCGACCGGACCTAGTAGAAAAGTCAGGAGAAGTGCCGGCATCACCAGCAGATGGTGAATGCCATGCCGACGCGAATCACGCACTTCCCAGCATCCGATAAAGAGGTCAAAGACGAGGTAGTGCACCCATCCTGCCAAAACAACCTTGGGGTTCGCGAAAAATTGTACGATTCCGGCTAGCGATGTAAAACTGCCCTCGGCGTCGCCGAAATCAGCGACGACCAGATAGAGATAAACGAGCGTTAGTAGTCCACACAGCAAGACAGGGATCAACAGCCTTGCGAAGATTGTAAACCGGGGGGTCAGAATCAGAACGAGCCATCCGATTGCGGCAGCGTTGTTGCAGAGCAGGAAAACAGTTTCGGGAGTCAACGGTTGGGTGCCAGTTGGTGATTGGAGTGAAGCTTGAATGGTATGCAGTGAAAGGTTGGCCTGAGGGGGATCTTCATGAGTCCCTGTCGGCAGTCTAAAATCAGGTTCCATGCAAGGGAAATGTTGGATTTTGTTTGACGTTGAATCACCTAGCCTTTTGTGCCGGACAGAACCCCACAGTGAACGCCTGTTGGTACGACAGATTCTGTGCTGAGGCCTGCGTCATGCAGCCATGACCGATACTCTTTTGCACTGTAGGCACGGCCCTCGGTCAGAGAAAACAAGGCAGCGGAGTACAGCGCGATGGGCAATGGGCCATCAAGCTCATCATTTAGAAAAACATCGTGAATGAGGATTCGGCCACCTGGTGCGAGTGCGGTAACGCAGCGATCGATAAGCTGCCTGCATTCAGGGACGTCCCAGTCATGCAGAATGTTCGAGAGCAGGATTGCATCGACATCTGAGGGCAGCACGTCGGCAAACATATCACCAGCAACCAGCTCGATACGTTCCCTAATATCGTAATCCTGTGCCATTTCATCGGCGACTTTTAGAACCTCTGGCCGGTCAAACACAGTCGCCTTCAGCGTGGGGTTCTTTTCCAGTAACGCATAACTATAGATGCCGGTTCCGCCCCCGATGTCCAAAAGGTGGCCGTGGTCGGGCATGAGGACCGCTTGAGCGAGGGCCGGCGCCACGTTCTTGGCGCGGCCAGCCAAGGCCAAGGTGAGGTGTCGAGCGGACTGTTCTGCTTCCATCGCAGATTCCATGCCATCGCGATAAATGAAGGCAGTGCCACTTCCCGAGCCATCACTGCCTAGCGGTTGATTGGATTTTAAAAGCTGGACCATCCCTTTCACTCCCGGGGACTGCGCAGCAAGGCCAACGTAGTGTCCCACGTCGAAGTATCCGCCAGGGACCAAGTGTTCTCTGGCTAAGTTACTGGGGGTCAGTTTGCCACTGGTTTCGCTCAGCAGGTTCATGGCTCGCAACGCAGTAATCAGCACAGTGGCTGGTCGAGCTTCCAGATTGAGAGCAGTTGCCAAAGCCTCAAACGACAATGGCTGGCGCTCCAGCCTGCCGAAAATGTCAAAATGTGTGATCGCAGCGGTCAGAAGTTCCGAGCCATAACTGCCCCGGAAAAACTCGAAAATCGGTGTCGGATCGGTTTCTGGCGGATTGAGAGCAGAACGAGGCATGGAATTGCAACCTGAGCGAGTGAGTTTTAAACTTCGACGGCTGCGAAGGTTTTAAGCGTCAGAAACGAAATTTAGAAGATACCTGTGAGAATTGGACATGGAAGAAACAATCAAAGTCAGTTTGGTCCGTTGTGGGGACATGCCGCTAAAATTTTCGGAAATGGCAAGCACCACGCTGACCCCAGCAGCGATGGCAGAAAAAACGATCAGCACGGTGGAGCAGAAACTAGATGCCAATGAATCAAAAGGGTTGCATCTGGCTGCGGCACATCCTGAGCATGGCCAGGTGACTTATTTGCAACAGGTCACAGAGGGTGGTTTTTTTGTTTACGTGGGTGAGCCGGATGCCTTGGAAGAGCATTGGTTTGGAGCTGGGGCCTGCGTAGCGTTCAATGACGACGCTGGGTCGGGGCATGCATCGAAAGTGGGGCCTGATGGATGCACGCGAATATTCCGACTGCTGCGTGGGCACCTTTCGTGACTAGGATTTTCGCCTATTTCAGGTTGCGTTCAATATGATCTGTTAGGCTTGATTGGGTAACGCTGAGACGCATTTGATTTGCGTTTCAACCCCTGACACAGCCTTAGTGGTGAACGGTTGCACGAATTGGCTGGAATCGAACTGCGTCCGCTTTATCCCCCTTGAAGGATCTGAAATTTGAATCAGTCATTGCTTGTGAAGTCAGTCATGTTGCTGGTTCTCCCACTCACGTTCGTGGCCGTATGGGCGCACGCTCAAGAGGCGGTGCCTGAATCCGAGCAAGAACGGCCCAACATCCTTTGGATTACGGCGGAGGATATGAGCCGAACTCTGGGCTGCTACGGCGATTCGTTCGCTACCACCCCCAGTATTGATCAGTTGGCTTCGGAAAGCGCACGTTATACCCATGCCTTCGCGACGTCGCCCGTTTGTTCGCCTTCGCGTGCATGTTTGATCAATGGTTGCATGGCGCCTGCACAGGGAGCACACGCGATGCGTTCGCTGATGCCGATTCCCGCGGCGTTGAATGGTTTTCCAACCTTGTTGCGTGAGGTCGGCTACTACACCACCAACAATGTGAAAACGGATTACAACTCCGGCGCCGAAGACAGGATCAAAGAGGCTGCTTGGGATGAGTGCAGCGAGCAGGCGGACTGGCGCGGACGTAGGAAAGGGCAACCGTTTTTTTCAGTGATCAATCTGATGGAAAGTCATCAGTCGCGTTCCATGGTTTGGTCGTATGAGCAGTTTCAGAAAGAAGTGCAGTCGCATTTGTCGGCTAGCAAAATTCACGATCCGAATCTGGTTCCTCTGCCGCCTTATTACCCAGACACCCCGCTGGTTCGAAAAACGGTTGCAAGGTACTACGACTGTGTTACACGGATGGACCAAAGGGTGGGGGAAATTCTGGCCGACCTGAAGGCTGATGGTTTGTACGATGAGACGATCATTTTCTTCTATTCAGACCATGGCAGTGGAATGCCACGCCACAAGCGTGCTCTTCTGGACAGTGGGATGCACGTGCCGCTGCTAATTCGAATTCCCAAAAAGTATCAGGGCCTTGCTGGCTCAGCTGATCATAAAGGCGATGTATCCCGTCTGGTGAGCTTTGAGGATTTTGGGCCAACTGTTCTTAGCTTGGCTGGATTCGACGAGTTGCCTGCTCACATGACCGGGCGTGCTTTTCTCGGGGCACTCGATAATTCTCCACGTCAGTATGTGTTCGGACATCGCGATCGTGTTGATGAAATCATGGACATGGCCAGGAGTATTCGCTCGCATGATTTTCTTTATATTCGAAACTACATGCCGCATCTTGGCTACAACCAGCAAGGAGCTTGGATCGATCAGGCGGACGTACGAAGTGAGTTTTATAAGCTGGCTGACTCGGGAAAGGCCTCACCTGCCCAGAATCAATACCTTTCCAAGACTCGGCCACCTGAAGAATTGTATGACTGCGTGGCAGACCCACTGAATTTAAACAATCTTGCTTATTCACTCGAGCATGAAGCCACTGTGACGGGAATGCGGAAACGACTGCATCGGCATCTGGTTGAGACGCGTGATTTGGGGTTGGTGCCGGAAATAGAATTGTGGCGGCATGCAAAGTCAATGCCACCCATGCAGTGGAAAGCGACTGAGCAATTTGATCCAGAAGCCGTTTTGGCAGCTGCCGAGTTAGTCGGAACAGATGATTACGAAGCGATTTTGAAAACTCTGCATGACCGTGATCCCGCCATTCGTTATTGGGGAACCGTCGCTTGTACCGCAGTGGAAGCATTTCCAGAACGCTTGACGCTACAGCTTCGTCAACTTTTTGACGATCCGTCCAAGTCTGTTGGGATTGAGGCAGCCAATGCGGTAGCAAGACATACCGGTGACTCCGCAGCAATCGAAGCGTTGACTCGCTGGTTTGATCATGATGACCAAACCGTTGTGCTGCATGCTGCAAGAGCAGTCGAGTTGCTCGCGGATCCCCGCTCAAAAGATGCCGTCCTCGGCTTGGCAAAGCAATATCAAGAGGAACCGGGTGACCTCGCCTGGTTCATTCGTTTTTCAGCAAATGGATATTTGAGTCGTCAAGACTGAAGTCGCTATTCATTGCGGGACCCGACGCTTCTACCGCCGCGGTGGTGTCGAAGGGCTGGTTCGAGGTCAGGGAGATCAGCAACGGGGTGCTCGTGCAAGTTTCAAATGCCCGGGCACCGCGGTTGCTGTAAGCTGGTGCATTCTGTCACTGTAAGCATTGGCCTGTCGAGCATTGGCCTGTCGAGCATTGGCCTGTCGAGCATTGGCCTGTCGAGCATTGGCCTGTCGAGCATTGGCCTGTCGAGCATTG